>NZ_CP063779.1:2719154-3418308 GCF_021596945.1 Mongoliitalea daihaiensis | reverse complement strand
CGGAGACTTTCTCCCCTGTCCCTTCAAGTGTAAGTAACTGTTGTAGTTTATACATAGATTATATGTTTATTTATTCTAACTTTTAGTGATATAAAAAGCAGTTGCCCGCTACATTTCATGGTAGCAGGCTTTGCACATCTTACTCAGGACTTGTCAATGCACCTTCAAAAGGCACAATAAACCCACATCTTCGAAGATTTTCTTGCGTTACATGACGGCTATTAAATGACTCCAAATACTCCTGGCACGCATTGATATCTCCAAGTCCGCATTTTCTTGCCGCTTCTCTGGAATTTACAAGGTCAGGATGGTTGCAAGGAGTCTCTTTCTCACATGCAAAAAGCCCCATACTCAGGGCCAAAACTGTCAGGCTAATGATTGATTTTCTCATATTGTTTTTAAGTTATTTATCCCAGTAATTAGCTTCACCGTTACGGTAAACTATCTTATCACCCTCCAATACCTCTACCGTTGAATAATCCCCATTGTCAGACAAAGACAAGGGCTCAGCATATTCATCCATATCGGAACGAAGGTCAACACCAAGCTTTATCTCAAGCTTATTCTCTTCATCAGCTTCTCTGGATCGGATTAGCTCCATGGCTTTCTCTTTCAGATGTTCAGGAACTTCAACCTGCTGCCATGTAATTACTTTAAAGCGTACTATCATAGTTTTCAACCAATGCCCATATTGGGCGTGGTTTTTTTCGGATTTCAAAACACTTTTTCGAGACTCGAATCTTTGAAAACGTTCGCAAATGTATAAAATCAAATTATATTTATAAACTGATTTTATATTTACGAAACACTTTTTCGAGACTAAAACACTTTTTCGAGATTAGAGAAAGGGAAAAAAGAGCACAAGCCTTACGGCTTGGCTCTTCATAACAGATGTGCCTTTGGCACGCCATATCCAAACAAATAAGCCCCCAAAAGGGGGCTATTTGTCAATTAGAACGGAGAATCTTCGCTATCCTCGAAGCCTGCTGGCACTTGCTCGGAAGCAGTAACTTCGGCTTTAGACTCAGGTGCTGCCATGCTTGGATGTTCAACGGGAGCTGTCGCGTTCTCGGTCGCATCTACATTTGTGCCTGCTGTTTCAGCAACGGCCTCAGTGATGATGGATGCAACCTTAAGGAATTTCTTAGCTTCCATCAATTTATTTATGTATCCGTCTTCGATAACGGCATTAACATAATCACCAACGCTGTGCTTAAGCTTCCAAGAACTTGGGATGCTGTAAGATGCCCATTTGTTCAAATATCGAGCAGTTCGGAAAGGAAGTAAGATGATGATACGACCGTCTTCGGTCTGTCCATCGTATTTCTTGGTTTCACCCGTTTCGTTATTGTAGAAAAGGATGTCCATGATGCCAACTACGGGCGTGACACCGTCACCGTAGATTTTAGACTTGGAGATTTTTTCAGCTCTTGCGGCATCTAATTCAGATTTGTTTGCAGTTGTTTGCATGATAGTTTTTGTTTTGGTAAGATTTATTTAATTGAAGATTTAGTGATATAAAAAAAGCCCTGCTATTTGTGCAGGGCCTTTAAGTATGCGGAGATTGAATTCAGCCTTTGGGTAAGACTGTGATTGTCCATGTGCATTGTCGTGAACAGCTCGACGTATCTACGCCCTTTGCTCTCGAACATGGAAAGAGACTCAAATGGATGAAGCTTAAACATAGATAAGTCTTCCATTGTAGTTGATTTCGAAACCACCCGCACCGCTCTCATGCCCTTGGCACGATTGCTGATGAATTTAGAATATGTCGTCATAATCTAAGCTTTAGTGATATAATTCTGCTCCATTTCAAGTTGGCCGATTTCATGCATTTCGCATTCCCTTTGGGCTTTGTTGAATGCCGTTTCTTTCCTTGCTTTCTCAGCCATTTCACCATACCAGTCGATGAAATAGAGAATGCTGTGAAAGTTTAGTGGCATACCGTTGTCAATTGCCCACTCATAGGCTTTGCCTTTGCGGATTACTTCCTCGATTTGTTGGGCATTCAGTTCAGTCCTGCCAACCTTGGCAGAAATGATGGTGAAACCACATTTCTCAAGGAAAAACATAGCCTCTAATTTGTTACTGAAGCTTTCAGAATAGACATTCCCGTCTATCTGAAAATGAATGGTGTTGTTATTCATTTGGATTTGGTTTTGGTTTATTTAGTTTTTGATAATTCTTAGTGATATAAAAAAAGCCGAGCTTTATGGGCTCGGCTTTAGAATGGTAGTCCTGTTACATCAGGGTCTCCATAATTTTGGTAAGTCTGGGTGGATCTATTGAACTCCCTCTGAAACTCGTAGTAAATACGATTTTCAGCCTGTTCAACATCCTCATAAATCACGTGATCTCCTTCACAAATCAATAAAACAGGCTTATTTGAAGTTCTTGCTTGATGCATGAACTTAGTGTAATTGTGCCTGATATCATTGTCGCAATCAATGACCGTAAAACGTTCATTGATCACCTCAGTGATTACCTCTTTGATTACGTCACCGTGACAAGCTTGTGGTTTGCAGTAGCAGACAAGATTTACTTTGCCTTTCTTGGCTTTGAGGTAAATCTCATTCATTGCAATCCTTACCTTCTCATTTCCGTTGGCAAGTTCCTGTTTAAGCCAATTGCGATATAGGGCAATAGCTTCTTCTCTTGAACCTGCCTGAAACTGAGCTTTGGTCTGGGAAATGTCTTTACTTCCAGTAAAAAGATTTCCCAACGCACTTCCCCTACCAATGTAATAATCCTCACGGGTGGGCAAGTGCTTTCGTTTATTGACAACTGTTATCATGTAAATATTTTTGATAACGGTTTTCAATAACCTGTTCAACTCTGTCATGGTAATCAAGCTCTCTATCGAATCCGCTTTCTGCGAACTCAATTTCAAGATCTTCTATGTTTTGATCATACCATTCATGAAATGTCAATGTCTCTTCCATAACTGTTTTTGGATAAATTCTTAGTGATATAAAGTCGTGCGTAAGCAATCACTTTTTACAGCACTTTTTGGGAACACTTTTGGGATGATCAGCTTGGAACAGGGAGTCGTCAGACTTCCCGTTCCAGCAGATCCGCGAATGCGCTAAGAGCAAGAACACCACCGCAGATGATGCCAAGCCAATAGAACATACCTAATCCTGCTGCTTGCCCCATTCGGGCAAACAGCAAAATTAACACAAGGGCACAAATAAGAATAAGTGCCGAATTAACAATCTTCAAGGTCTTCATATCAATGGATTGTATTTTATCAATTCAATCATCCATACGATACCTATCACAACGATGCCTGCAGCTGCTGCAAGCACCGCAATAAATCCCTTATCTTCCATCTTTTTCAGTAGCTATGGTTAGAAGAGTGATTAAAAGGGATGGCAAAGCCCAAAATATCTTACCAGGTGCTTGCAAAGCACCAGTGGTAAATACACCAAAGTCTACGAAGATTACAGCGTAGAAAAGCAAGCCTATGGAGTAGACGAAAGCGAAGCGGAACAAGAAGCTCAACGCAGATAGAATAAATGACTGTGTCATGATTAATTAAGGTTTTGGTAAAACAAAAAGCCCCTGCTTTCGCAAGGGCATAGATTAATTCTTAGTGATATAATAATCAGGAATAAAGTTCATCCATAACTTCATCCCATGCGTCGCCTATCTCTTTGGCCACAACTGATTTATCCTTTGGTGGATAAATCAAGTCGTGAATAAAAGAATAGGCTTCAGCTGCATTCATCAAATGGGTTCCATCAGCATCCTCAAGGATAATTCCTTCGAGGTTTCCTAAACCCATTGCATCCTCTAAAATGATGTCTGCTCTATCAAGCAGGTCATAATAGGAATAGGCTTCATTAGCCTTGTCGTTGAAAACGACAACAATTGTGGTATTTGCAGAATTCTTCATAGCAATAGGCAGATTTAATAAGTTTTAAGATAATTCTTAGTGATATAAAACTGCCCTAAAAGGGCAGCTCTACATCTTCCTCTTCATGAGGAAATGGGTATGAGTGATACCACACCTGAGGAGCAAGGAGGTCAATGGCCTCTTGCTTGCTATCCACGGCAGTATAAAACTCACCATCCTCATACGCGAACCAAACGAAGTCTTGGGAAATCCAAATGATTTCCATCAAGACCATAAGTTCGTCAAAGTCCTGAGGCTGAAAAAGCTCCCATTTGAAGGGAGCTTCTTCGCTGATTTCGGTAACAAGCCAGTACTTAAGCATTCTCACGCTCCTTTCTCTCTGCTCTTGCTTCCATCTCTTCACCGATAGGAAGAGAGATCATGAACAGGGTAAGTGTTATTAACAGGCCGTAGATGACATGATCACCAGCATCTCTCTTCGAGATGTCAAACAGCATGGGAACTAATGAGAAATATATTGAGCCGATGGCAGCAACAAGCACCATAAGTGCTCCAGTAAATGCAATGAGTTTCATAAGAGAATAAGTTAATAAGTAGAACAAGATTAAGAGAATGGAAACCTGCCTTAAAAAGGCAAGTCTCCATCATGGTCAATGACACATCTTGGATGCTCTTGCATCCTATGATGTACCATATCAGTCAATTCACAAGAGGTCATTAAATGACCGTAGTGATGCTTCACATAGGCAAGGTGAAATTCAAATTCACCCATGGCATCTTGGATAATATCCTGTAAGATGCCAGCCTGCCACAGCTCAAAATTCTTATCGCTGTTCTCGCAACCATAAATGGCGCAGAACTCAGCGAAAGAATTAACTTGTTCCTGATAGAACTCTTGCATCATTTGAGCATAGTACTCGTTATCATCTGGAGTATACATAGCAGTAAGCTCGGTTTACCTTGGTACCGAAAGGTTAAATGTTGGTCAATAAAAAACCCCGAACCAACACAGTTCAGGGTTATCATATCAATTCTTAGTGATATAAGAATTGACGCTTTGCGCCTGCCTCATATAAGACGCAAGCCAAGCTGGAAATTCTCGAAATTCCTGTCATGGGTGTCAAACCCATTTAGTTCACAGTATTCCTCAAATCTTTCCATCAACTCGTCATATGCGACGTTGATGTCTCTATCCTCCAAGGAACAGCACATGCCTGGACTGTCCTCTAACATTAGATCAATAAGTTCTCTGTCAGTAATCATAACTACAACATGGTTGACCTTGACACCATAAGGTTAAATTTATCAGTTCAATACTTAGTGATATAAGTATTGATAATCTGTGCCGTTTTTCTCCATATGTAGGCTGAACAAATCCTAACCCATACAAGATGTATCAGGTACAGAAAATCTCAGCCCAGACAAGAGAAAAACGTGCACAGTTGCCATCAGTATTTATCTAATGAAAATCAGTAGACGTTAACCAATAGCAGGTAATCAAATCCCTCAGGATAAAAATTGGGCCGCACGTAAGTGCCCAACCTTAATTACCCTGAGCATGATTTCGTCAGCTATTGCCTTGGTTTTGTTTCTGCCTACAATTGCAGACCCATAGCATAGCTGATGATTTCATTTCCCTGAGTCAGGGATTAGGATCAATGCTTCCATGGCAGAAACATCTTTCCCTGAGATTTAACCCTACCTAACAGAGTTTCATCTTTAGATAACTCTTCGTGATATAAGCTTTCGTAGTACAGACAAAAATGAAACGTTAGACCCTACTACGCCCTCGTAGTTTCCGAGACTTTTCCCAAGGAAACCTACGGGGGGACTTTGCATATGTGGTCTCCCAAATTTTTTACATATACAAAATTTTTTTGGTGTGGATGATTTAGGACTTCCTTCTGTTGAGACTGTGTCCGGCATACCTCGCTTATCTGCTCTGTCGTTTTTTTGCTTCGCAATGATTTTTCGCGATGCGACGATAGCTACTCCTCATTCAATCTCTCCGTTTACAGGTAAACGTCGATCTTGCCTGAGTGCGTTGGTATGGACTGCTAATGGTGTTGATGATCATGGATGGATTACAGGTTCTTGAATAAAAAAATATCTTTACCTGTTCGGGTGTTTTACAAGTGAAGAATGAGAATGTGGACTTGCTTTTACTGCAAGGACACACTTCGAGTTCCACTTGGAAATCAAAAGTAATGTTCTATAAGGATCGATTTTAGATAAGTGACTGATAAACAGAATAGATGAAAAAAAATAAGTACCCTGAGTCAAGGTACTTTCTCGATGCGTTAGTACCCTGAGTCAGGGTATCTTCTTGCTGTTCAGGGGAATGTAATGAATTGTTATGAATTATACTAATATTTTTTTATAAATCTTTATAACCTGTATTTATATTATAACCTTTGTTTATATATTTGCTTCGTAGTTCATATGAAAGGCAGAAGCAAAAAAATAACCTATGTAAGCGGAGTGAGTACCCATGATGGCATTAACTGGCCAATGCGTGAGGACATTACTGTGAGCATGAGGTATGTGATGCGCTTTGGTAGATCGCTTGCTTTAACTGCTGTATTGACAAAGACCGAGAATTTGTTCTTGATGTTTCTCACGGAGGAAATGGGTGAAGATAACCTGTTCAAGTACTCTGCTGAGCTGAGAGAAAAATTCACACTGTATATGTCTTCTGTGCTCAATAAGGAACAGCCATTTTCTGAAAGGACGATGAAGAACTGTTTGGAAAGGCTAAAGGAAGAAAAGGCTTTGATTTCTGCAGGTAAAAGAGGATGGTATTATGTCAACCCGATCTACTTTGCTAAGTGCCTTAATGAACGTGAACGCTTGATAAAAAAACTTGCTGAGAAGAAACTATTGAAAAACGACTGATGGAAAACATTGATGCTGTGCTGAGCCATTACATGGAGTTTAAACCAAAACAAGGAACAGATAAGGCAAAGCTTATCGGAGATTATTACAAGCACGAAAACCACTATGAAGATCCTTGGTTTGCAAAAATCATTTCAGAAGAATACCAAGTCAAAGATGGATGCGACATATTCCCTAACTTCAAAAAGCGTCTGGTCATTTACAGTGCAGAAGATAATCTTGAATATGATTCAAATGCTAAAAAAGCAAAGTACCCGATCCACATTGTTCCGGATTCAGCTTATGGGTACTATGGCATGAAGCTAAATATATTGGCATTCCTCACGCAGGCAAATCCTGATACCATTGAAGTTTTTTACGGAGAAAACAAAAGCCAGGCATTTAGGATCAACCTGCTTTATGCGCGCGTGATCTTGGAACATTATGTAATGCACTATGCTCAGAATGAAGAGGCAAAGGAAAAGATGAAATTCAGATATGAGCAAATGCGGATCGAAAATACGCTATGAAAAATTTAACCATCTATCAATATTGTAATAAATGCAGAACGGAACGAGTACACTATCGGGAGAATTTGACCTGTTTGACCTGTTCGACATCGGTCGTCCAGCCCCTATTGAAAAACAAGAACAAGGAAATCAAGGATTAATTGAACTCGAAACACAATCAGGCTGGGTGCATGTTGAGATTGAAAACATGGCCACCCCAAGACCACGGGCAAGGGTTATGAAGATCGGAAACAAAGTCAGCCCTCAGATTTACAATCCGACCGAATACACAAATTGGAAAAAAGCACTGGCTGAATGCCTCAAATTTTCAGGTATAAAAAAGGGATATTACAACTGTGTGGAACTGATAGTGGGTATTCCAATAAAAAAGTCTTATACCAAAAAGGAAAAAATAGCAATGCTCGATTCATTGCACGAAAAAAAACCCGACTTCGATAACTTTGTAAAAGGTGTCCTTGATGCAATATCGGATTCTGAAATCATCAGGGATGACAATGCTTTTGGTTCTGGGCTTATAGAAAAGGTTTGGATTGGAGAAAATGAAGCAGCTTTTATTTTGTTTAATTTAAAATTAAGAAATTCTCCTAAGCTGAATTTCAGAAGCTTAATTCAAAAAAGTAAGAAAATGGTTGTAAAAGAGTCTTTTAAGAGGAAATTAAAATTAAAAGGAAATGCATAAATATTCATTTCATTTATATATTTGCGCGATTTATTAAACCAAATTATAAATAATGAACATAGCTTTAGAATTTATTGAAATCGCTGTTATCTTGATATGTATCATGATTACAGGCTTTGGTGTTGCGCTCCTTGAAGGAGTTAAAAAGAATAATAAACTTTTAACCAGTCATTTATTAAAAGTTGAAAAGTATGTTAAAAATTTGGAAGAAGAACGATGTTCACTGATTGATAAATATCAGATAACATGTAATGAATCTAAAGACCTTGAAATGAAAGAGCTTCAAATTGAATTTATGATTGAAGAGCTCGAAAAGGAATTAAAGAAATACGCGTAAAAAAAGAGGCCCTGAATTCAGGGCTTTTTTTTGACTCTTAATATTCTTTTTATTTATATTTATAAATTAATTTCATAAATGAGTAAAATGGTAGAAAAAATCGACAAGGAAACATTGATTGTCAAAGTGATCAATACTTCCAAAAATCCAACACCCCAGTATAAAACAGCGGGTTCTGCAGGAATGGATCTTCACTGCATCATTGATACGGGCTTCATGATTCTTAACCCATTGGAGCGAGTAGCCTTAAAGACAGGGATTTTCCTTGAGCTTCCGGAAGGTTATGAAGCGCAGATCAGGCCTCGTTCAGGAATGGCTGTAAAGCATGGGATTACAGTCCTAAATTCTCCTGGCACAATTGATTGTGATTACAGAGGTGAACTTCATTTGCTTGTAGTAAATCTGAGTAACTCCAAAGTGGTGATCAATCATGGAGATAGGCTTGGTCAAATTGTTTTTGCCAAGTACGAAAAGGCATTCTTGGAGCATGCGGAAGGAGAATTGAGCGAAACTGAAAGAGGTGAAGGAGGCCTTGGTTCGACAGGAACAAACTAAGCTATGTTCGGAGAAAGAAAATTATCATTGATCGACAGAGTACAATTGATCGATTATTCAAGAAAGAAAAAGCTTGCTTCATTTTATGACCTGAAAGATTCTTTAAAGCAAGACATACAGGAAGCTTTTGGAATTAAAAATGAACTTGAAAGCGAAATGAAAAGCCTTGCTTCTGCTGTGGAATTGATTGATCAAAACATTTCACTCAATGAAAAGACGATTGGCGAAATTGAAAAAATCATCGGTTAAAAGAAATAAAAAGGGGAATGGGAAACCATCTGTTCCCCTTTATATGTGCCATAAGGAAACCGATATCTGTGGCACTCAATACCTTCCCGAAAACATAGACAAAAACCTTGGATGGGGTTCGGGTAAGGAAAAAAAAATTTGGATCAACGGATTAGGAACATTTTGAAAATCTATGAACAAAGTAACTAAAGAGCATATAAACTCGAAAATAAACACAGTAGAATACCGTAAGCTCACCGATAAAATCACCCATTGCATCATTACCATGAGTAACGGGTTTCAAGTAACTGGCGAGTCTGCTGTGGTTGACCCTTCTAACTTTGATGAAAAAATAGGCAGAGAAATAGCTTTTGATAATGCATTCAAAAAGCTTTGGGAGCTTGAAGGTTATTTACTACAGGAAAAACTAAAGCTTAAAAATGATTTTGAGCGAAGAAATCCAAAGCATTTAATTGATGCAGATGAGTCACTTAAATATAAGGCGATATCTGAAAAAGAGCTTAATGAACTTTCGCAGCAAGTCACAGGTCTTCCGTTAATGAAATGGGTCAACATTTCAGATTTGAAGAATGTATATCCTGTTACACCTGAAGAGGCTTTTGACAAACAAAGTGAAAAATACATTGCCGGATGTGATCCTGTAAGCTCTGAGGCTAATGTTCATATCAGCACCCAAACAAATGCAAGGCCTTTGCCTTCTGATCCGCTACTGCATGGCAATCCACATGTAGTCAATAAACAGCCTTATGGAAAGTCAGGGGTTCTGGATAATGTAAGCCTGACTACTACTCAAAGCCAGAGTGTTTTTTCATGGAATCCGCTTACGAAAGAAATGAGGAAATTTGATATGATGCTCAACGTTCGTCAACGAGAAAAAGAAAAATGGCAGGGCCATGTAGTCCAGAATAAATCTATCAGGAAAAAGCTCGATGAACTTATTCAGGAGCTAAAGGAAGCTGAAAGAAAATCACCTGAGCGTTCAACTTCAATCACGAAGCTTCAAGAAGCAGTGATGTGGCTTGGAATGGATTTGAAAGCTTTGGGTGAAGCAAATCCCTATCCTGAGAGCAAAAATCCTACAAACACAACCGTTGAGCCTACTGCTGACGGATTGAAATTATAAAAGTCAATGGCTATCATATTTGACATCAACGAAAGAGGGGAACTGATGGTAGATGCCAAGACTTTAACGGTCGAGGCATTCTACCAGCTTTACAAATCAGACAAAGCACCCAACAAGCTTAATGCGATTAAATTGCTAAAATACGTATTCTTTATGGGAGACATCACCGAGAAAAATCCCCATAGAGATATTGCGTATCATCTAAGAGAGTCCTACGCTAAAAAAGATGTATTTGGAGACGCCAATCATAAGTTCAGCAAGAAAGAACAGGAAATGATTGAGAATGCTATCCAATGGTATTACACCTTAAACCGTGACTGTGTGGACAGGCTGGCCTTAGCTGTAAACAAACAGGTAGACCAGATTACCAAGCTGCTTGAAGACTCCGAAGAAATTACGGTTAAAAATTACAGGGATCGAGTGGAACTGCTCAAAGACATCAAGAACATCCTGATATCAAAAACACAGACTGATGACTTTGTAGAAAAAACAAAAAAGAAAGCCAAGACCAAAGGCAATGCTGCGAGATCACCAATGGAGATGGGGTTAATCCTAACCCAATCCAACGATGACGAAGAGCTCGAATAAACTTATATTACCCAATCAGTTTTTTGAAGCAAGGACACCTCCAAAGGTTGACCTTTATTCCTACCAGAACCTTGAATTTTACAAGGAACATCTTTACTATGCCAAGCATGGAAGGGAAATAAACGGCTTTCGGTTTACGGGTGATTACTACTGGTACATGAATTTTTTCCCCATTAACCTTTTGGTTCTTGATAAAAATGGAAAGCCTACCGATGAAGAAAAGATTGCCTTCCCCTACCCTTGCCAGGAAGACGACTACCTGTTCAAACAATTTGAGGAAGCTAAACAGAGCGGCCTTCATATCTTTTTTATTACAGCTCGTGGATATGGAAAGACATTCGGGGTAATATCGATCCCTGCAAAAAACTATTTTCTGCATCCGCTTTCCCATAACTTTATTTCAGCTTCTATCGACCTGCACGCAAGTGCCACATTCAAAAAGCTGAAAGAATCCATCGAGGCCCTTGAAAAGCTTCACCCTACTTTACGCATGAAAAGACTCTATGATAGCGAAAACTACATGGAGTCAGGAGAAGAGATATTTACAGCTGACGGTAACAAAGAAACTATCGGGCATCGCTCTAAACTCGAAAAGATTGTCTACGACAAAGATGCAGGTAAGACCAGAGGTACACGTCCTAAGTTTCAGTTATTCGAAGAGGTCGGTGCCTGGACAGGCGCAGCAAGTCTAAAAAAGTGTTATGGGGAGTCTTTAGGTTCTTTTAAACGAGGTTCAAAAATGACTTGTCAGGTATTTTTTATCGGTACGGGAGGACAGATGGAGTCCGGAGGATCTGCTGATGCGAGGGATATGTTTAACAATCCTGATGCTTTTAATATCTATCCAGTTAAACAGTGGGGTGATAGAAAGACAGCCATATTCATTCCTGCTCATTACAAGTACGGAGGCTATTGGGAAGACAATTTCATTCCAGATAGAGAGGGCGCAAAGAAGGGACTTGAAGCAGAACGCGAACAGAAAAAAGGCGATGCGCTGACATACTATCAGTTTATTCAGGAATATCCATTTACTCCCGAAGAGGCATTCATGGTCAAGGGAGGAAACAACTTCAACACGGAAATACTTGCCCAACAGAAAATCGAGATTACCGAAAATGGAAAGAAGCTCGGTAAACTGTGTAATCTGCACTGGAAAAGACAGGACGGAAAGATTGTCGGAGTTGAAATCGAATATACAGATAAAGGGGAAATATGGCTATTGGAGGAGCCTGAACTGGACGAAAACGGAAAGGTATTCAAAAATCTTTATGTCGGTGGTTACGATGGTATTGATCTTGGAAAACAGGATACAGCTTCAGGCGAAGGTTCCAAAGGAGCATTGCTTATCAAAAAGCGTATGCATTCTGCCCAGCGCAGCAACAACCGCTATGTGGCAGTCTATACAGACAGGCCAAAGGACATTGACGACTTCTATGAGAATGCCCTGAAGCTTGTAACGCTGTTCGACTGTACCATCAACATCGAAGATACCAAGCGTAATATCGTTGCTTACTTTAAGCAGCGCAAGGCTATGCATAGGTTTATGAAACGTCCAAGGATTACACTCAGCACTGATCCATCACTGGACAAGGTTTCAACTCTTATCGGTACAACGGCAACAGCTAAAAACTTTGGCTATGGGGAACTGTACACAGCTCAGTATATCAAAGATTACGGCCATGACCTATGGTTCTTGCCCCTTATTGAACAGTTGATTGATTTCAATATGTCAGAGCGTACCAAGTTTGACCTTGTTGTGGCCATGTTCATGACTGAAATCGGTGATGATGAATTGCACGATCAGCAGGTCAAGTCTACAACGCCTCCAAAGTTTGATTTCCACAAGTATGGATACTATACAGATGTCAATGGCATTAGGCGTTACGGATTGCTTCCACAGTATCAGGACAACCCGTTTGCGAACTTTGCTGAAAGCGGAGCCTTCCCAGGTATCGTAAAAAGCAACGTATTGTATCTCGACCAAGCATGGCAAGTTCATAACCTGAAAGTATAAATATTAAATTTGGTTATGAACTCTGAAAAACCTAAACATAAGCCTGTCCTCAGTGAAGATGAAACCAGATCCTTTGAATATCTCAAGGAACAGGTTGACTATACGATTGCTTCCTGTGTGGGAAGCTCTAAGGCAAAACTGGACAAAGCATATAAAATCAGGAACGGTGAAATGCCGATGGAGAACTATCAGTATCTACAAGATGCGCAGGGTGTAGAGCTTCCATCTAAAGTAAGGCATATTCCGGTTCTCAAATCTATGTTCGATGCTCTTCAGGGCGACGAAGCAGTACAACCTGTTCCCTTCAGAATTACATGCAGGGACAACGAAAGTGTTGAAAAGATGATGGCTGAAAGGCATCAAGCTTTTATGAAGGAAGTACACCAAATGATTTCAAGCTCAATCAACGAGCTTGTGCAGCGGGTTAACTATTCGGATAATACGAAAATACCGATTACAGGAAATTTCGTAACCAGTACCGATTTTCATAAGAAGCAGGAGAATTTCAAAGCTTATAAGACCTATTTGGAAATTTACTCCCAAACGGTCATGGAGTCCGAAATGGACTACCTCAATATGAAGTTCCTGTTTAACATCATGTTCAATGATCTAATTGTAGGTGGTCAGGAATATTATCAGTCAAAAGTTACAGGTATTGGGGTTGCTCCAATGTTTAGGGTTATCAATCCGAAACACTTGTATTATACCAAAACGCATAATACCCATTTCATTAAAGACTGCCCGAGGGCTGTTTACATTGAAGAACTTCCGGCACAGGAAGTATATATGCGTTGGGGCCATAAATTCAGCGATAAAGACCGAAAGGAATTCTTTTCCAATTATGGCATAAAGTCAGCAGACCATGAAGTGAAACTTGTAGCAAGCAAGTTTGGAAACGTTGAAGGGCCTGTTACCCCTTATTCGGTTCGAAACCTGACCTCAGACCTTGTAAAAGTTTACTGGGTGGAATGGAAGGAAAACACCAAGATCGAAAGCAATATTGATGATGAAATCATTGTCAACGGAAAGAAGCGAAAGATCAAGGAGTCAATGACTAAATACAAGCTTGATAGGTACGAAGGCGTGCGTATCGGTGAAAAGATTTACGTTGACATGGGCAAGTCAAAGTACGTGATCCGTTCCTCTCGCAATCCATGCGATGTACCCTTGACATTTAACGGAGCGTGTTACAATGACAGAAACGGAGAGCCTTTTTCTCTTGTTCTTGCTACTGAGGAACTGGCCATGAAAATAGATATCATGCACTATTTTCTTGAAAACCTTGTGGCCGTTTCAGGTACAAAGGTTATGCCTGTACACGTTCCGGATATTCCTGTATGGTTGGATGAAACAGATCCAGTGAACAGGGTACGCAAATTTCTTGGCTATGTTAAGCAAGGTATTGCTCTTGTGGATTATTCCCAAGACGGAGCAGGAAAGTTCCAGAATTACACTTCATGGGATATGAGTATTTCCCAAGCAGTCGGAACAATTAAGGATATCATCATTTTTTTGGAGGAAACAGCTTCCAAGATTACAGGGGTATCAAGACAGCGTATGGCGCAGATCGTAGCTAAAGACGGCAAAGGCCTTACTGAAAATGCTATTGAACAATCCACTATTGTAACTCAGCCTATGCTGCAGCTTCACAATACTATCGTGAAAATGGCATTAACTGATCACTTGAACCATTGTAGAATGTCCTATCAGGACGGTTATCCAGGATTGTTTAGCATGGGTAAAAAAGGCAGGGAAATATTTACAAATGCGCACGAGCAGTTTAAGCTTGCAGATTTTGATGTACATGTTTCTGATAGTTCAGATGAAATCAAGTCTATCGAAGAAATCAAGTTGATGTCTCGTGAGCTTGCACTTGCTATGCAGATTGATCCTACATTCCTTTTTGATATGGTCGGAAGCAAATCCCTTACCCACATCAAAGAGCTTGCTAAGTCTGCATTTCAGTCAGGTAAAGACGAACAGGTCGAAGAACTTGTACAACAGCTCAACGATGCAAACAACCAGCTTCAACAGTTTCAAGCCGAGCTTGACAGGCTTACCCGTTCTGACAAAGAAATTAAACAGCAGGAGCTTCAAATCAAAAGTCAGCAGGTACAATCCAAGGCCCAGTATGAGGCGGAACGCAATAGGATTGATGAAGACTTCAAGAACAGAAAAATAGACCTTGACGAGAAAAGGGTCAAGCTTGAACACTTACAACTTGCCTATTCCACCAATTCTAAAGAAATCAGAAACAGTTAAAGCAACTTAGTGAGCAGTTAAAGCAACGCTGTGAAATATAAATGAAAATCATTTTTATAAAACTTAATTATAATTGTATATGAGTAAAAGTAGCGAAGAATTCGATGACATGCTTCTTGATCCGGATTTGATCAAATACGGTGAAGATGGTGAGATTATCGGGGTTTACAATGAGGAAACAGGCGAGGTAGAGCCATACGGAAAAAAGCCTGAAAGCAATGACCCTCCCCCTTCCCCACCTGCGCCAAATCCAGCCAATCCAAAGGATGATCCAAAGCCTGCAGCTGAACCTGCGAAAAAACCTGAGGATAAAAATAAGGATCAGGGAAGTAATCAAGAGTTCGCAAATGCAGCGGACTTCATTCTAAAAACAGGCGGTTACGATCTGGACGAAATAGAGTTTGAGGATGGTCGTAAGGTAAAGATTGCGGACTTGACACCTGAGGATCAGCTGACAATTGTCACCAATGAGTTTGTACGGATGCAGGAAGAGTTTGCCGAAGAAATCAAAAAAGCTCCTGAAACTGCTTTCAAGAACGATGAAGAAAGAGAGTTAATCGATTTTCTTCGTAACGGTGGTACTGCAAAAGACCTCGCTAAATACATCCTTGAAAGTGATCCAGAGAATGCACACAAGCAGTTGACTGACGATGAACTTGTATTAGAGAATCTCAAAACAATCTACAAGGGTGCTTCCGAAGAAGAAATTCAGGAAGAGTTTAAAATACTCAAAGATGCTGGCAGGGTTGAAAAACGAGCTGCATTTCTCAGACAAAAAATCAGTTCCGGAGAAATTAAGTTCGCTGACATTTCAGCCAAGCACAAAGAAGCCATTGAGGCAAGAAGAGAATCGGAAAGAAGCGAAGAAATAGAGGAGGCTAAAAAGATTATTGAGACGGCCAAGAAAACCACTGAAATCGCAGGTATTCCTATTGATCCAAAAGTAACCGCTGCCATCGTAAAGGACTTAGTTCCTGACAACATTGACGATGAAAGCGAATTCTATAAGTCTCTTGCTGATCCTGCAAAGCTGTTGAGAATGCGTTTTCTCGACGTTCACGCAGAAAAAATATTTGAGCACATATCCAATCAGGCTTTTGCAGAAGGAATGAAAACCGAACGTGAAAGACTTGAAAACGAAATAGCAGACCTTAAGGCAAAGCTGAACATCAAAGACAGGCATTTGCAGAAGTTTTCTGACAAACCTATTGTAACATTTAGCAAGGCTGCACCGACCAATAGCAAGCCTTCCAAATCTTCTTCTGAAGAAGAAGAGATATTTTAACAACGGAGCATCGCGGGAATGGAGAAGATTGACTTAACCAATTTTCTACATAACCAAAAACGATGAGAGTAGTATCTATCAGCCACATTCCAAACGGTGCGGATACCAAAACAATGCAGAATCTTGGTGCTATGATCGGCTTGAAGCCACATATCTCCAAGACCATTGTTACGATGTATCCAGGACTTACGCTCCAAAAGCTTACCGAACAGCTTGGAGCTGTGTACCACAAAGATACAAAAGACCTGAACTTGAAAGAGATCGAGTCTTTTGAATTCCAGTGGAAAATTAAAACCAACAAAATCCCACGTATCCGTATCGCAGAGGACTGCAATGAGAACGGTCAGTATGGAACTGAGTTCAGATTGATTCTTGAGCAAAAGTTCTACGATGTACGTGACGCTTTTGAGCTTGAAAACGAGCAGGTTTTGTTCGTAACCAGACAGCCAAGACAGTTGGCCCCGAACAAATGGGAGCACTGGGTGAAGCTTGTTTCCACAAGCACGGAAAACAAGGTAAACACCAACTACCTTAAAAGAGGCAAGCGCACCAAGTACTTGACCAACTATCAGCCTGAAATGTCCGAAATCGGTTTCAGCAAGTCTTTCTGGAATGCTGAAATGCACCGAAACTATATTTCAAGACACCGTGTAGGCGATTCTGTTTCTGGTGACTTTGCGAAATTGAAGCCGGTATACATGCAGCATGCGGGCGATCTTTTCCAGATGCCTGAAATTGAAAAAGATTTGTTGGATCAAATCTACCTTGCTTTCGAAAACTCCATGTTGTTGGGGCCTGGTAACTTTGACGACACTGGTAAGGTATTGATCACTGAGGAAGACGGAAGACCTATTCCTATGGGTGTCGGCCTTATCCCAACTATCAAAAAGTATTGCGGACAAACTCGCTACTTCTTCCTTACTGATAAAGTATTGAGAGACGTAATCTCTGCTTGCGTAGAGAAGATGGAAAAGCGTACAGGCAATACCATTGCGGTAGCTTGTAACTGGAGAATGTACGAGCAAGTACAAGTTCTTTTGGACAGCATCTTGAAGGAAAGAACCTCTCAGGCATACTTCTATACTGTAGAGGGCAAGAAAATTAAGGTAGGTGCTGAGTATCATGCATACGAGTTTGCTGGCAACACAATTGTGTTCATGCACAACGATGCGTTAACTGAGCGTTACCCTGAAAAAGGTTACGGAGTGTTTATCGATACCAACCGTTACGGAGACGAACCAAACGTTCAAATGATTACCCTCAAAGGCATGTCCTTGTTTAAAGGTTCCTTGTTGGGTATGGGTGGTAAGTCCGGTGGTGACAATGTTGAAAACATGGGAACTACTGTTCACGCTTCAAGATACGAAATGATGGGTTACAGAGGCATTAAGCTTGCAAACCCTTACACTTCCCACATTTTGGAGGAAAACGTAGGCTGGTACTAATTGTTTGATATTTTATGAAACAGGGTTATATTTATAACTCTGTTTCATTTAAACAAATTTAACGCTATGTCAAAAAAGAAGAGTAAAGAGGAAGCACTTGTCGATCTGTTAAAATCAAGAAAGGAATTAACACTTAAAGCCAAGTATGGTAAACAGCAAGGCCCACTTGTATTGTGCCCTGTAAAAGATTCCATTACGGGTGGATTGCTTGGGGTAAAAGTTCTTTCAGAAGACGATAAAAAGAAAGAAGCACGGGTTGTTGACGGCTATACTTCCAGAAAGATTACCAATGATATTACGTTCAGATATGATAATATCATTGATCGTACAGACTGGGATTGGATTGTTCACAACAAGGAAATTGCTGCAAGCCGTGAGGATGCATTACAGGAAGAGGTTGTGCTTTTCTATGTGGACGATTACAAAGCAGAGCTTGAAAAGTCCGTGAAGAAAAAAGAAATTATTTTCCAAGCACAGTCATTGGTGCACAAAGCATCCAAGGACAGACGTCTGGAAGTATGCAGACTATTTGGTATGGACGGATCATACATGGATCCTTCTGAGGTTTTTGAATTCTTGTACGACAAGGCTACCAACTTCCCTGAAAAGACGATAGCAAAATTCGAGGATGACGACGTTAAACACAAAATCTTGATGATGGATTTGGTCAACGCCAAGGTCATTGTCAAGGACGATGAAACAGGCGTTTATGTGTTTGGAGACACCAAGCTTGGTTCCAAGGATGAAACAGTTGTACAATGGCTGAAAGATCCTCAAAACCATGACATTGTTAGAGAAATGATGATAGACCTTGCATCTTAATAAATGAAGACAGCAGTAGAAATATATGAGGCATTTTTGATTGAACTGGATAAGTTCGCTTCACCTGATGCGGAAGTTATAGACTTTCTTCACTCATGGCATACGGCTGTCTATGCATTTATCGAGAACGAGCTAAGGATGTTCGAGCTTACCAATACCGTTACTGACAGGCTCAGGATGCTTTCGGTTCCTTACCATGCTGATATTAATCAACCATCATGTCAAAGGCCTGTAAAGCATCTTGATCTTCCAGGCGATTATTACAGACTGTTCGGTGTAAGTGCTTTATTCGAATATGCCAAGGATGAACGTTTCATCAAGCGCAAAGGCAAAACCTTTAGAAAGCCAGTGCGAAAGTACACGGCAGATATTGAGAACTTTGCCATGGAAAACAAGTATTATAAACCCAATAAGGAAAGACCATTTTACAGAATCGAGGGGAACAGGATCTTTCTAATTTATGATACAGAGTCTAATCCTGCAGATGAAATTTTTGCCCGTAGCATTTCTTTGCGCTACATCAGACAGCCCCAAAAGCTTGAGTTATCAGACGACTTCCAATCCTTTAATGAAAGCGAGTTTCCTATTGATGTAAACATGCTAATATTGAGACTTGCAGTAGCCAATAGACTTGGCACAACAGGAGACCCGCGAATACAGACAAAATCACTTATTTAACCAATCTTAACTACTAATGGCAAACTTCACATTAGGGTTTAAAAGCAGAATCATAAACGCTGCTTCCCATTCCCCGATCCGCTTTTTTAATAAAAATAGCGACGGTTATAGCCTGATCGGAACTCAGGACGACTTTACAGGAGATGCGACTAACCCTGCCTCAGCAGCGGCTTTATTGGCCAACGCAGACAGAATCGACATCGAAGGTTTTGTTACCTTAGAAAAAGACAACGTGACCGAAACTATCGGCGCATTGGGTGTTCCTTATCAGACAAACGAAAAAAGATTGACTTTCGCCGTCAATGGCGTAACTGAAATCTACCAGTTCACACTTGAAATCAAATTAGAAGCACTGCACTTCAATGCTGAATTTGCAAGATGGGATGCCCATTTTCAAAGAACCTTCAAGTATCCTTTGGTTGTAAAGCCGGGCGATACCGCAGCAAATATTGCTGAACGTTTGGAGCAGGTATTGAAAGAAGAAGGTTTTCAGGACAGACCATATGTGATATTTGTTAGCCGTGACGGTGCAAACATCAACATTGAAACTTCTGATCCAGGCTTATTGATCCATGTTTCTGCCGTAGGTGATGTCATCCGAAACGGTCAGGTAAGTGTAAACACTACTGAAATCCGAGTAGGATACCAAGGACGTAACACATTCGAGCAGCTAAGAAGCTACAGAATTGAAACCGAAGCAACCTTAAGACCTCTTGATTATCATCACACAGACAGACGTGGTTTGCCTGTTCCGGATGCTAAATACACCTCGTTTACCTTTGGTAAAGTTGTGGAAAGAGAAGAGCTTCATGGACATGCAATGGCTGATGGCATCCAGAAAGGTGCTTACAAGTATCAGTTGTTTGTCAATGAGGAATTGACACAGTACAAATTGGCTCTTACATCTTGGTTAAATGCCAACGTAGCTAAAAGAACCATGTTTACTGCGACAACTCCTGAGCTCGCAGTTGCTTCCCCTGAGCTTGTTCAAAGTGCTACCTCCAAAGGCACAGCACCATTCAGAACACCGCTCATTTAATAAGGCTACCTTTTACTCTCCAAATAAAAGCCCGTGCATCTTGCATGGGTTTTTTTTATAACATATTTTTATAAAAATGAAATAAATACATAAATGAAGCCTACATTAAGCGATTATGCTGATTTGATTATCGGAAATGTGTATGCCGGATATAAGGGCGTAGGCAATATTTCATTGTCAAAAGAGGCAGTAATGACAGAGGTAAATCTTACCTCAAGAAGAATAATTGCTGAACTCCTTTCGGCCCAAAGGCTCGAAAAAGAAGAGTTTATGCAAGAGATACACACCTTGGAACTTGAACAGAGAGATGATAGCCCCGAGTTTTTTATGACTCCGAACAGGAATGAAAAAATCTACCACGCGCAAATACCCAGTCTTCTCTGGATGCCGGGGCTTGATCCTGTCTCTTACATTGGAACCAAAAACAGATTCGAAAAATACATTGTAGCTACGGGCAACCGATACATGTTCCAAAAGTATTCCAAGTTTCATTCGAGGCTTCCTTTGGTATTGATTCAAGGCAATGACTTGTATATTCTAAACAACAAGAAAGGAGTAAAGCAACTCTTAGTCCGTGCGATGTTTGAAAACCCTTTAGAGTTGATAAGCGCAGAAGACCCCTACCCTGTTCCGCTTCATGTGGGCGATATGATCGTGACCAAGCTAAGTGACCAGTTTATCCGTCATTTCCGAATGAAAAACCCGCAGCCGAACACCCAAAACGACATCATGTCAATTCCACAACAGAATAACGAACAATGAAAAACGTAGCATCCGATAACTTTTACCATATAGGCAGAGCAGTACAGTTGCTTGAGGATATGTATGATATCCGGGTAGATCTTCACAAAGCAAGAGAGCTTGCTGTAAGAGTGTACCATAATGCTAAGCCTGTAAAGGTGGTCAATTACCTGTTCAGGGCCACCATTAAAGATTATAAAGTCGAAATCCCCTGCGAAAGCTTTATGATCAAAGCTGTTCTTCGCACAGATGTGGTCAACAATTTCTTTGGTGTAAACAGAGGGCAGACTATGTTGATTATTCGAGAAGGATTTAAAGACAGAACAGTAGTAAAAGAAGTCAGAGGAAACGTTACCAACGCCAACCCTGATGCTATACAGATTTTGCGTGACTGGGATTTTGTGGATAAAATCCCAATGGAAAAACCTTTACAAATCAATGAAGATTTGCCATTGCTGTACGAGCCTCACAACTTCTTTGAAAACTACTCACTCGATGGAAATACTCTTACTTTCAACCGGACCGATACTGACGTTGATGTTATTTACAGGACTTTGCTTACTGACGAAGAGGGATTCCCCTATTTCAATGAAAAAGGCATTCTTGCTGTGGTTGAGTATCTTGCTTATCTCGATCAGCTTAAGAAGTTTTACCGAAAGGAAGGAAACGAGAACGCGGTTATGCTGGCTAAAGACAACTACGAAAGACTTGTTGCACAAGCCCGATCCCCTGAAAATATGACCGACAATCAAGCAGACGAACTTTTTAGAACGCTGCTTAGCAAGTCAAGACAGTTTTACGGCGCACCAATGAAAGGGTATTGATATGTTCAGGAACCAAAAATATGATTATTCAGATGCAGCAACTATCGAGGATGTACTTCCGGATGAATTCTGCGATTCCCTTGAAATCAAAAGCTATCAGGTCAAGGCGATTCATAACAGAGGCAAGCGTGTAAAACGCAGGCTTGTCAGGTCTGTATTCTACGATTTTTTAAATCTGCTCATTGATGATTTGATGGAGACGAACAACCGTTTTGTATCTCCTTCAAAGAATTACTTCATGTTCTACATTAAGGAAAAATCTTTTGAGTCAGTCAGAAGGATATACAAAAACGGCATATACAAAGCTGTTGATCCTGTACTTTCTAACGGAAAAATCTATGAGTATTTTATGGAGTTCCATATGGGCTCTAAAGTGGTCAGAAGACCAGTCCGCATATCTTACAGAAAATACATGGAGCTTGTCAAAAAAGTAAACAAAGGAAAGCGATACCATAGATGAAAGACATTCGAATTGATGACATTATGCCAAGGCTTAAGGCCCTGCATCCCAATATGCCTGAAAAGAAAATCAGAGAAATTGTTATTAAAGGTTGTGCCGAAATGACAGCACAGACCAAAAAACGAAAAGACATTACTATTGTCTCAAGGAAAAACGGCATTCATTTCACCATATACAAGCCACATTCCAACAAAGAAAAATGAACAATACCGCAAAAAATACCTTTTCAAAAGGCGTAGTCAAATCAACGGATGTTCTTGTACAACAACCAGACACCCTTGCCGATGCTCGAAATATGGAGTTTATGGGAACGGAAGGGAACGCTTTTGTGGCAACCAATATCCTTGGCAATAGACAAATCGGAGCAGTAAGACAGGGTTACATACCTGTTGCAATTGCAGTAAATAGAAACGTTTCCTATATCTATTCCATCGAGATACAGAACGGAACGGCTACAGGACGGGGTGAAGTGGGAACCTTCCCTTCTCCCGACTGGTCAAGGGGTCAGGATTCTAATTCTGAGCTAAGAGACATTTACAGCCCTCTAATGAATTACGGAGGTGACAGCAGAACATTTGACTCTCAAATGAACGGCCCAATGAACTCTGCCCTGTTCAAAGCCTCTGAAAAGGCGGTCTTTGAAATGGAACTTCAAAACGATTTTGATGGATCGGTAAACATCATACTTAATGACGGCATTAATCCACCCTTAATCATCAATAGTGCCTTTGCGGTAAACCGGTCCGGAACAGCAGAAATCATCCGAAGGCTCGGACGATCAACCAACCGATATACTGTTGACAATTTTTCAAACACCTTACGACTGATTCTAAGCAGTCCCAAAATTCCTACGCTCGCATTTCAGGGAGTTCTTCAGGGAGGCAACCTGCGCTCAGGAGCGTACAGGTACTATTTTTACTACATGACCAATGATGGATCACTTACTCAAATGGTTGAAGAGTCAAGAGAAGTCCATATTTTCAACGGTAATTCACCTGCAGATATTCTCGGAGGAAACGCAAGAGGTTCACAAACCGACAAATCCGTTTCGTTTAGCATAGGCAACCTTGATGAATCTTTCCCTTTCCTAAAGGTTTACTTTACCTGGAGCTCGGGAGAAACATCATCCCAACAAACAGCTTTTGAGCTTATCAATCCGGTTCAAATAGGAAGCGGTACGGCTGTTTTTACCCACACAGGATTTGAGCCTCAGTCCATCATTGATCCCCTGTTTTTAAATAAACGAATAGGATCTATTGAATCAGTGCAGAGTATTGCGCAAGTAAAAGGACATCTGTTTGCAGGTGGCATCAAAGAAAAAGGATCTGATTTTGAAGCTTTCAGGGAGTTTGCTAACAGAACACTTACTGGCCACAGAGAAATACTCATGGACATTTTTGGAACAAGGGTATCTCTTTCAGGTGTGCAGTCCTCTATGAATACCACCTCAAGAAGGAACGATGCGTATATTGGAGGTTATTACAATCCCAACAACGTGTACAATTACACGGGATATTTTGGCAACGAAACCTATGCGTTCGGGATTGTTTTCATCATGAAGGACGGCTCTTTAAGCCCCGCATTTCCTACGCTTGCCGTGGACAATTCCAACGGTACAAATGATGCACTGCTTAACGGGTTATCCCCTGCGGACATTGAGCAGATCAGAGACAACGGAGGCTTTATGAACGGCGATACACGATTGATCAATACGAATGGTGTATATAGATTTCCTGCAAGGCATAGAAATCAGGGCGTATTATTTAGCGAAAGCGACCCTACCCTTGTCAGGGTTTACGGAGTTACATTCAGAGTTCCTGATGTTTCCCTTGCGCGATTTAAAGAAGTTCGAGACAATACGATAGGCTGTTTCTTTGTCCGTTCAGAAAGAAAACCCGACCTGATTACACAGGGATATATGTTCGATACAGTCACCATCCCTTCTATTGATATTGGTGAATCAAATCAACCAAATCAGTATATCGGAGGATTTCGGGCAGGATATTCTGAAATCACTTCTAAGCATATTCCCGCCTTCGATTACACGCTTGAAGCGGTCAAGGCTTATAGAAGAGCTGCAGGCGCAGGAAACCACAACATGAGGCACGGCTCGGAAGGTGAAGGGGGTATCCATCCGTTCAGGTTCAACATGAACCAACGTGATTTTGCCCTTGGGAGAAAATTTGCCTTTATATCCCCTGACATTATCCTTGACAAAGAACGCATGTTGCAGATACTTGCTTCGAGGGATGTTGACCTGAACATCATGGCCACCGTGCGTTCGGTTTATGATTATGCAACGGGGTATGCGCTGGCCAATGTACCCGATCATTTTTCGGTAGTAAGGACAGCTCAGTTTTTGCAGCGTAACCAACGGCTTTCCGCAAAGGCAAACTGGACTATAGGCGCAAGCGGCCTGACAAACAATGAGGGCTTTTCAGGAGCAGGATTCTTCAATGCACGTATGCAGCAGCCCGGCACAACAGGCCATAACAATTGGAGATACTACCATTTCCCGATTAATTTCAATGACTATGTAGGCATAACGCTTGAAAACAGATTTACTATTACCGATCCTTCTACTGCAGGTCAGGATGGAGAACGCCGTGTAAACCTACTTACTCGTGAAGTCAACGGAGCTGTACTGGTGAATATGTACGAAAGAAGCGGGCCAAGGACACCGTTGAGCATCCGAAGCATCTATACTTCGCTTGCCAATGAGACCTATACCCAGATATCCCCAAGGATGTACTGGAATTCATCCATAGACGGTGCTGATCCGTCCAATACTGTTCAATCCAAAATGGATTCAGAAGGGCGTATCACCTGTTTTTCGGGAGACTGTTACATCAATCCCGTGTTCAGAAGGCTGTTCCACAACTTTTATGTAGACCAGAGTTCTCCTGTGGACGTGACCAATGAAAACAGCCGTACCAATGTAGGCTACACAATGGGCCTTGTTTGTGAAAGTGCTTTCAATACCGTGCTGCGTTCCGAACAGATTTCCGATGTAAACGAGCCGGGAAGAAGGACTTTTGCCCCGTACAACGTAACAGGTGTGAGACCTGGCGATGCATTCGGGCAGGGAAATCCCCTGAGAAGGTCAAGGATACTTGAAAGCGCATTGATAGACAGAGGATTTAGATTTAACCGATCGCAACGTGATTACTTTGTTCTTGCTGCTAATCTAAGCTTTATCGGTTCCAATTGGTTTGCTCGGGTAATTGCTTCGCCAAGATATATCCCAAACAGTTTTGACAATGCATACAGAAATCTGAACGGTCTGAATTTTCAAGACTATAATGCAGAGCTTGGGGCAATTGTACGGATCATGAACTACAATGATTCCCTTTTGGTGGTGTATGAAAGAGGGATTATTATCCTTCCGATCAACGAGCGAATCCAAACAGGTGCTGACGGTGCAGGTGCTATCCTTGTGGAAGCTATGGGCATCCTTCCACCAACGGGAGGGCCTGTTAACCTTAAGATGGGTTCCATGTGGCATGACTCGATTGTTTCCGCAGACTCGGGCGTTTACGGCATAGATACCGATACCTTTACTTTATGGGCATTTACCTCAGAAGGTTTTTCGGAAATATCCAGATTGCGTTACGAGCCTGAAATGTCACGGCTTTTTTCCTCTTACAGAAATGCAGAGCGTTCGCTTATCGGCAAAAACATCGTGGCCCATTATGAACGGGTACAGCGCAGGATTCTTTGGTCTGTGATAGACGATCAGGTTTCTTCCGAAGCTTTTGCCTACAACGAACTGACACAGAGTTTTACGGGAAATCTCGATTATGTTCCGCTGAAATCATTTAACATCAATGGCAGGTTCCATTCCTTCAACTCGGAAGAAAACAGAAACCAGCTGTTTATCCATCATTCAAAAAGCGTTCCCTACTGCAAATTCTACGGAAGGCAGTACGGGTTCGCTATCAGTTTTGTGGTCAATGAAAACAGCGACCTTCAAAAAGTGTTCGACAACCTTGTGCTGGTATCCAACAACATACTTCCCGATAGGATCACTTACATCACACAGGGTACAAGAACAGTGCAACAGGTGGTTTATGACCCGAGAATCAGAAGGATTTCAAACGTCCATTACCATAAAAATCAGGCAAACGTAGCCATTCCCACAGTCGGGGAAGTGACCGACGAAGGGGAAAAAGGATTTATCCCTGCGCTGAGAGACAATACGGCTTCCATGCTCAGAAAGAAGTCAAGACAAAAAGGAAAAGCAATTCTCATTACACTTGAATACAAAGGAGATAAAATGGTAAAAATCAGTTCAGTATTAACAAGTTATAGACCCGTAATATGATTTACAGAAGAAAAAGAAAAGCAAAGTTTGGGCTGGATTTATCGCAGCTCAAACTTAAGAATGCCCTTGAAAACAATCCCACAGGTGTAGGACAGGCTGCGGGCGGAGTTGGAAATATCCTCAGAAATGCAGGCACAAGAGATATTGGTTTTGGGGTTTCCCATACATCTACAGGAGCAAACATTGGGGCAAGTGCCATGGAATGGGCAGGCAAAGGAGCGCAATTCGGAAAGTTCGGACTTGCTGCCGGAGCACTTGTCGGTGGAGTTATGGGTCTTATAGGTTCGAGAAATTCCAAAAGAAAAGCCTATGCAGAACGTGACTCACGCGAATTACAAGCTATTGAAGCAGGGAATGCTGACTCACGTTCAGTCTATAACCAGCTTGAAGCAAACATGATGGAAGACGGTGGACAGTTGCCGCCATCTGAGGACGAGCAGGGAGAAGAGCAAGCGGTAATACTTGGAGGAAAAAGACATAGTGAAGGAGGAAACGATGTGATTGATGAAAGTGGTGAAAAGGTTGCAGAAACCGAACGGGAAGAAATCATATTCACCAAAGAGCAAACAGAGCTGATCGAAACCCTTTGCGGTGAAATCAAGCAAGGCGATGAAACTGCATACGAGCGTTTGGGCAGCTACATCAAGGATATCATCCTTAACAGAACAAAAGACAATTCAGGGAAATTCAACGAGTTAGAAAATGCCAATATATCCAAAGAAACGGAGGGTTCCGAAAGCGAATGATGGGATGAAAATCCCTGAAAGTATTTACAAAAAAGCAGCCGAAAAAGATACCCTTGAATGGTTGTATCAAAATGCTGCAAGATTTGAACAGAAGTATAATTTACCAAAAGGAATCTTATTGCCACTTGCGGGCCATGAATCCATGAACTACCAAAGAACTGTGAATTCTGGAACTGGTCCACGAGGTTTATTTCAGATTTCAAGAGATACAGCAAAAGGCCTTGGCTTGCGTGTAGATGATGAAGTTGACGAAAGAACTGACCTTGAAAAAGCAACAGATGCAGCAGCAAGGCTTATCAGGGAAAACCTTGACAGAAACAAAGGGGATGTTGTCCGTGCACTTGCCGAATACAACGGAGGTCTTGATGCATCGAAATTTGTTGACAGACCTTATGACTTTGACCCCAAAAACGGAAATCCGGGAGAGCTTTACGGGTTCATGAGAGGGGTAAGAAATTATGCCAGGGAATGGGGAAACACTGAACTTTCAGATTTAATTGACAATGTTTATACACCTGCAAAACAAGCGGTTATAGATAGGCAAAATCTAATGATTAAAAATGGGATTGAGGTAAAAGCAGATGGCAATTGGGACAGAGACCAATACCAAAAATGGCAAAAGCTTGTTGAGCAAAAACCTGAAATACTTAACCCTCAACAGCCAGCGCAGATGCCTCCTTCTCCCATTGCACCATACCTTCCAAAAGAGTCACAGGTGATTTACGAGAAGCCTCCCGTGCCTCCAAGGATGCCCCAACAGCCGTCAAAACCTGCAGCACAAGCTGAGCCAAATCCTGCGCAACCTTCTGCGCCATCCTCTAAAAGAGACCCAAGGGAAATACGAATCCATGAGGAAGGTGGAAAGCTTGTACAATTGGAAGGAAGCGGAGAAGGCAATGAGGTAGACCTTCAAGGAGAAGAGCGGATATACTCTATCAAAGACACTGAAAAGATTGTTCAACTCGCAATGAAAGCTGAGAGTCCTGAAGATCTTTACAAGCTTGGAGAGTACGTTTACAAAGCAACCCTAAAACAGGATGCTACGCCTCCCGAGTACACTGACAGTTAAGGCTGTGTCTTTTTTTCTCTATTTTTATAAACAAGATTCATAAACTTAAACAAAATTTATATGGGCGTTACACGAGTAAACCAAGGATATGGAATGAAACCTTCTTATATGGGGGGAGGTGAAATGATTGACCCTATGATGGGAGATCCATTAGCAGGAATGTCACCTGAGCCACCTGCTCCATTGGGCGGTATGGAATCACTTGCACCGATGGTGGAACAGTATTTGGCTGCTCCTGATCCTTCGCTTGCAGATCAGATCATTCAGGAGCTTGCTGCTTCTATGGGCATAGGCGCACCCGCAGTTGATCCTATGGCCATGGGTGGTGGAGCTGAGGACATTCCTCCTGCCGGTCCTGTGGGCATGTTCGAAAAAGGCGGGAAAATGATTTCCTATCTCAAAAACATCAAACTCTAAGCAATGTCAGAGCAAAGGGCAACATACAGAACAGTGGACTTTCAAGCGGCAAGGGAAAACCTTGACCGCATGAAAGCTTCTGGGCATATCTCTGCAAGGGATCACAGAAGGTTGTCCAAAGGGATGAACAACATTCGCAGTGCCCAGGACAAAGGGATTGTTTACGATGTGGACAGTTCGACCAATACTTTCACTGCCAAAGACTCACAAGGAAGAGACATACGGGGAAAGGCAGGAGGAACAACAGGTTTTAACCTTATCGAAGGGAGAAAGACTTCCAAAGCAATGGCTTATCTCAAAGCCTATACAGACGGATCCACGCCACCTGCAGAAACGGAACGTACTCCCATGGAACATCAGGCTACATCTTTTGTTGGTGCAACAGGTACAGGTGTAGCTCCAATTCGTTTGCAAAGCCGTGTAGCCATGCCTGTAAGCTATGGTGCCGACGGTAAACCTATGGTTACTCCAAAAATGCTTGATGCAAAAGAATTAGTTATGGCAGGAAGAGAAGGAAAAAAAAGGGATATACCTAAAGCATCCAATGGTTTAAGGCTTGACCCTTCAAGGAAAGTCTTTACCTCACAATTTAATCTACCTGAACAAAGAGCAGGCATAGAAACTCCTTCATGGATAGGGTCGCATAGAAACAGTCCTCCTGCCCCAACAGTCGGGGAAAGGAATGTAAGAACATACGGCACAAGCAAACTACCTGCTTTCAGTTCGGGGGTAAGTGCAGTGGATAGACCTACTGTTCCAGCTACTACGCCATTTAATCCGAACAACCGGATAGACCAGAACAGGCCTTTCAAAGTAGACACGTTCAATGCTATTAATACAGGTCTTGGTCTTGTTGGTGGTGCAATGGTCTTGGGGGCACGTGAACCCGGTCAAGTTCGGACTCCTCGATTTAGTTCGGTAATAAGGCCGTACAGCGGTGATGAAGAACAATTGAGGCGAACTATTACTTCTATCGGAGAAAACTCTTTCAGAGCCGCGGAAGACGTCAGAAACGTAGCAGGAAGCAATGTGAATGCCTACATCATGGGAAGGGCTGCAATTCAGAACAATGTTGACAGAGCAACAGCGGATGCCTTCGCCAACGACGGTTCGATTCGAAGAGCTGACATGAGCAGATTTGATTCCATGAGAGAGGCTGAGAACAGGGTAAACCATGAGCAGGCCGTAGGCGATATTCGTAATCAGGAAGCCAGAGACCTTTCAAGATGGCAAGGGCGTGTACAGACAGGACAGGCAATGATGCAGAATGCTCTAAACTATGCTAATGCGAGAAATGCTGATCGAACAAACAAAGAAGTGCAGTTGAACATGGTTCGTGAAAAGCTTGCCAACGTACAACAGGCAGGCCGTTACAATGCGCTTATTGGTGCAATTTCAGCTGTGGGCGTAGAAGGTCTTAACCCTGAAATGCGTGCGCTGTATAACGAACTTATGGGCCGTGTGCCTACAAACGCAAAAGGTGGCAGGATTTCCTATTTCAGAAGAGGAGGTAAATTCGATGCCGGCAATGCAGTTGCTTGGTCAAATTCCGATCTTAAAAAAATGAAGACCGATTATGCCCGTTTTATCTCAGATGCTTCCAGACAGCAGATCAGAGATTTTAATCGATACATCCGTGAAATCAACAGAATCAACAGAATCAAAGTAACAAACAATTGATATGCCGATTTATAGAAAGAGAAAGTTTGCCGGAGGAGGGCGAACGAGCAGCATATTGAACAACCCAGGCTTAGGTCTGGGTTTGCAGTATATACCAACCCAGCAAGAACTTCCTGACGTTGAAGGTGCCATGTTCGTAGAACAATCCAAACAACAGGCTTTGGCGCAGCTTGAAGCTCTGAGAAAAGAGCGTACCCCTGATGTTTCTGAGCTAACAAAAAAGCTCGATGAACTTGAAATGTTTGGAGGTGTTCGAGAAAGTCTAAAATCAAGGATCAGTAATCGTTTGGCAAGCTACATGCAGCAAATGAATCAAGATCCTGACTTTGCTTTTTCACCTGAAGCAAGGCAAGAATTCAATGCCCTAAAAAGCGAAATAGATGCGGGAAGGTTTACTTATCATCACCAGCGGTACAAGGAGTCTAAAGGAGACTGGGAGGCTGCATTGGCCAAAGGCCTTGGGGAAGAGTTCTATGTTTCCAATGGAATGGTTCCCGTTGTCAGCAGGGATAATCCTGACGACATTAAGATGATACCGTTCTATAAGCTCAATAGCTTTTTGCAAAGTCCTGAAAACGCGGGAAATTATTTTGTTTACGGTCAATCCAAAGACCTTTGGAATCATTTACACAACAATGTTTCGGAAAGGTTCACCAATCTGCCTACCTTCTCTTCACGAGTTACGCTTAGGGATGCAAAGGATGAAATCGACAAGGTATTTAAGAACGTTGCTCATTCTAAAATGGGTAATATCGATTTTTCCGATATAGCAGATAAAAGCGGTGTTGCAGTCTTTAGACAGCTTGAAAGTTCTTTAAAAAATAATTACGTTCAAATTTCAGCAGCAGTTCAGCAAACTATGAACTCTCTTTCTCAGCAGTCCAGGGATGCTCTCCTCTCCCATTACATGCTAACAACTGATAACCCAACTGAGGCAGGTTTTAATAAGTTCTTTACAGATTTCCTACAAGGGGAAGCAGAGATCAGAGCATTGTCAGAAGAAGATGTTAACGAACGCAACAATATTATTTCAGGCGAGGTACTGCAAAGAATAGGAAGCACAGAGCCTCCTGCTTTGCTCAGAGTAAATGCTACCGCACGAATGCGGGACGGTTTGCTATTGTGGGATGGCGGATCAAAGGAAATGTTAGAAGTTCCTATCTGGTACAAATCAGCAGAACCATACGATTCGGAAAGAGAGTTTAAGTACAGAACGTTTCAAGATGTTTATTTTTATAATAAAGATGCAAAATCATCTAAAGAGGACGGTGATCTGATTCGGAATCCGAAAACATTTTACGGTGTAAAAAAAGAAGGGGATTTTATTTTACCTATTACCACAGGACAAACATACAAGCTTAAAGTAGTTGATGGAGTTCAGACCTATGTTCCAGATCAATTCGAAAACAACCTTGTTGACAGAATGATTACCCATGCCGTAACAGCCAGGTTTTTTGGAAAAGGAAATGTTGACCAGATTGAAGAAGTGGAATTTGAAGTTGATGGACAGCTCAAAAAAGGATATGCGACCTCTGATGGTAAAATACTGGAAGTTAGACCTATTGCCTTTGAAAAGTTCAGGGCTTATAACGATAAAGACAGTAGGGATGCAGATTATCTGACCCATGTATTTAAGCCTTTGGACAGAATTTCCACAACCCAAAAATTCGGAGTATCTGAGTGGTCTCTGGAATACAAAGAAGAAAACTACTTTGACAAAAGAACGCTAAGATTAAATAAAGAAGGTAAAGAAATAATGAAAGGTGTCTTGGGTGCACTCAATACGCACAAAGAACAGCTCAACGCTATCGAGCCTAAAACAGAAGATGAAAAAAGAAGGCTTTTGGAAGCCAAAAAGCAGTTTGCGGAAAATTCAAATATTATTATCAACCACTACGAGAATGTTATTGATCCAGGCTCTGTTCCGGGATTTGATATCAATGAATCTTTGAATTATATCAATAAAACGATAAATTCATACGCAAATGTGGCAGAAGTTGATAAGGTTCTAAAATCCAGAACATTTATCAACAACACAATCAAGGCAAGTAAAACTTTAAACAACATTAATTAACGATGGCAGACGGTAGAAAACTGTTCGATCTTGATGAAAATGGGAATCTCGTTGAAAAAAATTTGGACGAGGTTATAACTGATTTGAATAATAATAACCTGAATTCATCTTCTACTTCCAAGATGTTTACGGGAGCTTTGGCAGGAACAGAAATCCCTACCGATACTCTTCCGGTAAAACCACGGAGAGAAACTGTTTACGATTACAGAACACCACAGGGAGCTACTGCTTTGGAGCTTGATCTTAAATCTGCTGCTGAGAACAGTAACCGTTCAGGAAAATACATTAACGTAGACGGAGAAATAGATGACCTTGATTTTTCAGGCTTTAGAACCGGAGACGGAAAGCTATTCGGTGCAAGCGGAATGGTTTATCTCAAGCCTATGTATTCTGAAAAAGATGGGATAGTCGAAAAAACTTCTGGTATACTGGGTCTTGAAACCCTTGGTCAAATGACTCAGAATTATGTCAACAAACTTGATCCGACTACTAAGTACAGGATGCTTATCCCCTCTCTTCACCCAGAGACAAAACAGCCTATCTTAAAAGAAGTTCAGGGGACACTAAAGGAGTTTCAAGAACGCAATATTGCAGTAACACAAAAGTACGGTTATCAGTCACAGGAAGACGGCTTCATAAAATCATTAGCCAAAGGTTATTTGAATACAATCGGTTCAACGGATGAAGTATTAGTCAGTGCTTTAAGTTTTATTGGCCGTGCACCTGGATTACGGGGAGGTGAATTTGGTGGTTTACATGCATTACATCAAGCGATGCTTGACAGAAGTGAACGTGAAAACTATATCGCTTCGGCTTCATCTTCTGAAAGCTGGACTTCCCTTGACTGGCTCGGAGCAGGTCTTGGGCAGGCTTTGGCATCACAGACACAGTTTGGTGTAATTGGGCGTGGAGCAAATCTTGTTAGTATGGCTGCCTTAAAAGCCATCCCTGGAGGTGCTGCCAAAAGTCTTGCCAAGAGAAAGATGGCAGAAAATATTGCCCGTATCGGAGGAAGTGCTATCGTAGGCGTAGGCTATGCCCATAGTGATGCAAGGCGGGCTGGATTAAGTGATGATGAAGCCTTCATTTTTTCTCTTACAGTAGGTGCCTTAAACACCTTGATCGAAACCACTTTCAACGTGGATTTTGATCGTATGATGATGGGTATGTCGAGTAAGTACCTTTCTCGTCAATTATTGAGAGAAGTTAGTGGGAACGTAACTGATGAAGCTTTGCGGTTGAGCGCAAAAAACTTATTCAGTGCTATTAGAGCAGGTGGATCTTCTGCATTCAAAGCTGCCATAGGTGAAGCTTCCGAAGAAGTGGCACAGACAATTGTCGAGCAGTCGGGCCGTACTTTCCATGACCTATTGTTCGGGAAAGACAGGGATGTAAATGAGGGTAGATTTGAGGAGACAGGGTTTAATTTGGGCGAAATTTTGGAAGCAGGTTTTTTTGGTGCATTTGGTACAGCTCCATTTACGGCCATGAACTCTATTATTACCAAAAAGCAGGGTGACAGCTCTTTCATGGACAAGATGATTTTTGACGGGGATGGTCAGACTGTACTCGAAGAAATCAAAACGTTGAGAGCTCAAGGCAAAATAAGCGACGAACGTTACGCTGAAATGTACAAAGAGGTATCCACCAAGATTGCTGCCTACGATACGCATGCCCAAGTATATGCCAATATGAGGGGTTACAGCAGGTCAAAAGAACTGCAGCAAGAATTTACCACTTTGTTCGGGATGAAAGCGCAGACTGAAATGATGCGGGACAAAGAGCTTGACAAGCTTGCGCAAAATCCCGACCAACCTGTTAACCAGACTTTTCAACAGGCAGAAGAAGCAAAGGTCAAAATCGAACGCTATGAGAGCACGTTGAAATTGATCAACGAAAATATAGCCAAATACAAATCGGAAACCTACATCAAGGAAAGAAACGATGCGATAGAGAAAAATCAACAGCGGTCAGCTGCTCAGCGTGACAGTGATTTTAGCAGATTTATCGAACCGGAAGTTTCCCTCAGTTCATTGCATGAGCTTTCTAAAAGATTTACCAGTCTGACAGAAGAAGAGCGGAGTACCACATTTTTTGCCAGGAACACAACTGAGGTTGAGTTTATTTTAAACAGTATTCTAAGCGGTAATTTTAAAACTTTTTTTGGTGATAAGTCGGATGAAATGCTCAGTAAAATTTCGGAAGACCTTTTGGCGAGCAGGCTTTATCTACATAAAAGTTTTACTTCTGATAATTATAGAAAACTTCTCACCGAAACTTTGGGCATTAGCGAAGAGCTTATACCGTTAAATACACGGGAATTACGTGATTCATCTAATAATCCTCAGAATTATGTAGGACGTTCTATGCAGTTGCGAGAAATAGATGATATCAGAAAAAGCGATGCCTTTCAGCAAAAAGCAGACGAAAAAGCACGCTCCATGTATGGTAAGGGGCTTAAAGAACTTGATCCTATCAACCGTCAAATGGTTGAAATGATGACCTTGGTTGAAAGCGGCAGATTGTTCGGGGTAACTGAAACTGTTCTTCATTCTTTAAATCATGAAGATGATATTTTAAGCTTCATTGAAAACGAGGAAAAAAGAAAGGCTTTGGAGGATATGATATCCAAAAGCGCAAAGCCCTTGACCTTCATCCCGGGAAACACACCTGTCGGAGATACTGCCAGAGGTTTCCATGAAGCAAGAAGCGGTACGGTGTTTATTTCTTTCAGTCGTTTAAGAATGACTGATCTTATAGTAAGAAAACATACAGAAGGGCTGAACAAACAGGAAGCTGATGAATTACAGCGTTTACAGGACGATCTTTTCCACAAGCTTGTACACGAGGTCACGCACAGTCTCTTTGATGTGGCCATCAACAAAATGCATGCTGCATATCTAAGGTATACACAAAATCCTAAGATGAAATCACAGGATGCATTGCTTTTCGAAAGGATCCTGAACTTAATTGATCTTGTTGGTACTGAACTCGGCAATAAAGGCAAATCAAAAGACCTTTACTTCTTTTCGAAAATACTTAATGACCATCTTTCTTTATCTCCTGATCAGCGTTTGTTTCAGTCAAACACGTTGGTAAAAGAGTTTTTTGCAGAAGCTTTGTCTAACAAAGATTTCCAAGTGTTGCTCGATAGTTATGATCTGAATGCAAAAAAGAACAAGAATACAGTCAAGCAAAAGTACGGGTACGAACGATTTGAAAAGACTTCTGTGCGTACTGTTCTCAAAGAAGTTGTTGATCTGTTCAAGGGCGTTTTCAATTCTTTTGCTTCCATGTTCAATCCGGACAGGAGAACACTTTTATCTGAAGCTTTGGAATCTGCCAACTTCATTGAGACAAACAAGTATTTTGTTACTGAGCCGATGCTTAGTGCCACAAGTTCGGACTTATCTATGTTTAACCCTTCTGTGGTTATAGATAATGAAGACACTTATTACAGCTGGGAATACGTGCCATTGAGCATTGTTCACCGTATGAGTGAGCTTGGCTACAAGATGACAGAAAGCCAGATCAGGCAGTTTGAAGCAAGGATGGAGGACTTTGTGATTCAAGAACTCCTAAAGGACGGTGAGGACGGTCTTTCTATGAAGACTCTTAAGATCATTTACTTTGGAGCTACTGACTCATTTCTCTTTACTTGGCAAGAAAAAGATGGAGACAGAACTGTTACCAGACGACAGTTTTTTAACCGTTATGGAGTAAAGGAAAATCTAAATACCAATACATTCAACCCTAATGCTTCAAGCTCGCTAAAAAAACACCACGCCTTTGCAGACTTCCTCCCTGAAAACGACAACAATATGGAGTCCAGACAGGCAAGGGAAATGACTGATAATTTTATGAAGGCCATGCGTGAAGGCTTTACAGGAGAAACATTCCTGCAGCTCAACAACAGCAAATTTTTTGGCATCGGTGAAAACCGTGTTCAGGGTGAAGTACAGATTGTCTATACATTTGCTGACGGAACAAAAGGAGTCATCGGTTTTGCCCCAGACCTTGCTAAACCAAGACTTGCACGTTTGCTTAAAGGAAATGCCTATATCCCTGTAAATGTCAACAGGATAAAAGGAAGTCCGGGATCGAAGGCGTTTGTAATTTACAATGAGCCAGGAAATCCTGATTCTGGTATTAAAAGAGTGTTGAGCTACAAAGATAACGAAGCTCATGAAGCAGATTTGTTGGCCAGAGGTTTTGAAATCCTTGACAATAAAGGCGGCATGGGTTTTATGCCAAGGGTAGAATTTAACTATGCCAGTGACCGTGTACGCGTTCCAAGGGAGAACATTGTTGCAGCAGATACCATTGATACCATCACTTCTCAGGACGAAAACATGAGAGCTGATCTTTCAAGGGTTCTGAGTTTGGATGAAGCTCAAAAGCTAAACAGACAGTACAATCAAGACCTGTATGAGTCTGTAATCGAGCCTGAGTTTTCTTTTTACAACGACCTTGAAAAAAGAGACCCGTTCCAGGAGCGGATCTGGTATGTCCGTGATAAGATAAAAAACACGATCCGATACAAAGCCATGTCGGGTATTTACTCGCATGAACAGCTTTTAAACTCGTTTCTTGGGTTAGTAAATTCTTCGCAGGAATTATTTACAGGTAGTGAGTTTAGCGAACAACAGCGGGAAATTGCAAGACAACTTGGCTTTACCGGTGAAAACGCACAGGATAAATTTGATGTGTTCTTTGAAGATGTAATTGGATTCAATTCCTACGAGCAGTACCTTAAAGAAGCTTCCAAAGGAATCAGACAAGATTGGTCAGGAGAAGGATTAAATCCTGAAAGCACTGTTTTTGGTATCACCAAAGCGCAGATCGAACACCTGCACTACCACAATCCTGAAACAGGTAAAAATCAAATGCTTGAATTCAGGGATGCAAAAAACATTCTTTTCCAAGCAACAAGGAATGCGTCTTCCTATGATCAAATGGTTGAGAATATGTTCAGGTTACGTTCAGATGAAAATCTAACAAAGCGAGAGCAGCAAATTGCTAAAGCATTGCATAACTATTATTCAAGACCAATTGTCAATACTAATGCGCTTAACATTACTGATTTAAAGGGCAATAAGGTTAATCCAATTTTCGCCAATGAAATGGTTAAGGCGGTTGCCGAAGAATCAGATAGCGCAGTTCAAATTCGTCAAAAGCTTTTTGAAATCGCATGGAAAGGGGAATTTACAGACATCAACGGTAACAAGTCCGAACTTAGTAAAGATGAAATCATCCGTACAGCAACGGCTTTGTATAATTATTATACAGCTCCAAATGCCAACTTTGACGGTGTGGTGAGCTTTATGGGTGCAAACTCCTTGTTTACTGCTTTTGGGTCGCAAAGAAGGGTAGATTCTGTAACCATGATGCCAAATGAAAACGGCGGTGCATTCGTCTACTTCAATGGCAGAAAAAAGATGAAGGACGAAAACCATGCTGCTATACTCAAAAAGATTGAGGACACCTTCAACCGTATAAAAGCAGAAGGAATAGGTATCGAAGGATTTAGACAAGAAGTAGCAGATAAATACTTTGAGCTTACTGGCCGTCAAATTTCACAGGAGCAGGTATTTAAGTTCTTCAACAAGATTCAAAACTTTGCTGCCCCTGAGTATCAGCAAGGCAAAAACACGTTGATGGATTCCCTTCTGAAAGGAAGCGGTCTGAACGATTATTTCATGACTTTTGCTACCGACGACATGGTTGCTGAGGTGGAAGATTTTGTTCATGCATTCTACGCTGTTCTTGGAGTTGAAATCCCGCGTTCGATGACTGCGAGATATCCGGGCTTTAGCGAAGAAGCTCTTAACCTTACGTTGAATCAGATGGATTCCGAGCATCAGGAAGACTTGGACAGGTACCTGATGGATATTGAAATCCAGAATAAGAGACTTCAAGAAGCCGATCCCCAAGGGTTCACACCTGTTCAGCCTGACGTTCAGCTGATCAATCAGATGCAGATTGAGCACAGGAACAGAAAAAACCGCTATGCAGAGGAAATAAGGAGCAAGGCATACACCTATTCCACAACCAATTTTGAGCACAAGAAAATGTTTGGTTCAAAAGCGAGTGGAAATAAGGGAGACTTCCCTACCCTTGCATTGCTGTTTCAGAACGCATTCTTTGTCCATTCAAACTTCTTCAACGGACTTTCAGGAAAAAACATCAGTTCTTTTGAGACGGCAGAAACAAGAAGGATGGCCGATACACTTCTGTTCCACAATACGGTCAACCAATCGGATGAATTTTACTTTGATCCGAAGGGTCAAAAGCGTTTTTCTACCAAAGTAAAGTCAGGACTTGACCAAATGATGGAAGACCTTTCTTTTGACAAAAACGGCCGTAGAACAAGAATGCTCACCATGGAAGCATGGAAACGTAACAGGGTTCTTCGTACCATTGCCAAAAGCCACGGAAAGCCTATTGACGTGATCATGTCGGGTGTGCGTAACATGGATCAAGGAACTACCTATTCGGAATCCACAGAGGTTGATTTTGCATTTGCCAATCTTGCTGGATTTGTTGCTTACTACGATTACAACAACCAGTATGTCCATATATCGGATATCCCTTCCGATAAGCCTACACTATACGGCTTTAACCTTGAAAGGATTGCATCAAACGAACTTGAAGGGGAGATTACCAATATCCTAACCTACGAACTTGAAAAGTTCAAAAGAGAGGAAAAAGAAGTCCGTTTTGCATTTGGGAAAGATTTTGGTTCTGCGACAGAGCCAAGAAAGCTCAAGAAGCCGAGTGCTTTAAATTCGTTGATCAAAGGCGTTCACTATGAAACAGTCGAGCGTAACGGACAGACGATGTACTTGCCGGGCAGGATATTCAACAAAGGACTTTATTTTTATGGGTTCCCTGTAAACGAAACCAAAGATGCCAGTGGTAAAACAGTTTACGATTTTCAGACTGCTGCCAAAAACATTGCTTCCAAAATCAGGCAAGAAGCTGAGCAGCATTACAATGAAATGGTTTCCAAAGGTTTGAACATTCCAGTAAACGATGGATTTGTTAAAGCAAAAGACCCAAGGATTGCGCTTCAAAAGCTTGAATCGGAGCTTTCTCGCAAAGAAAGCTATATGCTTTCCAGACAGGAAAATGCAGATGAACTTGTTGCCGAAGTTGAAGACCTAAGAGCAGCTATCCAAAAGGCTACCGAAGAGCTTCCTTCTGCACTTGCTACCTATGGCAAAGAGCTTGAACAGCGTAAGTTTGAAATTTACGTCAACGAGTTTTATCCTACCTATGCAATTAACAGATTCCACCTCTCACAGCTTTTGATGGGAGACTATGGCTTCTATAAGGGTAATGATGGATTCAGTGATGTAAACAAGCGTATGGCAGGGCCAATGGCTCCTTATTACCGTGGTGTATGGAGACGTCCTACTGCAAAACTTGCATTGTTCGAAGATGTAGGTGACAGAGGTGACAAGACATTCTCAGACCTTCCTGTAATTCGAATGAATGATCAAGGAAGGTATGAGATAGACGACAGCCGTACTAATACGGTTGCGGGTACAAGGACTGATGCACAAGGCTACGTAACCGAAAAGTTTGCCCGTGAAATGACAAAAGCATACGGTCACTTTTCAGGGTTTAAAAAAGTCTTTAAGCCTGTTATGTTTGGTATCAATGAAAAAGACCTCGACAGGGCAAAGCCTTTATATCTGAAATTATCAACGGCAGTTATTTTGGATCCGAATGATCCTAAGAATGCTGCGCACTACGAAAAATTCCCGAACCAGTTAGATTTTGCACGTAAGTTTTATGCTTCGGGTGCGGATATGGGGTTATTTAATTCAGGGGTAAAAGTAGGGATTACTAATAGCAACCTTGTTACCGACGAGCAATACACAACGCAGGATTTTGACCTTGATAAATTTGGTCTGCAGAATGACCCTGAGCATTCAGTAGATGAAGAAGGCTCTACCATTTCGGGCGGTGTTCAGATACACAAACAGCTTGCTGACAATGGGAACTTTCAGGATATGCTACAATTCTACACGATTGAAGCAACTATCCTAAGAAGGCAGCTACAAAAGGCGATTGAAGATGGTTCACTTACAAGTATTGAAGCTGTAAAAGCTAAATTAATCGAGGAGCTTGGATCCAGAGCGCACACCTCCCCTATTGCTGAATGGTTGAAGGACAACAAAACCAATATTCTTGACCACCCTTTTACGGCTGAGCTTGCTCAAAACCTGATGTCAAGTCTTTTCAACAAGCTTGGCTCTCTTCCTAATAAACCTGGGCACAAATATGTCAACCTTTCCGATTACGGATATGACTCCATTGCCTTGACAGAGACGGAAAAAGCACAGAAAAAAGCTTTGCTTGAAGAATACTTTAACGAAAACCAGCAGACCCATAAACTAAAATGGGCAGGTCCGAGAACGGTTGATGAACTCCATACCGTTGATATTGATACTTTCAGGATTAATGTCAAAGACGGTGTATGGTTTGTCAATGATGTGACAGGAATTATTGAAGATGCAGATGGTCAACCAGTGATTTTTCCTGCAGATGTTCTTGTTCCTGAAAATGCCGGACTGCCATTGGGAACTCGATTAATATCAACTCGTATCCCGACCACAGGTAAGGCTTCCAATATTCCTGCACGTATCGTTGGCACAATACCACAGGAACTTGGAAACGTTCTGGTTTCTCCAAAAGAAGGGCCTGCTATCCTTGGATTTGACTTTGACGTGGACGGTCTTTTCACTTGGCATCACACAGGAGGACTTGAAAAGCAAATGGACAGAATGTTTGATATCGCATTCAACGTACTCACCCATCCGAAAAACTATAATGAGGTAACGACGCCTGTATCTACCGACACATTGGAAGACAGGGCTATTTACTTCTCTATGTCAGAAAAGCATGCGGAATTCTTTTCAAGTCTTAAAGGTAAGGATAAGAAAAAATTTGCTTCCCTTTCCGACAAGCAAAAAGACCATTACATGACTTTAAGCGATGAACAGCGGGAAACATACAAACCTACTGTTGATCCAAGACACGATCATTGGGGGTTTGCACGTCAGCTTCAATTGATGAAACTAAACTCGGTGGGTAAGGCATTTATTGGTTCTTCGGCATCCTATTTTGGCATCTACTCTGTATTTAGCCAGACAGGCGTTAGGCTGGTTGATATGCGTAGTAAGTCATTTGAATTTTTCCGTGAATACAATATAGATGGAGCAAACAAAGGTTATCCGCTCGTTGACTCTGAGGGTAAAATGATTACTGACTCTTTTGTGCAGCTGATCAATGGTGCAACAGATAACGTAAAGTTGATGGTTCTTGGCCGTAACAATATCAACCTTGTAACAGGTGATGTACTAATGGATATGATTTCTCATGGTGTTACATTGGATTACGCACTCATGTTTATCAACCAGCCTGGAATTCGAGACCTTGTTCGTTTAACCGAGTCAAGAAGCTCTATTACATCGCAAAGAGAAGATGGAGACAATACAAAAATACTTTTGTCGATCTATGAAAGACTTGCAAAAAAACTCGATCCTAACTTCCAATATGAAAGTGTTATCAACGGGCCAGGAATTGTTCAGGATTTCAGAAACATATCTGCTGAGAAGCTGGAAGAAATGTACCTTTCCGGAAACAAAACAAAATCTGCTCTTGAGGCAAAGTCAGCGCAAGATCTACTCGATGTCTTTGCTTCGCGCGTAACTGATCCTAACAAAAAAGCAGCAGAAGCTTTAAAGGCTATTGTTGACCAAATGAACATCATTGAAAAGTTCGGGTATTACTCAGGTCTTTCAAGAACCACAAGAAGCGGTGGAACATTGGCCACGTCGTTTTCCAAGAACCCTAAAAACTTCCTTGAACTTAAGTCAATTAAGGATAAGATAGATAAAGCCTTTTTTTCGAATAAGCCTCAGTTGTCGGGAGAAATATTCAACCATCCATCCTATCGTTATCAGTATGAGCTTTTTAGTCTCATGAGGGATATGTATGCGGACAACATGATTGTTGCCTCATATTTCTTTGATGGGTTTTATAGCGATGCCATGCAACGAATGAATGCAGACGAAAAGGCCTTATTCCACAAGCATTTTTACAATAACATTATTTTCAGGAACCTTGAAAGGAATGGTATTGATTCTCGTTTGCTTGACGGAGAACCTTTGACCTCCATCGAGTTCAATGAAATCTTTGTAAGGATCATCAAGGACAATGAGCATCTGTTTGCAGGAAATAAGTTTATGTCATTGTTGACGCCTATTGTTTCTGATCAGGCCCCAAAAGTTCTTGCTTCAGGAAAAGGTAAGCTTTCAAAACTTGAAGTCCGTGTGATGAAAGATTTTGGAGAAACTGAGCTGGAAGAAATCAGGCAAGCATTTGAGCAGATCCCTAATGTTGAATACAATGGGAACACTGTAAATGTGAAAAATGCACTTGTTTATTACATGGCTATCAATAAAGGTTTTAATCTGGGAGGTTTCAGTATGTCCAAGATTATGCCAAAACATGTAGTAGACATAGCTGCACGTGCTATTAAAGAGGTAGATTCTGATTTTAAATTTCTAAGCAGGCATGTAAAAAACCCGATAAGTGTAGATAATAAAATTGAAATGGCACTTAGAGGAGTTGGAGAATTTCTTAATGAGGGTTTCGACCATGAATCCTTGTACTTGGGCGATGATGATTACCATAATGCTTACGACTTCATTGATATGTACCTCAATGAACCTATGAGTGATTTTGTTAGCATGTTCTATCAAAGAAACATGCAACTACTCCCAAGGATGAAATCTTCTGATTTAATCAATGCGGCTAAAAAAGTTAGTTACAGAAACACAGATGAATACAATCAACTTGTTACTGCTGATGATAATGCAAAATACATTGATGGTATTAAGATCACTTTAGGGCCTAAGAATGAGACGATCATAGAGGTTGAAGAAAAGCAGTTAGAGGATAACCCTGATCTTGCAAACTTTATAAATGCTGCAACTGCTAAAGAAGGCATGATATTAATGACCAAGGAAGGTCCTAAAGTCATGTTTGTTACACGAGAGAAAAAGGCTGTTCAGTTTTTTTCTAATAAGACTCAAGAAACAGTTGAATTTGAAAGAGAATACATCCGATTCACAGAAGAGCAATCTCCTGTTTTTAGGCCTGATCTGTATGAACCTTCAATGGTCAATTCACAGCCAAGCAAACAGTATATAGCTCCTGTAGTAGAAGAAAATAATGTTTCTCAGTCTCAGCCACAAGCGCAAACGCAGAATACTGTTACAAAGGATTCACTTGTTTTTATCGGCCCCGACACTGATCTTATGCAGATAGTTAATGCAGGAGCCGTAGCAGTAACAGCTGATCCTGCTGTTCAGGAGTTCTTGGTATCGCAGGGATACGCAGTATCAAGAAAAAATCCCGATGCTTTATATCCGAAAGGAAGAGCTTACGATGATTATACAGACGAGCAATGGAAAACTTTAAAAAATGAGTGTTAATATGAAAGCATGCGATTTGTTTGTAACGGCCAGAAATGGCAATGTTTCAGACCTGCACAATGTATTACAGAAGCGGTACGGTGAACGTACTGCTTCGATAATGCATTTTCCGGTAGTTGAACTTGACGAGTTTGACCAATGGTACGGCAATGCCGAACGTGATGTCAACGGTGAGCCTATCTTAAAAGAAAACTCTTACTATGAAAATAACAAAGGGCAAAGATGGTTTATCGGAGAAACTATGAAACCTCCAATGGGCGGTGAGGTGGTTTTTAATCCTTACAATATGTACCATCCGGGGGAATACACTAAAGCCCACAACAAATGGAGAGAAAACCTGAATGCCAAAATTGATGGTTTTTTAGCCTCTGGGATTTCCATAGAGCTGGCATTGGAAACAGGCCTGCTCAACAAAATGGAAGCTGCCATGGTCAGCAATGGTATCGCAAAAAGAAGCTCGCCTTATGCCATGCCTCAAAGTGAAAGTCAGGCGGATTTTTCTTTTTATAATGAAACGGCAAATGCCAACATGAAGCTCGAATTTGACCAGATATGGAATGCCATCCCTCGGGCAATATTTGTAGATGCTGACTTAAAAGTGTTCGAGCAAATTTTATCAGGAGCTATCCCCGACCAACCAATGCCCACGCCTGGACTTGAAAACCCAGAAACAGGTGAGCAGTACACGTATGAAGAATACTTCATGTACGAGGTAGACCGATACATGAACGAGCAGGAATTTTTGGAAGACCTTATTATCAAGATTGCGGACGGAGCTCTTGACAAGTCAAGCAAAAATTATATGTCAGACGAAGATCTTGGCGCACTTTGGAAACGTATGACCCAAAAGACAGGTTCAGACCATAAGCTTATTAGAAACCATTACGGTGAGCTGTACACCAAAGTAGCCGATGAAATGGCTTTTAGAATGATCGAGAAGCAGCTGCAATATCATGAAGAGCGTAATTCAGATTATGAGCAAGCAGGAGAAAAAGACATTTGGCTTGTCGATAGATGGACAAAATCTTTGCACGATTTTTCCGATTCTCAGCTTGTCATGCAGAGACTCGCCCACAAAATATCATATAGCACCGGTCTTGCTGAAAAAGAGGCTTACATGGTAAAAGATAGGCTAAACACTTTAATGACAGCTGTGGCTAATGATTACTGGAAAGGAAACCCAAACAGGCAACAAGGCTTTTGGAAAAATATTACCAATGTTCTTTTCCATAGAGTAAACGAACATAATAAGCCTTTTGAGTGGATGTTTGAAAGAGAATCTATCCCGAATGATCCAAATGATCCTTTTACTGGTTACACGCAAGGAGATTTTACAGGAAGACTTATTCAGCGATTCCACATGACCGATGAAGATGCTAAAAAAATCATCTATGAGAAAGTAGGTAAGGATCATATTTATTCAGGTGATAAATTAATCCAAATGGTAGAAAACCTTACACCTGAACAGAAAAAATTCTTTACTCAAAAGCAGCTAAAGGAAATTAAAGACGGAATTATTTTTATCAAAAGTATTCAAAGCCAAAGGCAAAAAGGAAAAACTATAAGCGAAGCACAAGAAAGATCTCTTTCGGGTAAGGAAAGAGTGTTGAGAAGGCTTGCAGTTAAAGCATTGGTAACGCAGGCAGACTCGCAAGAATTTGCTAAAATGAAGCACAGAGCCGCAAACGGTGTTCCTCACTACGCAAACAAAGTGGCACTGTATGATTACATCTATACTCAAAACCTTCATTTAATGGAGGCTAATGATGCCTCTTACTCTCAGCCAGCAGATAGAGGATTTATGCCTCAGTTATCTATGAATACCTATGAATCATACCACAGGGCAGGACTTTTTCCAGCTTACCTGAGGTTCATGGTAAACCTTGATAATACAGCTTTATTCGGTGATTATAATGTTGAGTATAATGGGGAGACAAAAACATGGAACGAATGGAAAGAGTATTTCAAAGATCCCGCAAGAACAACAACAGAAAAGCTTAAGGCTCCATTTATTCTCCAAGACCTTTTTAAAGATATTCAACAACGGATAGCAAATGGAAAAGAAATTGATCCAGTTCACAGAAAACAAGCGGCAGCATCTTTCTCAATCTCCAATACCATGCCGTTCAGGACTATTGCCGGAAGGTCAGACTTTTCTGTCAATGCAGGTAGGATATTTATGGTGCATTTTGAATCTTTAATTTTCAGAAAGCACATGAACCCGTTAGTGCCTACTGCTCAGGCAGCAAAAAACTATTACGACTCTAAAGCTCAAAAATCAGGAAGAGCAAAGGATTTTGAGAATGTCAGAACCTTTATTCAGGATTATGTCGATAGGTATATGTTCGGGTTTAGACACGGAGCACTCAACAATACGATGTTCGGCAATATGGTGGACCAGTTGATTACAAGTACCGTACTTGCCTACCTTGCATTGTCGCCCGAAACATCATTGCTAAACCTTGGTGTAGGTCTAAATGAATCCCTTAAATCCAAAGTCGCAAAATACGGGTGGTCATCAGGTTTTAAACAATTTGGCATAGGTTTAAAAAGAATGACCTCTGGCGGTAAGCTTCATGAGCTTTCACCAAAAGCCAAAGCATTTATCGAATATTTCAATATCGAAACCTTTTCGAACATCGATATAGAAAACCAACAGGATTATTTCTTTGGTATAGCAGACAAAATGATGTACCTGCAGTCTAAAGGCGAGGTAATTATCAGAGGAACATCTATCCTTGGGGAAATGACCGATGACCAATGGAGCTCATTTGACGTGGATCAAAACGGAAAACTTGTTGTATTAAACAAGAGTAACTTCCCTAACATCAACCAGGTCAAAGAATGGAACTACTATGTTTCGTCAGTTCAAGGTAACTATACTCCGGAAGGACGTAGAAACTACCATAATATTGTAGTCCTGAAAGCAGCCATGCTTTTTAAAACATGGATGTTTGATTACATTCAAGAAAGGTTCAAGCCAAAAGGAACTGATATGTACAGCAAGGTTAGAGAAGGTTATTATGTTACTTTTGGTAAGCTTCTGTTCGATTATAAAAAATTGATAGCCCATTACAGAGGTCAATCAGATTTGAAGCCATATCAACAAGAAAACCTGCGTAAAATGGGATATGATTTGATGATGTATTCTTTGCTTGCAGTCTCTTCTGCAGGAATTGAAGCGGGAGAAGAAGATGATCCTGCATTAAGGTACATCAGATCACTCATACTTAAGTTCCAGTCGCAGCTTTTCCTTCAGCTCTACCCTTCTGAAATTATCGGAATGGTTTCAAGGCCTTTTCCTTCGATGGGTATTTTGGAAGGTCTTACAGGCGCATTGATAAATTTTGCCAACTTGAATTTTGAAAAGTCAGGCAAGCTTGCATGGAGTACTGTTCCTGGACATAGAGTTGTTGACTTTGCTTTTGATATAGCAGACCTTACTGAGTAATAAAACAATCATTTTAACACGTTAAAGCAACCCCTAATGAGGAGGTTGCTTTTTTTTGGTCGTTCTCAAATATGCTTTGTTTTTATATTTATGAAATAAATTTATAAGGATATGTCAATGAGAACCAACAATGCTGGTATACAGCTTTTACACCACTTTGAGAATTGCAGACTTACTGCATATCTCTGCCCTGCCCGTGTATGGACGATAGGCTGGGGCAATACCCGATACGAAGACGGTACGCCTGTGAGGCAAGGAGATACCATCACACAACAGAGAGCGGATCAATTGTTTTCGAACATCCTCAGAACATTTGAACAGGGAGTTGCAAGACTGGTAAGAGCTCAGTTAAATAGCAACCAGTTCAGCGCATTGGTAAGTTTCGCCTATAACGTAGGCCTCGGAGGATTTCAGCGTTCCCAACTTTTAAAACGTGTAAATGCAAACCCAAGCGATCCTGCTATCAGGCAGAAATTCCTTAACTGGACAAAAGCAGGTGGAATAAGGAGTAACGGTCTTATTAGACGCAGAAACGCAGAAGCTGACTTATACTTTAACCCTGTAATTAGATAAGCTATGTTGAGTACAATCATTGAATTATGGCCTATCATTTTATTGCTGATTGCAATTGCATGGGGATTGATCGAAGCTTATTTTCTAAATAAAGGGAATGCGGATAAGATTGAAAAGCTTGAAGTTACGGTCTCCCGGAATGAGGAAACAATGAACCTCATAAAAACGGAACTTCATGAAACAATGAAGGAAAATTCTAAACAAACTAACGGAAACTTTGAAAAACTTACAAAAGCTGTTACCGAGCTTGTTACCACAACTCAGGTATTGGCGACAAAAATTGAATTCCTCAAAGATGGAAAAAAAGGATGTGAAAACAACTGCAATTGCAATACTAAACCTGCTCGTTCTCGCCGTTCTAATGGGACTGTGGCTAAATGATAGTATGTCTACTGAAGAATTTGTAATCACTCTTGCAGCGATTACATCTGCGCTAACATCTGTTCTCGGATATTTTAGTGCAGACAAAAACGAAGAAAATTTATAATCATAGGATAAGTCCGTGCCGGGGTTAAAACCATTTCAGCAAATAGCTCTTTAACCGAACCCCGTAGCACGGCTCCTTTTTAAACGGACAATAATGGCACAGCTAAAAATAGGGATACAGCTTTCCCCTGATGGAAAGAACATCATTGTAACGGATCAGACCGATTGGCCATCGGATGGAGTCGAAAGATCTGCTCTTAATCTATTTTTGTTCTATGGCCACCAGATGCATGAACGAAAGGAACATGTCGCCACAACTGATTGGGGGCCAAAAACAGTTCCATCATGGACGCTCCAAGAAGCAAAAGACGGAGTGTATGATTTCCTGATGCTTGGTGTTTTAGATTATGATCCGGAGGCAGAATATAGCAAAAACAGTCTGATTGTTTTTGAGGATCAAGTTTACGTTGCAATCAAGAACCTAACAGAAGGCATTTCACCATTGGTACCTAACTGCTGGGAGCTTGTGGAAAATCTTAGTCATATACTTGATCTTTCCTCCTTCCCCAATAGTCACTTCATTATTGGGCATTTTATCAAAGACACAGACACTTCGATTTGCATTGGTGAAAAGGCTATTGCTTACGCGAAACAAGACTGCGGATGTAGCGATAAATGTTCGATGATAGAGGATTATTCCTGGACAACCATCTACCATGCTGCAGCTATTTATGCTTTTGGTTTTGGTGAATATAGTCAGGCAGGTAAATTCCTTTCCATGGCTTTACAACGTTGCGGAACTTCGGAAGCAAAAAAAGAACCTTGTAACTGTCACTAACAATGGAGCAAAAAATAGAACTTCTGATCAATGTAGCTGCCCAAAAGATTGTTGAAATTGCCCGTGATGCCCGTGAAAAACAGCTTCACGGATTTGATGCAGACCATGAGTTCTGTTTGCTCACAAGGCTTCAGGCGATCATATTTAGGCTCAGGCATGGTGGTCCTGTTTCTTTGGGAGAACTCAGGAACACAGAAGAGCTTTTGAGTAATATTGGAGAGCGAAAAAATTTCCCTTTCAGGCCAATTGTTACTCAACCAAATATTGAGATCAAACCAAAAGACCCTTGTTGTGACGGGACTCTTGATGGTAGAATAACAGATCTTCAACAGCAAGTAAACTATCAGCCACCTACCCTAAGGCTTACACCGGTCGGACTTAATGAAGGTACCTATGAGGTAGGTCACGGCGATTTTGTAATTGATGTCAATTGGAGAGCCAACAAATTCCCATTAACAGTAATTACGATTCGTTACCCAGAAAATGAAACAAGGCTTAGCGAAAACCTTGTGGGAACCGAAGAGGAAGTCATCATAAATCTTGCAGTTGCCGAAGCAGTCACACGTAGGATCAACGGTTTTTACAACGACAGGACAGCATTCAGGGGTACGCATTTATTAGCACAGGATGAACTTAATTTCAGGACTGTATGGCCATGCTATTGGGGGACAGCTCCCAAAGATGCTTTTGATGATGCAGAAGACAAAAATGCATTTATACGCTCGCTTAACAGGGAATTAGAATGCTTTACCTGTATGGATATCGTCATTCCTGAAGGGCATGTGTTCTGGTATTTTTACAGGCATACAGGATTACGAAAGCTTGTCACGGTAGAAAACGGAAAAATAGAAGGCTCCTTCAAGGGCATTCATGAAAATTTCAGAACGCAGTCCATGGAAGATAACGATGTTCCGGGAGGCATTGATTACGGGGTTATCAGAACAGACCATGAAAGCCTTGGGTGTGTAAGGATATGTATTGATACGGTACAGTGTCCTGAGACAAATTTTGACATAGAGTTCCCGGAGGAAGAAGTTCTTAGAGAGGTGCAAGATCCTGAGCAAGAAGATACCATCACCATCGAAGGTTCATGGTCTGAGTTGGTCTGTACTGGTTCAATTGAATAATATTTAATCGAAAAGAAATGGCAGTCAATACAGGAAAAAAATCATACACAGAAGTAGCTGAAACCTATGCCCCCCAAAGGAATCTTCCTTTCCCTGTTACCGAGCAGCGGTTTGTAAGGGGTGGACATCAAAACTTCTGGACTATTGAACAGCGTGACGAATTTCCTATGGAAAGACGTTGGCCTTACATGACCTGTACTATCAGGGACGTAAGCTATATCTTAAGTGCGGACATGACCGAGTGGAGACCGTTTGACAGAGGTTATCTTGTATTGAATCCGAAAAGAGCCAAAGAGCCTTTCTATGTGGTATTCCCTTTTGATTTTATTGTACTCGGAGCAACATCGGTAAATGCCATCATCCACAATGAATTCATTTCGGGGAAACCTGGGGAGCGGAAGCTTATTGAGATTTCGGGCACTCAGGGATCGGTGGTAACATTTGAAATAGCGAGGGTATATGTGGGTTAGTTTTCTCAAATCATCGGGCGAAAGCATACAGACAAGATGGGCAGGAAAAACCTGTTCTGCATCTTCTGTATCCTTTCAGAATCGGTGGGCAGGAAAACTATGTGAAAAAGATACACTGACTTTTGAGGCAGAGCATACCGATGGGCTTTGTGTTATAGATAAAGTAGAGTATTCAGGGATATGGGGAGAATCTATTTGCAGACTTGACAGAATTGATTTCAACGGCAAATGGTCTGGGAATATCTGTCAAAAAGACCTTGTTGAATTTTCGGGTATCTGGAATACTCCTTTGTGCAATCTTGACAGAGTTGATTTTGCAGGTAATTGGGGGTCAAACGTATGTCTCAAAGATCAAATGACCTATGAGGCTGATTTTGGGAATGAGGTATGCGGTCTTGATAAGCACGAATATTCAGGATCTTGGGGAAGCCCTCTATGCTTACAAAACAATGTCAATCTTATAGGTACTTGGTCAGTGCCTGTTTGTACGCAGGACTCAGTAGCTGTTTCGGGAGCATGGTCGCAACAAGTGTGTAAGAAGGACCAAACGATCATTTCGGCAAATTGGTCTTCACTTTTCTGCTTAAAAACAGACCAAGCGCATACAGTAGAATTTGGTGATGCCTCATGTCTTGTTGACCGTATCGACTTTGGAGGTATCTGGCATAGGCAGATCTGCAATCAGGAACAGCAAGAAATAGAAGGACTTTGGGGCGGTCTTATTTGTGTAACAATTTAATCATATGATACGATTTGTAAAAAACGGAAATTTTAGAACATCCACCGTGACAATCAAAAGGTTTGTCAACGGGCAGGAATCAACTGCAGATGGTTTTCCTATTGTTGAATCCTTATTGGAACCGTTCGGTTCTTTTGAGCAGATCAGTAATGATCAGTTAATTTCGCTGACAAATTTTGCTTTCCAACAACGAGTAAATGCTTTTAGGACATATCTGACAAACAAATATTCTTTCCTTGCTCCTACCGATTTTACTAATCAGGCCTTTGGAACAGATAGCTCTTTGTGTGTTCCTGGTACGATTGTAAGTGAAAATTCCATAGAGATCACAAACGATACGAATATCACTATATTCTTTGACAGTTCAGGTTCGATGAATTCAAGCTTACAGCCTTTGATAACCATGCGAAACACACTGTTAAGGGATGCCTTGCTTCCTTTTTATGGAAATGACAATGAAGTATATGACCAGCGTGTACGAGTAATTTCAGAAGCAAACGAAAGGACATTTTGGATGCTCAACAACCGTGGACAAGAATTTAATGGCCGTAACCTAATTATGATATTTCAGGATGAAGCTGCGCCTGTCTATACCTCTTTTACTGCTATTACACCACGCACGACCACTTTCAATAATGACATTACCGATTTAAGAAACAGGCTTTCGGCCCTTCCACAAAACTCTTATCGTGGTATCATCTTTCAAGTCACACGTATTCAGTCAGACGGCCTAAGGTTCAAGGAACTTATTGAAGCAGTCCAAAATGGAATCCCTCCTTATGAGGTTCCTTTCGGCTTATCAGACCGCACAGAGTTTGGTTATTCCTACGATATTCTTAACGGTGGCACACCACAATACTACATGGATTTAGTAATTACCAAAATGAGACAATTAGGTTATAGAATTTAAATTATGAGCACATTTGTAAACAACGGAAATTTCAGGAACTCAGTCCTGACACTGGTCAAAAGAATCAACGGTGCAGTAGCTCCCGGATGGCCAAAAAGCTACAACATTTTAAGCGAATTCGGTTCGTTCCCCGCTATTACTCAACAGCAGTTTGCGACTATGACCAATGGCGAGTATAACACAAGACTGACTGCGTTTATGGATTTTGTGAATACCGACAATCCGGAGTTTGACCTTGCGCAGGTAAACATTCAGGGAGTGGCATTTGGATCGGATTCAGTAGCATGCCCTGTTAACAATGTTCCACCTACTGTTCTTACGGTAGTTGAAGCAGGAGCCTCCATGCAGCCATTAACCGGAGGTGAAAACGATGTTTGGATGGATTGGTCAATTAGAGTTTCTGAACCTGTTACTCAGCCAACGCCTTACTTCTTTGATGTAGAAATCAGAAGCATTATTAATGGCTCTGTATTAAATACAGTTCAAGTTAGCGGTGTAATACCTGCAGGAAGTGATAGGCACGATTCAAGAAACGACAATGACTTTATTTACATTGCCGAGGCAGATCAACCGCCTTTCCAGGTTAATCCAGTTGCGCTTATCAACACAGTAATTTTAGGTTAATATGTTTCTTGTCAACAACGGTAGATACAGAAGATCCGTTTTTGTCATCAGAAGATTCTTGGACGGGGTTGAATCCTTTACCGGAGGATTCCCCGTTTTTGAAGATATCAGAAGGGGTTTTGCAGAGTTTCCCGAACTCGAAGATGAGGAATTCAAATCCATGTCCGAAACGGATTATCAGCAACGGCTTGGTTCTTTTTACTCATACCTTGCCCTTAAATATCCTTTCTTCAATGTCTCAACAGATATTCCAGATGAAAACGATCCTGAAGTAAATTCAAATGGAACGGATACAGACACTTGCCCAATAGACTTCCCTTCCGGAAGTTCAGGAAGGTTTGTACTGAGGACTCTCTTTTCTCAGCAAGGAAATAACCACTTTGCAGAAATAAGAATTGCGCTTGTCAATAGAGCGGGGCAAGAAGTGCTATCTCCAAGGCCAATAATGCTTACAACAATCATTAAAGATATTGTCGGAATGCCTTTGGAAGAGTGGGATTTAATCGAAGGTACGGTACGTGAATTCACCATGAATACAGGTGAATCGGAAGTAGTCGTCTATCCGATGTTTCAATTCAGAGGCGAAGGAGAAATCAGATCAGCTCAAGTTGTTCTTGAACCACTTTTCGGAGAAGAGCCTTTTTCAACTGGATTCCCGAACAAAGTAACGGTATCTTTTAATGAGCCTTGTTTTTTGTTCAACCATGTTTCTAACTTACAGCAGGCTTTTCAGGAAATGATCAGCCAACAAAAAGCACAGGAAGCTGTAAATTCTTCGCAAGGAATTAAGCTTCTTGGCAAAAAAGATTATAAATTTATATTCGAGCCTGACCAGCCAAAACGACCTGTCTTTATTTACCCTAAATCATGGGGTAAACTTTTCTCTGTAACTACAAGCGAGTTCAGGGAAATCAATATCCTTCAAGGCGGAGCATTCCTACTTAACAACAACGAACCATTCGAGTACACTTTGGAGATTGACGGAGAGCCCGTGCAATGCTATGTATATGCAGCAAGGGCTATGGTAATTTATCCAAACACAGTAGAGTATTTATTCAGGTTCTAATGTCGAAAAGCCTACCTGTAAGTTTCAGAATACACATCCCTGAGCCTATTGAGGTTAAAATGGTTTCCCAAACTATAGTGGAAAGGAATGCCATTTCAAACCTTGAAAGGTTTCAGGGCCTTTGGACGTATGTAGTCTCAGAGGACGTATTTTATTACCTGTCGGGAGGAACGACAAATGATCATTGGAAACCATTTGGATCAGTTCCAAGTGTCATTGAAATCTTAGACGAATTTACAAATGAAAGACAAGCCATCATTTCCGGATTTGCGCTCAAAAATTACCTCGACCAAAACTATGTCAGTAAAGCTGAACTTGCCAAAGCCCTTGAAGAATTCAGGAATGCAAATGCAGGTTCATCTATCACACCCGAGCAAATTGAAAAATGGGACAGTATTCAGGGGGATTACCATAAAAAAATCAATTTTCCACAACCGAAAATGATTTGGAATGTACCCTTTGAGCAAACAGAAAAACAGCCTGCCCTGCAATGCTTTAACCTTCGAGGTCAAAAAATTTACGGGCAAGAAATCCAATTCGATAAATTCATAATTATAAACTGGTCTTCACCCACCGCAGGATACGTAACACTTAACTAACAACAAAATGCTTTTAGGAAATCACTTAGATTTTGACAGCAACGAAGCACAGAATGTGGTCATTCACAACGTTGCTACACTTCCCGCCAGTCCTCGGAATGGGATGATCGTTTATCTCACACAGGCAGGGGCACAGGGTCTTTACCTCAGAAGAGAAAACCACTGGGTAAATCTCGGGGAGGTACAAGCTCTTGAAAACGGAGCTATTCAAATTACGCCCGTATCAGGAGTACAGTTTCTTTCTGTTCGTGTGGATGGTCAGACACTGGAAATAAATGCAGCCGGTAACGTAGCTGTAAGGCAGAACGGTATTGGTACGCGTGAAATCGATACGGCTAACGTAAGGTTAAACAACTTTGCTTCGCCAAACGCTAACATAAGTATGGCCAATTTCAGGATCACAAACCTTGGCTCTCCCATCAACAATTCAGATGCGGTAAACAAGGAATATGTCGATTTGGAGATTGCCCAAAAGATTGCTGCCATGGGTCAGTTTATGGGAGATTGGGCAGGCCCTGGTTATCCAGCTACAGGATCAGGAACAGGAGGCGCAGTCGTAAGAGGTGACTGGTGGAAAATTACCGCAGCTTTTACGCTTGGAGGTGAACCAGTAGAAGTGGGCGATGCGCTATTTACTCGTGTTGATGCGCCTGGTCAAACAGCTACAAACTGGTTTGTGCTTCAATCCAACGTGGGAGAAGCAACAAGTACGGCACTCGGTCTTGTAAGGGTATCTACATCGGGAGACTTAACGGCTGTCAATGGTGCCAATACATCGAGAGTTGTAAGAATAGCTGACTTGCTTGCAAGAACTTCCACTGAAACAAGGACAGGTTTATTGAGGCTTGCAACACAAGCAGAAGTGTTGGCAGGAACGGCTACCGATAGAGCAGTAACGCCTTCTACATTGTCTGTATTTGTGAACACAGCTTTAAATTCAAGAGGTTTTGTCGCTCAATTTGGAAACGGGACTGCTACTTCTTTAGCTGTTACACACAACCTAAACACACGGAACATCATAGCGCAAGTGGTTGAGAACTCTACCGATGAAAGACAGGTATTGGTTCCCGTGAGAAAAAACACAGCCAATCAGGTGACAATTGATTTTAGGGTAGCACCTACCAACAACCAATTTAAAATCCTTATTTATAGAGTAGATTAAGATGAGAGTACTGAACAGTCTTTTTCTTGAAAATCTTGATACGGTCTCTCCCAACAACGGGGAGACCTTTTTAAAGTTACGAGCCAATGGCGAGGTTGTCAGGGCTACGCTTGTTTCATGGGATGAAGTGACGGACAGGCAAATTTTCAACAGGACTGTTTCGGGACTTGCACCTGCTCCGGGAGGATCTACTACTACAAGGTATTTAAGAGAAGACGGTACATGGGTAGTTCCGCCAAATACCACTTATTCTGAGATTACAGAGGCCGAATCTGATTCACTTACTTCGTCTACCATTAGGCTGATAACAGGTCGTAGGCTTAATTCTTGGGCATCCAGACAGGGATTCTTGACCTCTCTTCCATCCCATACGCATGCTGCCTCTGAGATTGTTTCAGGAGTTTTGGCTACTGCAAGGCTCGGTACAGGAACAGCCAATAACTCTGTATTTTTAAGGGGAGATGGCACATGGAATCAAGTCTCTTGGGGAAACCTTACAGGTGTTCCTGCAACATTTGCACCTGCAGCACACAATCTAAATTCCCATTCAGATGTTTCCATTGCATCAGTGGCCACAGGGCAGCTGTTGCGGTGGAACGGTTCTGCATGGGCAAACTGGACACCAAACTTTTTGACAAGTTTTACGGAGACTGATCCGACTGTTCCGGCACATGTGAAGGCCATCACAACAGGCAACATTTCAAACTGGAATACAGCATTTAACAGAGGCGATTTCAGGGATTTTGGGCTTGGGATTAACACACAAAATGTTCCAGGCATATTACTTTCTTCGCTTACACACACGCAGTTTTATTCCCATTCAACTGCTGACGCACCAAGTGATGCCCCTATTGCTTCGCAATCATTGGGAATCCACATGCATAATCCTTGGGGGAGAGCGCAAATATCCATACCCAATACAGGGTCTCAGCAAGGAGAAGTTTTTGTTCGTTCAAGCGGTAATACATCAGGTACTAATTTTCAGTCTTGGAGAAGACTTTGGAGTGATACGCATTTTTCCCAAACAGATATCAACAACTGGAACTCAGCATTTGGATGGGGTGATTTTAGGGATTTTGGATTGAGTTCTAATAGTACAGCAACATGGTCTTCACTTACACAAGCAGAGTCATTCAACCAAGGTAACCGTTTTGTTTCTGCTAATAGTGCTGTTAATACACCTTTTGCGAGTGCAGGTGTTGGTATGAATTTTTCATACGGAACAGGAAGATCAAGCCAATTGTGGTTAAATAATATTGGAACTTTACAGTTTAGGGTATCAAGTGCCAATAACACTTGGGGTCCCGTTAGGACGGTTTGGGAAACTAATAATTTAGCTAACCCAATCCAAGGTACAGGTTCAAATGGTCAAATACCATTTTGGACAGGTGCAGGTACTCAGGGTGGGAATAGTGGGTTAACTCTTGACACCACGGGTAACGTGTCTCTTTTGGTTGGTTCTGGTCAAAGGGTTAGAATTTCAAGTTCAACAGCAAACTCTATAATAGATTTATTTGGAGATACAAATAATATAATAAGAGATTCAAGTAATGTTGGAATTTCATTTCAGACTAATGGTAATAATACAAGATGGTCAATTCTATCCAACGGTATTTTCCAATCAACAGGAACTCAGACTATCCAGACTTCAACTGGAAACCTAACCCTTGCAACTGGTGGGGGGAATGGGAATATATTGTTGAGTCCTAATGGGAGTGGGCTTGTAGATATTGTTTCACAAACAGTTTCAGGAAATTCAAATGCATTATTTGTAAGGCAGGTAAGTTTTGATGCAGGTGCTTCTGTTAATATTATACTTAGTTCAAGGGGTCAAACAGAAAGAGCTTCTGTAATTTCTTCAATAGGTGAAGGAAATCTCTCTGGGAATGGTCAGAGTTTAGCTTTTTTCACTTCCGCAAACGGAAGCCTACCAACAGAAAGAATGCGTATCACTTTTGGAGGAGACATTCTTATAGGAACTACCACACAATTGGTGGGTGGTGGTAGGTTGCAAGTAAACGGTGACATCACTTCAAACGGAACAACGAGAATTAACGCACCAACGGCAACAATATGGGGTGGTCTTAGAGCTGCTAATACTGCCCTGATAATAAGTCATAATGGAGCTTCTGGTTCATCAAGAAGAATTTTATTTAGACCTCTTGGAGATGTAAATTCAAGTTCTGAGGTACAGATTGATCAATTTGGAACAATAACTACTGCATCTGATGGAAACTCTACTCAATGGAATCAGGCCTTTGGATGGGGCAACTTTAGAGATTTTGGTTTGGGTGATAACAACATCACTTTAAACGACGCACAGTTTGACGAAATATCCAGATTTTCTGGTTTTTATAGGTCAACAAGTGGGTCTAATTCTTCTGGTGCTACTATTGGGTACTTTCATTTCAGATTTGATTCTCAAAGAGCGGTTCAATTTGGATCAGGTATTGGTAACACTTTCAGAGGAAGGTCTTGGATAGGAGCAAATAATTGGAGTCCTTGGGTTGATTTTTGGCACACAGGTAACCTTAGAAGTGATGCCCAGAATGATACCAGATATGTTCAGCGTTCAGGAGACACGATGACTGGCTCTCTTACAATGAACGCAGAATTGTTTCTTAACAACTCTCGCCAAATAACCACCAATGGAAACGGGAACGGGAGTACACACGGTTCAGTATCTATCAGTGATAGTGGTTCAGTTTGGAAAGGCATAACTTTTCCTCAAGCGACAGGTCATCCAGTATTAATGTTTGCTTCTGATTCACAAAGATGGGGTGTCTGGAGGAATACCGGTGGTTGGCAAATGGAATGGACTGGTGGAACGTTAACAATCGGTGAAGTTCCCTGGGCAAGGTTATCAGGAATTCCATCAACATTTAATCCTTCAGCGCATACTCATAATGCTGCTGATATTAACGCAGGAGTTATGGCATGGGCAAGACTTCCATTGGACGGGTTAACCAATTCAAGAACTTCCTCTTCCACTACCCTTGCCCTGAACGCTGCAGGAATGAACAACCATAGAACATCTGGTGATCATGATGCAAGGTATCTAAGAAGAGATCTTTCTGCACGAACAATAAGCGGAATATGGGCAGGAACTCAAGCTCAATATAACGCACTATCTCCCGATCCAAATACTATTTACTTCATAACAGACTAACTATGCCTATTTTCTTTCCAAATGATCAGATATTACAAATGGGTAAAATACTAAGGGGAAATACCAAAGTAGCGAGAATCTACCGAGGAGCTACCTTAATATGGCCTATTGTATTTAGATTTTTTGTGAACAGTCAAACTTTTGGAGGTACGCATAAAATAGCAATTGCTGACGTTCCTCAACTAAATGATATAGATGGGGTTATTGTGTCGGGCCTTGCTTCAAACTCTCCTTCACTTGGTAGTCTTTGGAGATCTTCTGTTAACTCTACGTTTATTACCCAAGTAAGAACTAACCCAAGCTTTAGGGATGTAATGTTTACAGGCGTTATTTCTGGTTTTGGTTTTGGATTAACTTTATTATGGATAGCCGTAGGTGGAAACGGAACTATTCTTTCATCTTCAAACGGAACAAGTTGGACCAGCCATAATTCAAATACTTCGGTACACCTAAACGGCATAGCCATGAACAGAAATGGAGGAATTGTTTTGGTTGTCGGTAATGATAGAAGGATTGTCAGAAATCCAATACCAGGCTCATTAGCTGGCACCTGGACAAGAATAGGTGATGTATCATCAGGGCAGCATTTAAATGATGTTGTGTTTGCTGATTTTGGTAGCACTGGAAGATTTGTTGCCGTTGGACTAAATAGAACAATCATTTATTCAGATGTAAACGTGACTTTTTTTGCAACAATACTTCCTCTTGTACAACTACCATCTGATACAAATTTTGTATCTGTTGATTTTGGTGATGGTGAAATAAGAGCGTTAAGTTCAGATGGTACAATCGTAAGAAGTACTAACGCTATTGATTGGACTGTTTTTGGAAATGTAAATGCCCCAAACATTTTGTCATACAATGTAATTAAGTTTATTGATGGCGTGTGGTATGTGGGAGCGAGACCAAGTAACCCTGTATTTGAAAGCCTATTTTATGAAATCGAAGGGCAGTGGTATAGTATTGCTGTTTTTAATCCAGATAACATTAGGCTCAACCAAGATGTAACAGATATAATAGGGTTTAGAAGAGGTATCCTTATTGCAGGATCAGGAACAATTGTCGCAAGAAATTTTGATTGATTTTATGAATATTATTTATATTTATACTTTATAATAATAAAATACATGACAGCTATTATTTCTTACAAATCCAATAACTTCGGATTTACATTTCCCGAAGCCTGTGTTGAAATCGAAGAGATATCATCACGAAGAAACCAGAACTTCTTTACCGAAGATGGTCAGTTCAATACACTTGTCCGTTTAAGGGTATGGGCAACAGAACAGGCAAGAACCGACGGAAGACAACCTATTGATATTATCGAGAGGTATGCCAATATTAATGAGGTTGAAATTAATTCCCTCCATGAAAACGTATTTGAATCACTATTCCCAACTGAACAATGAGCAAGACACAATTAAAAAAGTCCATCGAAGAAATCGCGCCGCAGGAAACGGTACAACCTGAGGTTAAAGAGCAGATCCACCTTGTAGCTTATAAGCACGAATTCATTGACCAGCTCGGCAGCTATCTTTCTACTAAGCCGTGGGCAGAAGTAAACGGCTTATTGACCGAGCTTCAAAAAGGGCAGGTCGTAGCTGTTTAAATTGTTTGATTTCAAGCAATAGGAAATTAAACGTTTAAATTGAGGGGGCTTGTGGGTCTCCTCTTTTTTTTGGTTCTGGGATTTTTTAATTTCAAATCACTTTCCACCAGACTAATTTTGACATGTTGACAACCAAAGAACTCCGGGATTTGTATCTGTCTATTGAAGAGAAAGACAGTGATGGTGCAATGTTTTTTATCGCACAGCATTTTGATGATAGCTATTGTCTACTGGATGAAGACGGCTTTTCGATTACCATCTTTTACGGCAAGTTGAATGCTGCAATCTATTATGAGAACAGGCATTCGGAAGAATCATTTTTGGATTTTTTAGGTGTGGTCGATGCACGTCTTGAACTGATTGTTTTCCTCGGTAGAATCCTTCAACTCTACGGTCATGATCTATCTGACTTTGAGGAACAAATGAAAGCTGAGGCTGAAATACTTTTTAGGAGATTGAACATTGATTAGTACATTATTGAGTGTTCCAGTAGGCGTCCCATGCCTCTTCACCACTCATCCCACCCCAAAGAAAGTTATCGTCTATATCATGATCATCAGCAGGACTATCATACTCAAAATAATTTTCTTCAATCTCATCCTCAAATTTTTCTAAATCATGATAGTAATTTTCATTTAAGCTACCTAATCTTTTTGATAATAAGGTTATTGCTCGATTATTTATAACATTAACATCAATTGCCTTAATGAACGAACTTAGTTCATTTTCTATATCACTAAAAAATTTTTTATTTACACTTTTAAATTTTTCCGCTTTGGAAAAATATCTTCTACTTACAAATTTAAAACTTATTAAAACATCGTTTAGGAGGGATAAATAATCAACAAAGTTTTTTTCTTTGCTTAAAATAAAGCTTTCAGAAAATTCAACTAATGATTCTATTAATTCAGATTCATTAAAATAATTTAGGAATTGAAATTCTGCTTCAGCAAGCTGACTATTATTTGCCGGGTACAAGTATTTAAATATTAAATTTATTGAGGCTAATTTTAATTTTAATATTTCTTTTTTGTCAATAATGTGGAAATTCTGATTTTTAATTGAGTCTTGAAAATTATTTATAACTTTTTGACTTTCATTTTTAAAAAGAATTTGATGAGGGAGAAGACTATCTAAATCTTGAGCATCAACCTTAAAACTAAAGGTTGAATTTTCGTTAAGTTCACTAAGTAAGAACATAACATCTTCCATTAACAATGTATATTGATTTTCATAAATCTTCTGGAAAAAAACTTTATAAGAAGACGCTAAATTATTTTCTAATTCCATAAGACTTAAAATAATATTTTTAAAATACTATAATAAAAAAAAACCAGCATTAAATAAAATTCAGTTAAAGAAATATACCAAAATCGAATAAAAATTGTATAATTGTTTCCAGCAGGGGAAAATACTGCTACTGGCCATACATTTAAATAGATCCTACATATGTCAGCTTTTTCAAAAATCTTTGATACAAATTTTAGTTCTTATGATTTCTGACATTACTATTATCATTGGAAATGATAATATTTTTAAAGAATTAGCGCAAATCCAATTCAATTAAATTAATGGGAAGGTGAAATGTTAATTGCAAAAAAGGAGCTATAAGCTCCCTATTCAACCATTTAAGATATTACAAATTTGTAAGAAATAAATTAATCATAAATTCTATACAGTTCAATATTATCCATACTGCTATAATCATTTGAATTTAATATAACAGTATATGTTTTTTCAATAACATTACCAATTCCATTTTTAGCTGAGCAAGAAAGCTTAACAGCAACTTTGTTATCCTCAAAATACATGATCACATTATCTCCTGTCTGTATTGGAATATAACTGAGCTGATTTTGCATAGAGAGCATTAACTGAATATTAGCATATTGAGCTATATTAAAAATTTTCTTATCCAAATCTTGTCCTAAAAATTTACTTAATCCTTCTGTATCAAGTCTGAATGAAATTTTCGTATAATCCTTTTTTCCATTAATCAAATCTATTTTAAATGGATTACTTTGCGCTTTAATCTGATAAATAACTATTAAAAATAGAAATAGACTAAATGATATTTTTTTCATATAAATTATAAAATAGTATTAGTTTTATATATAATTAAGACCAAACCAAGGCCCACCATTCAAACATAATGAAAAAATTTATTTTGAACAGTATAATCAATCCATAATACACAATTTTCTTTATTTAAAAATCTCTCTTCATGTAATAAAAATTAATACAAAGTAAACCGAATTAAATAAAATTGAACAAGATTCAATAATCGCAAAATATTTTTCATTTTTTAAATTTTTAATTTTTTTCCAAATATTATAAAAAATCTTTAATCCGTTGAAAAACTTCGTTTTTAACTGATTAAGAACATTAAATAGATAGATTTAATGACTTGATTAATAGAGATATATGTTAAATTGAACAAAGTTCAGAATTTAGTGAAAATGCATTAAGTTAGTTTTTATATTAAAAAATTGCTTGGCATATTTGTGTATGGAGAAGTTAATGGTAGCTCTGGCAATTTCAGAGCTTATTATCTCTATCTTAGAAATTTCGGAAAAAATATGGAGATCCTATCGGGCAAGATATAACTCCATATAATTTCCGAAAATTAAGATAAGGTAATTTCGATCCGTATCTCTTGACTTTTCATAGAGAATTGCAAACGGAGATACGAAGAGGCGGTGCTCGAACACCGCCTATTTTTTTGTAAATTACATCATAAAAATCTTAAGATGTAAATTTTTATCAAACTTATTTTAAATAAACCTCAAAGTTTTTTTAAAAATAAAGCAAACTTTTAATGACAGAAATGTGTATTTTTTTTTTGAAAAAACACTCTTAACTATCTGATTTAATGATCTTTAAATTATTTTAATTTAAAGATCTGCTTTTTGATACTCATTTCTTGATTGAATAAGAAACCCAAGTTCAAACTCAAGCCTCTTGATTTTTTCAACAGCCTTATTGTAATCTGGATTTGTTGTAATAGGAAAGAGATCAGTCCAAGAATCCTCTGCTTTTTTCAGCAGGTTTTTATACTTGGTTATCGTTGCCTTTTTACCTGTTATTTTATCTTGAAGCTTTTCAAATTCTGACTTGGGTTTGCTATTATTACCCCACCGCATATCCACTTCATATCTGGGATATTTGATTTGCAACAATGCAGCCCTGTACTTGAAATACCAGTCAAAGCTGCATCTTGTATGCCATCTGAGTTCTTGCCATTGAAGGCTTTCTACAAGCTCCCCTCCTTTTTTGGTCTTGACCGTTACGATCACCCAATGCCTGACTTCATTAACGTTCATAATGTTTACCCCCTTTCAGCATGGTCTACCGCATCATGGAATTCCCCGAAAAAGACCAGTCCGATTTCATCATGGTTTACATGCCACTCACCGAAGTAGCTGTTATAGCCGATTGAATAGCCGTTTATTTCTATACTCTGGCTAAGAAGTTTTAGAGTTGTTTCAGTATTTAGTGTCAACATGATTCTATTTGATTAATTGAATGATACTTGTCATAGAAATCCAAAGCCTCTTCCAACAAGTAAAAGGTTTTGTCATATCTGCAGCTCCTTTTGTCAACCACGACCCAACGTTGCGATTTCAGCAACTCAGGTTCAGGCTCTTTTTTTGAAGCACTAATTCTTTGTTTTGCATATTTAATCGCTTCATCAATGGTGTCCTGACTGAACATTCTGCCGCCTGTCCAATGCTCAGGTTTTTTATCATAGTCGTAATAGTAGTGGAAAAGACCAGGCTTTATCATCCTTCTTTTCTGTACTACATATCCTCTCTTGTCTTGGTTATAATAAACAGTGATCACAACATACTTCCCCGGCCCGGGGGGCATATTGTCAAGCGTAACCCTTGCGTTTTTCCTTAGCCACTTTAGCTTTTGGATTAAAGTATCTGGCTGTTTTTCTTGACTTTTTTTCATTGATTTTTAATTGTCTATTGTCTACCTCGTCTACTATTTCAATCATGTATCCCTGCTTTTTGAGAACCCCAGAAATGCTTAGAATGAAATTCAATCTCTCATACTCGGAATCCAATAGGAAGAAAAGGCGTGTGCCTTCCCTTCCTTCGAATTCTTTCATAGACCTGAAATTCCTCTCCATAACTTCGAGTGCTTCAACCCTTTCAGAATACTTGTCTAAATCAATAAATACCCTATTCGTGTACTTCATTATAACTCTATGTTTTAAATATGATTTTTACTCATACAAACAACTCAAAAATATCCTCGGGCATTTCGAGTGCCAGAGTTTCTTTCTTCGGCTGTTCATAGGCTTGTTGGTTTTCTGCTGCTTTCTTTTTTCTGTACTCTTTTTCCTCGTATTCAGGAAGCCATTTCTTCCCTATACATGCTCGCATATTGAATTCATCCCACAGCTTCTCGTTCTTAAAGTACAAGTGTACCGTACCCTTTTTGAAGAATTTGATTTCAAAGAAATCAGACTCAGCTGTATTGTCGAAAGTTCCTGAATATACTTTTCCAAGTTCATTAAACTTATCTTCCAAGGCTCTTTCAATAGTATAGCATTTATTGACATCCTTACCTGTCAGGTAGCACATGACTGTATCTATATCTCGATATGCAGAGGTTTTGCTGTAAGCTATCCCGAACTTATCTCCGTACTTTTTGAGGTCATGAGCACTCATATACTCTCCATACCTGACATAATCGGGCAATACCACTTTCCTTGAAACTTTATACTTGTCATTAGATTTCCATCCTTCAACGTGTACTCTATTTTCTTTGTGATATTTAGTGAACTGCTCAAATACTCCAACCACTGCATTTTCAAGAATAGTAATCCTATTGTTAAACAGGAACTCAATGAGATTGAAAACATTTGCCTTATTGAATTCCATGTTCCCTTGATCAGCAATAAACTTGTCAAAGTTTTGAAGTACTTCACTGGTCATGTACTTCTTAAAATCGGCCTGATTGATAACCTTTGACCACATGTTTTTGCGCACAGTCTTAACAAACCTGTTGTATTTTCTACGTTTTCCAGTCTGTTCATCAGCTGTTTTGACAACTTCTCTGATCCTGAGATAGTCGGTAGTAATGTGGTTCGAGTAGAATTCAAGCTCTTCCATAACAGAAAGATATTTCACGTAGGCATCTTTGAGCTTTTCAAACTGCACCATCATGTTCCCGATCAGGTCAGAGGTAGCTACTGTGTTAGAAAACGTGCTGTCATCAAATTCAAATTCCCGTTTATCGGCAACTTTTTCGAAGTTGAAATCAAACATATTTTCTTTCGCTTCTTTATGTAGCCTAACCATAGCTACATTGACATCGGTTTTTCTTTCCGCATCAGTAAAGCAGTTACCCAGATACTCTACTGATCCGTGTTCTTCAATCAGATTGCAAAGCAGTTTTCTTGTAGAAGTATAAGGGTTTTTTACAGTCTCTTCATTGAGTAGGCAAACGATATCTCCCGAATGTAGAATATTCCAGGCATGCAGTAAATGTTTGTCTCCGTTGCTGAAAGGAGGATTCATGATAATCAGATCAAAATACATATCCCCATCGTATTGGAGAAAATCATTTGATATGACCGCATAATTCTTTCCTTTCAATGTCTCTACAAGCATAGGATCACGTTCACAAGCATACATTTCTACGTCTCTCAATTCAAGATCTGAGATAACATCGAGAATATTTCCCGAACCGGCAGAAGGTTCAAGTATTGTTTTACCTGCAAGGCCGCTTCGATAATAGGCTTGTGGACTGAGCCATCCACTGACATCTATCTTAGCGATGTAAGGCTCAATCATTTTCATTACAACCTCCTTGGGTGTGGGGTAGAACTCTGGATCAAACATGCTTTGGCTTTGGTTTTGTAATTGGATTATTTAACATCTCAATAGTCTGTTCTACGGTAGTTCTCAGGTCTCCCATTTTAACAAGTACCTTGTTTCCCTGATTGTTAAGAAGAACAAAGCCTGTGGTTTCGTTATCAAGTTTTTCAAACATATCATAATTTGCAGCAGCAAACTGTACAAGAGCATAGTAACTTGGCCATATATGTTCGGTCACTCGGTGGGTGGTGAACAGTGTCCTTCTGGAAATCATACTTTCCACATATCTGAACTGCTGGGAAGCCACAAAGGCTACAGGCTTGACCATTCTTTGTATCTCCATATATACTGAATGCCCACCTTCGTGGTGGAGTTTTCTTAGCAAGTCAAAAGTGACTACTTCACCTTTGACAAGGTTTTTGGATATTCTTATCATCAATTGATTACTTTAAATTTTTTAAGCGTTTCTCTTTTGAAAACCGAGCTGTCCTCGGACCATGAGTTGATGAACTCTTCATCATCTTTTTTAAGCTTGATCCTGTCAAACACCAACTGGTATTCATAGGAAACAACATTCATTTTTAGCTGTGGCCTTTGTGTGTAATCGATAATCCTTGCTTCCTTAAACCCAAGCGTTTCAATAAAGTCCATCATGTCAGACTCATTTTCTGTTGGAATAGGTTCAGTAAGAATAAACACCGATACTCTGTCAGGGCCTATGCCAAAAGCAAAGGGAAGTTTTTTGTGTACTTCCCTGATAATTTCTCGTATCATTAGTCCATCATAAATTCAAGAAGGTCTTCAATCAGAGCTACAGGTTTACGTTCTTTCATGAGTGCTTTTTCATCCAAAACAGGAGCTTGTTCATAACGGAATCTTGCATCACAATTTTTTACTTTACAGTTCTTGCAGGTTTCTTCAGATGGTTTTGGCTTCCATCCACGTTGCCTGATGTTCTGGTATATTGCTTCAGCTTTATTGATCCGTTCAAACATGATCCTTTTCTTGAAGTCGTCAAGTCCTTCATAAAAGATCCTGTATTCCCTTTCTGATTTTTTGTAGTCAAATACCGCATACAAAAATCCAACATCATCACCAAGAACCTTTGAGACAACATAAGCATACATGTACGCTTGCAGTTTGTCCATCTGATCGTAGTTTCCCCAAGAGATTTTCCCGAAAGTTGAATTCAGGTCAAGCGTAAGTTTAATGTCCATTACGCATAACCTTCCTTTGTAAAGGGCAAGACTATCAATGGTGATAAACAGGGTAAGCAAGTCGTCGTACTTGTATTCTATTTCCTGTTGTCCATCAATAATCTGTATGCCTTCCTTCTCGAGAATTTTAGGGAAGTTTTCAATCTGTTCGTCGATTCGTTGTTTGTGGATTTCGTATCGTCCTCTTTTAAGCAAAGGATAAATAGGAACCTCCCCTGATTTGGGGAGATTGCCTAATATCTTATACTCAAAATAAATACCCCTGAACATATAAATTGAGGGGTCACTTTCGCATTCATTGTCCACGTAGTAGGCTTTAACCTTACGTGGGCACATTCCATAAGAGGTCAGCTCTTTGATAAGAGACTGATTCATTCTGATTGGCATAGCTATACAGCTCTCGCTTCGTTTTCAAGTTCATTGTACTTCATTTGACAATCGAATATGATGTCTTCCTTTTCAAGCCCGTCTCTGTTTTTCTCCACGATAATGATCATCTTATTGGCGCAATTCCATTCTTCAATACCTTTGAATGGTATAGATTTAAACCTGTTACCAGGTCTCCATAACAGTACAAGAATATCGGAGTCTGCTTTGATTGCGCCTGATTCCATGATGTGGGATTCGTTCGGGCGATGATAGGTAACTTTGTATTTGTCACCAGACAATTCCTTGACAAGCTGTGAAAGCACAATGACTGTTGACTTGTGGTCAAGACAAAGTGATTTCAACCCTTGGGAATTTTTGATAGTGTTTACCCTCATATCCGAGCCTGACGATTCGATCTTACCAATATGATCCACAAGGAAGATGTGCCGTTTGCCTGGATTTTGCATCACGAACTTGCGAGCTTTCATCTTGATCTTATGGATGTCCATTGTTTCGTACACGATTTCAATCGGCCAGTCCTTGATATCTTTGGCAGCAGACTTCAATCTTTCGGATTCCTGAGGTGTAATTTTATCCCTTCCGGCTGCATCGAATTTCAGAGTGTTTACCTTGGCATGCCTTGAAAGCAGTTTCTTGTAAATCCTTTTCTCTGACATTTCCATGGAAAAGAAACAGATAGCTATCTTTTCTTTGTGTCTGGTACAAAGCCTGTACATCAAATCCACAAGGTAAGTAGTCTTACCTGTACCAGATTCAGCACCTACTGTTATATAGGAATCACGTTTGATACCACCAAAAACCATGTCCCAGTCATGAAGGCCTGTGGTCAAGCCTTCATCTTCTGGGTCAGGATTGATGATGTCTTCGTAAGCATCTATAACCGTAATGTTGCTGTTTCGAGACTTCCCAGAATCATCAATACCGATAACTGATTTTGAAATCTTTTCGATGATCTCACCAATCGGTCGGTTTCTGTGGAAGTCATTATTTGCAGTAATCAGGACGTCATGATAAATGACTCTTGACCTATATGCATCGCTTACATCTTTGATGATGTTTTCAAGCGAGTCTGTTGGATGGCTTGAATTGATGATTCCCAAATGGGCGATCAATGTATTCAACTGGTAGCTGTCACAGGTACGCATGATTTCAGAAACTACGTTCTTGTAGTTAATCTTGCGTTTACCCAGGAACATATCTACCATTATGCCGTAAATCTGTCTGTTGCTGTCATTGAAAAAGATGTTTGGATCTATGCGGTTAAGCCAGTCCATTTGTTCATCTTCATCATTCATAAGGGCATGAACAAGTTCTGCTTCCTTAATTGGGTTTTTGATCCTTTCAGCAGGATTCCATTTTTCTAATACCTCAGTCACAGATCCACTTATTTATGTTTAAAGGCCTGTATTCTGCTTGCTTTCGAAATTTTCTTTCCCAAAATTTCCCGATGATTGCATGGCTTAACTTGCCTTTTGCTCCATCAAAGGTGTTATTCATCTGGTTCATTTTATCAATGGCATGCTCTGCAGTAAGACCGCCATAAATAGCCTTATCCAAAACCCTGATAGCTTCACTCCTCTCGTCAAGCCTGTCGCTCACATTGGATGCAAACAGGGCATTGAGTTTTTCATACAATTGTTCTCCGGTCATTTCGTTTCAAATTATAACTTTAATGCAATTTTATAACTTATATTTATATTTCAGCATACAAAAAAAGAATAAATTCATCGAGCTTATCCTTTTTGTTTTCGAGAAGTTCACAGAAGTCGTTGACTCCAAACTCTTTGTAAGCGTAGTTTAGTGCTGGTATCCCGAACATAAAATATAACTTGTCAGCACCTTTAGTGCCTGCTTTGTCATTATCATATAGCACATAGACCTTTTTGTATCGGGCCTTTAGTGCGAGGAAAACAGCTGATGGTAGTTCTGCACTTTCTGAGTTAAGCGCAAAGCTGTCAATTCCCGTATGCTTTCTAATGGCAGCACAATCACGGTTTCCCGATTGTATGAATACCACTTCCCCTCCTTTACATTCTTCGAGCATGTAGAAATCAAGTTCCTTTTCAACATTGGAAATCCATTTTCTTTGGGATGGTTCTTTTGGACGATATACCTTGAAGTTACCGGAAGGGAACCGAATCACATAGATAGGAGAATCTTTCCTTTCTCTAATTATGTAATCTTTACCTTTAGAAATCACTCTCACACTTGACACTGGAAGGTACCAAGCATTTTGCATATCCTGACAAGACATTCCAATGGTACTCTGAAAGTAATCTTCATCCTCTTGGTTCCATTTTCTAAACTCAGGAATGATCATAGCTTTCTGCTGTACCACCTTTTTTACTTCGGTCTGCATCGCTATTTGCAGGGCAAGATCATTAAGCCTTGAAAAGTCAGGTTTCTTTTGACCAATGTTCAAGATGTTTGTCTTGCAATAGTCTACTGCTTCTTTGAAGGTACACCCAGTTACTTCTGAAATAAAATCGAAGTAATCTCCAAACTTGTCAACCCCGTTGTCTTTCCACCAGTACTGTCCTCTTTTTCTATGGACATAAATGGAAAAGCTTGGATCCTGTTCGGGTCTAATAGGTGATATGATTTTCTTTCCCAGCTGCACTTCACCGAGAAAGTGTTCATAAACAGACAAGCCATTGTTGAGCATTCTGTCTAAATCCTCTTTTTCGATAAATCTATTTTTCATGTCAGTTTTGTACAATAAAGTTACTAAGGACTACTCCACCCGGAGCAAACCTAATATAGTGATCAAGCTCTAAAAGCTTCACCATAATTTCACCTCTTGGGTTTTCCCAATAATCTGTGAGGTTATAAAGATAATTAATCCTCAAATAAGGATACTGCCTTTTCATTACGGCCTCAGAAGTAAAATAAACGCTCATTGGAGAGGTTGGGAACTCCCTGAAAATGTTATCAGTGATAAAAACCCTTAATGGTAGTTGAGGACTCATTATAATTTTCTTTTATATTTATTTGCAATTTATAATATTTGTTTATTTCTTTATAACCGAATCAAATATTTATTTGCAAACAGCTGTATTTGAACACTATATTTTACTTAGTTTATTGTAGTGCCTTTAAATAAAGTTTTATACAGCAGGTTCTTTTGGTCAACTGGTTGTCTTAATGACACAACGCTTAAGGTACAGCTTCATTTTATAAGCTGTGATTATAATTAAAAGGAAAATCTTCACCCTAAAAATAAAGCCAGAAAATATGGTAGCAATTAAAAAAACAGAAGGAGAAAGGCTCTCCGAATTCAGAAAGCAAAAAGGATTATCTCAAGTTGAGATGGCCGAAAAGCTTCAATGTTCCCAACCAAATCTAAACAAAATTGAAAAGAGTGTGGTAGGTGTTTCAGCAACTATCCGTAAAAGACTTTTCGATGCATTCCCAGACCTTAATCCTACTTGGTTCTCCAATGGATATGGGCAGATGTCTTTTGACCCGAAGGACATTCCTTCACTTAAGACAAAAGATACGGATTCCTCCATTGTTCTTAGTGCGGAAAATTTCATCAATCAATTATCCAGATCAAGGGAGCTTTTCATGGAAGGGAAAATTCCTCAGCAATCAATGATGATTCTCTTTGAGGACATCAAAAAGATTATGCAGCTGCAGAAAGAAAGGATTGATGAGCTCCAGAAAGACAAGGAGTTTTTGAAAAGCCTTATTACCTCCTCAAGAGAGAACCCATTTGAGGTAAAATAGAAAATAAAATTTAAGAGTTTCTGAAAATATAATTTAAAGAGACTCTTAAGTTAAAAACATTGGCGCACCGTGAGCTTATGGCTCACGGCCGTCTACTCGATTATAGGCTGGCGTCCTTCTCGTTACGTGATATTCAGTCGTCATATTCCGCTTTTTCTTCTGTTGTCGTCCTTACATAACATTTGGCAATTATCCGCACTTGTTCGACCGCCTAAATGCCAAGGTGTGATATGGTCAGCTTCCATTTCTTCAATCTTGTATTCTTCTGTGCATACTGGACAAATACCTTTCTGTCTTTCAAATGCTTCTCGCTTTTGATTGTCTGTAAATGCACGAATATTTAAAAATCTCTCTTTGCGTGTCAAAACGTATTCATAAATCCCTTTTTTGTTGGTCACGTCTTCGTCTTGCATTAATTCTGTGATTTCTTCATCAAGTCTTTTGTGATCAAATTTCTTGTCTTTGAACTCGTTGTATAGAGACCCCCATTGAATACCTTTCATTTCTTTGCGATATTTTGGGAAAACAACTTTTACCCAACTAATGACACTTTGAAAATACAACCATAAATCATTGGCGTTTGGCTCGTGTTGCTGTTTTGCCATATAATGCTCAATGTTGTCTTTGCTTATCCACTTTATTGTTGTTTCCAAATAGTCTTGCCTGATTGGTGTTCCGTTCATATAGCCACCACCTAAACCGTATGCAGCGCAACCATTTTTACTAAAATATCTTTTTGCGTCTGAAACCCACGAACCTGAATAAACTGCATTTCTTAATTCTTGGTCTGTTAGTTTTTCTCCTGCAATGTTTATTGTTTTAAACCACTCCAATTTTTCGCTGTCTGTTCCGCTACACAGATAAACCATTATTTTGTAGTTCAAAATCTGTTCTTGCTCGTCTTTTTGCAGATTGTGGAAATATCTGTTTTTGTAAGCAAAATCTCCTTCAACGAATTGACTAATTGAAATTGTCCGTTGCTGTCCGTCAATCACTTCAAAATTTCCATCTTCACGAACTGCCCAATACATAACATTCAAAGGAAAATCTTTTGTTAACGTGTCAATTACAGCTTCTCGCTGTTTGTCTTTGTAGATAAATTCACGTTGATAGGATGGGCGAATGTCCAATTTGCCACCGTAACCAACAACTCCGTTTTCTTCGTTATCTTGAAAACCGTTTGCAAGGTCACGGACTGTTATTTCTTTTAGTTCTATTTTCATTGATGCTAACTATAAATTATTGCTATGATTATGGCTACAACCATTAATATTGTTGCAGATATAATTCCAAATCTTTGCCAATTAAAGGTTTTTACTGCTAATTCATCATTTGAATTTGCCTCACTCTTATTATTCTTACCAACATTAATAACACCGCTGTTATTTGGTATATTTTTGGCAATTATTTTATCTCCCATAATGGTTTCGTAATTATGAAAATTTAAATTGTTTGTACTATGCCTTGGTTGCTCTCGCTTTTCAATAAATGATTTTATTGGAAGAGAGTATTTCACATTGTTAGTTTTGTTCTCGGAAATAAATTTTACCAAATCTTCAACACTATTGACTTTTAATTCCTTAAATTCAAAACTTTCAAATTCATTATCTTCCGTGTCATTAAAAAAATCAAACAGTTCCTTAAATATTTCGTCAAGTTCTTGAAATATCAATCCCAAGCACAAAAAATTACTATGTGTTTCAGTTCTAAATGACAAATACTTTTTTTTGTAATCCATAACTATTGCAACATCTGTACTTTCAAATTCATTTTTTAATTTGGAAATTGCTTCTATGTTACTATTCCATATACTACTGTATGTGACATCACCTGACCAAATTTTTAATTCTAAAAGTTTTTGGGTAAATGGTTTATAAATATTTTCGGTTATAGTTGGGAATTTATCTTCTATTTCTTTTTGAATTACATTGTATTCTTCCTTTTCTCTGTAATTGTCCAATGGTTTTAATTCACTTCTCTTATCGGCTAAAACTTCTAACTCCTTGACAAGAGGGATATAGTTTACAATATAGTTTTCTTTGTTAGAGTGAAGAAAGTCTATAAAGTCAAAAAGTGATTGAATTTTATCTGAAATCATAATCTTTTATTTTTGATTATTATTCGAGAATAGGGAACGGTAACAACTCCGTCAACCATCATATATAAATCCCCATCAACTGCACCACGTTTTTGTACTTCTTTTCTGTATTTTTTGTGTTCTGGTTTGTATGGTTTTATTCCCATTTCAAGTCCTAAGTTTGCAATGCCAACCCCGATTATCTCGAATTGGTCGGGATTATATTTGTCCATAAATGTTATAGGAACTCCCATAAAACCTTTATAGTCCATAGGAATGTCTTTGGTCACATCAACATTGATTGCGTCAAAATTCTCGTATTTTGGATATTCTTCAGGGGTGTATTTTTTATATAGAATTAAATCTTCGTGTCGCTTATTGATTTCAAGATTGGTAAACCAATGAACTCCCGAAACTCTTATCATTCCTTCTTTTCTATCAGTTGCTGTTGCATAATCTTCGTAATGTTCATTGATGAAATGACCTGCACCACCTTTAAAACCATAACCTAACCAAAGTTTGTTATCTCTGATTAATGGAAAGATCTCTTTGTATTTTATTGCGTTTTGATGCCCGACAATTACAAACTTCTTGTCGTATTCAATTAGTTGAGAAACGTATTCACGGAATAATGAAAATGGCGGATTTGTTACAACAATGTCCGCTTGCTTTAATAGTTCAATACATTCCTTGCTTCTAAAATCACCATCACCTTTAAGTTTTTTAATGCCGATTTCGCCAGGGTCAGGAACATTATTACCGTTTTTATCTCCCGAATATTCCAAATAAATTGCTTGTTCAGAGTCGTTTTGGCTGAACAAATCCATATTTTGGTTTTTATAGCAAGTTGCAATGAGCTTTTTCAGTCCAAGTTTCTCAAAATTATAAGAGAAGAAATGAAAAAAGTTGCTCACTCGTGGGTCGTCACAGTTGCAATAAACTACTTTGTTCTTAAAATGCTGTTTGTAATACTTTAACTCTCTTTCAATGTCCGAAAGTTGAGTGTAGAACTCGTCCTTTTTATTGGTCTTAGCCTGATTTAGATTTTGATTCTGGGCTTTATCTGTCATTTGTCCACTTTATTTTTTCTTCGGTTTCAAAATTAATATTTCTTTCTTGTGTCTGTTCGTTTTTGGCCTGGGGTGTCGTTCTTTACGCTTGCCTGCAGCGCTTGGCGCAGTGGCGGATTTCGGAGCTCAAAACTGTCAATACACGACAAAAGTTGATGAGAGGTAGAATGTTCAATTAACCAACTCACCCGCCATTGAGCCAAACGCCTGTAGGTGCTGCCTTTCCTGCATTTGTCAGTTTGCTTTCTATTGTCATCTCTTTTTTTGTTTATTCTTTTCGTTAAGCAGGGTTAAAGTGTCAAGTCTGCTATTCGTGCTTTGCAATTGTTTTGAAAGTCTCTCAATGTTACTCTTCAAATCGTCAATTTCCTTTGATTGGAACCCGTCTTTTAATTGGAGTTCGATAATCGTTTTTTCTTGATTTTTTAGTGTCTGTTCAGTTGCATTTTCTTTGTCTTTTCCTAAAAAAATACTTAAGCAAAATAGAACTATCCCTAACAAAGCAGTTCTTGTCTGATAGTTGAAATATTTATTATATTGACTTTCGGCATTTTCACTACTTAGCCCAATACCACCACATATAATGCTTAGAACAAAAGAAAAGAATGAAAAGCCTGTAATAACGTAATAGAGAATACCTACCTCTCTTTTGTCAATGACAAATACAGCAAAAACTGAAACAACTGTTATCATTGTCAGTGATGCAGTAATCAATTGCGTGCTTATTAGCGAGTTGTTTTTTCCGTGCATTATCCCCAAGTTTTTTGTCCGGTTGTTCTAAGTTTTGACCATAATGCATCAATAGATTTCATTATTTGATGACCACTTATTTGTTCAACTTCGTCATTGCCTTTTACTTCATTTATAATCATTTCGATGTCGGACTGTATATTTTCTTCAAGTTCAAAAACAAAACTTTCGTTTTGAAGATTCTTTAATCCATTTCTTTCAATTAAAGGTCTTACAATTAGATGGTGAAAGTTTATAATCAAAAAATATTTAGCATCTGGTCGCAATGTATTTTCAACATCTTTTATGTCTATGGATTTTCTAATACTTCGAACAAAATAATATTCATTGTATAGAAAAGGTCTTCTTCTTCTGTATTCTATTTCATAGACATAATCTGCATAAAGCAGTTCAAATATTTTGTTGTATTCGCTTTCCATTTGTTAATTTTTTGAGTGTTAGTTTTTTTTGAGTGTCTGTCTTTTAAGGTTGCACCTTACGATTCTCTTTACGCAATCTATTGCGCTATGCATTCCGTTTGGACCAAATAGCGAAAGACATTGCGGATATATCCAAATTATCGTCAATAGATGTACAAGTATTTATTTGTTCAGAAAAATTAGACATACCATTATAAAATAACAGGAAAAAGTCTTGCTTATCCATGAACAAATCCATGGTTTAAGTTTACTAAAAAATGTTCACTAATTTATAAATCGGAATCAAAAAAATAAAAAGTGTGTACAAAAGTATGTACTAAAGCAATTTAGTGATATAAAAAATCAGGCTTAATTTACTGAAATATCGAAGCTTATGCATTAGCACGTATTAGTCCCCCACTCTCTGCCAAGTAGCTAAACAAAGACTTCAAAAGCCATCAAAATTAAGTTTTTGAAATCCTTGTTTAAGTGATTCTACAAATGAAAAACCCTCTCTAAATCGTTTAAAAGCGGTTTTTCTACAAAAATTTACAAAATATCATCTAAAAAGACCTGCAGATCACACTTGCAGGTCTTTTTGTTTTTTATCTAATTTCTTCAATATTTAACAAAATTGAGGTGAGTCCTAGGTGAGTCTTTTTAGATGAAAAAAAGACTCACCTATGAGGGGTTTAAGAAACTGAAAATCAACATGTTCCATAGCTGAATATCTTGCCAAAAGACTCACCAAATCGTACCTTAAACCTTTAAAGTGAGTAAACATGATTGAAAAAACATTTTCCCTGCTGTATTATCTCAAACCTTCCAAGAATGATAGAAATGGTTTGAAATCTATTTACATGAGAATCACGGTTGATTCCCAACGATTTGAAATGTCAACCAAATACAAATGTCACCCCGATAAATGGCTAACCGCTGCAAATAGGGTGAAAGGCAAGACTGAAGAGGCACGTATGATTAACTCCTATTTGGATACACTGCAGTTAAAAGTTCATCAAGTAAGAAAATATTTGTTGGATAACGATAAAGAGATTTCTCTCAAAAATATTAAAAATGTTCTTCAAGGTAAATCTGAACAGAACAGAATGATCCTAGAAATATTTTCAGAGCATAATGAAAAAATGGAGGCATTAGTAGGTCAAGAATTTGCTGAGGGCACTTTAGAGCGATACAAAACCTCATTTGAACATACCAAAGCTTTTATCCAGTGGAAGTATAAAAAGGATGATCTTGAAATCAAAAAGCTAGATTACGATTTTATTTCTGATTATTCTTTTTGGCTAAAATCTGTCAGAGGTTGTGCCCATAATACTACAGTTAAGTATTTAGGTAATTTCAAGAAAATAGTTTTAAGCTGTATTAAAAAAGGTTGGCTAATTAGGGATCCTTTTGTGGGCTTTAAGCTGGCTAAAAAGGAGGTTCCTAGACATTACCTCACATTTGAAGAGTTAGAGGCTTTAGAAGCCAAATATTTTGAAATTGAACGGTTAAATCAAGTTCGCGACATATTTTTGTTCAGCTGCTATACAGGATTGGCATATATTGATGTCAAAAAACTTCGAAGGGATCAAATTATTATTGGACTAGATAAAGAAAAATGGATTATCACAAGCCGTCAAAAGACTGAGTCAAGTGTTCGAATTCCTTTGCTACCAAAAGCACAAAAGCTTATGGATAAATACTATAATCATCCTAAATGTGAGGCAGAAGGTCTGGTTTTGCCGGTATTGAGTAATCAAAAGATGAATGCTTACTTAAAAGAAATTGCTGACCTATGTGGTATCAAAAAGGAGCTTACTTTCCATATAGCTAGACATACTTTTGCTACAACTGTAACACTCAGTAATGGTGTTCCCATTGAAACAGTATCCAAAATGTTAGGGCATAAATCTCTTAAACAGACTCAGCACTACGCTAAAATTGTTGATTTGAAAGTTAGCGAAGATATGAAATTATTAAAGTCTAAACTTGGACAATAACTGCAAATACTGTTAAAAAATTTCACTAAATCTTTATTCACACACTCAGTTCCTTTAAGTATGTTAGAAAACTGAGTGTGTGAAAATAGAAAGCTCAAATAACTTCAAAATGAATACAGATGTATTGCTATAGATCATGTAGGGTTTGGTCTTTCCGACAAACCAAAAGAATATGATTACAATACCCAAAATCATGTGAACACTTTGGAAGATTTTGTTCTTTCCAAAAATTTACGAGATATCACATTGATTCTACATGACTTTGGTGGACCCATAGGAATGGCATTTGCTCTAAAACATCCTGAACGTATCAAAAACATTGTCATACTTAATTCTTGGTTGTGGAGTGCAAAAGGTGATCCTGACTATGAAAAATTTGCAAAAATTCTAAAAAGTCCTCTACTCCCATTCCTCTACCGAAGACTTAATTTTTCTCCAAGATTTATCCTTCCAAAATCCTTTGGGCCAAATTATAGTCCCGAAAAGAAGTTGTTGCAACAATACACCAAACCTTTTGCTAAACCATCCGAAAGAAATGGTACGCTAGCCTTTGCCAGATCTCTTTTAAATGATCAGGAATGGTTTGAATCACTGTGAGAGCAAAAAGAAATTCTTCAAACTAAATCAATGTTATTTATCTAGGGCATGGTAGACCCCATCATTTCTCCAAAAAATCTGGAAAAATTCAAAGAAGGGTTTCCTAATGCAGAAGCATTCCAACTAGAACATTCCGGTCATTTTCCACAGGAAGAGGAGCCGGAAAAAGTAGCCCAAGAAATCAGAAAATTAATGCAGAAAAATGAAAAGTGAAATGAATCCATAGCCTACTTTCTGTCCCTATAGAAAGTATTTCTCTTTATTTAGATTTTAAAGAAAACCAAAACCTGGAACCTTTCCCGTCTTCACTTTCCACCCCTATTTGCCCACCCATGGCTTGAATAAATTCTTTACTGATATTTAGTCCTAGGCCTGATCCGTTTGTTTTGGTGCCTGGAACCCTATAATATTTCTCAAAAAGACGATCTTGGAAGCTTTTGGATATTCCCTTTCCTTGATCAATAACTTCAAAAAGTATATGGTTTTCATAATGTTGAGAACAAGTCATCTTAATTGTTGATTCTTCTGAGGAGTACCTTATTGCATTGGAGAGTAAATTAACAAGTACCCATGTTGTTTTATTTTCATCTCCTAGGGCATGTAGTTCAGGTTGAATGGTTAGCTCTAAATTAATTTTCTTTTCTTTAAGCTGTAATTGTAGTGCCTCAGATGCTAAAGTAATTACCTCTTGAGGCGAAAAAACCTCTTGTTCAAGAGTAATGTTTCCTGTTTCTGCCTGAGTTATATCTAAAAGTTCACCTGTAATTGATAAAAGTCTATTTTTATCTTCTATAAGACCCTTTATTAGGTTAGACTGACTTTCATTTAGGCTACCTGTTCTTTTATCATTGAGTAATTTTAATCCCAGTCCTATAGAAGAAATTGGAGTTTTCAACTCATGAGAAATAGTGGCTATAAATTGGGTTTTTGCCTTATCTCGCTCACTATATTGGGTAATATCTGTCAGTACCACCACATATCCAACATTTTCTAATTTATCATGATTATCTTTTGAAATATTAATAGGGATTATTTCTCTTGAAAAGGTCTTTTCTTCTTTATCAAGGACAATTTTAATTGTTTTTGGAGTTAAACTTTCTTGGCCACCCAAGGCAAAATCTGTTGCAAAAGATGCGATGATATCATTGATTTTGGCTATTGATTGTATGTGCTCACCCTTGATATATTCTTCTGACAAATTCAATACATTTTTAGCAAAATCATTAATGAAAAGAATCTTATGGTTTTCGTCAATCCCAATAATTCCTTCATGCATTTGATTAATAATTGCCTCTATTCTCTTTTTTTCACTGAAAAGTAAGGAAAAATTTGAGGCTTCATATTCTTTTAGTCTTGAAGCCATAAGATTGAAAGAAGATGCTATTTCTCCTAATTCATCATTTTCAGCAACTTTCAATTGATGATCATATTTCTTACTGGCTATAGCTTTGATACCTTCATTGAGTTTTTGTAGAGGGTCGAAAATAACCTCAGGAAAACCTATAATGAAAATTAAACTCAGAATACTACCTGAAATACCTGTAATCGCCATGTATAGGACAACTCGTTCCGCTGTTTGATTGGCAGTGTCATTTTTCCTCAAGAGCGTCTGAATATTTAGTTCATAGATTTTTGTAGCCAAGTCTTGAATAGTAGCTATCTGCATTAGCAAAAACTCACTTGGTATATTTTCATTTAAAGAGATTTTCAATAATTCAACTTGTTTAATAAGCTCATCAGTTAACTTATCCTCACCAGGTTCTGTAATATTTGCTTTTTGTTTTTCAATACTTTCAAGTATGGATTCAAAGGCAAAACCTTGTTCTGCTTTGCTTTTTGAATCTTGTTTTCCAATGGTAAGTATAGTTTTATCTAAAGCAGTTTTGATGGATTGCATATAATCCAGTGTTCTGTAATTATCTTTAATAATTGCCTGTGAGTCATCAGCTAATTGACGGACAAAAAGACTTCCTAATCCAGCTAATAAAAGGATCAAAAGAAATAGAAATCCAAAAGATAGGTAGAGTTTGGTTTTAAGTTTCATTGGATTAAGTAACTACGATTAGATCAATTTCAGTTGGAGAAATTAGCTGAACAAGATTATGGAAATGGTTTTGTCCGCTAAGATTTCTCCAGATACTTTGTTTAGGTTTCCCAATTACAATATTGGTAGCTTGATGATTCTTGGCTGCTTCAAACAACACATCGGCAATTGACTTGTGTTCACTCGAAAAAACTCTTGTCCCCTGATGAATAGTTTGATAATGTATTTCTTGTGTAGGATTGGCTCCTTTGGAGTTACTTTCATAAATATAGACATTGGCACCTAAAGTACTAGCGAGCTTCAAATTTTGAAGAAGCTTTGTTTCAGTTCTCACATTTATCTTTTCTGTTGATTCCCTAGGAGTCTTCACATATACAACAAACCATTCTGCGTGATAATTATTGGCCAGTCTCGCTGTTTTTCTGATCACCTTTTTTGCCAACACCTCCTCAGTACTGACACATGCCATGAACCGCTCAATGATACTACTTTGCTGTTGCTGAATAAAATTTATTTTTGACTCCAAGTTTTTTGCAACTTGTAGAAGTGCCAATTCCCTCAATTGAAGGATTTTTTTTGACTGAAAGAAATTGGATAAGGCCTGTTGTATTTTATCTTCCTTGTAGATTTTCCCGTCTTTTAGACGTTTGATTAAGTCATCAGCTGGCAAATCAATACTTACCACCTCATCTGCTTTCCTTAGGAAGGTATCAGGAATTCGTTCGGTGACTTCGATCCCGCTCAACTGCTTGACTTTATCATTTAGGCTCTCCAAATGCTGTACATTGAATGCGGTAACCACATGTATACCAGCGTCAATTAAAACTTCCACATCCTCCCATCTTTTGGCATGTAGGCTTCCTGGTATATTGGTATGGGCCAATTCGTCAACAATCACAATTGATGGTTTCAATCGAAGAATAGCCTCCAGATCCATTTCCCTCAATACCTTACCCTTGTAAAACACCTCTTTCAAGGGGATAAAGGGAATACCTTCAATCAAGGCTTCAGTTTCTTCCCGTCCGTGAGTCTCAATAAAACCAATACGTATATCTACTCCAGCCTTTAGCAGATCATGGGCCTCTTGAAGCATACGGAAAGATTTACCTACTCCGGCAATCATACCGATATATACTTTCAACCTCCCTTTTTTGGACTTTTGAATCAGTTGAAGAAAGTAATCAGGTGAATTTTTCATACACTCAGAAGAATGAAACCCCTCCACTACCCAAATGGTGGTGGAGGGATTGAATTATGGTAAAGTTATTGCAAGTGAACCGATCAATAAGAAATTCCCCCTTACCAATTGGCCTTCCTGTAAGAAATTAGGAGTGCTATTCTGTAATTGCCTAGCTTCTATCCTGAACAAGACGTTTTGAGAAATTTTCCTATCTAAATTTATCGAATAGCCCGTAGCTCTGAATCCATCAGGCGAATTTGCCTCAATGATTACCCCATTTTGATCCTGATAGTATTCCCCTCGGAAAGCCATGCCCCAATTTTCATTGAAGTCCACACGTAGAATTCCTATTGGAGTATACCAATGCTCAAGGCCCCTTGAAGCCCCTGCTTGAACACTTTCAATTGCCTCTTGCTGACTGCCGTAATCAAACCCGAGTATTAAAGCTACTTTTTGACTAAGTTGCATTTGTGCATACAAGTTGTTGAAATAGCGCATTCTTTTATCTTCTTGAGGGAAATCATTTCCAATAAAGGTACTCCAATTGAGCGTTAGGTTTTCAGTAGGCGTGTGGGTTACTCTAGTACCTAAAGCTGGGCTTGTATTTCCTGATAATCTTTGGATGCGTTGCCAACCATTGAAAACACCAGCCTCAAATTCCCATTTACTGTTTGGAGTATAGGTTATCTTAGCTCCTGAGAGGAAATATGGCGAGTTTTCAGCCAATAAGCTTCTGGTTAAAGTAAAGTTTTCGGAGGAGATTGCTGATTCGAAGCCAATATGGGAAGCGAAAATACCCGCATCAATCCATAATTTTCGTTCCTTGTCTATAGCTACCCCAGCATAGGCTTCAAAGACATTCTTTAGTAGATCCTGTTCTGCTGCCAGATTGTATTGCGCATAAGTACCCACCATCAATCCCAAGCTGCCCCGATAAAATCCACCGTCAATATCCGCCTGAATCAATCCCAAATTTAAATTAACTTCGTTGTGACGGGTATGGTTGAAAAGGAAATCAGGACGTTCATTGGAGAAGGGCCGGTTAAAATCAAATCCATAGTAAATATCTGCATGACCACTAATGTTAATTACGGGTTTGTTTGTTTCTTGAGCTGTAGCACAGAAAGCACTAAAAGAAATAACAATCGTTAGAATTAATTTTTTCATCTTTAAATAATTGGTGGTTTAATCTTTTTTTGTGAGTTTGTCCAAGGCTAAATTTAATTTAAGGACATGAACAATATCTTTTGGACCAAAAAGTCCAAATAAAGCCCCCTCGTTATGGTCTGATATAAGCTCAATAACTTGAGAGAGTTCTAGATTTCGGGCATTAGCTACCCTGTTAGCCTGAAATATGGCTGCATCCAAAGAGATATATGGATCCAATCCACTACCTGAGGCTGTGACCAAGTCAATTGGAATATCTGCCTTACTTTTTTCTGGATGGTTTTCTAATAAATAGTTGATTCGTTCTTCCACTTGAGAAAGGAAGATTTCATTTGTAGGCCCGTAATTGGACCCACCTGTGTCAGAAGCGTCATAATCCACATCTGATGGCCTGCTCCAGAAATATTGTTGGCTACTAAAGTTTTGGGCGATGTGTTCAAAACCTCTTAATTCTCCATCGAGAATTATAGGTTTACCATTGGCGCTGTGAGGCATTATTTTTCCAATACCCCAAATTGAGATAGGATAAATTAGTCCAAACAGAACTAGTGTAATCAGTATGATTGAAATACTTTGACGTATCATGTTGTTTTTGAATATTATATGAATAATGAGACTATAGTATCTATGGCTTTAATTCCAATAAAAGGTAGAATAATACCTCCTAGACCATAGATTAATAGGTTTCTACTTAGCAGAGCTGAGGCCCCAATAGGCCTGTATTTTGAGCCTTTAAGTGCTAATGGAATTAAAGCAGGGATGATTAAGGCATTGAAAATCACAGCAGAAAGGATGGCTGATTGCGGGCTGCCCAAATTCATAAGATCAAGGGCTGCAAGACCAGGAATGGACGCTGCAAATAATGCCGGAACTATGGCGAAATATTTGGCAACATCATTCGCAATGGAAAATGTTGTGATATTGCCACGGGTGATGAGTAGCTGTTTACCAATTTCTACCACCTCCAGTAATTTTGTAGGATCAGAATCCAAGTCTACCATGTTGGCTGCTTCCTTAGCAGCTTGGGTACCAGAGTTCATGGCAACACCCACATCTGCCTGGGCCAAAGCCGGTGCGTCATTAGTGCCATCCCCCATCATGGCCACTAATTTACCCTCAGCTTGTTCTCTTTTGATGTAATTCATTTTATCCTCAGGTTTAGCCTCAGCGATAAAATCATCCACACCAGCTAGGTTGGCAATAAATTTGGCAGTAAGTGGATTATCACCTGTGACCATGACAGTCTTAACTCCCATCTTTCTGAGCCTATCAAATCGCTGCTGAATTCCAGGTTTGATTATATCTTCCAATTGAATAACCCCTATTGCTTTTTTATCAACAGCAACCGCCAGGGGAGTTCCTCCCTTTTCAGCTATTTTAGCAACTTCCTTTTCCAAGAAGGTGATCGTTTCATTGGAAGATTGATCAGCCCATTTTTTAATGGCATCCCAAGCGCCCTTTCTGATTTTTACATTTCCCGTAAGATCAACACCGCTCATTCTTGTTTCTGCGGAAAAGTTTATAAACTGTGCATCTTGGGGCACTGTAAGTTCAAACTGATCCTTTTTCTTAGCTAATTCAACTACTGATTTACCCTCAGGCGTAGTGTCTGCTAAAGAACTCAATACAGATGCTTCAACAATTTCCTCACGAGCAATATCAGGCGCAGGTACAAAAGCGGTAGCCTTTCTGTTTCCTATGGTGATTGTTCCTGTTTTATCCAATAATAAAACATCTATATCTCCTGCCGTTTCTACAGCTTTCCCAGATTTGGCAATGATATTGGCTTTGAGCGCTCTGTCCATACCCGCTATTCCAATAGCTGAGAGCAGTCCGCCAATAGTTGTTGGAATCAGGCACACAAATAATGAAATCAAGGCTGCTAAAGACAAGCTGATATTTAAAAAATCAGCAAAAGGTTTTAACGTAACAGTCACAATTAGAAAGACTAAGGTAAAGGCTGCTAACAATATGGTGAGTGCTATTTCATTGGGGGTTTTCTGTCTGTTGGCCCCTTCCACCAAACTGATCATTTTATCCAAAAAACTTTCGCCGGGATTGGAACTGACCCTTACAACAATCCGGTCACTCAACACTCTAGTGCCACCTATGACCGTATTTTGATCTGATCCAGCTTCTCTGATTACAGGTGCAGATTCTCCAGTAATGGCAGATTCATCAATAGATGCCAAACCCTCTATCAGTTCCCCATCAGCAGGAATAAGATCACCTGCCTCACAAACAAAGACATCACCTTTGGTTAAAATTGAAGAACTGACAATCTCTATCTGCTCGTTTCGCAATATACGTGCAGGGGTGTCTTGTCTTGTTTTTCTTAAGGTATCAGCTTGGGCTTTTCCTCGTGCTTCTGCCACAGCTTCTGCAAAATTTCCCAATAATACAGTTAGAAATAATAATAACGTGATCACTAGGTTGTATCCAAAAGAACCCAGAAAATCATTTTGGGAAACCAAGGATACTATTGTCACCACAAGCATGATTAAAGTCCCGAGTTCAACGGTAAACATTACCGGATTTTTGATCATCAGGGATGGATTCAATTTCACTACTGCTTGTTTCATTGCAGTGGAAAAATCAAATGAATTAGTATTGTTTTTCATGGATATTTCATTTAAAAGGAAAAGAATTCAGCAATTGGACCCAATGCCATCACTGGGAAGAATGCCAAAGCTGCAACAATTAGGATGACTGATAAAAGAACGGCTCCAAAAGCTGGTGTTTCTAACTTTAGACTTCCTGAAGACTCTGGAACTGTCTTTTTTAGAGCAAGCGAACCAACAATTGCCAAGGGGCCAATAATGGGCAAAAACCTTCCCAATAACATGACAATACCGTTCATAATATTCCAAAAAGGCGTATCATCATTTAAGCCTTCAAAACCTGACCCATTGTTAGCAGCCGAAGAGGTGAATTCATACAACATTTCTGATAATCCATGAAATCCGGGATTATGGATCCAATCTGTATAAAGTGCTGGATCTTTAGCTGCCAAATAACTTGAAATGGCTGTCCCTGTAAGGATTAGGAAAGGGTGTAAAATCACAATCAAAGCTGCAATTTTTATTTCTCTGGCTTCAATTTTTTTACCCATAAATTCAGGTGTACGCCCGATCATCAAGCCTGCAATGAAAACGGCCACTATTACAAATACAAAGAAGTTAATAAATCCAACTCCCACTCCTCCATATATGGCATTGATAAACATATCCAACAAGAAAATACCTCCTGATAGTGGTGTGTGGCTATCATGCATGGAATTGACAGAGCCATTAGAGGTTGATGTAGTAGAAACTCCCCAAAGTGAAGACGCTGCAGCACCAAATCGAACTTCTTTTCCTTCCAGGTTAGTTGGATCGGATAATCCCAGTTTTGTAAACTCAGGATTACCTGCAATTTCCTGGCTAATTGAAATTGCCGTAAAAGAAACAAACAGGATAGACATCACCCCAATGAATACTAGAGCAAGTTTTTTTCTGTCTGTATAAAACCCAAAAGCAAAAACCAATGCCATAGGAATTAACAGTATAGCAATATTTTCTGCTATGTTGGTCAAGTAATTAGGGTTCTCGAATGGGTGAGTAGAGTTAGGACCAAAAAAACCTCCTCCATTAGTCCCCATTTGTTTGATTGCAACCATTGGAGCTGCCGGACCTGCTGCAACTAATTGCGATTTACCTTCCAAAGTTCGGACCTCTTGTAATGCTTCAAAGTTAGTAGGAGTGCCGTTGGCCATCAGAATTATTGCCAAAACAACTGATAGCGGAAGCAGTATTCTTGTACAGCTTTTAACCATTAGATTGTAAAAATTTCCAAGTTCAGATGTAGAGCGATTAATCAATCCTTGAAATAAAAGCGCACAAGCTGCTATCCCTGTCCCTGCACTTACAAATTGCAACCAACAGAAAACCAGAAGTTGTGTGTAATAAGAGGCTCCGCTTTCTCCACTGTAATGTTGGAGGTTGGTATTGGTGGTAAAGCTGACAGCGGTATTAAAGGCCAAGGTTGGCTCCCAATTTTCAAATCCATTGGGATTCCAGAAGGGATGAAAAGATTGCAACACCAAAAAAAGAAAGGCTACGACAAAAAAGCCAATGTTGATGACAACAAGCGCTTTCATATTGTCTTTCCAATCAAGTTTTTGATCAGGATTCACTCCGGAAATCCTAAAAATCCACTTTTCTATGGGCGACATAAAGTCAGACCATACGCGTTCTCCTTTAAATATTTTGACCATATACTTTCCCAAAGGCCATGCTAGTAGTAAGGAAAGTAGGAAGATGAAGATTACACCTATAATTTCTGTATTCATAGTTTAAAATTTTTCAGGTTTCATAATCGCATAAGTAAGGTATGCGCATGCTAGTAGGGATGAAATAAGAATTAGTATCATTTTTCAATTCTGTTATGTTCGTACAATAAATAGAAGGATTGGAGCAAGCAAAATGGATGCATCGATTTAAAGTTGTTCATGTTCATAAGTCATCAAATAATTTTATGGATTTGAAAATTGCTGACAATACTGCTACTCCGAGCAGTAACATGCCTATGGCTATGATTCCGTTCATAATTTATTTTTTAAAAAGTCTTTGGCAAGTCATGAACCTATTTTGAAAAAAATCCAACTTAGGACATTATAGTATTGATTACCAATTCCTTAAAAACTTAAATTAAAATACGGAGGAGTTTTTAAACAGTCAAAACCCTTCGGAATCCGAAGGGTTGATTTCAAAAATGGAAGGGGTAGTACAAATGTGAGATAAAAATTTATAGACCAGAAGATATCCAAGTTTTCATTTCGGAGTTTTCATCATAAACCAAGAAACCTTCGATTGCAATGTTATTTTCGATAAAAAGTCTAGCTTTTTCAGGTCCCCAAATCATTCAATTTCAAAATCATGTAATTTTTTATATAGTGTTGTCAGTCCAATTTCCAAAACTTTTGCTGCTTGTGTTTTATTCCCATTGACATGTTTGAGCACCCGAATGATCTGAGCTTTTTCGGCAGATGCCATTGTCATCGACTTAGGCTCGTTGATTTCTCTTTGATAGCTTGGGGCTAATTGTTCAGCTGTGAGTGTATCTCCATCACATAGAATTACAGCACGTTCCACTAAATTCCTTAGTTCCCTTATATTTCCTTTGAAAGGTAATTTTTGTACTTCACGAATAAATTCAGGAGAAATTTTCTTCACTTTCGTATTTGCTTTCACTGAGAATATTTTCACAAAATGATCAACTAATTCTGGAATATCTGTTCTTCGATCTGATAGTGAAGGGAGATGAATCTGAATTACTGACAATCTATACAAAAGATCTTCTCTAAAATTACCAGCAGTTACTTCTTCTGGCAAATTGCGGTTTGTAGCAGTGATTATTCGAACATTTACTTGTTTTTCTTTGGTATCTCCTACTTTTATAAAAGTGCCTGATTCTAGAACTCTTAAAAGCTTTGCTTGTAACTCTAAAGGCATCTCGCCGATTTCATCCAGAAATAAAGTACCATGGTTGGCTTCCTCAAACAGCCCTTTTTTATCCGTTACAGCTCCTGTAAAGGCTCCAGCCTTATGCCCAAATAATTCACTCTCCAAAATTTCTCCACTAATTGCGCTACAGTTAATAGCTACAAAACTTTTATCTGACCTTTTACCTTCATAATGAATAGCCTGAGCAAAAACTTCCTTTCCTGTTCCCGTTGCCCCGGTAAGTAAAATTGAAGTATCACTTTGGGAAACTTTTCTAGCCAATACTTTAGCCTCTTGGATTTTTTCACTGTCACCTAAAATACTATCAAAATTATATTGTTTAGACAGTTTACTTTTAAGTTTGGTAAGCTCTTTTTGAAGCAATGCTTTTTGGGATGCCTTTTCAATTAAAGGGATCAACTTATCATTATCATCCCCTTTAACCAGATAATCGAAAATACCATGTTTGATAGCCTTTACCCCATCTTGGATCCTGCCATAGGCAGTCAATAATATAAACTCTATTTCAGGAAATTTTTCTTTAGATTTTATGCAAAAATCAACTCCGTTTCCATCAGGAAGCTTCACATCACAGAGTACTACATCCGGGACATGCAATTCAACTTTTTGGTTTGCTGAAGCAATATTACCAGCTTCAAATACATCATAGTCCTCATAAACTAATAGTTTAGATGTTAAACTCCTAAGTTTTTCTTCATCATCAATCAAAAGGACTTTAATTTTCATCTTAAATATGGTTTTATAATCAGTAGATTTCCGTAAAGATTATTAAATCTTGGCTGGAAGATAGCATTCTTAACATTAAAAATTATTCATTTTCTTATCAATCTATTCGGGTTAATCAACCCATTTTTCATTCTTCCAAACTCAGAATTTCCTGAATATCGTTGATATGACCGAACAATAGTAGGATATCCCCTTCCTAGATTTTAGTTTCTGCCGTTACTACTCCAGTGACTTTTTTACTTTTTGATTTTACCCCAAAATATTAAGTTTTTCTTCCATTTTAATAAGGGTAAGAATGTTGATGTTATAATCTTGACGGATTTTCGTCACTGCAATCGTAAGTCCTATATATCGTTGAGGGGCATTTACTTCAATAATGTTGTAGTTGTCTGATACATCCAAAGAGTCTATGACTCCCTTCATCTGAAGACTTTTGGCCATGCGCTCCGCAGAGTCTTCTTCAGAATGAATAATTTTATCTATCCCGATAGCATGGATGCCTGTTTCATGCACTTTATTGATAAATCTAGAAATCAACCGCTTAATTCAAAATTGTAAGTTGGATTTCTTCACTTAGCAGCTTATGTTCAATTTTTGAAGGTATATAAAAAGCATTTCCAAAATATCCTTTCTCACCTTTTATAGTCAGATTTATAGTTGGGTTTGCAGTTACATTTATCTGTATTCCATAATGTTTATGAAATTCATTGGTTTTAAGTTTGCCTACATATAGCCCAAAGTTTTTATCAAAATAAAACATATATTTTAGAATGGTCTTTGAATTTCTACTCAAGATCGAAATTAAGGCTTTCCTCCGCCACTATTTGCCATCTTTTTTGCCTGTGCTTGTAAAACTGCTTGGCAAAAGAGGTGATTATACCTGTCATTAGACCCCCATAAATCGTGATGGAATCTTCATAATATATCCTTCCATTACCAAGGTCTTTCATGGCCACATGGTGATTCCAGACCTTGGCTCCCCTATCCCATTCTTTGGAAGCTATGGTATGGTTTTCGTCATCGATTTTCTCAATAAATAGATAGTGTATTCCACCAAAAGGAATAAATCCAAATACCCGCATTTTTACCCCATAAGTTTCCCCTACCTCCCATTGTTTGGGTAACCCATCTCCAAGGGGTTTAAACCGAATCATTCCTTCGGCCACAAACTCTAAAAGTGCAGGGGTCTTTACATTTATCCAGGCACTGTCAATATCCATGGGAATTTCTGAGCTTACTGTCAGTTTTTTTGCTTTAACTTCTTTGCCCTTGTACTCAATAGTGATTGGTTCAACTATGGCATTGGGCTTATTTTTTTGAGCATGGGCATGCATACTGAAAAACAGAAGTAGAAGTATCATCATCTGGGTCATTGCGTTTGTAATTGAGTGGATTACAAAATTCGCAACAATAGAACAGGCTTTGCAGATAAAACAACAAATTTCTAGTAACAAGCTATTGGTAAACCAAAAAGAATCTGCTGCAAGAATCAAATTCCTCTCCGCCTCCTTTTTAGCGTATTCCACTTTTGGTAAAACAAACATCATTAAATTTTAAATTTCATCATTCATTGCGTCTAGTCCTAATTATTAACTAATTTGTACCTGTAAGAATACTTATTTATGTTTAAGCATTCATTAGCCAGTCACCTCTTATCTCTCATTCATGCTAGTACTTTCATTTCTGTATCTATTCTTTTTTCAGCAAGGGCCTACACTAACAGACAGTCTGAAAAATGAAATTTTCATTGTAAAAGATCCCACCGTGAAAGCTGAAATGTATTATCAATTAGCTAAAGCCAATTATGCGATTGATCAAGATTTATCTATAGCTTATGCAGATTCCGCTATCAACTTGGCAGAAAAACATGGGCTAGATAAGGTGAAAGCAAATTCATTGAATATAAAAGGGATCTCTTTTTTGATCAAGTCCTCATTTGATTCCGCCATGCAAACGCATATAAATGCCCTTAAAATACGAGAACATATCCAGGATACATTAGGACTTATAGAATCACACCTCAATATTGGCAATGTACTGTATCGTACAGGTAGTGCAGGTGACGCAGTCAAACGCTACATGAAATCACTTGACTATGCGTTGATTGCCAATAACTTAAGGGCACAAAGCCTGCTTTACAATAATTTGGGCAGTTATTATACAGATCTATGGAATGCCACTGATAGCCCCAAGGATTTAGACTCTGCAAGATATTACCTTGAAAAATCGATTGAAATCAAAACCTCTTTACAGGATATTAGAGGTAGTATCAATACGCTTAACATGCTTGCTGATCTTGCAAGAGGAAGCCAAGACTATGTGACTGCACAAAAACTACTGACGCAGGCCTTAGAATTTTCTAATGGCCTACAAAATCCGGAAGCTCAAATTGCCCTTCTCTATGAATTAGCAGAGTTTAATTTAGAAATTAAAAATAAAGATATTGCCCTAAATTACGCAAAACAAGCCATGAAGCTGGCTGAAGACATGGACTCTCCGTATCAAATTAGTTTTGCTGCAGGAATGCTAGCGACTGTCTATGAGGACTTGGCTGATTACAAAAACGCTTATGAATTCACAAAAATGAAGTTGAATACAGAGCAAAAACTCACAAGTGAGCAAAATAAAAAAATCCGGGAAGAACTGCTTATCAAATATGAAGCAGAGAAAAAAGAGGAAGAAAATAAGCGCCTAATTCAGGAACAACTGCTGTTAGACATTAAGTTAAAACGAAAAAATGAGCTACTTTTTAGTGGAGCCATTCTATTTATTGGACTAGTTTTTGGATGGATTTTCCAGAAAAGAAAGAATGATCAATTGGCAGCAGCACATGAACAGACAACAGAGATCCTTAAAAAACTAGAAGTTAAAAATCTTGAAATAGCAGAAAAAACAACTGAATTAGAACAATCAAACCAAGCCTTGACCCAGTCAAATAGAAGTAGGCAATTGCTGTTTTCTGTGCTCTCCCATGACATTAAATCTCCAATTTCATCATTGCAATCCTTATTAGAATTAGAAAGTGGACAAAATATTTCACATGAAGAGTTTCAATTGATACTTCCTCATTTATCTGACCAAATAAAAAGTGTCAGAGAACTTTTGGAAAGCATACTAGAATGGGCTCAAAATGAATTGAATGAGCACCCAATGCCTATTGTGGAAGTTTTAGTCCATCCATTGGTTCAAGATAATATTCGTCAGTTTTCAAGTAAAAGCAAAGAAAAAAAACTTCAACTAATCAATGATATACCCGAGGACTTAGTGATCCATACAGAAAAAGATCGCTTGAATTTTATCTTGCGGAATCTAATTTCAAATGCCATAAAATTCACCACCTTAGAAGGGAGTATCCGTATTCACTATGAGCAGGAAGCTGGCGGTAAAATTAGTATTACAGACTCTGGTGTGGGAATGGAAAAAGAAAAACTAGAAAAGCTTTTTGCAGGACGAATTGTATCCAAGCTAGGAACAGAAGGAGAAAAAGGCTCGGGAGTAGGCCTAATACTTTGCAAGGAGTTTGCACATAACTTAGGTGCAACACTAGAAGTCAACAGCAAGATCAACGAGGGGTCTACTTTCTCGATCCAATGGAAAAGTTGATTGCGTCAAGCCTGGGTAATAAAACTTCAAATTAATTAATACCAATTGAAAGACTGCTAATTTGAAATTCCTGACTTCAATAGTCCTCAGCGGCATTTTATTGCAAGTATTGATATATTTCAAAAAAATACCCAATTACTATTTGAAAACAATTTCATTTAACTACATTTGCAACTCGTTAATGAGATATCCATCTTACTAAACGATTTCGGGGTGTAGCGTAGCCCGGTATCGCGCCACATTTGGGATGTGGAGGTCGTAGGTTCGAATCCTGCCACCCCGACAAAAAAAGCCAGTATAAACTGGCTTTTTTTATTTTTAAATTTTTCAATTACAAATTACCTCTCAACTCTTGTTCACGCTCAATAGCTTCAAACAAGGCTTTAAAATTACCTTTACCAAAAGATTTTGCTCCCTTTCGCTGAATGATTTCAAAGAAAAGCGTAGGACGATCTTGAACTGGTTTGGTGAAAATTTGAAGTAAATATCCTTCTTCATCCCTGTCCACTAGAATGTTGAGGTCCTTTAATGGCTGCAAATCCTCCTCTATCTCCCCTACTCGCTCCAATAAGTCTTCATAATAAGAAGCTGGCACTTCCAGAAATTCTACACCTCTTTTTCTTAATTCAGCTACCGTGTGAATAATATCATCTGTTGCAATAGCCATGTGTTGTACACCTGACCCATTATAAAAATCCAAATATTCTTCTATTTGGGATTTCTTTTTACCTTCTGCTGGCTCGTTGATGGGAAATTTGATGTATCCATTTCCATTGGAAACCACCTTAGACATTAAAGCAGAATATTCGGTAGAGATGTCTTTATCATCAAACGTGATCAATAAATTAAAGCCCATCACTTTTTCATAAAACTCCACCCATTTATTCATCTCTCCCCAGCCTACATTTCCAACGCAATGATCAATAAATTTCAATCCTACCGAAGTGGCTTGGTACTCACTTTTTCTTGGCTTAAAGCCAGGTAAAAATACACCTGTATAATTTTTACGTTCTACAAACGTGTGGATGGTCTCCCCATAAGTACATATAGAGGCTACTACTACCTTTCCAAATTCATCAGTCAAGGTTTGCGGCTCACTGTATGAAACTGCTCCACGAGCGGTCGTTTCTTTCCAAGACTTTTCGGCATCATCCACCCAAAGTGCCAAGACCTTTACTCCATCTCCATGTTTTTTAATATGGTCTGCGATGGGATGAGCCTCGTGCAAAGGTGTCGTCAAGACCAACCTGATTTTATCTTGTTTCAAAACGTACGATGCTCGATCACGTACACCAGTTTCAGGTCCTGCATAGGCCATCAATTCATAACCAAATGCATATTGATAGTAAAGGGCTGATTGTTTGGCATTACCTACGTACAATTCCACATAGTCAGTCCCATTGATTGGAAGAAAATCCTGTTGCATATCCTAAGTTTTTGGGTTTAAAATTCTTAGGCAAATATAGGGAAAAGTTTAGAAGGAACTTTGAAAGCAAGCAACAAGGACCTTGCAAAAAAGGAAGAAACAATTTCGATTTATAATGACTAAGGCCTATTCAAGAGGAATGAGCATCTACCATACCCAGTCTCATTCTTTTTTTAAAATCTATATTCCTTTCCGTTCCACTTTCTCCCATAAATAAGTAAACTCACCTAGCATCATGGCTGTTGCCCCCCAAACAATTTCTTTTTCAATAGCAAAGTAGGGCGCTTTGAGAATTACCCCAGATGAGCTTTGCACAGGGCCTATTTTACGAATTTTTTTATCTAAAAGATGTGGGAAAGAACATTCAATAACTCGTTCTACTTCCAAAGGATCTGGATTAAACTCCGGCAGTCGATCTATAAACCCTATGTATGGATGAACCATAAAATTACTAGGAGGAATGTAAACCTCCGTCAATTTGCCTAGAATACGAACCTGACTAGCATCAACTCCGATTTCTTCTTCTGTTTCCCGAAGAGCTGTTCGATCGAGTCCGCCATCACTTTCTTCATATTTTCCACCCGGAAATGCAATCTGTCCAGAATGTACCCCTTCGTAAGCTGGTCTTTTGATAAAAGGAACAAAAGTTCCGTCTGGATGCGGGTAAAACAACATCAAAACAGCACCTTTTCTATGGTCGGATCGAATAGAAGCTTTATATGCTCCTTCATTCATCCTTCCTTGCGGAGCCATCATCACCTGCCCTTCCCTTCCTGGCAAAGGCTCTTCCATCATTCGCTCCAGCTTCCGCACCAATTCCTCAAATTTCATATCTTTTTTAACGTTATTGTTAGGGAAAATAAAAATTAACTTAGTGGTTCTACAAAAACTGTCAACACTTGGTTTCCTATAAATCTATCTTCGTTAACTTCCTTTTTAGATACGCATCTTTTGGATATTGGTTGGAATGAAATGGGTGTGTAAAGACTTTATACCTGTTCTGCTCCGGTTCTATCATCCATATCACGGGACTGACACCTGCCTCATCTTCAAACCACCCGGCAACCATCAATACATCTGTACTGATCCATGCGGCTTCTTCAAACCCACCAGATGGCCCTATAAATAATAATCGCTTACGCATCCCATTTGACTTGAAATAAATCACTTCAGAATCTGGATTTAAGCCCGGTTTACCTTCTGCAGGAATGGTAACCTTATAACTATAAATGTCTACTATTCCATCACCTTCTGGATGTGGTATCAGATAGGGATGAAAAGGGTTTCCTGGCGTTATAAAATTTTCTTCGGGCCACTCCAATTCTTCAAAATATTCTGTTTTATCCAACGTAAATTGGGTGACTTGAAATTCAGAAAATTGATTATTCCAAAAGCTCTCCCAAGGACTCAATAACTGTATACCTGTTTGGAATAATTGTTCTAGTTCTTCATCAATAATTAGCACTTCATCTATCGCCACTTCACCCTGCTTGGTATCTGTACTGCAACTCATGGCAAAGGCAGACAAAAGAAAAATAGTTAGACGATTGAAATTCAAGTAAAAACGCATGTGTAGAGAGTTTCTGTACCACTAAACAAACACAAAATCCTCAAAAAACAAAAAAGGTCGGAACATTGTGCCGACCTTTTTCTATCTCTCAAACCTATTAAACCTATTGTAGATATTCAGTGATTGAATAACATGATCGAAAGGTAGAAAATCTTTTTATTCTGCGCAAGCAATCGATTGCGAAAATTTAATTTTGTCAAAACTGAGCTTCTTCTGTGCTGCCTTTCAATGCTACCGTAGAAGACAAACCTGCTGTCACTACTTCCTGTACTGCATCGAAATAGCCCGTTCCTACAAATGCCTGATGCTTTACTGCTTTGAAACCGCTGGACTGCAAGGCAAATTCTCTTTCTTGCAATTCAGAATAACCTGCCATTCCTCGCTCTTTGTAGGCCTTCGATAATTCAAACATGGAGGTGTTCAAAGCATGGAATCCTGCCAACGTAATAAACTGGAATTTATAACCCATTTCAGCCAAATTCTCTCTAAAAGTCAACATCTCTGATTTTGACAAATGTGCGGCCCAGTTAAATGAAGGAGAACAATTATAGGCCAACATTTTTCCTGGGTATTTAGCGTGTATAGCCTCGGCAAATTCACGGGCATAACCTAAATCAGGGTTGGATGTCTCCATCCAAATCAAGTCGGCATAAGGTGCATAGGAAAGCCCCCGGTCAATGCCTTGTTCAAGTCCATTGTTAACCTCATAAAAACCTTCTGAGGTACGCTTTCCAGTAATAAACTTGTGATCTCTTTTATCGATGTCAGAAGTAATCAAGTTTGCTGCGTCAGCATCTGTCCGTGCAATGACAATGGTAGATACACCCATCACATCAGTTGCCAATCGTGCTGCGATCAATTTGTTGATAGCTTCCTGAGTCGGAACCAATACTTTACCACCTAAGTGACCACATTTTTTAGCTGAGGATAGTTGATCTTCAAAGTGAACACCGGATGCACCTGATTCGATCATCATTTTCATCAATTCAAAGGCATTCAAATTACCTCCAAATCCTGCTTCTGCATCAGCTACGATGGGAACTAGGTAGTGTAAATCCTCTTTATCGGTAAGACTTTGAATTTGATCTGCACGAAGCAAAGCATTGTTGATTCGCTTGACTACGGCCGGTACTGAATCAGCAGGATACAAACTTTGATCCGGATACATATGACCGGCTAAGTTAGCATCTGCCGCAACCTGCCAGCCAGATAGATAGATGGCTTCAAGACCAGCCTGAACTTCCTGCACCGCTTGATTACCCGTCAATGCTCCCAAACCTGCTATAAATGGTTGAGAGGTCAATTTATCCCACAGACGCTCTGCTCCCATTTTGGCAATGCTGTGTTCAATTGGATAATTACCAGCTAAATTTACCACATCCATTCCAGTGTATGTACGAGTGATGCCTTCCCAGCGTGGGTTTTCTGCCCAATCTTTTTCAATGGCTACTGCGCGTTCAATTTTGTTCGTTTTCATAATTGTATTGTTGTTGTTTGGTTGTTATTTGGTTGCTGTTTGGTTTTTTGTTTTTCTTAAAAGCGAGATAGAAGTGATCAGTTCAATCCAGAAGTTGGTAAGCAGGCAGTGTTAAGAAATCAATGAAAGTCTTTCCAAGGACCAATTTGTCCATAAGCATCACTGCTTTTTTGAGATTTTCAGAACTCCCTCTCGGTTCATCTAGAAGTGCTTGAATTTTTTCAACTTCATGATGTTTCAACTCCTGATAAAGTTCGGGCGTAACACGTTGGCCATTATCCATTTTTGCTCGGTGGCGAATCCATTGCCACAATTGGGCCCTGCTAATCTCTGCTGTTGCGGCATCTTCCATCAAGTTATATAAGGCGGCAGCTCCTACCCCATTGAGCCAACTTTCGAGATATAAAATCCCCACATTGATATTGGTGCGAACTCCTTCTTCGGTTATAGTACTCTCTGGAATCCGAACATCAAGCAAATCTTTGTTTTCAAGTCCACTTTCCATTAGTGGCTTATTTTTTTGATTGCAATAACCAGAGTCGAAGGCCCGGGTAAACACATCCTTAGCAATATCAACCAAGAACGGATGTGCTACCCAGGTACCGTCGTAACCCAAACCTGCTTCTCTCTCTTTATCTAATGTCACTTTTTCCCTTGCTATTTGATTGATGGACTCATCCTTTGCAGGTATAAATGCTGACATACCCCCAATCGCATGTGCTCCTCTTTTATGGCATATTTCAACCAAACGGGTAGCATATGCCTTCATAAATGGTACACCCATGGTGATCTGACTTCTGTCTGGCAATACGAAGTTTTCATGATTTCTAAACTTCTTGATGACACTAAAGATGTAATCCCATCTACCGGCATTGAGCGCTACGATATGATCCTTTAATTCAAAAAGTATCTGATCCATCTCCAATGCTCCAAAGATTGTCTCTATCAAGACAGTACTTTTAATCGTTTTGTGAGGAATACCCAAGTAGTCCTGTGCTGCTATAAATACCTCATTCCACAGCCGCGCTTCCAAATGATTCTCTAATTTTGCTAAGTAAAAATAGGGACCTGAACCACGTTTAATCAATTCCTCTGCATTGTGAAAAAAGAATAACCCAAAGTCTACTAAAGAAGCACTCAACGGTTCTCCATTGATTTGCAATTGCTTTTCCTCCAAATGCCACCCGCGAGGACGAACCTTTAAAACTGCATGTGATTCTTTCAATGCATATGTTTTTCCATTTTCTGCCGTAAAATCAATTTTATTGCGAATCGCATCGTATAAATTTGCCTGACCTTCGATCATATTCAACCACGTAGGAGAAGATGCATCTTCAAAGTCAGCCATAAAGACTTTGGAGCCCGAATTAAGTGCATTGATAACCATTTTACGATCAACTGGACCCGTAATCTCCACTCTCCGATCTTCCAAATCAGCAGGAACACCGGCAATCGTCCAGTCTCCGTCTGTTTTAGGGATTTCCTCCAAAATTTTATCCAATTCACCCTTGTCCAATCGCTCTTGAATGCGTTGCCTTTTTACCAAAATAGAATACCTTTTTTCGCGAAATTTTAACTCTAGATAGGCCAAAAATTCCAAGGCTTCCGGTGAAAGGATATGATCACAACTAGCGGGTATCGCTCCCAATACGGCTAGTTTTAAATTATCTGTTACTGCTATGGTCATGTTGCTCTTGGTTAATGTGTTTCGATGATGTAAACATAGCAAAACGAATTTAAATAAAAAAGCGAAATTTCGCTTTTTTATAAATTTATTTTATTTATATATTTTCGTCATAAGAAAAAACACGCTAAAAAGCTTTTTTATTGAGGTTTTCGAGGTATATTCAATTATTCAATAAATACGATTTGATAAAAGAAGTACGCATCACTCATGAAAGAAGAAAATATCCGAATCATATTTGGGCTAAAGCTCAAGCAGTTAAGGAAGGAGAAAAATTTATCCCTACAAGAGCTATCTGACAAAACAGGCATCTCTGTTTCATACCTGAATGAAATCGAAAAGTCGAAAAAATACCCTAAAGCTGATAAAGTATTCAAGTTGGCAGAAGCCTTAAAAGTAGAGTATGACTACTTGGTTTCTTTACAGTTGGAAGACAAAATGAAGCCAATATCGGATTTACTACATTCCAATATACTATCAGAATTACCATTAGATATTTTCGGAATTGATCCGAGTTCTTTTATTGAATTGTTATCAGATGCCCCTACCAAACTCAATGCATTTATCATTACATTGATGGATATAAGTCGTGCCTATGACATCAGTTTGGAGGAATTTTTCTTGTCCTCCCTAAGAGCATATCAGGAAATGCATGACAATTATTTCCCAGATTTAGAAAGCCAAGTGAATGCATGCAAGGTCCAACATCATCTACCTCTGCACCCAACTACGCATCAACTTATAGAAATTTTAGAATCTACCTACGGATACCAAGTGATTGCTTTTGACTTTGAACAAGAAGTTGGCTTGGCCAAAACTAGGAGTCTTTTATTACCAGGGAAAACCTCAAAATTCCTATTGAACCCTAACTTAACCGAAAACCAAAAAATATTTGCATTAGGAAGAGAGCTAGGCTATGCTTATCTCAAGCTTAACACTAGACCATATTCTTCATCTTGGATCAGCGTCAATTCTTTTGAAGAAGTCCTGCACCACTTTCAGGCCAGTTACTTCAGTTGTGCTATGCTGCTGGACGAAAAGGAATTCATAAAAGATCTCGAAAAGTTTTTAAATCAAACGCAACTAGACCACGAGCTTTTATTGAGTTGGATAGAAAAATACAATGTTACTCCGGAAACATTGGTATATAGAATCACTAATCTTCTTCCCAAACATTTTGGCTTGAAGGAGCTCTTTTTTCTTCGCATCAGTAAGAGTCTACCAACGGGAAATTTCTCCTTAGACAAGGAGTTGCATCTGTCCGGTATTCACCATCCGCATGCTTCCAAACAAAAAGAAGACTATTGCAGACGGTGGGTGTCAGCCACTATATTTGATGATTTTGCTAAAAGTCGTGCTCCTCGAATAGGTAAAGCACAGTATTCCTTTTATCCGGATGGACAATCCTACTTTGTCTTTGCACTTGCCTATCAATCAGGCTTGAAACACCAAGAGCAAATCAGTATATCATTTGGCCTGAAAGTAAACAGTGCATTCAAAAGAAAAGTAAAATTTCACAATGATTCATCCATACAACTAAAACATGTAGGCACTACTTGTCAGACATGCCCGGTTGAAAATTGCGAAGTAAGGGTTTCACCACCGTATAAACTTCAAAAAATACAATCTAAATTAGAAAAAGAGAGAAAGCTTTCGGCAGTCAAAGATCGATTTCAATGAATAGAGCACAGATCAAACTAGCAGCAGAACGAATCGCTGAATGTTACCACACCTACATCACAACCTTCAATGAGTTGACAGCTCTTGCTCCTCAGCACTTTATCGATAAAGATTGGTTGGGTATGCAGCAAAATCACAAGCGAAGGTTGAGGCTATATAAAGATCAAGTGGAAGCTACCAAGCTACTGCTACAAGGCTTAGTAAAAGACAGTTCGCAGGAAAGGGAATTCTGGAAAGAAACCAAATCTTATTACTCTTGGAGTATAACTGAACGAAAAGACAAAGAGTTAGCAGAAACATTTTTCAATTCGGTGGTTCGGAAAATTTACACCTTACAAGGAATTGAAAACGACCTAATGTTTGTGTTTGAGGGTTATGACACTTGTGATTTTCATTCATCTGAGAAGCTGTTCTTTACCTATCCACCAGAATGGGGACTTCAAAAAATCATTCGAAGCATTCTCCAAGATTTTGACTTTGGTGTTACTTATATGGATAAAGAAGCAGATATCCAATTGTTGGTCAGAGCTGTAAGAGAAGTAATACTGACCCGTTATCAAGCTACTAAAGACACCATTACGCAGGTCTGGAAAAATGTTTTTTATAGAAATAAAGCAGCATATTTGATTGGCCGGACAAAAGTAGGCGGCAAATGGATGCCTTTTATCATCCCTTTTTTAAATGGTCCCAAAGGCATATATGTAGACACGTTAATTTTTGATCCTTTGACCATGTCTTCCTTGTTTGGCTTTACACGCTCCTATTTCATGGTAGAGGCCCCTATACCATCCCAATTGGTTGCATTTCTCAACTCGGTCATTTCCCAGAAAAAAATCCATGAGCTCTATAATTCTATAGGCTTCAACAAACATGGTAAAACAGAATTTTACAGGGATTTCTTGATCCATCTAGAGCATAGCTCAGACCTATTGACGGAAGCAGAAGGGATCAAAGGAATGGTAATGGAGGTGTTTACCCTTCCTTCTTACAACATTGTATTTAAAATGGTCAAAGATTACTTTGAACCACCCAAAACCATGACCCGACAGGAAGTGCGCGAAAAATACAAGCTTGTAAGTGTACACGACCGGGTTGGTAGGATGGCTGATACCCATGAATTTGAATACTTTCACTTTCCGATCAATCGGGTAGCTCCTTCCTTACTAAAAACCCTAAAGGCTACAGTCAACTCCATGCTCAGCTTTACTGATACAGAAATTATTATCAAACATCTGTATACAGAACGTAGAATGATTCCATTAAATATTTATTTGGAAATATGTACTTATGAAGAAGCCAAGATTGCTGTAGAAGAATATGGCTACTCTATCCTTCAATTAGCTCAAGCAAATATTTTCCCTGGAGATATGATGACCAAAAACTTTGGCGTCACACGTCAAAAGCGTGTAGTGTTTTACGATTACGATGAAATCGAATTCCTCACTGATATGAATTTCAGATGGAAGCCAAAAGCAGAAACTTATGAGCAGATTTATGCATCCTCCCCTTGGTATGACATTGCCCCAAACGATGTTTTCCCAGAAGATTTCAAGCGTTTTATGATCGGACGGGAAGATGTCAAACCACACTTTTGGGAGTATCACAAAAATTTATTCAACCCCGATTATTGGAAAGAAATCCAAGGAAAAATCAAAAAAGGAGAATTGCTTCACGCATTTCCTTACCCCAAAGAAATCCGCTTCAGACCCGAAGAGGAAGCCTAGGTAGGGCGTACAGGAGAGATAAGGAGCATGAGACTAGAAAGAAATGTCAAAACCTCTCCCTAGAGTCTGGGACACAAGGATCAAAGCTTAGGTGATCATTGAAAAATGAGCAATGAAAAATAGATGACGGGAAATGACAGCTAGGAATCAAGCTAGGATTGTAGCAGTGGAAAATATCAGGATTTTAGCGTCCCAATCAATTTGGAAAATACCTTCTCACACTCCTTCAATCCCAATTTGTATCTTGAGTGAAACCTATGATTACTGATGGCTTGTCACATGGTATGCACCACCTGTTAACCGCTCACCATTCTCTATCTCGCCACCCAGATATCTTTCATAGACTTCCCATTGATTTGTAGTACAAACCTTGTAGGGTTAGGGATTAGCACCAGTCTCACGTCCATTTTGTCAAATTGTTCGGACTCTAAAGGCACTCCTTGCGCGCCGTGAACTTCGTATGTAACTTGACCTTTCGCATCTGCTTTCATTGGAATATACTTATTAGCTAAGTAAGCGGATGGTAGCAGTACTTCATTGTCAGACTTTAAGGCTGCATAGACTTTATCTAAGGCGGCTTCTAACTCATCTCCGAAATCGTCATTGAAATCATCTTCCAAATCATGTAACTCCTCCTCTATGTCATCATAGGCTTCATCTGCATATGATAATTTACTCAATTCAATACGCTTTTCTACAATAGCAGTTAAGTCTTGGTCAAGTTTTTTGAAATCCATAATTAATGATACTGATTAGGCCACGAAGGTAGATATTCTCTCAAGTGAAACCAAAAATCTTCTAAATTATCATCCTTCAAAAAGGATTTCAAGCAAATGGAGTTTTGGAATCCAACATTCGTACGTATTTTGGCACTCAGTTCATCATGCCATTTAAAAAATCAGAAAATATGCAAAATTATTCCAATCATACTCGGTATTATCCTTTCCACCACTTTATAGTGACCCCATTAACACTCATCTATTTTGCTTGGAGTGTCTCAGGCCTGATAGATGTGTGGGGAAGTCCAGAACAGTCTCATGCCTTTTTTCATCTCTTAGGTGCATTTATTATCCTACTTATGCCAATACTTTCTAGGATCTATGCTATGAAAAATCAGGACCGGGTCATTCGATTAGAAATCCGTCAACAGTATTTTGAACTTACAGGGAAGAGTTTTCAGGAACAGGAACGAAAGCTTCGCATGAGCCAAATCGTAGCACTTCGCTTTGCAAGTAATGAAGAATTCATTCCACTGATGGAGAAAACAATCAACGATGGACTCGGAAGTAAAGAAATCAAACAACAAATTATTAATTGGAAGGAGGACACCAAACGTGTATAAGAATTTGAGCCTTGTCTTCTTGGGCCTTACCTTTATCAGCAACCTCTATGCTCAAGAAATTATGGTCACAGTCGCTGAACAACTAGCACAAGCCCAACTAGATGCTTACAATCAACGGGATTTGGACTCATTCCTTATTCCTTATGCAGAAGATGTGAAAGTCTATGAATTTCCTGACAAACTACTCTACGAAGGCAAACAACGAATGAGTGAAATCTATGGGCGCATGTTTATTAGGACTCCAGATTTAAATTGCTACCTAGTCAATCGATTGGTCATGGGGAATACGGTCATAGATCAGGAATTGGTGACCATCGACAAAAATCAACCTCCGATGAAGGCCATCGCGATCTACAAAATTCACAATAAAAAAATAACAGAAGTATACTTTATTTATGATAGAGATTAGAAAAGCTTCGATTTCTGATATACCTTTTATCAAAAGCATTGCTGAAGAAACATGGCCAATTACATTTGGGAACATCCTGAACGAAAGTCAGATACGCTACATGTTGGATTGGATGTATAGTACCGAGACACTTCAACAACAAATAGAAACGGAAAATCATCAATTTTTGGTGGCACAGACGAGAGCCGGAGATTCCGTGCTAGGATTTGCAGGCATCCAACATGGGATTGAAAACGAGTTGACAAAAATTCACAAGCTGTATATCAGGCCTAAAGCTCAGGGTATGGGTGTTGGAAGAAGAATGATGGATCAAATCACGGAGTTGGCTCATGAACAAGGAGACTACGGGATTTTCTTGAATGTAAACAAGTATAATACACAGGCTATTGATTTTTATCAGTATCTTGGATTTATCAAAGTGTCGGAGGAAGTAATCGATATAGGTAATGGCTATGTCATGGATGATTATGTGATGCAATTATCCTTAAATCGTTAATAAGTTTTACTGGATTTATGAAAACACCAAACCCGCAAAATATTCCGGGAATATTCAATTATTGCAACCGTTGGTGCGAGCGTTGTCCTTTTTCTGACCGTTGCACATTATATCAGCAAGAGCATGGGGACTGGCCCGATGAAGATGCCGATATGAATGAAGATGCTTTTTGGGACAAACTGAAAGGTAATCTGGAAAATTCCATGGATATGCTTCAAGAGCTGGCAGATGAACAAGGAATTGACCTAAATGAAATCACTCAGGAAGAGCAGGAAGAAGCGTATCATGAAATGCAAGTAAATGAATTGATGGTTGACATCAATCCGCTGAGCAATTTAACGAGTGATTATTTAGATACTTGTCTCACTTGGGTGAAAAACTCAGAAATCTGGGCGTCCCTCCATGAACACATCCACTTACAAAGCGGTGATAAAATCAATGAATTAGAAGCCATCAGGGATGAAAGCTTGGAAGTCATCCAATGGTATATGACTTTAATTCCCTCCAAAGTCCATGTAGCTTTAAATTCAAAAGAAGAAGCGGATTTTTGGGATCAATACCCCGTTGAAGAGCGCCACTACAATGGGATTGCTAAATTGATTTTGGTTTGCCTTAAAGACTCTCTAGAAGCTTGGGAAGGCTTAGAGAGTTTATTTTCAAGTGCACCCGAACAGCTACTGTATGCCAAAAGCTTGTTATCCACTATTGAAAGTCAAATACGAGCGCAATTTCCTGACGCTGAGCTTTTCAAAAGGCCAGGTTTCGATTCCTGAATATAAAAAACAAATTAGCTATCATAATCACGCTTACAAAATTCTAACATAAATACGTACGCTAGTAAAGACACTGTATGCTACTTAGCAAGCTGGAAATAAAGGGTTTTAAAAGTTTTGGTGACCGCATGGTCATTCATTTTGATAAAGGGATCACCGGAGTGGTAGGGCCAAATGGCTGTGGAAAATCAAATGTAGTGGATGCTATTCGTTGGGTGTTGGGGGAACAGAAAACACGGATGCTTCGGTCAGATAAAATGGAAAATGTCATTTTCAATGGCACGAAGAACAGGAAACCTACCAACATGGCAGAAGTCTCCCTGACTTTTGAAAATACAAAAAACCTACTTCCAACAGAATACACACATGTTACCATTACCCGTCGCTACTACAGAAGTGGGGAAAGTGAATATTTATTGAATGGAATCGTATGTCGGTTGAAGGATATCACGAACCTGTTTATGGATACGGGTATCAACTCCAATAGCTACGCAATCATCGAATTAAAAATGATCGATGAGCTTCTCAATGACAAAAACAATTCCCGAAGAGATCTTTTCGAGGAAGCAGCAGGTATTTCTAAGTTTAAGACCCGAAAAAAGGAAACACTGCGGAAGTTGGAGGATACAGATGCAGACTTAGATCGAGTTGAGGATATTTTATATGAGATTGAGAAAAATCTGAAAAGCTTAGAAAAGCAGGCCAAGCAAACAGCCAAATATTTTGAAATCAAAGCAGAATACAAAGAAGCTAGTATCAATCTTGCCAAAAAATCTGTTCAAAAATACCAAGATCAACTGATTGACCTTCACGGAAAAGTCGTGGGAGAAAATGACCGAAAGTTGGGTATACAAACACAAATGGCAGCATTAGAATCCCGTCTTGAGCAGTTGAAAGCAGATTTGATTCAAAAAGAAAAATTGCTAAGTAGTAGGCAGAAGTCCCTCAATGAGCACGTCAACAAAATCCGGCAATTTGAAAGTGATAAAAAAATCAAAAATGAGCGATCACGATTTTTGGAAGATCGGTCCCAGAAACTTCGGGAACAAATCGATGCAGACCGCAAATCCAATGATCGAGCTGGTTTTAGCATCCGTTCTTTGGAGCAAGAAAAAGAATCTTCTGAAAAGCAACTAGCTGAAAAGTCACTCATCATTGAAGAGCTCAAGCAGGAATATGAGCATCAGAAAAGCGTACAGCAACAGATTCAAGAGCAGCAAAAGGAAAGCGCTCGTCTACATAACAGTAAAAAAGAACGGGTTTATCAGCTTTCAAAAGACCAAGAAATCAAACAAATCCAATTATCGACCTTAAAACAGGAGTTAGAAAAAACTGCGGTAGATGACACTACCCAAGAAAGCAGCCTACTGGAATTTGAGGATAAAATTCTTGATTTAAAAGAGCAATTGGATAATAAGCTTGAAGCATTGCAAGCTTTCAAAACTAAAGAGGAAGAGCAACTCCAGAAAATCGAAGAAGGAAACCGTGTTCTGGAAATAATCCGGGAGGAAGTTACACAGCTTTCACGAAAGCTTGATGCCAAACAAAATGAGTATAATCTTACCAAATCCTTGGTAGAAAACCTGGAAGGATTTCCAGAGGCCATTAAGTTTTTGAAGAAAAACTCCACGTGGGCAAAAGAGACTCCCCTACTCTCTGATGTATTGACCACGGATGAACGCTACAGGGTAACAGTTGAAAACTACCTAGAAACCTACATGAACTACTATGTAGTGGAAACAGAGGAGCAGGCTATTACCGCTGTCAATCTTTTAAGTGATTCGGCAAAAGGAAAGGCTAATTTCTTTGTATTAGACCAGTTTAAAAATTTCCAACCTAGTCAAACCAAATTATTTGCCAATGCTATTCCTGCTACTGAAATCATCGAATACGATGAAAAGTATGCCAAATTAATTGCCTTTATTCTAGATGACGTCTACATAGTTAAGGGAGATCATAAGGACTTTCCAGTAGGACAAGAGGCTATTTTTATCTCCGAAAGTGGTAAATACACCAAGCGAAAATTCAGTATCAGCGGTGGTTCTGTGGGCCTTTTCGAAGGAAAACGGATCGGACGAGCCAAGAATTTGGAAAAATTAGAGAAGGAAATCAGAGAACTCCATAAAAAGCTATCCTCTGTTCGATCTAATCTGGATAATAAGGTCTCTGACATGATTAAACTAAAAGATGTTTCCTACAAATCATCTATAGAACACTTGCAAGAGGAAATCAATGAATTGAATCAGCAATACATTTCTATCCGCACCAAAAAAGAACAACTAGCAGAACTTTTGAATTCTAATGCCAATAAGCGGGAAGATATTTTGGAACGGATTGAAAATCTGGAAATCAGCTTAGCAAGCATTACCCCTGACTTATTGGATGAACGCGCGTCTTTGGAGGAACTTGGCTATACATTGGAGGAATTAGAAATTCAATTAGCTGAAGAAACTGCTAAAATGACCCAAAAGTCCAGTCATTTTAATCAAGAAAACATCCTTTATCATCAGCAACTCAATAAAGTCAATAGCCTGATTCAAGAGATTGAATTTAAGCAAGCTGCTTTCGAATCTAGTAAAGAACGAATTGAAAAATCACAAGCTGAGTTGAGTCAAATCGATGCAGAAATCAAAGTTCTCTTGGACACCAATGAGATCAAGGATGATGAGCTGATTGAATTGTATGCAGAAAAAGAAAATATTGACAAGGGAGTTGTTGAAGCTGAAAAAGATTATTATGCCTGCCGTGGTGATATAGATTTGATTGATAAACAAATCCGTGAACTTCAAAAATCAAAAGAAAACTTCGATACACTGATTCATCAATTGGAGCAAAGTATGAATGAAGTCAAACTCAAATTGGCAAGTATGAAGGAGCGCTTAGAAGTGGAGTTTGAGATTGATTTAGAGCAACTGATGGAAGAAAACCCCGAAGTTGCAGAGGGTTTTAAAGAAATTTCGGAAAGTGATTTGAGGCAGTTGGTAACCAAAAATAGGGAACGCTTGGAAAAAATAGGTCCTATTAACCCTATGGCCATGGAAGCATATGATGAGATCAAAGAACGGCACACGTTTATTTCCACCCAACGGGACGATTTATTAGTTGCCAAAACCTCCTTGATCGAAACCATCGATGAAATCGAGCAAGTAGCGAAAGAAACATTTTTAACTGCATTTGCAGCGATAAAGGCAAACTTTATCCATGTTTTCCGTTCGCTATTCACGGAAGAGGATCAGTGTGATTTGATTCTCGTCGACCCTGAAAAGCCATTGGACAGCAGCATAGAGATTATCGCAAAACCAAAAGGTAAAAGGCCTTTGACCATTAATCAGTTGTCGGGTGGAGAAAAAACTCTGACTGCCACCTCCCTTCTATTTGCCATCTACTTATTGAAGCCAGCGCCCTTCTGTATTTTTGATGAGGTGGATGCCCCTTTGGATGATGCCAATATTGATAAATTCAATAATATTATTCAAAACTTCTCTAAAGAATCGCAGTTCATTATCGTTACGCACAATAAGCGAACTATGGCAAGTACGGATATCATTTATGGCATCACCATGATCGAAGCAGGCGTTTCAAGAGTTGTACCAGTTGATTTAAGAGAACTCGGATAAAGGATCTAAATAAGAAATTTTATTTTGATTTTTAACGAGGAATCTGTAATTTTTACCTTTGCTGTGATTCACATTACAATGATAAATTTATGAATGATCCTGTTGCACAAATTCCTAGAGAAGCCCTCTTGATTTTGGAAAATAGTCTATTGAAGGATTGGGTGAGTTACAGCGAAAACATCTCTTCTTGGGATGTGGCCCTGTGGTGGGAAACAAGAGTCCCCGAAGTATGTAACCTCCTGCAAGCGAAAGGACTCTGCTTCTTTGATTACAGCCTTTCTCAACAATCCCTAACGCGGTTCAATGGATGGTTGGACAATCAAACAATAGAGAGCAGTAAAATTTTACAATTCTTTTCGTCAGTAGAGGAAAAAACACTTTTGCAATCACTGGAATCTCTTCCTTTAGATGAGTTAGTTGAATTGACCAATGCAAGCTTATTATCAAAGATCCTACTTGATATGGGTATGAGTCATTTGCATATTCGAAAAACGGATCAACTACAGTATTTAATCTCTGCATTTGCATTCACTCAAACACAGCTAACACCTTCAGCCTTCAGTCTCTTAAATGTATTCAATAAAGTTTACCATCAATTAACTGGCTTACAGGTACAGCAGGCAAGCATAGCACAGCAATCACAAGGTCTTCATTGTGTGCATCAACTTATATCCCTTGGAGAGAGGGAATTACCTATTAAACAGTATCTTCAAGCATCCGTTGAAATTATTTCGTCTGGATTTCAATCGCCCCATAAAACTGGGGTAAGAATCCTATTCGAAGATATGGAGTGTTACTCTAAAAACTTTCGACCGTATCCATTTCAGTTAATCCGTGATTTTTCCTCATCTTCCACCACTAAGTTTAGCGTCATGTTGACGAGGGATCGATCATTTATGGAGATGGAAGGATTTTTGTTGGATACCATTTCCAAAACTTTAGGAGATTATGTTGCTAAAAAAAGAACCATTTTATCCTTGGAGCAAAGTGAATTAAGGCTAAACAACTTGGTGAGGTCTCAAACAAACTTTGTACTTCGAACCGATTTGGAAGGCATACATTTATATACCAATGATACCTTTGATAGAGAATTTGGTTGGCTTTATAAGGATATCCCAGCCCACAAACATAATGCCTTTGAATCCATAGCTCCACATCATCATCAACGTACGCTGGACATTGTCCAGAAATGTTTTAAAAAGCCAGGAAAAATCTTTCAAGTTGAGTTGGATAAACCCAAAAAAGGAGGTGGTTTTAGGACTACCCTTTGGGAATTTGTTTGCTTAGTTGATCAAAAAGGCAATCCCTATGAAATTCAGTGCATGGGCATTGATATCACCAATCGCAAACAAGCAGAGCGTGCGATTGCCTACAGTGAAAGTAAATACAAGTTTTTATTTGATCATTCTCCCAATGGTGTATTGTTGATCAAAGAAGGTAAATTTATCGAATGCAATTTGGCTGCAATAGAAATGATTGGAGGTCAAAAAAAAGATATTTTAGGAAAAAGTCCTTCCCAACTATCCCCTATATATCAACCCAACGGGATTCATTCAGAAAAAATCGAAAACAAATTACTCCAACTGATTTCAAAAGGGGAAAATCAGTATTTTGAATGGGTTCATTCCAAGGTGGATGGAAGCCCTTTGATTGTGGATGTATTCGCGTCCAAACTAACTATAGACGGGGAAGAACAGGTTTTTGTAGTGTGGGATGATATTACTGGAAAAAAGGCATCAGAAGAAAAACTCCGAAAACTGTCTATGGCGGTTGAACAGAACCCTTTGAGCATTGTTATTACCAACTTAGAAGGGAATATTGAATATGCCAATAGCTCCACATTTAAAGTTACAGGATATAGTCCTGATGAATTGATAGGTAAAAACCCGAGAGTACTTAAATCAGGACTCACTCCAAACTCTGATCATGAGAAATTATGGGGTACAATAACCAAAGGGGAGCTATGGCAAGGCTTACTTTATAATCGAAAGAAATGTGGTGAAACCTACACTGAAAAAGCAACTATAGGGCCCATTAAAAATGAAAGTGGGCAGATTACCCATTACATCGCTATCAAAGAAGATATATCAGAGAAATTACAAACCGAGCGAAATCTTGCCATTAGTGAAGAGCGATTTAGACAAATCACTGAACAAAGTCAGACAGTAATTTGGGAGATTGACTTAGATGGGTTTTATACATTTATTTCACCTGCTGCAGAAAAGGTTTTTGGTTATAAGCCGGAAGAGTTAATAGGAAAAAAACATTTCTATGACATGCATCCTGATAATCTGAAAGAAAATTTTAAAGAGAAAGCAATCAGACTTGTCAAAGAAAGGATTACGATTAAAGATTTTGAAAATCCCATTCAAACTAAAAGTGGACAACTCATTTGGGTCACTACCAATGCCACCCCGATGATGGATCATCAACAGCATATCATTGGTTACAGGGGGTCCGATTCAGATATTACGGAAAGGAAAGTTGCAGAAGAACAACTCAAAGAGCAAAACGATCGACTGAACGCCATCCTTATAGCCAATCCTGATTTAATTTTTATTTTGAATCAAGAAGAAATTATCCAATCTTTTTTTGCCAGCAATGAAGCTGACTTAAAATTACCTAGAAATCAAATTATTGGAGCTAGTTTGTTAGATATTTTTGGGACTGATGGAAGGTTAATTCATGCAGAACATCTTGCTACGTGTTTGCAAACTCAAGAAAGAGTAACCTATGAATATGAGATTGAGATTTATGAAAAAATCAATTACTACGAATCCAGGATGGTTCCACTTGCCAATAATCGAGTATTAGCATTTGTTCGAAACATTACAGATCGTGTCAATGCTGAGAAAGGATTGATTGAACTGAATATGAACTTGGAAGAACGGGTCATTGAGCGTACTCAGGAGATGGAACAAGCTAAAAAAGAAGCTGAAAGAGCTAATCATGCAAAAAGTGAGTTTCTATCTAGAATGAGCCATGAATTACGAACCCCGATGAACTCCATTCTGGGTTTTGCTCAGTTACTCGAGATGGGAGAATTATCTGAAAAACAAGTAAAAGGAATTTCTCAAATCTTAAAAAGTGGTCATCATCTATTGGACTTGATCAATGAAATTTTAGATATATCAAAAATTGATGCAGGAAAAATTTCCTTATCCCTAGAACCTGTTCAGCTTCGTCCCATTTTACTTGAAATGATAGAAACAGTCAGTCCCTTGGCTACCAAAAATCAAATTCAAGTGGAAATGCTGGATTGCGAAGAGTTTGATGCTTTTATCTACGCAGATAAACAAAGACTCAAACAGATTTTGTTAAACTTGATCAATAATGCCATCAAGTATAACCACCCTCAGGGATACGTGAAGCTCGAATGTCACAAAATATTTGATTCTTACAATCGAGAAAAAATTCGTATTTTAGTGCATGACAGTGGTTTTGGAATAGCAGAAGAAAATTTTGAACGGATTTTCAACCCTTTTGAACGGATTGTCAATACTCATTCGGAAATTGAAGGTACAGGGCTAGGACTTGCTGTTGTTAAAAAATTGACAGAAATCATGCGAGGGAATATTTATGTGGAAAGTGAACTGGATAAAGGGAGCACTTTTGCAGTAGAATTTGAAAAAGTAAAACATACAGATCACCAATTGAATTCTTTGTCTTACGATCTCCTGATTGATGAATTGAGAACAGATTCCCCTGAAGCAACTATCCTATATGTAGAGGATAACAGCGCCAATTTGAAATTGGTGGAGGATATCCTGCAAACAGCCCGGCCTTCTTTGACGTTAATTTCTTCGATTTATGGAAAGCAGACAGTTCAACTGGTCAAAGAATATAAGCCTAAAGTTATCTTACTGGATCTGAATCTTCCAGACATTCACGGAAGTGAGGTCATCAAAAATTTAAAGTCTTACCCTGAAACTAAAGATGTCCCAGTCCTTGTCATCAGTGCAGATGCCATCGAAGAACAAGTGCAGCATGTGCTTTCCTTAGGAGCAGTAGCGTATCTAACCAAACCTATCAATATTCAATCATTTTTGACTGAATTAGACCAGTTAATTAATACCAATGGAAGAACAACTAAAAAAATGTAAAATACTCATAATTGACGATAAGGAATCCAATGTAGATTTATTGACAGAATTGCTGGAAACCCATGGTTACCAATCATTAGCAACAGAGACTGATGCTAGAAACGCTATCGCTCAAATTGATCAATTCAAACCAGACTTGGTACTGCTCGATTTGATGATGCCACACATTTCCGGGTTCGATATCCTGAAAATAATCCAAGGAAACCCAACTCATTATGCACACTTGAAAGTATTGGTATTGACAGCAGATGTAACGTTGCCAACTAAACAAAAAGCATTATCCCTCGGGGCGCATGATTTCTTGACAAAACCATTTGATCTAGTGGAGGTTACGTTGAGAATTAAAAATTTACTTTTAAATGCTTATTTGTTCAAACAGCTCCAAAAGCAAAATCAAATGTTAGAAGAAAAAGTAGCTGAAAGAACAAAAGAATTAAGTAAAAGTAATGAGGCAATCAAAGAGCAGTTAAACGCTTTGAAAGATATCGCTTGGATGCAATCTCATATAGTCAGGGCACCTCTAGCAAGAATCTTAGGGCTGATTGATATTTTACACGACCATGATCTTACCCAAAAAGCATTTAAAAAAACCATGCTTCAATTAGAACATTCTGCAAAGGAACTAGATCAGGTAGTGAAAGAAATCACGGAGAAAACATATACACGCGACATGTTTGAATAAGTTTACAAATTTCATACATTTAACTCATAATCACCCTATCCTAAGGGCTCTTACTAAAACACTTATGAATTACGAACTACTTATTGTCGACGATGATAATGTCTTTTTACACTTACATGAGCAGTTATTGAAAAAAAATGGGATAGGAAAAACACCAGAAAAGTTTGAAAATTGTAGTCAGGCGTTGGAATACATATCAAACAATCAAAATTCCTATGCGAAATTTTATGTTTTTTTGGATATTTATATGGATGGAATGAATGGTTGGTCTTTCATGGATCAACTAGTGGAAAAAGACTTGACTTCGATTACTGATGTAGTAGTGGTCACTTCTTCTATCAATCTGCATGACCACAAAAAAAGTGAAGAATACTCCAATATTCTAGCTTACATTGAAAAACCTTTTTCTAACAAACACATGAGGGATTTAATCGAAAAAACTGCTCTGAAAGACTTCTTGCAATGAAGGAAAACTTGGACACAAGTGTGCTTAACTTTAATCAGGATTCGCTTTTTTTACTTAATTTATCCTTAGCGATCATTATGTTTGGTGTTGCGCTTGATCTTAAAGTGAGTGATTTCAAATATATAGGTAAAAATCCAAAGGCTTTTTTTGTAGGGATTATTTCTCAATTCTTTTTTTTACCTTTCCTTACATGGATCTTGGTTCAACTCATTCAAGTTCCTCCCTCTGTTGCGTTGGGTATGTTCTTGGTGGCAGCTTGTCCTGGTGGAAATGTTTCAAATTTTATGACTCATCTTGCTAAAGGAAACACTGCTTTATCGGTATCCCTCACGGCATTTTCCACTGCTTTTTCAATCTTTATCACCCCTTTAAACTTTGCGCTATGGGCTAGCTTTTACGAGCCTTCCAGTGCTTTACTTAAAAGCATTTCGCTCTCTTACTTTGAAGTTTTTCAAACAGTTGCTCTCATATTAGGTATCCCATTGATGCTCGGGATGTATATCAATACTTACTATCCAACACGGGCTAAACGTTTAAGTAAAATTTTAAAACCAGTAAGTATCTTAATTTTTGCAGCCTTTGTGGTAATTGCATTTTTAGGAAATTACAATTTATTTCTTCAATTTATTGGACTCATCTTTTTTTGGGTACTTGCTCACAATTTGGTGGCTTTGGTAGCCGGCTTTAGCTTAGCTAAACTTGCACGATTACCTTTGGCTGATACAAAAACCTTGACCATAGAAACAGGAATTCAAAATTCAGGCTTGGCTTTGGTTTTGATTTTCACCTATTTTGATGGTCTCGGAGGAATGGCAATTATCGCAGCTTGGTGGGGAATTTGGCATATTATTTCTGGTATGAGCATTGCTTTGGGATGGAAAGATGTTCGAGAAGTGGTCTTTCAAAAAACAGAAACTTAGCATTCATGAATGATTTACAGATGAAAAGTCTTTTTAATTGGGCGCTTAGGCTGACAGTCAAATTTGCTTTATTTATTTTTTATCGAAAAATTCATCTAGAAGGAAAAGAGTTTCTTCCCCGAAGAAAAGCTGTCATTATCGTAGCCAATCATCAAAACGCCTTGATTGATCCGTTGATCGTGGCTACACAGACAAATTTGAAACCACATTTTCTTACCCGAGCATCTGCATTCAAAAACCCTATTGCAAATCGCCTATTGAGGTTCATCCGCATGATACCGGTCTATCGGGTTCGCGATGGCAAGCACAACATGGATAAAAACAATGAAACTTTTGATCAGTCTATATCCATACTCTCCCAATTGGGTTCAATACTTATTTTTGCTGAAGGTGGACACAGTCACGAACGTAACATTCGCTCATTAAAAAAAGGGTTTACCCGTATTGCCTTCCAAACATTGGAACGATTTCCTGAATTGGATCTAATCATTCTTCCTGTTGGAATCAATTATAGCAATCATTCCCATTCAGGAGCAGATGTGGGGATATGGATTGGAAAAGAAATACCAGTAAAACCATACCTTCATAACCACGATCAATTAATGAGAGTCACTCAAGAGGCCTTAAAACCCTTAGTAACCCAGATACCCGAAGAAAATTATCATAATTATTTGCAAGCCTTGATTGATCGATCAATTAGTCTAAGCAATCCTTCTCAAGTTAAAATAGCGCTAGAAAAAGACCATCTAAAGCCTGTGAGTCCAAGACATGAAGGAGTTTTATGGAGTAAAAAACTTTTTCGGCTCATCCATTGGCCCCTTTGGCTGCTTTGGAAAAGAATTCAACCAACCATCGAAGATCATGTGTTTTACGCAACCTTCAAATTTGTCATTGGCTTGGTCGGCTATCCCCTGATGCTAACCCTCATCCTCTTATTACTTCCCCAAACTGTTGGATACCCTTATGTCTTATTGAGTATTTTAACCGTATTTTCTAATCGGAGCAGGCAAGGATTGTGAGTATAGACGTAGCTCATGTTTACTGCCAAAAATAGGGTTGTCACTCCATTGGTTGCGTATTGGGTATACACCTATTTGATGAGTCAAAGGCATCCTATCCAATCACCATTTCCTCCCCAAATCAACCTTTGTTCCCAAAATCTGACTTTTTAACAATATTTTACACAAAGACTCTTCAAGAAAACTATATTTGTTCAACTGCTTCATAAAAGCATGTATCATTCACTTTCACATACGAATACCTATGAAAAATACATTTTACCAATTTTTAATCCCGATTTTACTCACGGGAGGTACCCTCTGCGCTCAGCAAGTAGACGGTTTTAAACAGTCTAATTTGGAAAAGCAACAATCAACAGAAACTAAGTTTTTACAAACTGTAGACTTTTCATCTTTCCGAAAACACTTGGAGAAAATCACCTCTGATCCCCATCCCGCAGGTTCTGTTGCCAATGAAAAAGTTAAGGACTACATGGTAGAAACCATGAAAAAAGCAGGTCTGGATGTTCAGGTTTATCCCTATGATGTATACTTGCCTATTGGTTCGGGTGAATCTCTCATAGAGTTGGTAACCCCAATACGCATGCCTCTCAACCAACAGGAAAATATCTTGGAAGAAGATCCCTACTCTGCACATCCAGAGCTATGGAAAGGCTGGAATGCTTTTACAGGCAACGGCGATGTTACTGCGGAAGTAGTGTATGCAAATTACGGTACAAAAGCCGATTTTGAACGGTTAAAAGATTTAGGAATTGATATCAAAGGTAAAATAGTTTTAGCGAGGTACGGAGGGAATTTTCGGGGCTTTAAAGCCAAATTTGCCGAGGAAAATGGTGCGGCTGGCTTAATCATCTTCACGGACCCAGGGGACTCCGGCTATGCAAGAGGTTTGGTATACCCAGAGGGGATATTTTACAATGAAAGCTCTATTCAGCGTGGATCTTTACTTACAGTAGATTGGACAGGAGATGCCTTGACTCCTTTTGAGCCTGCCCTTCCCTTGGATAGCAAAACGAAAGTAAAGCGGCTGAAACCTGAGGAAGTTGGTTTACACACCATTCCTGTGACTCCAATATCCTATGGTTCAGCCAAAGAAATCATCGGAAGAATGACTGGGAAACCAGTACCAAGTGGCTGGCAAGGAGGCTTACCCTATACCTACCGATTAGAAGGTGGTCCAGATTTGAAAGTACGCCTCAAAGTGCATCAGGACAAAGGATTTGTTCGTGCGAATAATGTAATTGGTACAGTTAAGGGAAATCAGTTCCCAGACGAGTGGGTAATCCTTGGTTGCCATTATGATGCATGGAGCTTTGGTTCGACAGATCCCAACTCTGGTACAGCCATGTTGCTATCCCTGAGTGAAACATTAGGGAAATTAGTTGAAGAAGGCTTCACTCCTGCCCGTTCGATTATGATTGCCCATTGGGATGCAGAAGAGCACGGCGTGATTGGTTCTACCGAATGGGTAGAGCAATTCAGAGATCAATTAAGTGCCAAAGCAGTAGCCTACATCAATTTGGATGCGGCAGTAGCCGGTAGAAATTTTGGAGCTTCCGCTTCACCTACTTTGAAAAAGGTAATTATGGAATCGGCTAAAGCGGTCAGTTTTCCTGATTCCGCCAAAACAGTGTACCAAGTTTGGGCTGGACGAAGAGATGAACCAACCATTGGGAACCTTGGAGGAGGATCCGATCATATCGCTTTTTATATGCATGTAGGTATTCCTTCTATTAGTGGAGGAGCTGGTGGTCCAACGCTTTACCATACCAATTATGATAATCTTCATTTTTACGAAAAATTCGCTGACCCAAGTTTCAAAATGGGTGGTGCTGTTGAACAGCTGGTAGGAATCATGAGTTTGCGTCTTGCCAATGCCGATGTGATTCCTTATCAAGTATCCAGATATGCAAAAGATTTGGATGGACATTTTACCAATGCTGAGCGAGGTATTAAAAACTTTCATCCTGTATTTATGGGATTTGAGCAGTCAAGAGCCGCAATAGCTTCTATGAAATCAGCTGCCGAAAGTTTGGATGAAAAAATAGCCACTTCTCTTGCATCTAACAGTTTAGATAGTAAAAAAGCACAACAAATCAATCAGGCTCTGCTTCAACTGGAAAAAGCTTTTATTGATCCCAAAGGAATGTATTTTGGCAGTTGGTACCGTTCATTGTATGCTGCAAATGACCCATTCAGTGGTTACGCATCGTGGATTCTTCCTGGTATCCAATATGAAATTGAATTGAAATCATCAGATCGTCTTGAAGAATGGGATACCCGTTATGCGAGTGCTATCAACGAACTCCAAACTAGAATTGAAAAAATCAGCTCAATGCTTTAGACCTAGCTTAAATTGCTCTACATTGAGATAATAAAATAATCAGCCCACAAACCCATTAGTATACTAAGGGCATGTGGGCTGAGGTTTTTTAAACTTATGCAAATAAAAAACCAAAAGTTACTGTACAGCAGCAGCAGCATTCAATAATCCCCAACCAAACTGACTATTTCTATTTGGGAAAAGATGAGCAGTAGAAGCCATTCGCTGTAATACCTGCGTTCTATTCCAATTGGGATTTCTAGCCCAGACAAGTGCTGCAATTCCAGCCGCAGTTGCAGTTGCTACAGAAGAACCGCCCACCATTGCAGGGTCATTGCTATAATTAGCTGTGGTAAGTGGATGGTTATTGGTTCCACCTCTCTCCATGATCACGGTAAAATCAACCATACTTCCAGAATGACAGGTATCACAACGCTGATAAAAAGCAGCTTCCTTGATACCGGTTACAGCAACAGTTTCTGCCATATTTGCAGGAAAAATCACACCAAACCAATTGGTCCAAGAGGTAGAGGTTCCCGCCGCTGCAAAAATCAATTTCCCTCTGTTATGGGCAAATCGAATAGCATCTGCCACCTTTGAGTTTGAAAAAACATCTCCAATAGACATACTGATTATCCGGACATCCGATCGATTACCCAACAAAACAAGCGCTTCTGAAACACCATCTTTTTCATTTCCTGAATCAATTACAACATCTTCAGTTCCTCTAACAGAAATTAAGTTTGAATTATAAGCTACTCCAACGGCATTTCCTACCGAATTTCTTGGGGAGGCAATCACCCCTGCCATAGCAGTTCCATGGCCACATTGATCATCGGGACCATCGTAACGCTTCCACCACCAAGAACCTGTCTGATAGGTCCCAAACTTTTCCACTGTACGCCCGGATGAAGCACCGCTATTAAAGCTATTGTTCATCATAGGCTGACTTGGTGACAGTCCTGTATCAATCACTCCTACGGTAATCCCACTACCTGTAGACAAAGACCAAGCATTGTTAATCCCCATGTAAGGATAATTCCAAGATGATTTGGCATTGGGGCTGATCACTGAAAAATCTGAAGCCGGAAGATTAACTTCCGGATCATTGGAACAGCCTTTAGAAGACACGATCCGTGCATCTTCTTGGACTGTATTTAGCAACTCATAATTGAATTGATAACTCAAAGGCTCCATGTAGCGAAGTTCTCCCATATTTTTAAGTCTCTTTAAAACTTCTAGTGCATCGACTTTCACCTCTATATATGGTAAAAATTCATTGACTTGGAAAAGTTCTTCATTGGTCCGTAAACGAGGGCTTTTTTGAGCTATCATAACATCCAAAACCGTCGATTTAATTTGCTCGGATGCATTCACCCATGCCGGATCCGAGAGGTCATCCACTCCTAACCTACTATTTGCATTGTCTAAGGATGCAGGTTTGTATCCAATCGTCAAGGTCGAGTCACTCAAAACTAACGCGGAATAAATTAATTCAACGGATTGTTCCATCCATAAAAAATCCCCTTTTGTGCGAAGGGATTCCAAGATGACCTGATCAATTTGCTGTTTGGTCATCAAATTTAGTTCCTTGGAAGTAGATTCTTCCACCATCAGCTCATCCATTGGATCACTGGAACAAGCTATCATTATCCCTAGCAGAAAAAAACCTGCTATTGATTGTAAAATTTTTGTATTCATAAAGATTGGGGTTATTGTTAATAAACCAATCTAATACATTTTTAGTAAAAAAAAGCACTTCACCGAGTGAAATGCTTTTTAAATGAGTAAAAAAAATTTTATTTCGATTAATCCTGCTTTTTCCCTTTAAAAAGATCGTATTTTAATAGTCTGCAATCGATGGTCCCGTTATAAAACTCTATCCTTCGAGATGTCCGTAAACCAACCTTTTTTGCAAGAACCATATTTCCAGTAAAAATCAAACCTATGTAACCCGGGCACTGCTGTTTCATAAAATCTCCCATCGCCTGATATACTTCTCCCAAATCTCCCTCTTCACCTAATCGTTCTCCATATTCTGGATTAAAAAACACCAGTCCTTCTCCAGTTTCCGGAACATTTGTATCACGGAAATCGCACACCTGAAAATCAATCAATTCTTCTACTCCTGCCATAGCCGCATTCTCACGGGCGAATAACACCGCTTGTTCGCTGATATCAGAGGCTATGATTTTTAAATTGGGTGCTCGGAATATCTTTCGCTCCATTTTAGCTTTGATTTTTTGATAGACAGCATCGTCATATCCTTTGAAATACATGAAGCTATAGTGATCTCTATGCAAACCAGGATACCTGCCAGTAGCCATCATAGCTGCTTCAATAGCCAAAGTACCGGATCCACACATGGGATTCACAAAAGGAGACATCATATCCCAACCACTTGCCAAAATCGTTGCTGAAGCTAAGGCTTCCAACATCGGAGCATGACCAGGAATTTTTCTGTAGCCATGCTTAGCTAACGTCTCTCCCGAGGTGTTGACGTAAAGCGTAGCCTGCGTATCCTTCCAAAACAACTGTAAAACGGCACCATCTAGATTGGACCCGGAGTCAGGCCTTCTGTTGAATTTTTCCCGAAAACGATCCACAATGGCATCTTTGATGCGTACATTGACGAAAAGCGGGTTGGTGACTGTTTCATTATCAACAGTAGAAATTACAGAAAAATAAGTATCAGGTTCCAGGTAATCTTCCCAAGGCAAAACTTTCACCCGACGATAGATATCATCTGCTTTGTGCAAATAAAAAGACTTCAACTCATATAATACATGACTCGCAGTCCGAAGATGTAGATTCAAATCGATACAATCATTGAGAGAGCCGTATACCTCAACAAATGTACGTTCTACTTTTACGGGCTTGAAGCCCAAAGAAATCACCTCTTCCTCCAAATAAGGAGAAAAGCGGTCTTTACAGGTAATAACTATTTTACCTTTTTCATCATAATTAAGCATGCGGCAAATGTACGGAAATATTATTGCTAATTATCCACCTGTTCTGACGGGGTTATCACCACATTCTGAATCAAAACCGGACTAACTTTGAAATAGCCTCCAAACATTCCCTTGCCTTTTACTTGACGAATATTTGAAACTGGATTTTGAGGAGGAGGAGAAAATAATCCCCCATCATTGAAAAGTAAACTCACCAGTTGATTCATATACTCATATGCATCACGATTCAAGCGAAACAATTCCAATCGCACACGGTCATTGGCTCTGAAAGGAACGTTTAATTCAAACCCTTGATTGAGAATATTTGTCCCAAAAGTATCATCAAATAGAAGATAATCTGTTCTACTGTTCAAAAGTGTGTCATTCCGGATGATTCGAATCCGATAAAAATTATCATCCACAAAAGGGATGTCTCCATACAAAGTCAAATAATAGCCCTCCTCCCTAAAAAAACGTTGATCCCGAAATTCATATCGGATACTGTCCAAAGTCGGTGGAGGTAAGATTGTCCCCTCGGATTGGTACTCATTTTCCCCGATACGCACATTCAACTCATAGGATTCATTGATAGATCCAACAAAATTATTAACAGGTAAATACAGTCCTAGCTGTTCGGAAAATCGAAAATTTAGGCGTCCATTGGTACGTTTATTTCGAATAAACACTTCTGCATCTGTAATAAACTCATTGGGATCCGCATCAAAAAAATCGCGGGAACGGGATAATTGAACAAAATTCATTTGTGAGACATCGGTCCAAACCGCCTCAATAATGGGAATTGGCTCCGTATTGCGAAGATCTAAAAAAACTTCTTCTTGACAAGAAACCAAGAGCCAAGCAAGTACTATCCAAGTCAATCGTTGCATATCAAAATTCAAAATTATAAGTCAAAGCTGGTAAGAATGTAAACAGATAGGTCATCACGACCCCTGGTCTACGGGAAGTCACAGAACCCATACTTGGATCAAACCGAATATCATCATTCAAGATTTCAGTAAACTGATAAGAGAATGGATTTTTTCTTCCATACAAATTATATATACTGAGGTTCCAACTCCCTCTCCATTTCTTCCCCTGATCTCGGTTTTTCCAAGTTACAGAGGCATCCATCCGGTGATAATCCGGAAACCTATCTTCATTTCTCAAAGGTCCATACAAAGGCAGACGCTGATTATCCACCTGATAGGTTCCAATCGGGAAGGTTACCGCTTGCCCTGTTGTATAGATAAATGTTAAAGCTGCAGACCAACGTTTATCAAACTGATGATTGACGACCAATGCGAGGTCATGAGGTCTATCAAAACGAGGATTGAAAGGAAGGTTTTCACTAATCCCCTCAATGACTCTCCATGTTCGAGAGTAAGTATAAGAAAACCAACCAGTTGTTTTTCCCACATTTTTTTTCAAAAGAAACTCAGCTCCGTACGCATATCCTCTTCCTGCAAGAATTTCAGTCTCTACATTGTCCGTAAAAATAATGGAGGCTCCTTGACGCAAATCAATGATATTTTGAAAGTTTTTATAATAACCTTCCAATGATAGTTCCCAGGCGTTGTTTTGTAAATTGCGAAATATTCCCAATGAAAATTGATCCCCTACAATAGGCGGAATATAAAAACCAGCCGGAATCCAGCGATCCAATGGTAAACCAGCGGAGGAGTTGCTTGCGACTTGAATATATTGATTGGTTCGATTGTATGAAGCTTTTAAGGATGTCATATCGTCAATCAAATAACGAACAGCCAAGCGAGGCTCTAAGCCTGAAAAAAACTTCATATGCTCAAAATTCCCAAATCTAATTGTATCCAAAATAGCTGATTCAGGTGCAGGAATATCATTTTCATAGATGTATTGTACTCCTCTTCCGATTTGATTGTAAGTATTGACACGTATTCCCGCTTCTACCGAGATACGATTACTGAGTTCCTTACTGTAATTTACAAAAAAATTATTCTGTAAGCCATTGCGAGGATTGGTGGCTATTGGCTCAATCACAGATCCCGGTTCTGGCCTCAAAGAAACAGGAGCAAATCGGTATAATTGAGAATGAAACCCCCAAATCAACGTTGTCTTTTCATTCGGTAACCAGGTCCATGAAGCTTTCAACCCTGTCTCCTCCAATACATTGTCCCACAAAAATCCAGAATCGGGATCTTCAAAGTTAACCTGATACTTATAATAACTGTGATAGGCATTGACATCCAAAAAGAAATCATCCCGAATGATTCTGTTCCAGTTTACAGAGCTAATCCAGTTATCCCATCCAAATCCAAACTGTGCAGAAATACCCAAAAAATCAGAACCATAGTAACTGGAAACTGTCAATTTATCTTTTTCTCCAAGTTTAAAGGCAAACTTTCCACTCAAATCATAAAAATATAAAGAATTATTCCGAATATTTTCATCTCCAGACAACCTGAGAAAAACATCTGCATAAGTCCTCCTACCTGATAATACAAAAGATGATTTATCTGAAAACAAAGGGCCATCCACAGTCAAGCGCGAACTGATAGTACCAATACCACCTTCACCTTTCAATTTTTGATAATTACCTTCTTTCAAGCCAATGTCAATAACAGAGGAAATTCTCCCTCCCAAATTGGCTGGGATATTCCCTTTATAGAAGTCCACTCCCGAAAGTGCATCAGGATTAAATACAGAAAAAAAACCAAAAAAATGAGAGGGATTGTAAATCGGCGCTCCATCTAATTGAACTAAATTTTGATCGGCAGAACCTCCTCTCACAAAAAGACCGGTAGTGCCTTCTCCTGCTGTCTGTACTCCCGGTAATAATTGTAAACTTCGCAATAAATCTACTTCCCCAAACAAGGCTGGTATATTTTTGATCGTTTCGATGGGGACAGAAGACTTTCCTAAATCCAATCCACGGACATTTTGATCCGGAATTCGTTCACGTACAATAATTTCCTGTAAAGAAAGATCTTCGGGCTTTAAGAAAAAACGGACAGAATTTGTTACATCTTTGGCCGTTATTTGTCTACTAGCAGTTTCAAAGCCTACAAATGAAATTACTAAAGTAGCAGGTAAAGAGATTACTGGAATGCTAAATTTTCCATCAATATCAGACACCACTCCACTTTGAGGATTGGACTGCCAATAAATATTTGCTCCTAGCAAAGAAGATTCTAAAGGCAACTCAAAAACATACCCCTCCAAAACTCTTGTCTCTTGTGCACGTAAGACAATGGGGAGTAAAAATAGTATTATAAAGCTCAGTCTTAACAAAACTAATCGGTTCTATGAAATTCAACTCAATAACGTATATTTTCCGCTAACTGTTAAAAATTCTATGATTAAACTTCAATTACTTTTCTTTTGCTCGATAATTAGTAATTTCAGGCCATGATTTGGGCATATCCTGATATTTCGATGTACACGTGGCTAGCCATTGCTTTTGGGCTGCTTTACTTGGGCTACTTATATAGATTTTATAGAATTAATCAGAAACTAAAAGTAAGCAGACATAGACTGTTTATCAAATTGTTTTTAAGAACAGCCTATTTCATCTTGTTTTTGATCGCAATGGCAGGTCCATCCATAGGAACTTCCCTTAAAGAGATTAAAGAAGAGGGAAAAGATATTTTCATAGCTATCGATTTATCTCAATCGATGAATGCAACCGACATCGGTCCTAGCCGCTTGCAACGAACCAAATTTGAGTTGAAAAATTTGGTTAAAACATTTTCAGGTGACCGGATTGGTTTGATTATTTTTTCATCAGAAGCATTTATTCAATGCCCGTTGACATTTGACCAAAACGTATTACAGTTGCACATTGATGGGTTAAATACTGGACTTGTGCCAAATCAAGGAACAGATTTAAGTGCGCCTTTGGCTATGGCACTGAGCAAATTCGAAGCAGAGGAAAGTCAGGAAATCAAATCAAAATCCGTTATCTTCATTTCAGACGGAGAGGACTTTGCTGACAACTTTCGTGATATTACTTCCCAAATGTCCAATCAAGGAATAAAAGTTTTTACCTTGGGTGTAGGAACGAGTCAAGGAAGTACCATTCCAAGAGGTAATTCCGTAATTATCGATTCAAAAACCAATCAGCCTGCTATCACACGTTTGGAAAACAACAATTTAAAGTTGATCGCTAGCCAAACCGATGGTGAGTACTTTGAATTGAGCGATGAAGCCCAAGAAATCCCAAACTTAATTGCTGCCATCGAGCGACAAGAAGGAACTTTGATGGGATCAAGAATGATCGAAGCATCTGCCAATAAATTCTTCTATTTTTTGTTGGCTGCACTTGCACTTGCCATATTTGACATGATCCTACCTGTTCGAACCATAAAATTATAATCCATGCTGTTAATTCGTTTGATCTGGTTATTCTTACTTTTCTTCCCAAATTCTTGGACGGAGATCGGGAGAAAAAATGCTGCTATCCGAGATGCTAGTAATTCCTATGCGAAAGCAGACTATGAAAGCTCAGTTGAAAAACATCTACTACTTGGTTCAGATTTTAAGATTACGGATAGCAACCTCACCTTCAACTTGGCCCTCAGTTATCACTACAACAATCAATTAGAAGAAGCACAGCGCAGCTATTCAAGTTTATTTAGCGACGCAGATAAGGGCTTGGCATCCTTTGCCTCCAATCAGGTTGGAGTCATTCAAGCTGCTCAGAAAAAATATAAGGAAGCTTTGGAATCATTCAAATTTGCCTTAATCAAAGAACCCCGAAATGAAGAAGCACGGTACAATTATGAATTGCTAAGCCGTTGGTTGGAAGAGAATCCAGATCAAGAAGATCAGGATGATTCAGAAGGTGATGATCAGGAAAATCAAGACGAAAACCAGGATCAGGAAGATCAGGACCAGCAAAAGGACTCTAAAGAAAGCAAAGATGGAGAAGGTGATGAAAAGAGTGAGGAAGATGAAGCTTCGGAATCAGAAAAGAAGGATGATAAATCAGGAGATAAATCCCAAGAAGAACGGGATTCAGATGAAGCTTCGGATTTAGAAAGCGATCTAAGCGATCGTGAAAAAGCAATGGAGAAAATGAGGGAGCGTTTGCAGGAGATGAATCTTACCCCCGAGCAGGCCGCACAAATCTTGGAAGCAATGAACGCGGGGGAATTACGCTTCATTCAACAAAATAGAAAAAAACCTACTCAGCGTCCCACTAAAGGCTTGCCTGAGTGGTAATTTAATAATCGTACAACTGATAAATATAAACCCAATGAAAGAAGTATTTATAGTAGCTGCCGTAAGAACTCCCCTAGGTAGTTTTGGTGGCAAATTAAGTGGTCTTACAGCTATTGAACTCGGAAGCTTTGCAATCAAAGGAGCTTTAGCGAAAGCCGGTGTAGACCCTAAAGAAGTGGAAGAAGTGATCATGGGAAACGTGATTTCTGCTAACTTAGGTCAAGCACCCGCAAGACAGGCCGCAATTGGTGCTGGAATCGGTTACAATGTGCCATGTACCACAGTAAATAAAGTATGTTCCTCTGGTATGAAAGCAGTAATGTTTGCTGCTCAATCCATCATGACTGGACAAAATGATTTGGTTGTAGCCGGCGGCATGGAATCCATGTCCAATGTACCGTATTATGTACCAAAAGCGCGCTTTGGATACAAATACGGAAATGCTGAATTTGTTGATGGATTGGTGAAGGATGGTCTTTTTGAGGTTTATTATAAATTCCCAATGGGTAATTGTGCAGATAACACTGCACGCGAAATGAACATCTCCCGTGAAGAACAGGATGCCTATGCTATTCAATCTTACACCCGTGCAGCCGAAGCTTGGAAAACTGGTGCTTTCAAAGACGAAGTTGTACCGGTAGAATTTAAAGGAAGAAAAGGTGAAACAATCGTCATAGACGAAGATGAGGAGTACAAAAATGTCATGTTTGACAAAATTCCAGGACTTCGACCTGTTTTTGAAAAAGACGGTACAGTCACGGCAGCAAATGCCTCTACCATGAACGATGGAGCTTCTGCATTGATTTTAGCGTCTAAAGAAAAAGTAGAGGAGTTAGGTTTAACACCAATCGCAAAAATCAGAGGTTTTGCAGATGCCGCACAGGACCCCCTATGGTTTACGACAGCACCTGCTTTGGCTATTCCTAAAGCAATCAAAAATGCAGGCATCACAGAAGCTGATGTAGACTATTACGAAATCAATGAAGCTTTCTCTGCAGTAGCCTTAGCTAATCAAAAAGAACTGAATTTATCAGCAGATCGCCTCAATATATATGGTGGTGCAGTTTCCCTCGGTCATCCACTCGGTGCTTCCGGAGCAAGAATCATTGCCACCCTCAACAGCGTATTGCATCAAAAAAATGCTAAAATCGGTGTTGCAGGTATCTGTAATGGAGGTGGTGGTGCATCAGCTATCGTTATAGAGAAAATTTAATTCATAACTGTATCACCTTGAAAAAATTCATTGTATACTTTTTAGTAACCGTTGTTTTTACCGCTCAAGCACAAAATCAAGAGCGTATTCGTACTTTTTACGATGAACAACAACTGAAAGTAAAAGAGGTGTATACGAACATCAATGGTGTGGCAGAAGGAGACTACCGTCTTTATTATGAAGACGGTGGTCTTGCTGTCACTGGAACCTTAAAAGGAGGACAAAAGCAGGGTGTTTTTGTGGATTTTTACCCCGGTACTACAGATACACTCAGAATCACGACATACGTCGACAATGTCAAGCAAGGTATTTCTACTTCTTATTTTGAAAATGGTACTATTTCTCAAAAACTCACCTATGTGTCTAATAAAATTGAAGGCGAAGTAATCACCTTCTATGAAGATGGGTCAGTGAAAAGGCGAGCTACATTTAGCCAAGACAGACCGAATGGATACTCTTTTGAGTATGATGAAAATGAACAGCTTCTTGAAAAAATCCTGTATAAAAATGGCTTAATTGACGGTAAAAAAGAAGAATTTTATCCAGATGGCACTGTACAGTCCTATACACATTACAAAAGTGGGATCATCCATGGAGAACAATCAAGTTTTTATCCAAATGGCAAACTAAAATCACGCTTTTTTTACAAAAATGGATACCAGCACGGCCCTATCCTTAGCTATTTTGAAAATGGGCAGCTCTTTCGAAAAGGCAGCTATAAAAATGGAGACCCTGCGGGTGATTTTCTAACCTATCACCCAAACGGAGTATTAGCAGAATCTGCTTCCTACACCAAAGGACTGCCAAAAAATGAGCGAGTCCTCTATGACGAAACAGGGAAAATAACGGAGAAAATCAGTTACAATAAAAATGGTCAACCAGCAATCGCAATGGAATATTACCCAAGTGGAGAACTTTTAAAAGAGGTTTTTTATCGAAATGGTCTAGAGGATGGCTTATCCAAAGTGTATCATCTTAATGGGCAGGTAAAAGAAACTTGGCCCTACAGTAGAGGAAGGCTTGAAGGAACTCAACAGGTATTCAACGAAACTGGAGAACTCTTAATGGAACGATATTTTAAGAACGGAAGGCTGATTGGAAGTAAAGACATCGAGAATTAAATCAATACTTTTATTATTTTTGTGAGAACTCATCCAATCATGAATCAAGCGATCAAAGAAACAGCTTTTCAGTTCCCCGGGCAAACTGCTTTTTACAAAGGAAAGGTCAGGGATGTATATCATTTTCCGGAATTATTGGTGGTCATAGCCAGTGATCGGATCTCAGCTTTCGATGTTGTACTCCCCAAAGCGATTCCTTTCAAAGGTCAGGTATTAAATCAAATTGCAGCCAAATTCTTATCCGCTACAGCTGATATTGTTCCTAATTGGGTCTTAGATGTTCCTCATCCTCAAGTAACCATAGGAAAAAAATGCGAGCCATTTAAGGTTGAAATGGTCATCCGTGGATATTTAGCAGGACACGCTGCAAGGGAATACAAAGCAGGAAAGCGAAGTATTTGTGGTGTATTCCTTCCTGAAGGATTGAAAGAAAATGACCCTCTCCCCCAGCCTATTATCACCCCAACAACCAAGGCTTCTGAGGGTCATGATGAAGATATTTCCAAAGAACAAATTTTGGCTCAAGGCATCGTCAGTGCTGAGGATTACGCCGTCTTGGAAAAATATACCCATGCCCTCTTTGAAAAAGGAACTGCAATGGCAAGGGAAAAAGGCCTCATTTTAGTGGATACCAAGTATGAGTTTGGTAAGTTTGGTGATGAAATTTTATTGATTGATGAAATACACACGCCTGATTCTTCCCGTTATTTCTACGCTGAAGGTTATGAAGAGCGACAGCAAACAGGGGAAGCCCAAAAGCAGTTATCTAAAGAGTTTGTCAGGCAATGGTTGATTGCTCACGATTTTCAGGGTAAAGAAGGCCAAAGCATCCCCGAAATCCCACAAGTATTTGTAGAAGAAATTTCAGATCGGTATATTGAGCTTTTCGAAAAAATAACTGGAGACACCTTTGTCAAAAGCACAAGCAAAAACCTAGCAGTAGACATAGAAAAAGTAGTTACAGAATACATCCTAAAATTAAACCAACAATAAGAATTGTATGAAATACACTGTAGATAAAAAAGAGCAATACGTGGTATTCACTCCCATGGAAGAGAAGTTGGATACTATCCTTTCACCAAAATTAAAGTCAGAACTGTTGACCGTACATGCCGAAGGTTACGAAAACCTTGTAATTGATATGAGTAATGTCAAATATGCAGATTCCAGCGGTCTATCGGCCTTGTTAGTCGGAAATCGTGAATTCAGTCGAAATGGGGGGATTTTTGTAGTGGTAAATCCTCAGGACCATGTCATGAAATTGATAAAAATTTCTATGCTCGATAAAGTTTTTACTATCGTAAGCACCTTGGAAGAAGCGGCTGAAGCTGTATTTATTCATGAAATTGACGCTGTAGATACCGAAGAAGAAGAAGAGGAAGATTGATTTTGGAATTTGATGTAACAGTTTTAGGGAGCAATTCGGCAATTCCTGCCCATGGACGGAATCAATCCGCCCAATTAATTATGATTGGACAGTCAGGGTTATTACTTGATTGTGGTGAAGCCACGCAGATTCAACTCAGAAAATTTAAGCTAAAGTTCTCTAAAATTGATTTTATCTTCATCTCACATTTGCATGGAGATCATTACCTAGGGTTGATGGGTTTGATCTCCAGCTTTCATTTAAACAAACGCACCCGACTTTTAACAGTTTTCGGACCTGCAGGTCTGGACGAAATCATCACAGTACAGCTCAAGCACAGCAATAGTAAGCTCAACTTTCCCTTGCGCTTTGTTCAAACAGATCCTTCTCAAGAACAATTAATCTTAGAGGAAAAAAACTTCAAAGTCCATAGTTTTCCTTTGCAGCATCGGTTGCCTTGCACAGGGTTTAGAATTGATGAAAAAATTGCCTACCGTAATTTAATTAAAGAAAAACTCCAAGAACAAAAATTACCTCTTGAAGCTATCAATACTCTAAGATTAGGCAAAGATTATGTAGATCAGGTCACCAATAAAAACTATACAGTGAAGGAGTTTACTTATCCTGTCAAAAAAGCACGTTCCTATGCCTACTGTTCGGATACAATCTATGATCCAACGATCAAACAATACATAGAGGGGGTGAGTTTATTGTATCATGAAGCTACTTTTGGTGAAGAAGAGGCAGAAAGAGCAGCAGATACCTATCATAGTACCGCTGCTCAAGCAGGAAAGATTGCCCAATTAGCTAATGTAAATCATTTAATGTTAGGACATTATTCTACCCGTTACCTAGATTTGACACCTTTATTGGAAGAAGCCAAGCAACATTTTCCTTCAGTTATTCTAAGTGAAGAAGGCGTTACCTACCCAATCCGCTAAAACCACCTCGTTTACCTATGAGTATTGCTGACTCTAAAGTTTATCAGTCAAAAAAAACAAATCTGTTTATAATTTTAGCTGGCATTTTCCTTACCAATGCCATCTTAGCTGAAATTATTGGTGTAAAGATTTTTTCTGGAGAAAACACCTTAGGTCTTGAACCAGCTGGTTGGACTTTTTTTGGTGAATACATCTTGGATTTTAACTTAACTGCCGGTGCCGTCATCTGGCCTATTGTGTTTATCACCACCGATATCATTAATGAATACTATGGTAAAAAGGGTGTACGAAAAATAAGTTTCATCACAGCCTTTTTCATTGCATACATGTTTATTGTGATTTCTTTAGTGACGGTATTGCCTCCAGCCGCATTTTGGTTAGATGTAAATAGCCCAGATGCCGATGGCAATCCTTTTGATATCAATTATGCATTCAATGTTATCTTCCGTCAGGGATTGGGAATTATTATTGGCTCATTGATTGCATTTCTTTTAGGTCAGTTGGTAGACGTCTATGTGTTTCAAAAACTAAGGAAAATCACAGGGCCTAAAATGATTTGGCTGAGAGCTACAGGCTCTACGCTTGTTTCACAATTTATTGACTCCTTTGTTGTATTGGGAATTGCCTTTTATATTTTCGGCAACTGGTCTTGGGCACAGGTAGTCTCTGTGGGGATCATCAATTACATTTATAAGTTTGGAGTAGCAATTTTACTCACTCCACTATTGTACTTAGGTCATCATCTAATTGACCGATATTTAGGCAAAGAGGTAGCAGAGCAGCTGACCCAAGAGGCTTCAGCTGACACATCCTTTCTATAACTAGGATAAACCAATCAACATTGCTTTCCATCACAGATTTGGGGCTTTTGGTCACAGGATTTTGCTTACCACTATGAAAAAAATTAACCTTGTTGCATCAATTATGCAACTATGAAAAACAACGAACTTCATTTCAAACAAATTGAATGGTGGATTGTCACTGTCCTCTTTACCATTATCATTCTCACGAATGTTTTAAATTTCGGTAACTATAACTTTAACAACCATCATTTTTCCGCACGATATTTTTCCAATATTGTCATTCCAGCTTTGCTTTATTTTTCATTTTTTATCTTCCATACTAAACTCTTACCTCAGTATTTAGAGACACGCAGCGGAGGTCATTTTTACTTTTACAGTATTCTTTTGTTGGTGTTTGGCTGGATAGTTTCCTCTATTCTAGGGTTTATGACAAATTGGTATAGCAATCCTTTCAACCCTCAATACTTTGGTCCTTTGGCTCTGTATGCTGCTTACCTAGTTTTTGTTTACCTCTTCAATCAAAGCTTAAAACCTCCTCGTTTACAGGACTTTACAATTTATAATCTCATCAGACTTGTTACAATTTATATTTTTATTGCATTATTCTTAGTCCAAGGCGGTAAGTTTATTTGGGATGGTATTTCTATGTTTTTTGTTGTCTTTGTTCCAGGGCTGACTGCATTGGTACTTTACAATTATTTCTTCATTTACTTAAATCGAAAGAATCGAAATAGTCAACTTGCTTGGCGTATGTACTACTTACTCATCGGGTTGATTGTACTTACAACTGCCATATTTGCACTAACGGCTCGACATGACGGGCTCAGTATTGGTATATCAGGTTTGGTAGTTCTCTTCGTTATACTGGTTATCGTACTTCCCTTATCTAATTTCTTTTTCAATAAATTTGATGGTTATGTCCATCAAATCAATACCTTATCAGTCCAAGTAGACCAAGGGATTGCAAACCTTGACTTTTTAAAGTCCCAAATCAATCCTCATTTCCTATTCAATGCACTTAATACCCTTTACGGAACAGCGCTATTGGAAAACAGCGAAAAGACCGCTGAGGGAATACAAAAATTGGGAGATATGATGCGCTTCATGTTACATGAAAACAATCAAGACAAAATTCAGCTGGATCGTGAAAAAGAATACCTAATGAATTATGTAGATCTCCAAATGCTGCGACTCAAAGATCAGTCACAAGTAGAAGTGATTTTTCACAAATCGGAAGATGCTTTCACAGGGTTAATTGCACCGATGTTGTTAATTCCTTTCATAGAAAATGCCTTCAAACATGGTATTAGCATGCAACAAAAATCATGGGTGAAAATCAGTTTGCGATGCCTTGCGGGATCAGTACATTTGGATGTAAACAATAGCATCCATCGAAGCAATGAACAAGATCCAGAAAAACCAAATTCAGGAATCGGCTTATCTAACGTCAAACAGCGCTTGAAATTACTCTATCCAAAAAGACATGATTTGATCATCCGAGAAAATGATATGGAATACTTTGTACATTTAAGCATTCAACTTACTTAAGACAATGCTAAAAGCAATTGCAATAGATGATGAGGTACTCGCATTGGAAGTAATCAAATCCCATGCGAGCAAAACTCCTACGCTTGACTTGCAGCACACCTTTACCAATCCGCTGGAAGGTTTGGAGTACTTACGAGCACATCCCATTGATGTATTATTTTTGGATATCAAAATGCCTGATCTCAATGGCTTGGAGCTGAAAGTCCTCTTACCAAAAGATTTACTTGTAATCTTCACCACTGCCTACTCCGAACATGCAGTTAAAGGCTTTGAGCTTGACGCATTGGATTATTTATTAAAACCGTTTAGCTTGAGTAGGTTCTTGAAAGCTTGTGATAAAGCAATGGAGATTTATTCCCTCAAGAATCCAAATAAATCTAATCCCGAATACGTGTTTATCAAATCAGGCAATGAGGAAGTTAGAGTCATTTTTTCTGAATTACTCTACTGTGAAGCTCGGGGAAACTATGTGCATTTTGAATTGAGTTCAGGAGGGTTCTTATCTCGTATGACTTTCAAAGAAGCAGAAGCCTTACTCCCATCAGATTTTGTCAAAAGCCATCGTTCCTTTGTGGTAAACACAACTCATGTAGGTAAAGTAGAAAAGCAACAAGTCTTGGTCCAAGGAAAAATTGTCCCGATTGGAAGTAATTTTCAGGAGTCTTTTTTAGCAGCTTTGAAACGATAAATAGCCATCCTACCTTTTGAAATCGGTAAAAAACCTAACACAAGGTAAGATGGCTTAGAAAATTACTTTTTGTATGTCTCCTCGTGAAAATCAATTAACTCCACTGAAGAAGGACCTACTTTCCAAATATCATCGCAGTAGTCTTTGATACTTCTATCAGAGGAAAATTTCCCCATTCTTGCGACATTGAGAATAGACATACGTGCCCAACCTTCTTTATCCCGATAAGCTGCTGCTACCTGTTCTTGTTGAGCTACATAAGACTCAAAATCAGCCAATACCAAATACTCATCGTGGTACAACATAGAGTTGATCAGATCCCGGAAGATTGACCCATCCATATGGGAAAAATAGCCATCATTGATTTGGTCAATAGCTAGTTTAAGTTCTTGGTTACCCATATAATAATCATAGGGATTATATCCTGATCTCTTTTTCTCCTGTACTTCCTCCTCCGTCAGTCCAAATAAGAAGAAGTTCTCCTCCCCTACACATTCACGAATTTCCACATTGGCACCGTCCAAGGTTCCAAGGGTCAATGCACCATTCAGAGAGAGCTTCATATTCCCTGTTCCCGAAGCTTCTTTCCCGGCAGTAGAAATTTGCTCAGAAACGTCGGCTGCAGGATAAATTTTTTGAGCATTGGTAACATTGTAATTGGGATAAAAGACCACCTTTATTCTGTCTTTAACTATAGGGTCGTTGTTGATTACGTCTGCCACAGAAGTGATCAATTTAATCATCAATTTGGCTAATCGATAGCCTGGAGCTGCTTTCCCAGCAAAAATGAATGTTCTTGGAATAATTTCTGCAGTAGGATTTTGCTTGATCCGATTATACAGTGCTATTACGTGCAGAATATTTAAATGCTGTCTCTTGTACTCGTGAATCCTTTTGACATGTACATCAAAAATTGACTCCGGGTCAACCTTGATTTTAGTTCGTTGAAGAATTCGTTTTGCCAAGTCTTTCTTCATTTCGTATTTGACCTGCATCCATTCTTTCTGAAAGGCCTTATCATCAGCAAACTGTTCTAAACCTTTTAGTTCATCCAAATTTTTAATCCACCCTTCTCCAATTTTTGAGCTAATCAAATCTGATAGTTTTGGATTACTTAAAACCATCCACCTTCTCGGAGTTACACCGTTCGTTTTATTAGAAAACTTATCTGGCCATAACTTATACCAATCTTTTAAAACTGTCTTTTTCAAAAGTTCAGAGTGAAGAGCTGCCACACCATTGATAGCAAATGAACCTGCACAAGCTAAATTCGCCATACGGATTTTCTTCCAAGGGCCATCCGAAATGATAGAAAGATTTCTAATCAACTCATGATCACCATACGCGAGGATAGTGACTTCATCTAAAAATCTGCGGTTAATTTCCTGAATGATTTCCAAATGTCTAGGCAATACAGACTGGAATAAATCTAAGTCCCATGTTTCTAACGCTTCAGGAAGAAGTGTATGATTTGTGTATGCAAAGCTCTTTTTGGTAACATCCCATGCTGTATTCCACTCTACCTCATATACATCTACCAACAAACGCATCAATTCAGCCACTCCAATTGCTGGATGTGTATCATTCAATTGCACTACAAATTTATCATAAAAATTTTCGACTTTTCCGCCCTGACTCAAATGAATTGCCATCATGTCTTGAAGGGAACAACTTACAAAGAAGTACTGCTGCTGTAACCGAAGAATTTTACCTTCACGTTGCTCATCATTAGGGTAAAGCACTTTAGAAATATTTTCACAGATCACTTTATCACTCACTGCTCCTGAATATAACCCTTGATTAAAAGTCTGGAAATCAAATGATTTAGGCGCCTCTGATTTCCAAAGACGTAGGGTATTACAAGTATTCACACGATAGCCTAGGATAGGTGTGTCGTAAGCAATTCCCTTGACAATTAATCCAGGAATCCAGTTCGCTTTAAACTTTCCATTGACATCTGTATAGTGCTGAACATATCCCCCCAGTTTCACATCATATCCCAACTCCCGCTTTGCTATCTCCCAAGGATTTCCTCTTCTCAACCAGTTATCAGTATCTTCAATCTGCCAACCATCTTTTATATCTTGTTCAAAAATCCCAAATTGATAGCGCATACCATAACCGATGGCAGGTACTTCCAAGGTTGCAAGGGAATCCATATAACATGCTGCTAATCTTCCCAAGCCTCCGTTTCCTAATCCAGGCTCCACTTCTTTACTTATCAACCAATCCAAGTTGAAACCTAGAGAATCAATAGCTTCTTCCATGTTTTCATAAATCCCAAGATTTATCAGGTTATTAGCCAAATGTGGGCCCAACAAATATTCTGCTGATAAATAAGAAACTATTTTTTGACTTGGATTTAAATATTGTTTGACAGAAGCAACCCAGCGTTGCTGCAAGCGATCCCTTACCGCATAGGACATCGCCATGTAATAATCACTTCTAGTAGCAATTTCAGGAAACTTACCTTGGGCATAGAAAAGATGATTTAATACTGCTCTTTTTAAGGTATCCGGGCTTAAACCCGTCCTTGTTTCCTCTCTTGTTAAGATACGTTGCGTATCCTTATGATTCGGTTTCATATAACTATTTTCAGATTTCTAATTTTTTGATTTTCTAATTCCACTTAAGCGGTAAGTTACGGAATTCAGATACGAATAAAAAAAGCAATCTGAAATCAAACGATTGCGGAAAAAATATTTTCATAAAAAGATTAGATTCGGTCTTCTGGAAAAACTTTGATTTTGCTTCTTCGGAATTCCTTCAAACTATAATTAATATTGATCCACAAAAATAAGCCATGATTGATGCGAAGGGTTTCTGGATTAGGAGTAGCAACCCGAATATGATAACCAGGAGAAACCGTTACAAACTTTTTTTGAAATGAAAACAGCATAAAAACCCGATGCTCAAAAGGATTATCAGCTAGTGCAGGTCCTACGGTAAACAAAGACTCATTGAATAGAGTCGTAGAAAAGTTTACATGCGGACTTATCAAATCTCTCCAATTGTATCGCACGCTTGCGTTGAATCGCAATCGATGATTTAATTGATAACTGTCCAACAACTCGGTACTTGAGAACTGTTGTCTAAATCGCATGTCGTGCCGATATCGGAAGGAAGCAGATAAATTACCTTTCCCTGGTGGACGGAATACCACCTGCCCCCATGGTCTTCGCTCGTTTCGAATCAGGTCACCTGCAGAAAAAGGAGTTGTCAACCCAAGTCCGGCATAACCCATAGTTGCAGACCATTGTTGATTATTACTATGATACGTTAATCCGCCCCTGACAATTAAAAATAATTCTGGCACATGATGTGAATCAATCCATAAGGACCAGTTTTTCGCAAGTTGACCCGAAGTCATTAAGCCATACCAAACTTCTGTATTGATAGATACATCTCGCTGGGCAGTGGATGTTCCACTCAGCAGAATAAAAAAAAAGAAAAAGACGATTTTTTTCATATCAAAAATCAAATTTAAAATTCAAAGTGTAGAATAACTAGTGAAAGCAATCAAATATTTAGGTCTTCTTCCTAATAAAGTGAACTCATCCATTTAAATATCCATAAAAAAATATGAATTTTGCAGGTATGATAGAACACGAACATCCTATGAAGACCAAGTTGCTACTTGCTGGACAGGAAGCTTTAAAAGCTCAGATTCTAGACATAAAGCAACAGCTTACAGACTTGCAGGAATCTTCTGAGATAGAAGAGAAAAGCTCCGCAGGCGACAAATATGAAACCCACCAAGAAATGCTTAACCAAAGTAGAGAAATCCTCCAAAAAAGGTTGTCTACCTCAAAGTTGATGTTAGCACAATTGAATGCAGTTTCTGTAAAACCTACTGATCGTATTCAGGAAGGAGCGGTATTTGAAGTCATGATGGGGAATATTTGGGTCTCAACTCCTTATGGTAAACTTGCTGTGGATGGCAAAGACTATCAGCTTGTATCACAAGATTCTCCATTGGTCCAAGCCCTTTGGGGTAAGAAAAAAGGCGAATCTTCCGAGTTTAGAGGAAAGCCAATTGTTATCAAGGACCTTTATTAAACCGCTTATTAAGCGGTTTTTTTATTGGCTAGAAAGATGATCAATGCAGAAGTAACAAACATGATTAAGCTATAAATTGCAATTGGGATGGTCATTTCAGAATTTTTCAAAAGTGTAGCTGCAATCATTATTCCTAAGGTACCATTTTGGAGACCAGATTCTATGGCAATTGTCAATCGCTGACGCTTTGACAACATAAACAACGTTCCTAAAAAAAAAGCCAAGATCAAGGTTGCAATATTCAATGCCAAAGAAACTGGCCCTGCAAGGATAAAGAATTCGACAATTGACGCTCGCTCTTTCAAGATCGCAGCAATCAAAACTAGGGCAAAAAGAACCGCAGAAGCAATCCTAACTGGCTTATCTGCTTTCACTGAAAGCAAAGGAAACTTTTTCTTCAAAAGCATCCCTATCGCTACAGGTATGACTGTTACACCCATGATCTGAATGATTGTTTGAAATACAGGTAAGGTCACACTCCCCTCCTCTCCAAAAAAGCCAATCGAAAAATTAACAATTAATGGAATAGAGACTATAGTGATAAATGAACTCACAGCAGTCAAACTGATCGATAAAGCAACATCTCCTCTTGACAGATGGGTAATCAAGTTAGAGGTCGCTCCACCTGGGCAAGCGGCTAAAATCATGAACCCTACGGCAAAAGTACCACTGAGACCGAAGAGTTGAACGAGTGCAAAAGCAACCAACGGAAGTAAAATCAATTGATTTAATAAACCCAAACCAATAGCTTTGGGGTAGACAATGATATTCTTGAAATCTTTCGTAGTCAATGAAAGCCCCATACCTAACATGATAAATGCCAAGGCTAAGGGTAAGAAAACTGCAGTTAATATACTGTCTTGCATAGGTGTTAAGCTTTGGTGATGCAACCATGAATCATGTAAAAGTCTGGAAAAACTCTCCAAACTCTTTCTAAATAAAGAATTTATGCTGAAATTCTAGCAAAAATTTTTAGATTTCCCAACAAGAAGTTCAAAATGAGCGTTTTAATTCACAGAAAATCAAATGAAACACTGATGAAAAGGATGTTGGTATTATGTGTTGCTTTTACCGTACTTAGTTGTATGGAACAGGAGACACTTGTTCCTTCCGGGAGTCAGCTTTTACGAAATATTGACTTGTCCAATTCTTTGGATAATGTAAGCCCTTGGACTTCTGTGGCAGCAGTACCATTTATAGTAGGCGTATCTGATGAAGAGTACTTTACTGGAAATCGATCTCTTTTCTTAGAAGGTACCGATAGCCTTGCTAGATCCTCAGTAGCTTGGGTGCAACATTACACAGGCCCAATGCCCAATGGAAATAGGAGGCTACGATTGCGCGCGATGATCAAAGGGGAAGATATTCGTCTCAATAGTGTTAACTCCAATGTTTGGATGACGATCAGAGCTTGGCCTGCAGAAGGAGCAGGTGGTACAATTGGCAGATCGGTCACAAGTCAACGAAGCAATTTTATAGAAGGCACATTTGACTGGACCCCATTTGAACTGACGCTGCCCAATTTTCCTTCCGATGCCAATCGCATCAGTGTATTTTTAGTCATGGGACCTAGGACCACAGGAAAGATTTATTTTGACAACATCACCTTAACAGTGGAATAGGTTTAAAGAATACCTTTTTCAGGATATTTACCTTTAATGGTTCTGCCAAAAGCCATCATCTCTTCGATTTGGGCGTGGATATCTCCGTTCGGATAAATTACAGGGCCAATACCTGCTACCTTATTTTTATAATCCAAAAAGCCAATCACTACAGGTACTTCTGCCCCTAAGGCAATGTGGTAGAAGCCTGTTTTCCATTTGGGAGCATAACTTCTCGTACCTTCTGGAGTTACCATGATGACCAATTCATCAGCCTCTTTGAGCATGGTAGTCATGGCTTCAGTATAGGTTTGCTTTCTGCCACCCGGAATTCGTTTTCTATCGATAGCAATACCTCCCAGACCTTTGATCAACCATCCCAAAGGTCCCACCATAACTTCTTTTTTGATTGTAAATTGAACAGGTATATCCATCAAATAGAAGGCCGCTCGGGCATAGAGCAAATCCCAGTTGCTTGTATGAGGAATCGCAATTAAAACAGCTTTTTTTAAACCATCAGGCCAGCCAACCTTTAACTTCCATCCAGCGACCCAAAAAACAAATCTTGACAAGAGTTTCATCATAGCTTTTTAATTGTTAGTCCAGGCTAATATAGTTTCATTTTGTTCGATAAATTTCACTGTAGCATCATACCCAGCTTGAAAAATCTCAGGTGCTTTTTTATAATCAAATACCCCATATCTCGCCAAGCCTTGTGGTTCTATGAAGTAATCGCATTTATTTTTCCGACTATACACGTTGTAATTCATCGACATAATGACTGTACGTTCGATGAGATTTTTGATGTTCTTGATATTGTGTTCATCGGGTAGATGATTACTATTGACGCCAATAATTACATCACATACCCCATCCAAGGGCTCCACAGGAAGATTGTTTAACACCCCTCCATCCACATAATAATGTTGGTTGATTTTGATCGGATCAAACATACCAGGAATGCAGGAGGAGGCCATGATTGGTGGTATCAACTCCCCTTCGGAAAAGTAAACCACTTTTGACCGCTTAATGTCTGTCGCTGCAACGGCTAAGGGAATCTGAAGTGCTTCAAAAGAATTCTCAGGAAGGTATTTTTCATACAACTCCTGTACAGTTTCCATTCGAAGCAAACCCGTCAACGAAATCGCAGGTCGTATAAATTTAAAATAATTTGTTTTGATGATGATTTCTAAAATCTCATCAGGAGAATACCCATGACAGTACAAAGCACCTGCGATAGCTCCAGCAGAACTCCCACTAAATCTATTGGGAAAAATAGAGTAATTATTCAGTGCTTTCAGTACACCCAAATGTGCGATACCTCGGATCCCCCCTCCAGAGAGTACGATTCCAACCTTCTTATTAGATTTCATTTAACGCAAATGTTTGATCTAACCGAACACCTCTTTCTGTATGTCTCACCGTACAGCACTCATTTTCTGAATCATGCTCAAAAAATATAATATACTCGTTATCAGCAGCTTCTTCCAAAAACTTCTTTTTTTCCTCCAAGGTAATTAAAGGTCGGGTGTCATAACCCATTACATATGGAAGTGGAATATGTCCTACCGATGGTAACAAGTCAGCAGCAAATACGATAGTTTTCCCCTTGTACTTAATCATAGGAATCATTTGTTTGTCCGTATGTCCATCAGCAGTGAAAAACGAAAAATTTTCAGTCAATGAAGGATTGTTAAGATCAACAAAATTTAATTGTCCACTCTCTTGAATTGGAATAATATTTTCCTTCAAAAACGAAGCTTTTTCTCGTCCGTTGGGTACTATTGCCCACTCCCAATGATCCTCATTTGACCAGTAACGTGCATTTGGAAACACCATTTCAAACCTATTCATATCATCACCACGGTAGGCTACACCACCCCCACAATGATCAAAATGTAAATGAGTGAGAAAATTATCGGTGATATCAGAAGCTTGAAAACCGGCCTTTTTTAGACTGCTTTGCAAAGAATCCTCCCCATGTAGATAATAGTGAGAAAAGAATTTCGCGTCTTGTTTTGAACCAATGCCATTGTCTATAAGGATCAGACGATTTCCATCTTCGATTAACAAGCAACGCATCGCCCAAGTGCAGAGGTTTTTTTCATCTGCTGGATTTGTTTTGGACCACAACACTTTTGGTACAACACCAAACATAGCCCCTCCATCCAATTTAAAAAATCCAGTATTGATTACATGTAATTTCATTACTTCTTAAGGAAATAAAAAACCCTGACTATGCATTCATAAACAGGGCTCGTATAGTAACTATTCTTCAAAAACACCCATGGAGCAGAATTTATCAATACGTTGATCAATTCTTTTTTCCGGTTTGATTTTATCGAGTTCTTTTAAGGCATCCAAAATCGTTTGCTTGATTGTGTTAGCCATTTTTTTCATGTCTTTATGTGCGCCTCCTAGGGGCTCTTCGATAATCCCATCTATCAAGCCATTTTTCTGCATATCTATAGCTGTTAGCTTTAAAGCTTCGGCTGCTTGCTCTTTGTAGTCCCAACTTCTCCATAAAATGGATGAACAAGATTCTGGAGAAATCACCGAATACCAAGTGTTTTCAAGCATAAAGACTTTGTCACCAATGGCAATTCCCAAAGCACCGCCAGATGCACCTTCACCAATAATAATACAAATAACAGGAACCTTCAGCATAAACATCTCTTTCAAGTTGCGCGCTATAGCCTCACCTTGACCTCTCTCTTCTGCTTCGAGGCCTGGGAAAGCACCTGGAGTATCTATCAAGGTAACAATTGGCTTTCCAAATTTTTCTGCCATCTTCATCAAACGGAGAGCCTTTCTGTAACCTTCTGGGTTAGCCATTCCAAAGTTACGCTCTTGTCTTTGCTTGGTATTTCTACCTTTTTGCTGACCAATAAACATGACAGTCCTGCCTTCTACATCTCCTAGACCACCAATCATTGCTTTATCATCCTTGACAGTTCTGTCTCCATGAAGCTCAATGAAATCATTAGTGAGTTCATAAATGTAGTCTAGCGCATATGGCCTGTCTGCATGTCTTGAGAGCTGCACACGCTGCCAACGGGTGAGATTTTGAAAAGTTTCTTTTTTCAAGGATAGTATTTTTTCCTCCAACGACTGTATTTCATTGCTTAAATCTATGTTCTTCCCCTTTGCTAAATCCTTCATTTCTTGAAGTTTAAGCTCCAAATCAGCAATCGGTTTTTCAAATTCTAGCAACATATTTTAATTTTTTAACTTAGGCAAAGATAATGATATTCTTTTGAAGTAAAATTCTCGTCGATTTTTCCATCCAAATAGTTGCCCAACAATAAATAAAAAAAGCCTAAAAGGATTTGTTTCTCTTTTGTATATTTCAAATCTATTAATTTGTGATGAAAGACCTGAGAGCGTTTTTAGTAAAAATTTGTCTCATGAGTCTAACCATATTGCTGATTTCATTTAAAAGCAATGCTCAATTGTCCACTGTGGGTAAAGAGTTTTGGTTAGGATTTATGGAAAATAACCGAGTTATAGCCGCTAACCCTGCTAATTCCTCCAATGATGTGGGAATAATTATCATTACCGCTGAAGAAACTAGCTCTGGGGTCATCCAATATGCTACATCCACAATCAATTTTTCTTTGAATCCTGGAGAACAATTTATCCACAGAATTTTAAATTTTGATATTTTACATCGTACATCAGGAGTTGTTGAAAATAAAGGTGTTTTCATCTCAAGTTCGGGAAATATAGCTGTTCATGCCTTTAATGAACGATTTAGATCAGCTGATGGGACGGTTATACTTCCTGTGAGTGCTTTGGGCAAAGACCATTACATCACTTCTCATTATGAGTTTATGAGCTTACCGCTGAACTACAACCCTAACATCAACGATGAAAGCCTTTTATTGGTGGTAGCCACCGAAGATAATACACGGGTGGAAATAACACCTACTGTATTTACACTCAGTGGAAATGCTCCAAACAACCCATTCACCATCACACTCAATAAAGGACAAAGTTATCAAATCAAAGCTCAACAAGATCTTACGGGTACCAGGGTTCGAGTCGTTGGAGACAATGCGGATGATTGTAAAAATATTGCGGTTTTTGGTGGAAATAAATGGACTTCCGTAGGGGAATGTGGATCTGCCAATGATCATTTATACCAACAAACCTATCCAATATCCACCTGGGGTACTGCATATGTTCATGTCCCTTTGGCAGGCCGATCGTCTGGGGAATTAGTGAAAGTTCTTGCCTCCGAAAATAATACTTCCGTCTCTGTAAATGGGACTCAAATAGCCACTTTGAATGCAGGTCAAGCACGTACCATTTTATTTGGGAGAGAAGAAACTGCTTTCATCGAAACATCAAAACCAAGCGCTGTAACTGTTTTTTCAAAAAGTCAACAATGCAACGACGTCAATCAGCCATTTTTTCAAAATGGTGATCCTTTTATGATCACTTACAGCCCAACTAATCAACGCTTGAGTAGTTTGACTTTCAATGCTATCCAACTGCCTTCGATTACTCAGCATTTCGTCACGATCATTGTGCCGAGTGATGCAGTAAATCAGACCGTTTTAGATGGATCTACAGCTATTGGTAATCAATTTCAAGCTATCCCTGGTACAGATTTTTCATTTGCACGACCCCAAATCAATCAGGGGGTTCACAGGCTTGAAAATCCACAAGGATTTATTGCCTACGTTTATGGTTTTGGTGAAATAGAATCGTACGGATACTCGGCTGGTGCAAAATTGGAAAACTTAAACTTTGAGATTGAGCCTCAATATGATTTTGAGGTGGAAGGAAGTCGGATAGCCTGTCTCAATCAGGAAGGCCTTTGGGAAATTTTCCCTGAAAATGATTTATTCACCTATTTTTTATGGGATTTCGGCGATGGAAGCCCCATCGAAGAAGGAAAAATCGTAGATCATATTTTTGAATCTCCCGGCACCTACGAAGTAGCGGTGATTGCTGCTTTAAGTCCCAACAGCTGCGATGAGCAACAAACGATTCGATTTGAAGTCAGGGTACTTGAAATTTTAGGGGAAATAATTGGTCCTTCCAATGCTTGTCCCGAGACAGATGAGATAACATATTCATTCCAAACAGATTCTGATTTTTCAAAAATTGAATTTAATGTAGAAGGTGGGACAATTACATCCGTAGATGAAGCAAGCGGACAAGTAACCGTTTTATGGGGATCATCCAATCCTTCTGCAAAAGTTTTAGCGAAACCATTTACATTGGAGGGGTGTCCTGGTGATACCATTGAATTAATGGTAAGCATCAATCAGGTCATTGATTCATCTCTTCCCACAGGATCAACAAAAATATGTTACAATCCAAATAGCCCAGATACCTATTCAATTCAAAATCCACTAGAGGATCGAATGTACGAATGGTTTGTCACAGGAGGAATCTTCGTTAATGGAAATATTAGCTCAACTGTAGATGTACAATGGACGAATCCTGGTGAAATTGGAGAGCTTTGGTATACCGAGGTGAGTACTTTGGATAATTTATGTGCAGGAGAATCTCCCAAGTTACAAGTTGTAGTAAACCCTTTGCTTACGGCTAGCCTCGCAAACCTAGAATTGGTAAGCTGTTTTGGAGGTAGTGATGGGGTTATTGAGCTCAATGTTCAAGGTGGAACTGCTCCTTACACCTTCCGTTGGTCTCATGACTCCATTTTAAATGCTCCAAAAGCAGAAGATTTAAGTGCTGGAACTTATGAAGTGCAAGTGATCGACGATTTGGGATGCGAAATAGTAGTTGAAAGTATTGAGATCGCTGAGCCTGATTTACTGGAAATAATTAGTATCACCACAGAACCTACTTCATGTTTTGGGAAGGATGACGGGGAAGCAAGAATCACTATTCAGGGTGGAACAGCACCATTTTCCATCAATTTCCCAAATGCCTTCATTCAAGGTAATGAGCTATTTTTAAATGATCTCGAGGGTACAAGCTATTCCTTGGAAATAAGCGATGCAAACGGCTGTACCATTCCTCTGCTATTTGACATAAACTCCCCTCTTCCATTGGAAGTAGGTGTACGTATTATTCGTCCAGCTTGCCCAGGACAGTTCAACGGTGAGTTACTTGCAGAACCTACGGGAGATTTCAGTCCTTTTATTTTCTCATGGGATTTTGACAACGGCACTGATGCCATTTTATCAAATATACCAAAAGGGACCTACACGGTAACTGTACGCAATCAAAGTGGATGCGTAAGTGTAGGTACGGCAGACATGATCGAAGCAAGACCTCAAGTTCGGATGCCTACAGGTTTCAAACCTTCAGATGGGGAATATATGGGAGTATCTAACTGTGATTTAAGCTTCAATCTAAAAGTTATAAATCGCTGGGGGCAATTAGTTTATTCTGGGGATACAGGATGGAATGGCTTGATAGACAACAGTCCTGCTCCTCTTGGTAGCTATGGATATGTCTTCACCTACAATTACTTATTTGAAGGAGAATTGGTCGAAGAAGAGATCAAAGGTATCGTTACACTCATCCGGTAGGATACTGATTGTTTTGAAGGCTTTAGTATTGACTGCAAAGGGAATATTGTAGCTTTGCAAAAGTATAAATTATCGAATCGTGGCTGCAAACGTCTTATTACTCACTCCTCCATTTACACAATTAAATACGCCTTATCCTGCTACTGCATACATCAAAGGATTTTTAAATACATTGGAAGTAGATTCCTATCAAGCAGATTTAGGAATTGAAGTCATTCTCAAGCTTTTTTCTCGTCAAGGAATACAGGAGCTTTTCGATTCAGTTTCACTTGAAAAAATCAATCAGGCATCTTCAAATGCACAACGGATTTACTTTCTACGAGAAGAATATACTCTTTGTATAGAGCCAGTTATTAATTTTTTGCAATTTAAAAACCCAACGCTTGCTTACACCATTTGTGATGGAGACTTTCTCCCTCAAGCTTCAAGATTTGAACAATTGGATGATTTAGAATGGGCTTTTGGCACAATGGGTGTTCAAGATAAAGCTCGACACCTTGCTACACTTTACTTAGAAGATATTGGGGATTTTATTCAAGAGCTAGTGGATCCATTCTTTGGATTTAGCCGGTATGCAGAACGGCTGGGAAGATCTGCTGTAAACTTTGATCCCATTGAAGCAGCTTTGCAAAGCAAACCTACTTACATAGATACCTTGCTACTAGATATTCTAAAGGACTTACTTGAACAAGTAAACCCAACCTTGGTTTGCATGTCTGTTCCTTTTCCAGGAAATTTATATGGAGCCTTTCGAATTGGGAAATTTATCAAAGAAAACTACCCTTCCATCAATGTAGCCATGGGAGGAGGCTATCCAAATACCGAACTGAGGAGCCTCAAAGAGCCCCGTGTTTTCAAATACATAGATTTCATCACCTTAGATGATGGAGAGCGTCCTTTACAAAACCTCCTAGAATACTTGAATGGAAAGCGAAGTGTAGAACAGCTGAAACGTACTTATGTGCTTCAAGACAAGCAGGTAATTTACAAAAACAAAGCATTGGAGCGGGATATTCCTTTCAGCAATACTGGAACACCTGACTACAAATATCTTCCTCTAAATAAATACCTCAGCGTCATAGAAATAGCAAACCCTATGCATCGACTTTGGTCAGATGGGAGATGGAATAAGTTAACGATGGCACATGGATGCTATTGGAAAAAATGCACCTTTTGCGATATCACACTAGACTATATCAAAAACTATGAACCTATTTCCGCCTCTATTATTTGCGATCGAATTGAGGAGTTAATTACACAGACAGGGGAAACAGGATTTCATTTTGTAGACGAGGCCGCACCCCCAGCTCTTATGCGGGAATTGGCATTAGAAATACTTAAGAGAAAGTTGAAGATTTCTTGGTGGACAAATATTCGCTTTGAAGAACGCTTTACCTACGATCTATGCAGACTTTTAAAGGCGTCAGGTTGTATCGCAGTATCGGGAGGTTTGGAAGTAGCATCAGATCGCTTATTGGAACTAATGAAAAAAGGTGTGACAGTTGCGCAAGTCGCACGCGTGGCAAATAATTTCACAGCTTCAGGAATTATGGTGCATGCGTACCTAATGTACGGATTCCCTACACAGACTGCCCAAGAGACCATTGATAGTTTAGAAATGGTACGCCAGTTGTTTGAAGAAGAGGTGCTTCAATCCGGTTTTTGGCACTTATTTGCCATGACCTCCCATGCCCCTATTGGCTTAGAGCCTGACAAATACAAAGTTATCCGTACAGGACCGGAAAAAGGTTTATTTGCAGATAATGATTTGAGTCACGAAGATCCACTTGGTACGGAACACGAGCGATTTAGTCAAGGACTCAAAAAAGCTTTATTTAACTATATGCATGGCATCTGTATGGATTATCCACTTCAGGAATGGTTTGACTTTAAAGTGCCAAAGCCTACTGTTCCAAAAAATTTCATTCATCAATCCATTCATCATGCACTTCCTCTACCCCTGAAGCAAAATCACAAGGCTGTTTGGTTGGGTGGTCGAGTATCCTTAAAAAAGACTGCTTTTCAGAAAAAAGGAAAAAAAGTAGAGCGTTTTTACTTGGAAGCTCAACAGAAAACTCAAACCATACAAATAAAAATTGGTACTAAAGAATCAAGATGGATTGAAAAAATCCTAAATCAAAACCTGCTTCAAATGCACGAAAAAGAAATGACTTTTATGGAATTTTCACAACAATTTGAGGAGGCAAACTTAGGATCTCTTGACGTTTTTATTCAAAGCTCAGTATTTCAAGATCTTTCGGACGCTGGTTTATTATGGGTATAAAATGAAAAACCCAGCTCAAAGAACTGGGTTTTCACTCACTTTAACCACTAACAACCATAAAACAAATTCATTATTTTTCCAACAATTCGAAAACTAAAGGAAGTAACAATGCATTTATTGTAGTCCGTACGGGAATCGAACCCGTGTTTTATCCGTGAAAGGGATACGTCCTAACCCCTAGACGAACGGACCATATCTAATCAATGAGGGGCAAAAAAAGACACTGATAAACAGTGCCTTTTGTAGTAGTCCGTACGGGAATCGAACCCGTGTTTTATCCGTGAAAGGGATACGTCCTAACCCCTAGACGAACGGACCATTGTGTTTGAGAAAACCCCTTTTTTGAAATGGTGATGCAAAGATAGGAAGACGATTTTATTTTACAATACCCTGCCAGAAAATATTTGGTTTGATTGATTCAATAGACTGAAAATAAGGACAAAAAATTAATTTTAGGCTTTAAATCCCAACTTTACTAACTTCGCCACTCGTAAGCTGAGGACCCAAATGAAAAAGAAGAGAGTTGCTATCAATGGTTGTGGAAGAATAGGAAGATTGACATTCAAGTTACTTCTAGACTGTGATGACATAGAACTTGTAGCTGTCAACGACCTAACTAATCCTGAGACTTTATCTCATTTACTTCAATTTGACTCCATTCATGGTAAATATCCCTACCCTATTCAGGTAGAGGACGGCCATTTAATAGTCAAGAACAAACGAATCAAAATCTTTGCTGAATCAAATCCATCAAATATTCCATGGAAACAACAAGGCGTTGACATTGTATTGGAATCAACAGGAAGATTTACTAGCAAAGAGGATGCAGAAAAGCACTTGAAAGCTGGAGCACAGAAGGTAATCATCACCGCTCCAGCTAAAGGGGACATTCCAACTGTTGTATTGGGCGTCAATGATCATATTCTGACGGGAAAAGAACTAATCGTGTCCAATGCATCCTGTACCACCAATTGTCTTGCACCAATGGTGAAAATTTTAGATGAAAATTTTGGTATTGAACATGGGTTTGTTTCCACAGTACATTCTTATACAAATGACCAAAATCTCCACGATGCCCCTCATCGGGATTTAAGGAGAGCGAGAGCAGCTGCTTATTCGATTATTCCTACAACTACCAATGCGGCAATTGCTACAGAATTAGTGTATCCAAAAGTAAAAGGAAAAATCGAGGCATCGGCTATGCGTGTACCTGTTCCGGACGGATCGCTTACAGATATGATCGTAAGTCTAAAAAAAGCACCAACAGCAACAGAGGTCAATCAAGCCTTCCGAAATGCTTCCGATACTTATTTACATGGAATTTTATCCTATTGCACAGACCCTATAGTGTCTATAGATATTATTGGGGATCCTCATTCCTGTATTTTTGATGCAGCACTCACATCTGTAAAGGGCAACTTATGTAAAATAGTGGGGTGGTATGATAATGAAGCAGGATATTCTAATAGATTGGTAGATCTCGTTCGCAAAATTTAAGCTTCAACAAGAGGTTGAATATAGGAAATCGCAAGCTCTACATGCTGTTTGAATAGAATCAAATGATCACGAAAAAGAGAGGAAAATCCATGCTCTTCCAAAATATCCTTACCCTCATATACTATCCGGGTTAAGTCATGCATTTCAAAAAGTGATAAAGAGGGTTTGACTTTATGTCTGATTTCTTGAATAGCAGTTATATTCTGTTCCCTCGCACCTTGGAGGTACCGCTCTTTAAGCTCATTGAGGGAATTGTAGAGTGCCATGATGAGTTCTGTCTTAAACTCAGCATCTCCCTCAGTCATTATGTCTATTTTCTCTAAATTCAGTGGAGGATTTTCCATGATTATAATGTTTGACTATTCTTTCCCGCAAGATACCCTGTACTCCAAGCTGCTTGAAAGTTAAAGCCTCCTGTAATTCCATCTATATTAAGCACCTCACCGGCAAAAAACAACCCCTTAGTCGACTTACTTTCCATTGATTCTGGATGTACTTGACCTAAATCAACCCCACCAGCAGTCACAAATTCCTCTTTAAAGGTCGTTTTTCCTTCGATGGGTACAATATAGCAAAAAAGATTTTGAACAAGTTTATTGAACTGCTTTTTTGATGTATTTTCCCAAAGTTGCATTTCCATAATCTCAGACTCTTGACAAAGGTACATCCACAATCGTTGTGGCAATCCAACCAAAGGATTACTAAATATCTTTTTCTTTGGATGTTTACTTTTGAATGCTTGCAGGTGCATGATCAACTCTGATTCCGTCCAATCAACGCCCCATCGGATATGAGCATTGGCTTTATAATGTACATCTGCCAGCCATTCTGCCCCAAAAGCAGATAATTTCAACACTGCTGGCCCACTGATTCCCCAATGAGTAATCAACACAGGTCCATGGTAAGAAAGCTTGGTTCCCTCTAACTTCACTAATGCATCAGGAACTGATATTCCCATCAATGATTTCAAAGGAGAATGCGGAGTATTAAATGTAAATAAAGATGGTATAGGCTCAACAATACTGTGTCCCAAACCTTCAAGGAAATCAAAACCTGAAAGTTTTGGATTACCTCCCGTACAAATAATCAATCGGTCAAACGATAACTTGCCTTTGGAGGTTTGTACTTCAAATTGATTAGACTCCTTAGCAATAGAGTGCACAGCAACATTCAACAAGAGGTTTACATTGCATTTGTTGGCTTCAGCTACAAGTGCATTTATAATACTTTGAGAACTATCTGAAACCGGAAACATGCGTCCATCCTGTTCTATTTTCAAAGCCACTCCCCTGCTTTCAAACCAATCAATGGTCTCTGCTATAGCAAAATATCTGAAAACCTTTTTTAAAAAATTCCCTCCTCTAGGATACGATTTGATGAGTTTGGATAATTCAGGAGCATGATGCGTTACATTGCACCTTCCTCCCCCTGAAATCTTTACTTTAGCCAATGTCTTGGAAGTTTTTTCCAACATGGTTACCTCTGTATGTTTTGAAGATGCATGAATGGCAGCAAAATAGCCTGCTGCACCAGCACCAATTACACCAATACGGAGTTTTTGCATAATTGTAAACCTTACTCTCTAACTTTCCATTTCAAAAGTAAGCAAAGATAGAGGAAGTCAGAAATATACAATTACAAAAATTCTAATGCTTGAATGCACTATTGAAATATGCGTCTTAGGTTAAGACTAATAAAAAAATAAATGACATTAGCTTTTTCCAAAACATTCAACCCATATGAGAGTATAATTAATGATTGAGCAACAAAAAGTGAAGATTTAAATTCAAAAAATAGCAAGTTAATGTACGTGCACTTTACTTTTTGTATAAAAGTTGTGTGCTAAAAAAAAGATTAATGCTAAGTTTGATCATTAGTTCGTAGCAACGTGAAAAGTAATACATGTCAATGAGTTTCATCCAACCCAAGGTATACCTTAAAATAATTTTCTTTTGTTCCTTTCTTACCTTTACTCTTGGTCTTGATTGGGGTGTCCATGCCCAAGTGAGACCAAACTTAGGGAATACCTCACGCCTTTTGAACAATGCGTTGGCAGAAATGGATAAGGGAAATTATGAGCAAGCCAATACTTTTTTTCGTCAAATCGTGGAGAGTAATCAACCCATTCCGCCCGAAATGCCTTATTATTTTGCAGAAACATTGTTTCAGTTGGAGCAGTACGACAATAGTCGAAATTTTCTTACACGTTACCTGCAAATCAATGGATTTAGGGGAGAGAATTATCAAAAAGCCAAAGAACTCGAAGAACGTCTAAAACAACCACTCCAAGCCATACAAAACTGTGACTTGTGTGATCGGAGAGGTTACAGGTTCGCTTCCTGTCCAACCTGTGAAGGAGCCAAACAAGTTTCACAGCCTTGTAATTACTGTAAAGCAAAAGGGGCTGTAGGTTGTAATCGGTGTTTTGGGAAAGGGCTATTGACCCGAAGAAATATATTCAATATAGTGGAGTACCATGAATGTGGTCAATGCCAAGGACAAGGAAAACATACCTGCCCTCAATGCGAAGGAAGCTTGGAAGAATTTAGTGATTGCCGTACCTGTAGTGGTTTGGGAAGATTGGTAGAAGAAAGTATTTGTAATCATCAAGCAGGTCCCAAGCATATGTCGATGGTGTTTCAAAAACTCCAAAAACAACATGGCAATCCTACTCCGAAACCCTAACCATGAAAACCCTTTCCTTTCCTCATCCACTCATAATCATGCTGTGCTTTGTGTTGATTGCGGCGGCATTGACATACCTTGTACCAGCTGGTAATTTTGAACGAGTTTTGGATGAAAATACCGGTAGGGAAATTGTTGTCCCTGGTAGCTACACATCTAAAGGCTCAAATCCAATTAGCATTGGTAAAACATTTCTCTCAATTCCAGAAGGAATTATTGAAGGTGCGGAAGTGGTTGTGCTTATTTTAATTATTGGAGGTGCTTTTTATGTAGTGGACCAAACAGGAGCCTTTCAATCAGGTTTAGAGGTACTCGTCCATCGCTTTAAAAATGCGAAAGCTTCCTTATTAGTCATTGTTGGATTACTATTTGCAACCGCAGGTGCCCTCAATGGGCTGCAAGAAGAAATAATTGCTATGGTTCCTGTTTTGATGGTATTGGTGAGTAAAATAGGTTATACACGGATAGCAGGTGTGGCAATTAGTTTAGGTTCAGCACTCATTGGAGGTTCCTTTGGACCTACTAATCCTTTTTCTGTAATCATTGCTCAAAAGGTAGCAGATGTAGCTGTTTTTTCAGATGGAATATATAGAATGATATTTTTCCTAGCGGCGTTAAGTTTTTGGATCTTTTATATAGTCAAATTTGGAAAGGATTCTGAATCTAAGCCAACCGAAACCGCTCCTGACACACAAGGTCTATCTTGGAATCATACCATTATTTTACTTTTGGTTGCACTTACTTTTGCAGTAATGATTTACGGCTTAACCAATTGGGAGTGGGATTACAATGAAATGTCAGCTATCTTTTTTGTGACTGGCATGAGCGCTGGAATCATTGGAAAATTAGGCGTAAATGGTACAGCCAAAGCATATGCAGCAGGATTTTCAGAATTGGTGTTTGCTGGTATTATTGTTGGATTAGCTAGAAGTATTTATTTGGTATTGCAAGAAGGCCAGATCATAGATACTTTGATTTTGGCCTTATTTAATCCACTCGAAAACTTACCAATTGCTTTGTCTGCTTTTGGAATGCTTGTAGCACAGGCTATTCTTCACATTCCAGTACCAAGCACTTCCGGTCAAGCTGTCTTAACAATGCCTTTATTAAGTCCTTTGGCAGATCTCATTGGGATGTCTCGACAAGTGGTGGTGCTTGCTTATCAATATGGTGCCGGTTTGATGGATTTGATTACCCCCAGCAATGGTGGTTTGATGGCAATATTAACTGCTGCTGGGGTTTCTTACAAAGAGTGGATCAAATTCGCCTGGAAGCCTTTTTTAATTATTTTTGGAATCGCTTCAATATCAGTGGTTTTAGCAGTTTTTTTATTGTAATTTAGTCATCCACTAACTTTATTAAATCATGAAAAAAGTAGCTATTCTCTCCATTGACGGAGGTGGGATTAGAGGTATTTTGCCTGGTACCATACTTCGATTTATTGAACAAAGAATTCAAAAAGAAACCAATAATCCTGACGCACGACTAGTAGATTATTTTGATTTTGTTGCAGGTACTAGTACTGGAGGTATCCTCGGTTGCGGTATGTTAATACCAAATCCATTAAGACCAGGAAGGCCTCAATATACTATGGAGGAGGTTGTAAACCTTTACTTGGAAAACGGAAGTAATATTTTTAAAAAACCTATTGCCCACCGCTTTCGAACGTTGTTTGGCATAATGGAGGAAAAATATCCCAATGCTACTTTGCTAAAAACGCTCCATAAATATTTCAATGATTTTTACTTAAGTGACTTATTAAGACCTTGTTTATTTACTGCCTATGATATTGAATCTAGAGGAGCAAATTTCTTTAAATTTGGAAAAGCATGTGACAATGAGTCTTTTGATTTTTTAGTACGAGATGTGGCACAAGCCACTGCTGCTGCGCCCACCTATTTTGAACCCGCATTGATAAAATCAAGAAAAGGCGTTAATTATGCATTAGTAGATGGAGGTGTATTTGCCAATAACCCTTCCATGTGCGCCTATGCAGAGGTAAGAAAATGTGACTTTGACCACATTCAAAAACCAACCTCAAAAGATATGTTTATGGTATCTTTAGGAACTGGGAATGTCAAAGAACCTATCCCTTTTGAACGGGCAAAAAGATTTGGATTAATACAATGGATTAAACCTCTGATCGACATTATGATGTCTGGTAACTCCGAAACGGTATCCCATCAATTGCAATGGCTTTTTGATGCTGGAAATAATCAAGAAGGTTACATTAGACTCGAGCCGGAACTACACAAAGCGAAACCCGACATGGACAATGCTAGTCCTTCCAATATGAGTGCACTTGTGGAAGCAGGTGAAGTTTTTATTCAAAAAAATGAAGAATTGATTCATAATTTAGTGCTCAAATTAATTGATAATCGAAAAAGCGAATGAAAATAAATGATCATCATCCACTACCAACTTATGTAGCGAATGAAAACCGGTATGAACGCATGCAATTTCGCCGATGTGGTAAAAGTGGACTTCAACTCCCCATGCTTTCGCTTGGCTTATGGCATAATTTTGGTCATAATGGGAGTTTTACAACGATGAGACAAATTATTCGGACTGCATTTGATGGCGGAATTACTCATATAGATCTTGCCAATAATTATGGCCCTCCATTTGGGTCTGCCGAAGAAAATTTCGGCAGAATACTTCACAAAGACTTGAAAGCCTACCGAGATGAATTGATTATTTCTTCCAAGGCAGGCTGGGATATGTGGCCTGGTCCTTATGGAAACTTTGGCTCTAAAAAATATCTAATCGCATCACTGGATCAGAGCTTAAAACGGATGAACTTAGATTATCTGGATATTTTTTACCATCATAGACCAGACCCTGATACACCATTAGAAGAGACCATGGAAGCATTAGCATTGATGGTTAAGCAAGGTAAGGCGCTTTATGTGGGTATCTCCCAATACACCGCAGAGCAAACAATCCAAGCATATGAAATCCTTCAACGCATGGGGGTCCGATTGTTGATTCACCAACCACGCTACAGTATGCTTGATAGATGGGTTGAAAATGATCTACTCCTGACATTATCTAACAAGGGTATTGGAGGGATCGCTTTTTCTCCATTGGAACAAGGGCTTTTGACTGACAAATACCTCAACGGCATTCCTGCGGGCAGTAGAATTGCTTCCGATGGAAGATACCTCTCTGAAAATAATCTTACACCCCAAGTTTTAGAAAAAGTACGCTTACTGAATGAAATTGCTCAAAGCAGGGGACAAAAGCTTGCGCAAATGGCCATAGCTTGGATTTTACGAAATCCTGAAATCTGTTCAGTGTTAATAGGCGTCAGTACAAGTCAACAAGTGGAGGAAAATATACAAACACTACAAAATCTTCAATTTACGGAATCGGAATTACAAGCAATTGAAGCGATTATTCAATAAAATTATTTAAAAAATAAACTTGGCAATAATACCAAAAATCAGGGGATGCTTTGGCAGTCAGTGGATCAAACAAATACAGATTTTTGGATGATATTGTTGTATCTGCTAAATTTTGAAACGATTATTCAATATCTTTTGAACAATAAACTCCCAAATAAATGAAACTATCCAGAAGACAATGGCTTAAAAGTGCAGGAATACTCAGTGGAACGACACTCTTGACAGGTGCACAAGCATCACATTTACTCACTGCAAAAGAAGTTAAAGAATTTAACCCTCGTAAACTTTCAGTACCCATCCGCCTTGGAAGTAATGAAAATCCTTACGGGCCCTCTGAAAAAATGAGAAAAGCCATGGTGGATAGTTTTGATTTGGGATGCAGATACCCTTGGGCATATAATGCTGATTTGAGAGAAAAAATCGCACAAAAGGAAGGTGTCCCATCTGACCATATTGTTTTGGTTGCAGGCTCCACAGAAGGTCTAAAAATAACAGGTATTACTTATGCAGGACCTGGCGATGAAATTATTTCCGGCTTACCCACTTTTCTTTCCCTAATGAACTATGCTGAAACATGGGGCGCTTCAATCAATTGGGTTCCCCTCAACAAAGAGTATGACTATGATTTGGAAGAAATTGAAAAACGTATCAGTTCCAAGACCAAATTGGTTTTTCTTTGCAACCCAAACAATCCAACTGGAAAACTACTTCCTGCAAAAAATGTAATGGATTTTTGTGAATCGGTGTCTAATAAAACCATGCTATTCAGTGATGAGGCTTACTATGACTACATCGAAGATCCAACCTATCCATCCATGGTGGAGTTAGTCAAAAAAGGAAAGAATGTCATCGTTTCAAAAACACTTTCAAAAGTTTACGGATTGGCTGGTATTCGATTGGGATACTTGGTAGCAAGACCAGACATTGCCGAAAAGCTATCTGAACGAATTGTAGCTAATACCAATATGATGGCCATTGAAGCCGGCAAAGCTGCCTTAGAGGATGAATCTTTTTACAAGTTTAGCTTAGACAAAAATCTGGAATGCAGAAAAATGATCGAAAACACGTTGGATCAATTGAGTCTGCGGTATTTGCCTTCACAGGCCAATTTTGTTTTTTTCCATGCAAAAAGAGACGTTAGTGCCCTTGCAAATGAATTTTTAAAGAAAGGAATCATCATTGGTAGACCATTCCCTCCACTAGATGAATGGTGCAGAATTAGTACAGGTACAGTTGAAGAAGTACAACTCTTTAATCAAGCAGCGATCGAAATATTTGGATAAATCTTTCAAAAGAAAAATACGTAATGATTAATTAACCATTGCTTCATTATTTATCATTATGGCTTTTTATCTTAGGAAGGGGCTGAATTTTGGCCTATTACGTATAAATTTCTCCAAATCAGGTATAGGTCTATCCGCTGGCGTTACTGGGGCAAGAATAGGAGTTAATTCGCAAGGGAGAGCATATCTTCATGGGGGTAGGCATGGGCTCTACTACAGAAAAAATATTGGAAGTGTAAATGGGGGGAATTTTAATAGTTCTCCCTCTACTGGTCATCGGTTACCAGATGTAGAACTATTTACAGATACAGGTTTAACATATCCCTTGTTAAGCAATCAAAAAAGGGATCTTCAACTACCCCCCTTGGAGAAAGTACAAAGCAGACTTCCTCTCCTATTGCTAGGAATTTTTGGGATTTGGTCCGCTATAACTCCTACGATCATACCCTTGCTTGGCACTTTAGCCAGCAGCATTGCAGTATTTTTTTGGTACAAGAAAAAAACGGAACAAAAAAAACTAATTCAAAGATTCGAACTGCTAAAAGATTTTGGACCATCGCAGCAAAGCAAAGAAACTTGGATTGCTGAAACAAAAGAATTTACTCAATCAAATACTTCGGTTTTGGCTTTGCATACTGCGTTTTGTTGGTTAGAAAACCAACTCTCTGAAGGGTCCGTTCAAGAGGTAAAATCAACTTTAGGCTTTCTCCCTATACAACCTGTTGAATTACAAAAAATAACTACATATATCTATCAAACTATTGTAGATGAATCTCTTGCAGATCATCAATTAAGTACGAAAGAAGAGAACCTACTCAAAGAAATTGAAAGCAAATGGGAAATCCCACCACATAAAATAAAGGAGGAAGCGTCTTTAATTAAACAATTTCAAGAACTCAGATTAATTGAAGAGAAGGAGCTCTCTGAGACATCTTTTAGTAGGGCTCTCGTAAGAGGGGAACAAGCCTATTTTGAAGGAAAAGGAAAATTTTTAACTCGACGAATTTTACAAAGCTGGCAAGAAAATAAGCAACGAGTAAAAGAAATCGGCTTTCAGATAGACCTTGAAGGAATTCTAAGAATAGGAAGTAGACAGATTGAAATTGAAGATGGACGTCAAAATCGAAGTTATCCTATCAATCAAATAGAAAATATCACGCTCTCTTTAGAAGACGGTGTCATAGAGCTCAGCCTTCGAAACCGGAAAAATCCTGTTATTTTGACAAGTGAAGACCTCATTACTGTTGCTGGAATTATCCAAAAGTTAACTTTTATCTGATTCTTTCTTTTCTTCTGGAAAAAAAGGATAGATCGAAGGTGAAATAAAATCATCTGAACGTTTTGGATTATTTTCTTGTCGATAAAACCTTCTAAACTCATCATCAATAAGCTTTACTCCTTCAACATTATCTTGATTGTACCTCAGCTTCCTTTTGGCTCTTAAATTAAATAAGGGCAAACCCAAGCGTGACAATGGAACAATTCTTTCATCAAATTGAGGATTTTGTTGATTAAAAAGCAAATTCATACCAAAAGGTGTAAAAATAACAAAGAGTAATCGAACATTCCCCCGAACTACTAATTCGTTTTGAGAATCATATTTTGTAAAAAGCATAGGGTGTTCAAAATACTGAAATTTTATCCGGTCATAGCTTATGCCTTCCGACTTTAAACCAAATTCAAAAGGTTTTCCAAGACATATTCCTAGACTCACACCGCTTTCAAATTTTTTGAGAGGTATAAAATCATCATAGGAATCAACCTCAATCAAAAAATAGCCGGAAATAAAATCGGCCAAGTTATCATCTGGAAGGAATACTTCAGTAATCATAGTCATAGGTTTATAATTCTAAAGCTAACATAAAAATATTTGCCATACAAAAATACACTGTTCGAATATAAAAAAACGTATTCAATAAAAAAAAAACGTATTCAATAAAAAAAAGGAAGCCCTCAACGACTTCCTTTTTTTCCAAAATAAATTTTTATTTTGTCAACTTGTCTGCTTCAGCTTTTGCTTTTTTAGCTAGTTTATCCACTTCTTCTGTTGCTGCGCTTACTTTTTTGGTTAGGCCATCAAAATACCCATTCAACGTGGAAGTAAGCTCATCCATATACTCACTGCTTTTCTTACTGATTTTTTTCCTAGTGACTTCACCTTTATCAGGAGCAACCAAAATACCAATTTGTACACCCACTACTGCACCAACAAGGGCGCCTAAAATAAATTTTGTAGAACTCATAACAGTTATTTTTTAGTTAGAAATAATTTAGCTTGGAACTGTAATTCCAACATACCCTAGTACAAGAGTCATACCAAACTATACGTAAATCTTAGGCTCATGTTTACTTAATCATACTTCTAAGCGTAATCGTTCTTACAGGATTGATGGGGTCATTGGTAAAAACAGTAACATGCTTGTGATCAATTCCTTTTCTTCCCTTAGGATCAAAAGTGATCAAAACTTCTATCTTTTCTCCTGGAAACAGTTCATTTTTAGGTAAATCTATTTGCACACATTCACAAGAACTGCTCACTTGACGAATAAGTAAGGGCTCTTGCCCTAAATTACTAAAATCAAAAACTTTCTGTACAAGTTTTGAAGAACTGATTTCTTTGAAGTCAACTTCTGTATTTGAAATATGCAATCTTGGAATGACTGATGCCATGCTTTGGGGGACAGGTTCAAAATACTCTAAAATTGAACCTGTCAAACCAAGCTCGTAAGATTCACCATCATTTAATTGGACTTGCAAATTTTCTCTATAATAACCAAATGCACCTGCATTCTCCGCATCGAACATTAGACTTACCAATGCTCTTTGTCCCGCTTCTATCAATGCAGGTTCAAAAGTAATCTGTATGTGCTGCGGCCAATTTTGAACTGCTAAATCTGCGAGACTTACAGCTTCATTACTGAAATTGTAAACATCATAAAATTTCAATTTCGGTTCATTCGTAAAAACCTGTCCCATATTGATCATAGGAAGTCTAAATCCTAATGGCCCTACTCGGTACGGAAAGTTTTTAACTGGATCGTCAACTACAGGAAAGTTAATTCCTTCAATTACCAAGGTATCTCCATAAATATCTAAATTGGATCGGACGAGTACATATTTTTTAAATTCCCCTCCTCTGTAGTCAGAATTATAAGAAACAGTAAGACGGAACATATCATCTTGAACCAGTGTGTCTTTGCTGTATTCTACCACTGTACAACCGCAATCTGTAATTACATCAGTAATTACTAAAGAATCCGCGTAGGGATTTTTTCCGAAAAACTCCACTGTACTGCTACCATTCTCTGCTACAACAGGCCCTATGTACAATGATTTATTTTGCCAATCTAATAACTTTCGCTCAATTTCCTGAGCATCAACTGGATTGACTAGAAAAAAAGTAATTAAAGCAATAATTAAGGTTTTTATCGAGATTTTCATAAGCACAAATAACGATAAAATTCAACCGATATGTACCTGTAATATGTTAATTTGCACCAAAATTTAGAAAAATGGCAAGAGTATTAACAGGCATTCAAAGTTCTGGAAGACCTCACCTTGGAAACATTCTTGGTGCGATCGTTCCAGCTATCAGATTAACCAAAGATACATCCAATGAGTCTTTTATCTTTATCGCTGATTTTCATTCCTTGACTTCCATTAAAGATGGTGAGTTGAGAAAAGAAAACACTTTAGCCGTAGCAGCGGCTTGGCTTGCGTTCGGTTTAGATATTGAAAAAACTGTTTTTTACCGACAATCCATGATCCCTGAAGTAGCTGAACTGACATGGTATCTGAGCTGTTTTACCCCTTTCCCTATGTTAGCAAATGCTCATAGCTTTAAGGATAAATCAGACCGCTTAGCCGATGTAAATGCAGGACTCTTTACCTATCCTGTCCTTATGGCGGCAGACATCCTGCTATACAGCGCCAACATTGTGCCTGTAGGAAAAGATCAGTTACAACATTTGGAAATGGCTAGGGATATAGCAAGTTCATTTAACCATCGAATGGAAGAGGATATCTTCACCCTTCCAGAGGCTAGGATTTCGGAAGAAGTCATGATTATTCCAGGTACGGATGGTCAAAAAATGAGCAAGTCCTACAATAATTACATTGATGTATTTCTTCCAGAAAAAGCTTTGAAGAAAAACATCAATAGCATAATTACCGATTCCACAGGCTTAGAAGAACCCAAGAATCCGGATACCTGCAACGTATTTAAGTTATACAGTTTGATTGGTAGCGAAAGCCAAACTCAGGATTTACGGTCAAAATATCTAGCAGGTAATTTCGGTTACGGTCATGCTAAAAAAGAGTTTCTAGACTTGATCCTTTCGGAATACGCGGAAGAAAGAAAGACGTTCGAGTATTTTATGAGCAACCCTCAAGAGCTCGAAGAAAAATTATCAGAAGGAGAACAGAAAGCAAGGGAAGAAGCTACAATCATATTGAGCAAAGTCCGTCAAAAGTTGGGATTCAGGTCATGATAAAAGAAGCTGTTTCATATGTCTATTAAATGGCAAATTACCCAGATATTATTTTGTATTTAGTAAAGCAGAACTTTGTACCTTTAGTCTTGGTGGCGTTTTAGACCATAAAGCCACCAAGACTCCAAGAGATCAATTACTATACATAAGCTTAATTTGATAGAAAATCTATTTATAAAACAGCCTCATTTTTTAAAACCCTATATATTCATACGTCGCTTGTATGCCCAAAGGAATGCCTAAAGCCCAATAAAGCAAGAGGAATATGGTCCATGTTACCAAGAGCGCGAGTGAATAAGGAATCATGATAGATACCAACGTTCCAATTCCTGTTGATTTGACATATTTTTGGCAAAAAACAACGATCAATGGAAAATATGGCAACAAAGGAGTGATGATATTCGATACGGAATCCCCTACTCTATAAGCCGCCTGTGTCAAATCGGGAGAAATCCCTAACTGCATCAACATCGGTACAAATATAGGACTGATTAAGGCCCATTTAGCAGAAGCAGAACCCACCAACAAGTTGACAAATGCGGTTAGTAACAAGATCCCCACAATAGTAACTTGCCCTGGAAGTTGGAGCGATTTTAGGAATTCCGCACCTTTTAAGGCAGTTAATGACCCAATCTTTGACTGCGTGAAAGCATCAATAAATAGTGCACAGAAAAATGCCATAACGATATAATATGACATACTGCCCATGGATTTACTCATAGACATGACCATATCTTTCATGGATGCATAGGTTTTGGAGGCAAATCCATATACCATCCCTGGAATCCAAAACAAAACAAAAATGAGTGGCACAATACTTTTCATCAAAGGAGCATCTCCAGCAGTAATTTCACCAGCGGGGTTTCTCATGGCAGAGTTCTCAGGAATTACCCAAATTACCAGCAACAAAACTCCAACAGCCAACGTGACAAAAGCTTTCCAAAATGCCTTTTTTTCAGAATCCGTGATAGCCTCCATCTTTGGTACATCTTCTAAGTTTTCATCTACTTGCACATTTTTTTGTAATCGTGGTTCTATGATACGATCGGTCACAAACCAAACTACGACGACTACTAAAATGGAAGAGAAAGAAGTGAAATAGTAATTATTCAAGGGGTTTAATATGATCTCTGGATCTACAATTTGAGCAGCAGATTGTGTAAAACTTTGAATAAGAGGATCAATGCTGGATGGGATGAAATTTGCTGAAAACCCACCCGATACACCAGCAAAAGCAGCTGCAATCCCAGCTAATGGATGACGGCCAGCAGCGTAAAAAATTACACCTCCCAAGGGAATTACCAGAACATATCCGGCGTCTGCAGCAGTATGACTTACAATACCAACCAAAACCAATATGGGTGTTAATAACATCTTTGGCGTTACGCCCAAGACATATTTTAAACCTGCATTGATAAATCCACTATGCTCAGCAACTCCAACCCCTAACATCGCCAACAATACTACTCCCAATGGAGCGAAATTGATGAAAACGGAGGTCATATTGGCGAAAAATGCTGCTAAGCGCTCCCCAGTCAACATATTTTGAATACGAAGGGACTCACCTGTACGTGGATCAAAAGCATTGAAATCAATGGGGGCCAAAACAGCCGAAATCACCCACGTTAGAAGCATTAAACCTAAAAACAAGATGGCCGGATCCGGTAGTTTATTTCCTGCTTTTTCAATAAAATCTAAGAAACGGTCCAAAAAACTTTTCTTTCCTGCTGTAGTGTTGCTCATAAGTCATCAAGTATTTTTCCAAAAATAAGAAGCATCCTGTATTATCAAAGAATTTTAACTGAGCATTCAGCGAATTTTTAATGATCAGCAATAAAAAAAAGATGGAACTTAGCTCATAAGTCCCATCTTAAAAAGATTTAAAATCAAAGGAAATGATTAATAAAGCACTCGAAAACGAATCGTTCCAGGGATATTCTTCATTGCATCGATCACCTCAGGAGAATACACCTTATTGATATCTGTAATCACATAACCTATACTTTCATTAGTTTTTAAGTATTGGCCTACGATATTGATCTCATGGTGTGCCAAGCATTGATTGATTTTGGCCAAAATCCCTGGTTCATTTTGATGGATGTGAATCAGTCGATGTGCTTCCTTTAAAAACGGCAACTGAATATTGGGGAAGTTCACAGAATTATACGTATTACCTGTATTGATATACTCCATGATTTTACCAGGTACAAAACGGGCTATATTTACTTGTGCTTCTAAGGTAGAACCTCCTATATGTGGAGTCAGGATCGTATTAGGCATTCCCATTAACTCAGAGACAAATGGCTCTGAATTATTCTTAGGTTCTTCAGGAAAAACATCAATTGCGGTACCAGCAATGTGTCCAGTTTCTAAGGCTGCTTTCAAAGCCTGTATATCTACCACATGTCCCCTACTTAGATTGACCAAATAACTACCCTTCTTCATGAGCGCAATTTTCTCCGCATCAAGGATATTTTTATTGTCTTTTCGTCCATCCACATGCAAGGAAACAACATCAGATATACGAAGTAATTCCTCTAGAGAGTCCAGTTTGGTGGCATTTCCCAAAGCTAATTTTTCAATGACATCGTAATAGTAAACATCCAATCCCATATTCTCTGCCAAGACAGAAAGTTGAGCTCCAATATTCCCATAACCAACGATACCCAGTTTTTTACCTCTGATTTCAAAGCTACCAGTTGCAGATTTATCCCAGATTCCTTGGTGCATTCCCAAACTTTTGTCGTGGAAATTACGCATCAAGAAGATGATTTCCGCAATAGCCATTTCCACTACGGATCGTGTATTACTAAAAGGGGCATTGAAGACTGCAATACCTTTTTTGGTACATGTGTCCAAATCAATCTGATTGGTGCCAATACAAAACGCTCCGATTGAAATCAAGCGATTCGCATTTTCAAGCACTTTTTTGGTTACGTTCGTTTTGGATCGAATCCCCAAAATACTCACATTTTTGATCTTTTCTGCTAACTCGTCCTCAGACAAAGCAGAGGAAATGACTTCCACGTTGTAGCCTTCTTCCTGCATCAGTTCAACACCAATTGGATGTACATTCTCTAATAAAAGTACATTAATACGGCTTTTGGGGTATGAAAATTTTTTGTTCATTTTATTGATATATAAAATTTCGTCTAAACTAGGAGCTATATGATCTGCTTTTGAGGTAACCTTTGGACGAGCCACATTTTCCGTAAAGGCATAAAATTTATTGGCTAAACCAGAGGCTTTAATTTCATAATCTGTATAACCATCACCAATTACGTAAATATCTCCCTCTAAATGAAGACTTTTAATAATTTCAGGCTTACCTCCATTCTTGGATAAAATATTATCCCTGTTGAAATCTATTATTTTGCCATCTCCATCATAAATAAACTCATTGGCAAATACATTTTCAGGCTTGATACCATATTCCCCAACGATCGGAGTAATAAAATCCTTAAATCCATTGGAAATAATGATGATGTCAGCTGCGTGTTCTTGAAGAAACTCCCTATTTCTATGAAAAGACTTTGACACCTTTTGTTTAAGTGCGGCAATCAATTCTTGAATCTGAGATTTATTGGCCTGTAAAATTTCCAATCTTCGTTCCAAACTTTCACGAAAATTTAGGCTGCCTTCCATCCCTAAGTCTGTAATTTCCTTGATCGCATGAAGTTTTTCTTCTTTTTTAGGGTCGTGAGCAAGAGAAATTTCTCCTAAAACATCCAAGGCTTCTACTTGGGTAAATGTACTATCAAAATCAATGATGAATTTTTTATTTCTTGGCATCGGATTAGCTAAATTATTTAGGATTTATACCCAAAATTAGAATTTTATTAAAAAAATTACGGTTTTATTAGTAAAAATACTTTTGGACTTTTATCACACAAACCAAGAAATCGATTGCACTGCCCATAAAGGGAAAATGAAAACACCATGCGATGGTTTTTTCTATTAGTTCCATCGAGACTTGCGAAAAGCAGTCGGCTTCATGAATGATTCTTGAATACAAAAAATATACTTAGTCAAGCAAAAAGCCATTGAAGATTGGAGATTCAATGGCTCTTTCATATTTTTTGGTTTTACAAATCAATCTTCCATAAAACATAGCGCCGCTGCTCCCAAGGTACCGGCATTATTTTCTAAAGTTGCCTTCGTAAGCAACAAATCCTTTACATAATAAGGGGTTAAAAATTGCCTCACTGTTTTTTCCATAGAAGGCATCATAAATTCTAAGCCAGCTGAGATTCCACCCCCAAAATAAACATGGTTGACGTCTAAAAGACGAATTGCAGAAACGATGGATTCCCCCAAAACTCTCCCCACTTCTTCAAAGACCATTAAAGAAACTTCATTTCCATTCTTTGCACTGTCTACCAACAAATGAGTACCTAATTCTTTATTTTCCAATTCACCTACCAAGCGGGGATAACCTTTAATAAATCGCTCCATAATCCGTAAAATCCCCTGTCTTCCTATAAGTTTTTCCAATCCTTCGTTGCCTCGCGATAACATATGCCCCATTTCCATGGCATTACCTCTACCACCTTTGAAAACTTCCCCTCCTAAGATTAAAGCACTCCCAATTCCTGTACCCATGGTAATAAACAAGAAGTTTTCAGGTGGATTATTTTTTCCATAACGATACTCACCGATTGCAGCGGCGGCGGCATCATTCTCTAAAAAAAAGGAAATACTTGGGTACTTTTCTTTCAAGGCCCCTTTCAGATTAAATCCGTTTAACGCAGGGATGGCCGGAATTTCCAAGGTGGTTGTTCTATCTTTCGATATCAAACCAGGCAGACCTATTCCAACTTTCGACACCTCAGGGTACTTGGCCAAAATACCTTCCATACCTTCCACAAACTTGGTATTAAAGCCTTTGGGGTCATCTCGATAGGGTGCGGTGTCAACTTTATCAAAAGAAAGGATATCACCGGATTTATTCACTAAACCGATTTTTAGATGTGTGCCTCCTACATCTACACCTAAAAAATATTGCTCATGGTTACTCATACTAATTCATTCAATAGGTTTTACACTCTAAAATAGCAAAGACTTTTCTTTACTTCCTAAAATCTTTATCAAAGTCTTGAAAGATTTCCAAAACAACTGGACACACAAGCGTGTTTTGCAAAGTCAAATTTAAAATTCCATGCATATTTTTTCGATTCGTGTGTGGATATTCCCGACAAGCCTTTGGCCGTTCGTCATAGACTAGGCAAGTGTTGTCCTCATTTAAAAACGGACAGGGACTGCTCTTTAACACAAAATCCCCTTCTCCATCTCTAAAAAGGTATTCTTCTGTAAACTCAGACGGTTTCATCCGAAAAACCTTAGCCAGTCGATCAATATCGGTTTGGATAAAAATAGGACTGGTAGTTTTGCAGCAATTCGCACAAGTCAGACAATCCATTTTCTTAAACTTTTCCTCATGAGCTTGTGAAAAATGCTGATCCAAATCTTTACTTTTTATCCTTTTCAACTTTGGAAGCATTTTTTTATGCTGCGCAATTAATGACTTACTCAACTGCTTGAAATCCTCTAAAAATTCACTCATTTGAAACAGTTAAAACACCTTTACAAAAGACATTATTTGCATAATTATTTGGATTTATTCTTTTTTTGTAATACATTCCAACTGTGTTTTGAAACATGAACGAAATTTATATATGTTTAGTTATTGATTTCAATCCCATGATCCAAAATTTTGATTCTTTGAGCTTTGTATAATTGACCGATCGATTGTTTGAAATGTTTTTTACTCATTCCCAATAACTCTTTGATAGACTCAGGGGATGATTTATCATGAAGGGGCAAAAATTTCCGGACTTTTAAAATTTCTAGGATTTTTTCGGCCCCTTCCTCGTATTTAGCCCTACCGATGGGAAGTAGTTGCACATCAAGTTTTCCATCTTCTCTTCTTTTTTTGATAAAGGCCTTTTTCCGATCACCAACTTGTACCTGCTCAAATACTTCATTTTTGTACAATAACCCTTCAAAATCCCCTTCAATCAAGACTTTGAAGCCTAAATCTGTTTCTTCAAAAATTAATATCTCAACTTCTTTCCCTGCTTCAAATCCTTCTGTATCTCGAAGTAAAAAATCCTCATATTTAGACACCCCAATCAATCGTTCAGTCTTATGATCTTTGCACAACATGACTAGATACTTGCCCCCAGCTTCCATTGGTTTTCCCATTTCTGCTTTAGGGACAAATAAATCTTTGGGTAATCCCCAATCCAAAAAAGCTCCAAATGTAGTCACTTCCTTTACCTCCAACACCTCAAACTCGTCCAGTAGCATTTTGGGACGATTGGTGACCGCTACAGGTCTATCTTCACTATCTGTATAAACAAAAACCTCGATTTCTTCTCCTTCCTTTTCACTCCCGGACAAATATGACTGTGGAAGCAATACCTCTCCCCCATCTTGGAGTGCAAGATAAGCCCCATGTGGTGAGAATCGATTGATGAGTAATGAACTGACTTTTCCTAATTCGCGCATAATAGATAAGAATCCCTTTTTTAGGGTTGATTATTAAAGGTAGAGTGTACCTACCTTACAACTTTTTGTGTAAATATCTGTCAAAGGTACACAAAATCTAATTTGATAAATTGCAAATCCTTTTCAATCGACCTAGATTTGAACACTCATTCGAAAGCTTGGTTATTGATACATGGCTTAGTTTTGAACTAAATAAAAAAGAATTAAACCCAAAAATTCATGAAAAACATCGCAGTAATAGGCTCTGGAACCATGGGAAATGGTATTGCCCATGTATTTGCACAGTATGGATATGTAGTCGCTTTGATTGACATCAATCAGCAAGCCTTAGATAAAGCATTGGCAACAATTGGTAAAAATATGGATAGACAAGTATCCAAAGGAACTTTGTCACAAGCCGATAAAGATGCCGCTATTTCAAAAATTAATGCCTTTACTAGTTTGGCTGATGGTGTGGCAAATGCCGATTTAGTCGTAGAAGCAGCCACTGAAAATATCTCCATTAAATTGGATCTTTTCCGCCAATTGGACGAGCTATGCAAGCCAGAAGCCATTCTCGCAACCAATACTTCTTCCATTTCGATTACTAAAATTGGCGCTGTTACTAAACGTCCAGACAAGGTAATCGGTATGCATTTTATGAACCCTGTACCAGTGATGAAATTGGTAGAGGTGATTCGTGGATATGCTACTTCAGACGAAGTAACTGCTATGACCATGGCGCTTTCCAAAAAGTTGGAAAAAGTACCAGTTGAGGTGAATGACTATCCAGGATTCGTGGCAAATCGTATTTTAATGCCTATGATTAATGAGGCTATTTACACATTGTATGAGGGAGTCGCAGGAATTGAAGAAATTGATACCGTAATGAAACTTGGGATGGCTCACCCAATGGGACCTTTACAGTTGGCAGACTTTATAGGGTTGGATGTATGTCTTTCCATTTTGAAAGTTTTACATGACGGCTTTGGGAATCCAAAATATGCTCCTTGCCCTCTCCTAGTAAACATGGTAGAAGCAGGTTATAAAGGTGCCAAGACTGGAGAAGGCTTCTACAAATACACTCCAGGAAGCAAAGAACTTATCGTTTCCCCAAGATTTAAATAACACACATTCGCATCTACAGGCTATCCAAAAAGTTTAAACTCTGCTTAATGGATAGCCTTCTTTATCCAATCACTTATGCATATAGCAGTATCCGGCAATATCGGAAGCGGTAAAACCACCCTATCCATAAAACTAGCCAAACATTATGGTTGGCATGCTGAATTAGAAGCCGTCGATAACAATCCATACTTGGCAGACTTTTACGAAGACATGAAGCGCTGGTCATTCCACTTGCAGGTATTTTTCTTAAACAGTCGATTTAATCAGATTCAGCGAATTCGGGAAAGTGGGATTTCTGTTGTCCAAGATCGGACTATTTATGAAGATGCTTATATTTTCGCAGCCAATTTGGCTAAATCCAACCTCATTTCAGACAGGGATTATGAAAATTATTTAGCCTTATTCCATTCAATGATCAATTATGTCAAAGCTCCCGACTTATTGATTTATCTCAAGGCGGATATCCCAAAATTGGTAGGTCAAATTGAAAAAAGAGGCAGAGACTACGAAAATGCTATACGAATCGATTACCTTAAAAATCTCAACTCACATTATGAAGAATGGATTGAGGGGTATGATAAAGGTAAACTTTTGATTGTCGATGTAAATGATATGGACTTTGTGGCCCATCCGGAAGATTTTTCTTCTATCGTTCAAAAAGTAGACAGAGAAATCTATGGCTTATTTTCTTAGTATTTATATTTGAATTAATACCAATTCTAAATTTCTACCTAAACATTCCAGTTTGGAACCAATCAGTAGTAAATTAGTTATGTTTGTATAAAATACATGACCTATGAAAGCAAAAGAAATTGTTACGCTTCAGCGTTCCCTTCTTCACGATACTGAGAATTTACTGAACAAGCAAATTGAAATGGAGGGTAGATCCTCTGCCTATTACTTATCCATGGCTTCTTGGTGCCATATGATGGGCTATGAAAATGCTGCAAAGTATTTGTATACCCATGCAGATGAAGAAAGAATGCACATGATGAAAATTTTCCACTACATCAACGAGGCAGGTGGTCATGCTTTGCAACCTGAAATCACAGGAATTCGCAATAACTTTAATTCATTGAGAGAGATTTTTGAATTAATCTTAGAACATGAAATCAAAGTTACTAAGTCAATCAATGCTATTGTAGATCATGCATTTATCGCAAAGGATTTTGCTACATTTAGCTTTATGCAGTGGTATGTGACCGAACAAAGAGAAGAAGAAACTATGGCTCGAAGAGCAGTAGAATTATTTGATATTATCGGCGAAGAGGGCATTGGCCTCTGGACCATTGATCAAGAATTGGGTAAGTTACACCAAGCAGCACATGAGCCTCAGAAATGAGGCTCTTTTTTTTTAAAGCTTTCGCAACCAAATATTTCTAAAGCTCACCAAATCTCCATGGTCTTGTAGTTTTATCGGTAAAGCGTCAGGATGTGATTTGTAATTTGGAATGCCAATATATTCGGTGGGCCCTTTAAGCTCCACATTATTTTGTACCAACACCCCATTATGAATTACCGTCACACGTGCAGGAGACATCAGCATCCCATCTGAATTAAAGCGCGGAGCGGTAAAGAAAATATCGTAGGTGTTCCATTCTTGAGGGGTTCTCATCGCATTTACCAAAGGCGGATATTGCTTATACACACTGGCCGCTTGGCCATTGGAATACGTTTGGCTTTCATAAGAGTCTAAAATCTGAATTTCATAGGTTGACATCAAGAAAACACCTGAATTGCCTCTCCCCTGTCCTTCTCCTTTGATAACATCAGGGGCAGACCATTCTATGTGCAGCTGAACATCTCCAAAGGATTCCTTGGTTCTGATATCACCCGTTCTTGGCACTACTGTAAATACACCGTTTTCAACTTTCCAAGCTGCAGGTGATCCGTCTTTAACAGATTCAAATTTATCCAAAGATGTCCCATCAAATAAAACTATTGCATCCGATGGAGGTAGGTGATTTTCATTTCCTGGCTTAACTACCCTAGGTACAGGTTCCCAAAACTCAGTCGCCTCGGGGGGTAACTTAATTTTTTGTTGTTGAGCAACTACTTGTTGGATGGTTAACAAAGAAAGGAGAAGAATAAGGTTAATCACAAGGTTTTTCATAGAGTTGCATTGTTTAATTTTGAAAATACTGCATATCCTACACTTTCAAAAACCATTGGTGGATTTTTGATTGAAACTCGAAATAAAAGACAGTATTTTCCAAAAAATTAATCAATATGAAAAAGATTTTACTGTTGTTCCTAGGCTTTGTTGTTGGATTCAATACCTCACAAGCACAGCAAGCCTATTATTTCCCCAATGAATCTTTTGATCCAAGCATTACTAGTCCGAAAGATTTTTTGGGCTATGAAATCGGAGATTGGCATACACGATATGATAGGCTAGTAAGCTATTTTGAACACTTGGCACAATCCTCCCCTATGGCAAACTTGCAGGTCATTGGATATACCAACCAACTTCGCCCATTAGTAGTATTGTCCATCAGTAATCCTTCCAATATCCAAAATTTGGAAACTATCCGTCAGGAACAGATCAAGCTAGCAGATCCGTCCCTCCCGCTTCCTGATGTCAATTCAATGCCTGCGATTATCAATTTAGCATATTCTGTGCATGGAAATGAACCTTCCGGTGGGGAAGCCGCTATCCTCACAGCATATTGGTTAATAGCCTCAACTAGTCCCTTAGCAGAAGAAATTAGAAATCACGCAATTGTATTCATTGATCCAGCGATCAATCCTGATGGAAGGGATCGGCATACCAATTGGGCCAATATGCACAAGGGCAATCCTCCAGTTGCCAATTCCTTGGATAGAGAACACAACGAAATTTGGCCATCAGGCAGAGTGAATCACTATTGGTTTGATTTAAACAGAGATTGGCTTCCGCTTGCCCAAATAGAATTACAGCATAAGCTAAACTGGTATCATCAGTGGTACCCAAATGTAGTAGGTGATTTCCATGAAATGGGGACTAATAGCACTTACTTCTTTGAACCGACCAAACCATTTAGCAGTGAAAATCCAGTAGTGCCACGCAAAAATTATGAGGACATCAACAATAAATTTGCAATGTATTTTGCCAAATCCTTGGATGATATTGGTTCACTCTATTGGACTAAAGAGGTGTTTGACAATAGTTACCCAGGGTATGGCAGTACCTACCCGGATATTCAAGGAGGTTTGGGTATTGTCTTTGAACAAGGAAGTTCCCGAGGACATATTCAAGAATCCCAACGAGGAGACATAACCTTCGCTTTTACCATTAGAAATCAGCTAAAAATCTCTTTGGCAACTCTAGAAGCTGGGGTGCGAGAGCGGGTGTATATGCACCGCTATCTGAGAGAGTTTTTTGAAACAGCCGTCAGTGAAGGCAGTAAGGATAAATTTAAGTCCTATGTTTTTGGAGATCTCTACGATGATTCCAAAAATCAATTGTTTCTCAAACTATTAATGGATCACCAAATAAAGGTCTATGAAAACACTCGGGATGTGACTGTAAACGGTAAAACGTTCTCCAAAGATAAATCTTGGGTAGTGCCTACCAATCAGGCCCAGTATCGAATGGTTCGATCCATGTTTGAAAAAGTTACCGACTTTGCAGACTCTGTATTTTACGATGCTTCAGCATGGACCATGGCTCTGGCTTATGGAATTCCTTATGAAGGACAGGCCACTCCAACTACCGGCAAGGAACTCACGGCTCTACCTGAACGGACTGCAGAATTCCCCGCTAATGATGCTTATGTGGCCTATTTAGTAGATTGGTCAGATTATTTTGCCCCAAAATTCCTACATCATTTGCAAAGTAATGGAGTACATGTAGAAGTAACTTCCCTACCCTTCACAGCAGCTACGGAATCAGGAAGCCGACTATTTCCGGCTGGTAGCTTGGTGATTCCACCTGCCTTTCAACAAATGAATCATGAGCAACTTCGACAAATTTTACAAGCCGCAGCTACTCATAGTGAGCAAAAGATTTATGGTACTAAAACAGGATTAAGTCAATCCGGTATCGATCTGGGAAGTAATAATATCTCAGCTCTGAGGGTTCCTAAAGTATTAATGCTAATTGGGCAAGGAACTTCACAGTATGAAGCAGGTGAAATTTGGCACTTACTTGACACCAAAGTTGGTATGCCTATCACCAAAATGGATGTTAGTTTATTTTCCCGCGTCAATCTCTATGACTTCAATACGCTCATTCTTCCTTCTGGAAATTACGCTATGCTAAGTGCAGCTCAAGTGAATCATTTAAAAGATTGGTTAAATAGAGGGGGCACCATTTTATCCCTTCGTCAGAGCAGTTTATGGTTACAAAGCAGTGACATTACCAAAGAAGAGTTTGTCCAAGGTGAAAGCAAACAATCGGATTTCATTCCATTCGCATCGAGGAGAGACGCTGCAGGCGCACAAAATATTGGGGGAAATATTTACACGGCAAGCCTTGACCTTACCCATCCACTAGCTTTTGGATATAGGTATGAACAGCTTCCTGTGTATAGAAACTCAACGATTTTCATGAAACCATCCAAAAATCCAAGTAATACCCCTGTTCGATATACGAACAACCCATTATTGGGTGGTTATGTGTCTGCTCAAAACCTAGAAAAAGTAAAGCAAAGTGGGTCAGTGATTGTCAGTAATGTGGGTCAAGGTCGCGTCATTCACTTCATCGACAATCCTAACTTTAGGGGAACTTGGTTTGGGACGAATAAACTGTTTTTGAATGCTATTTTCTTGGGAGATAAGTTTTAATTGTATCAACTATGAACAAACGAGATTTTCTAAAATCATTGGCATTTACTGGTGTTGCAGGTATTTCCTCCATCGAGTCTTTAGCTTACAGACTGGGTCAATTTCATAATTTTTCATCCCAAGAGCTCGCCAGCAATGAAGATTATTGGGCTATCATACGTGCAGGATACAAACTAAAAGAGGATTATATCAATTTAGAAAATGGTTATTATTGCTTTCTTCCAGAACAAACGCTGCATAGATATCTAGAGAAAATAAAGGATATCAATTACCAAGGGTCCTGGTATTTTAGAACTGTACAATGGGAAAATAAGGACAAAACAGCTGCCCGTTTAGCACAGGTGTTTGGAGGAAGTTCAGATGAATTAGCGATCACGAGAAATACCACTGAATCATTGGACACTATTATTTCAGGGTATCCTTGGCAAAAAGGTGATGAAGCGATTTTTGCTCATCAAGATTATGGAAGCATGAAAAACATGTTTGAACTAGCTGCTAGGAGGCATGGAATCGTCAACAAGGTAGTCGACGTTCCGCTTCACCCTGAGAGTGATGAGGAAATAATTCGTGTATATGAATCAGCGATTACTCCCCAAACCAAATTAATCATGGTCAGTCACATGATTAATATTACAGGTCAGATTTTACCGATAAAAAAAATCGCAGAAATGGCCCATTCTTATGGCGTGGAAGTGATGGTAGATGGAGCTCACTGCATTGCACATATTGATTTTAAAATTAATGAACTTGACTGTGATTACTATGCCTGTAGCCTGCATAAGTGGCTATCAGTTCCATTAGGTGCAGGTCTTTTGTATGTAAAAAAAGAACATATTGGAAAAATTTGGCCCTTATTGGCACCTTATGAATTGGATCACCCAACCATCAAAAATCTGAATCACACGGGCACCCATCCTGTAGCAACTGATTTAGCAATTCATGATGCCCTAGATTATTTTGAAGCGATTGGTCCCCAGGCAAAAGAAGATAGACTGCGATATCTACAACGGTATTGGTCAGATCAAGTGAGAGGACTACCCAACATTCTGCTCAATACTCCCAATGACCCTCAACGCTCTTGCGGGATTGCAAACGTTGGTATAGAAGGGATTGAACCCAATCTTATGGCGAAGACTTTATTGGAAGATTATAAAATTTACACGGTGGGCATTAACTACGCCGGTGTTTATGGATGTAGGATAACTCCAAATATATATACGAGCATAGCAGAATTGGATCAATTTGTTAAGGCATTAAAAGAAATGAGCCAAAATTAAATTTTTGGAAATTTTTTACAAGATATCTTGCATATTGTTTGATTAGTTTCAACATTTGTGTTCGTTTAACACATGAAAAACCTAACAAACATATCAGCAATTACTACTCAAGAAGGATTTTCCTTTGCTGTTATGTCTATTTTTACTCCTTTGAGGAGATTTAGGTCTTTATTTAGGGCAATGTCCCTCTAATCTTTAGGGTATCCCATGTGGAATACCGCCAATAGCTCCAACCAGACATTTATATAAATTATCATTAAGCCAGCAACTTAGGCATAATCATCCATTTCAATTTATGGAAGAAATAAATTTCATTATTAGACCAGCTACGGAAAAAGACTGTATCCATGCACTTACCATTACGCAAGAAATGGAGGAGTCTGCAAAAGCTCGTGGTACTGGAATAGCTAAGCGTTCACCCGAATACATAGAAACCAAGATGAAAGAGGGGAAAGCTGTTATTGCCTTGACAAAATCTGGTAAATGGGCAGGTTTTTGCTACATTGAAGCATGGGGACATGGGAAATTTGTTGCAAACTCAGGACTCATTGTTGCACCTGAATTTCGCAAATACGGGCTAGCAAGAGAAATTAAAGGAGAAATCTTCAAATTGAGCCGTACCAAATACCCTGAATCTAAAATCTTTGGTCTAACAACTGGTCCGGCAGTCATGAAAATCAATTCAGATTTAGGTTATATCCCTGTTTCCTATGGGGATTTGACGGATGATGAAGATTTTTGGAAAGGTTGTAATAGCTGTGTAAACGTTGAAATTCTTAAAAGTAAAAGCAAGCAAAACTGTTTGTGTACAGCCATGCTGTACGATCCAGCAAGGAAAAGTAAAACTCAGGATATTGCACTGAGAAAAGATTTTAAGAAAAATCTTAAGCTCTTTGAACGCTGGACAAGAATTAAGAAACGTATTCTATTGAATTTGAAACTCACTAAAAACAAAACATTGAACTTGTTCTAATCATCCTGAGAAGGATCAATCATTGAATTATGAAAAAAATAGTTTTAGCGTATAGCGGAGGTTTGGATACTACTTTCTGTGCCATTTACCTTTCGCAAGAACTTGGATACGAAGTACATGCTGTACTCATCAATACAGGAGGGTTTACCACCGAAGAATTGCAGGAAATTCAGGAAAGGTCAACCAATTTAGGAGTAGCTTCCTTCACAGTTTTGGATGTCACAAAAACCTACTATGATGAAGTACTCAAATATCTGGTCTTTGGCAATGTACTGAAAAATCAAACTTATCCCCTATCCGTCAGTGCAGAACGCATCCTACAAGCTAAAACCTTGGCAGATTATGCCAAAAGCATCGGGGCAACATCCATCGCTCATGGAAGTACTGGTGCTGGAAACGATCAGGTAAGATTTGATATGATCTTCCAAACCATCATTCCTGATATTGCAATCATTACTCCTATCCGTGATTTGAAATTGAGCCGAGAGCAAGAAATCGACTACTTACAAAAGCATGGAGTACATATGAATTTCACCAAAGCAGCTTACTCAGTCAACAAAGGCATTTGGGGAACATCGGTGGGTGGAAAAGAAACGTTAACTTCTCATTTGACCTTACCGGAAGAGGCTTGGCCTACGCAAGTGAGCAAAACAGGTGAGGAAACCATCACCTTACATTTTGAAAGTGGTGAACTGAAAGGGATCAATGGGGAAAAATTTGAGCATACCGTGCAGGCGATTCAAGCATTACAATCCATTGCAGCACCTTATGGAATCGGAAGAGATATCCATGTAGGAGACACCATTATTGGCATCAAAGGGCGTGTGGGATTTGAGGCAGCTGCTCCACTGATTATTATTAAATCACATCAGCTACTTGAAAAGCACACACTGACCAAATGGCAATCGTTCTGGAAAAATCAATTGTCCGAGTTTTATGGAAATCACCTACATGAAGGACATTACCTAGATCCTGTGATGCGTAACTTGGAAAGCTTTTTAGAAAGTACCCAAACATATGTTACAGGAGAAGTGACTGTTCACCTGAGCCCATACAGATTCCAATTGGTAGGCATTACCTCTGCCCATGATTTGATGGCTTCCAAGTTTGGTAGCTACGGAGAAATGAATAAAGGATACACTGCCGAAGATGTCAAAGGATTTACCCGAATCTTAGGAAACCAAACAGCCATCTTCCATCAAGTAAATAATCATGACAACAATTAAAACTGCCATCATTGGTGGTGCTGGATATACTGGTGGGGAATTAGTTCGGCTATTAATCCATCACCCACATGTGGAAATAGCCTACATTCATAGCAATAGCCAAAAAAATAAGCCTGTCACCAGCACGCATCCTGACCTACTAGGAGAAACAGATTTGCTATTTACCGATGCTGTGCAAACTGAAGGTATTCAAGCAGTATTTTTGGCATTACCACACGGTGAAACCAAATCTTTTCTGGATACACATCCCTTTGCAGAAGATACTATAATCATTGACTTGAGTACGGATTTTCGCGATGAAAGCCATGATTTTGTCTATGGTCTACCTGAAATAAATTTGACCACTATTCAACAAGCCAAGAAAATTGCGAACCCAGGCTGTTTTGCTACAGGAATTCAATTGGCATTGGCGCCTGCAATTTCAAAAGGTTGGGTGAAAGATACTATTCATGTGTCAGGTATTACAGGAAGTACTGGAGCTGGTAAAAAACTAGCCGATACGAGCCACTTCTCTTACAGAACCAATAATCTCTCCGTTTACAAGTTATTTACCCATCAACACTTGAAGGAAATTCGGCAAACATTCAAGCATTTAGATCCGTCCTTTGGGGGGGAAATTTTATTCGTTCCCTACAGAGGCAACTTTACAAGAGGCATTTGGATAACAGCTTATTTTCCTTTTGAAGGCAGTGAAGAAGAAGCTATACAAACCTACCAGGAATTCTACAAAGACGCTGCTTTTACATTTGTATCTGTGCAGGATATCGATCTCAAGCAAGTAATAAATACCAATAAATGCATTCTTCACGTTCAAAAAGAAGGTGGGATGTTAGTAATTTATTCCGCTATAGACAACTTATTGAAAGGTGCCGCCGGACAGGCGATACAAAACTTCAACATTGCACTTGGATTTTCTCAACAAACCGGCTTACAATTAAAAAGCATTGCCTTTTAAACCATTGATTATGAAAACATTTGATGTGTACCCTTTAATCAATGTGACACCAGTCAAAGCGATTGGTGCGAGCATTTGGGATACGGAGGGAACGGAATATTTGGACTTGTATGGAGGTCATGCAGTGATTTCTATAGGGCACAGCCATCCTCATTTCAACCAAAGGATCAAGGCCCAATTAGATCAGATTGCCTTTTATTCCAATTCCATCCATATCCCTATACAAAAACAATTGGCGCAAAAGCTTGGGGAAATTTCGGGTTGCGAAAACTACGAACTTTTCCTTTGCAACTCTGGGGCAGAAGCCAATGAAAATGCTTTAAAGTTAGCGTCTTTTAGTACAGGAAAACCTGGATTTATTTCATTTAAAGGTGCTTTTCACGGTAGAACTGCTGGAGCAGTAGTCCTTACCGACAACCCTAAAATCATTGCACCATCCAACCAACGTAACGATGTATATATCTTACCTTGGGGAGATTTGGAAGCCGTAGAAACTCAATTATCCCAAGGCAACATTGCTGGAATTATCATCGAGGGAATTCAAGGTGTAGGAGGAATCCATGTTCCCCAAGCTAATACCTTGATACAATTAGCGAGCTTAGCAAAGAAATACGGTGCAAAACTTATCTTAGACGAGGTGCAATCAGGCTATGGAAGAACCGGACGGTTTTTTGCCTTTCAGTGGGCTGAGGGACTTGAACCTGATTTAATTACTGTAGCCAAGGGTATGGGAAATGGTTTTCCCATTGGAGGAGTGTTGATTCATCCATCGATCAAGTCTTCTTTCGGACTCTTAGGAACAACATTTGGAGGCAATCACTTGGCATGTGCGGCTGGTTTAGCTGTATTAGAGGTAATTGAAAATGAAAACCTTATTACTACCGCTGAGACACTTGGCAATAGGCTTATCCCGATCTTGGAAGCTATATCAGGGGTGATAGAGGTTCGTGGAAAAGGCTTGATGATAGGTATAGACCTGGATAGGGAAGCTGGACCCGTCAGAACAGAATTGGTACATGCCTATCAGATGTTTACGGGAAGTGCAGCGAGCAAAAACACCATTCGTCTTTTGCCACCATTAACTATTGAAGAAGACTCATTATTAAAATTTGCTAAAAACCTATCGAAAATTTTGAATTAATGATTCAATACGGTAGTTTCATATAAGAATTGTAATAGAAATGAAACATTTTACGAAATTCGAATCCTTAGAATTATCCCAAACCCTTATCGAATCTGCTTTGGCGTACAAAGGAAGTCCATTTGTTGATCAACAGAAGGGACGGAACAAAAGGATTGGATGCATTTTTTTAAACCCTTCACTCCGAACAAGGGCAAGTACACAAATTGCAGCTTTGAATTTGGGAATGGAACCCATCGTCATGAATATGGACAAAGAAGGATGGGCCTTAGAAATGCGAGAAGGAGCAGTTATGAATAAAGGTACTGTAGAACATATCAAAGATGCCGCTGCTGTTTTGGGTTCCTACTTTGACATCTTAGCTGTTCGCGCTTTCCCTTCCTTGACCAATAAAAATGAAGATATTGAAGACTTTGTTTTCAATCAGTTTATCAAGTACTCAGGTAAACCTGTAATCAGTTTGGAATCAGCTATAAGACATCCTCTTCAGAGCTTAGCAGACATGGTTACCATACAAGAGCTTTGGAAAGAAAATCGCAAACCCAAAGTTGTATTGACTTGGGCACCACACATCAAAGCGATTCCCCATGCAGTAGCCAATTCATTTGCAGAGTGGGCTATTGGAAATGAATATGATGTAACCATAGCCAATCCCATTGGATATGACTTAGATCCTGCATTCACGAAAGGAGCCCATATTACTCACAATCAAGAGGAAGCATTGGTAGATGCTGATTTTGTATATGTAAAAAACTGGTCTGCATTTAATGATTATGGAAAAATCCATAGTACGGATAGTGCTTGGATGCTTACAGAAAACCACTTTGCCGCAGCTCCTACTGCAAAAGTAATGCATTGCTTACCTGTGCGCAGAAATTTAGAGCTATCAGATGAGATTTTAGATGGAAACAGAAGCCTAGTTCAACTACAAGCGACGAATAGAATCTATGCTGCGCAGGCAGTAATCAGTCATTTACTTGGCTAAGACAACACAACCACTTTAACTACAACAACCTATTAAACATGCATATCAACGTCATTAAAATCGGAGGAAATGTTATAGACTACCCTCAGAAATTAGAAGAGTTCTTATTTCTTTTTTCCAGATTCCCAGGAAAGAAAATATTAGTCCACGGAGGTGGCATCATGGCCACCAAATTTGGTGAATCCATGGGAGTTATGCCTAAAATGGTAGACGGTCGTAGAATCACAGATGCTGATACACTTGATATTGTTACGATGGTTTATGCCGGTTTGATCAACAAACAAATTGTGGCCAAACTGCAAGGACTGAATCAAAATGCGTTAGGTTTATCTGGAGCTGACGGAAACAGTATTTTATCCAAGAAAAGAGAGGTTAAAACGATCGATTACGGATTTGTAGGGGATGTTATCAATATCAATACCCAATTGATCGAAACCCTCTTAGATGAGCAGATAACCCCTGTTTTTTCGGCCATCACCCATGACAAGCATGGACAACTACTCAATACGAATGCCGATAGCATTGCTTCCGAATTGGCTACTTCTCTTTCTAAAAACCATAAAGTCAATCTTTATTTTTGCTTTAATAAGCCTGGGGTATTGATTGATGAGCATAATGATAATTCGATTATTCCTCTTATCAATGAAGAGATTTACGGAGAGTTGAAAAAAGAACAGTTGATTCACTCTGGTATGATTCCAAAATTAGAAAATGCATTCGCTGCATTAAACAAAGGGGTCAACCATGTTTGGATTGGCAAGGCTGAAAACCTTTTGTTAGCTTCCAAAGGTAAACTTTCAGGTACCATCATAGAAAAACATAAGTACGACCTTTACTAAGCACGATCGATGATTCTAGTCAAGGATTTATCATCCTTATATCTGCACCAAGTTGAACTATTACAATCTTTAATAGCTACGCCCTCTTTCAGCAAAGAGGAGTTTCTAACAGCTGAAATTATTCAATCCTTTTTTGAATCAAAAGGTCTTAAGATTGAACGTTCAGGTAATAATATCTGGGTTAAAAACCTATTTTTTGATTCCAAGAAGCCTTCTGTCCTTTTGAATTCACATCATGATACAGTTAAACCTAATGCTGGATACACTCGCCCCCCATTCAATCCAAGTATTGAAGATGGGAAACTATTTGGCTTGGGCAGTAACGATGCCGGAGGACCTTTGGTAGCTTTGATAGGTGCTTTTTTGTGGTTTTACCCACAAAAAAACCTTCCATTCAACCTCATTATAGCTGCTACAGCAGAAGAGGAAATTTCAGGAAAAAACGGTATTGAGTCTATTCTTCCCTTCCTACCTGCTTTTGAATTAGCAATTGTGGGAGAACCAACCCTAATGCAAGCTGCTGTGGCAGAGAAAGGGCTTTTGGTAATAGATTGCGTAGTAAAAGGAAAAGCTGGACATGCGGCTCGAGAAGAAGGGGAAAATGCCCTCTACAAAGCATTGGATGATTTGGTGACAATTAAAAATTACAAATTTAATAAAATTTCATCCTTTCTAGGTCCATCAAAAGTATCTGCAACAATCATTAATGCTGGTAATCAGCACAATGTTGTCCCCGATGAATGTACATTCACGTTGGATGTTCGGGTGACGGATGCCTATACCTTGAATGAAGTAGTCGAAGAACTAGCTCAAGTTATCCAAGCGGAGATGTTCCCTCGTTCCATGCGATTAAATTCCTCTAAGCTATCAGAAACGCATCATGCCTTCAAAACGCTAGAAGCTTTAGGGATTCAAACCTATGGGAGCCCTACCCTATCCGATCAAGCCTTAATCCCATATCCTTCCTTCAAAATGGGTCCTGGAGATTCTGCCCGTTCACATATAGCGGATGAATTTATTTATTTACAAGAGATTCAAGATGGAATTCAGGGATATATTCAATTCTTAACGCATTATATAAAAACTACCCATGAAACTTTGGCAAAAAGATAAAGGAGCAACCCGAGAAGTGGAAAAATTCACCATTGGTCGTGACCCTGAGTTTGATCATTTATTAGCCCCTTTTGATGTATTGGGTTCGATGGCGCATGCCACCATGTTGGAAAAAATTGGTTTACTAACTTCCGACGAATTAAAAGCTCTTTTAGGAGGGCTACGGGAAATCTACTTTGAGATAGAAAAAGGAGATTTTAGCATAGCTCCAGGTGTGGAAGATGTACATTCTCAAATAGAGTTTTTACTGACTGAACGACTGGGTGAAGTAGGGAAAAAGCTTCATTCAGGGAGATCCAGAAACGATCAAGTCTTGGTAGATTTGAAATTATATTATCGCTCAGCCATTCGGGATATCGTAGATGCCACACAGGATTTATTTGATTTATTGATTGACCTTGCTGCCAAGCATCAAAAAGATTATATGCCAGGTTATACTCATACACAATTGGCAATGCCTTCCTCTTTTGGTTTATGGTTTGGATCTTTTGCAGAAGGGCTAACAGAAGATTTAGAGCTTTTATCCAGTGCATTTCACTTAGCAGATAAGAACCCCCTAGGTTCGGCTGCCGGCTATGGCTCCTCCTTTCCTTTGGATCGAGCTATGACAACCGAGCTCCTCGGCTTTTCTGATTTGCATTACAATTCCATCAATGCCCAAAACTCAAGAGGCAAAACAGAGAAGACAATAGCTTTTGCATTGGCTGGTTTGGCATCAACCTTAAACCGTTTGGCTTCAGATGCTTGCATATTCATGAATCAGCATTTTGCATTTATCAGCTTCCCCGATGAGTTGACTACTGGTAGCAGTATTATGCCTCATAAAAAAAATCCCGATGTTTTTGAATTGATCCGAGCTAAAACGAATCATATCCAATCCATTCCCTACCTTATATCGATGCAACTGACCAATATGACTACAGGGTATCATCGGGATTTGCAGATTTTGAAAGAAGCTACTTTCCCTTCCTTTACTACCCTGATTGACTGTTTGGACATGAGCATCTTAATGCTAAAAAACATCCACATCCGTTCCAACATTCTTTCGGATGAGTTCTACAAGCATGTATTCAGTGTGGAAGTAGTCAATGAGCGTGTCTTGGCAGGGACTCCATTCCGAGATGCCTATAAGCAAGTAGGGCTAGAAATAGAAAAAAATGAATTTGCACCCCAACAAGACCAATTGAATCATTCTCATGAAGGTAGTATTGGGAACTTATGTTTAGCTGATATCCAGAAAAAAAATAAACAGGCTTTAGAGAAGTTTAAATTTACAAAAATTGATGAGGCCCTGATTTCCTTAATTTCCGGTTAAAAGCCTAATACAATTTGGAGGTCTAATTGTTCTTCTACTTTAATTAGACCTCCCATTTTTTTGGGAGCTTCTAAGGCTAAATCTGAAAAAGCTAACGAAAGGTTTCCTTCCAATCCATCTTTGGTATGTTTCAAATAAAAGTTATCAAACTCTAGGGTTTTTCCGACAATAGAAACTGTAAGTCTACAAGTGTAGTCATTCCTGTTTTTCCGCAGATTGGCTACCTTAACTTCACAGGTTGGGAATTCTTCAGCTTTGATGGTTTTTCGAAAATCCCGATTCAAAATAAAATTCCCGCAAGCGAAATCGCTTACGGGAATGTTGATATTAAGGACTGAATTATTTATTTGGGAATTTAACGAAATAGTGTCTTTCATACCATTTCTGCTGAAACTACAATTGAATGCTCCAATGGAAGTCTGACCACTTACGGTAATTGTCTTTTGAGTAATTACAAGATCTTTTTCTTGTGGACTCATTACAAGTATTCCAATCAAAATTAACAGAAAGACACTCATTCGTTTTTATCTTAGAATCCAATTACACCTTCAATCATCAAACCATTGAATTTACCACCATTGAATCGATCGTTGGCAGCAAAGTTGTTATAGTTTTGACTTACATACTCCAATTTAGCTAAAACATTCTTTGTAACAAACCAGCCTCCGCCTACTTGGACTCTATCAATGTTTACTTCTACACCTGAACCAGCTAGTGGACCTGAAACCTTATTGTATCTACCTGCTAGATAGAATTTTTCAGCTGTTCCAAATCTGTAGACTAAGTCTGCACCGGTTTGATTCCAAGTCCTATCGTCAGCTTCATTTCTAGCTTTACCAGTAGAGCGCTCAAAATTACCGAAGAATTCTAAGCCTTTAAATTTAACGAATGGGTTGAAAACCATAGCTGTAATGTTGTCAGTTTGTCCTGGGTTGAACCGTCCTGAAGTAAAGTTGCCTGCTGTAGTTGCCAAGGTATTTTCCATCACTAAATAGTATCTGGAACCTGCTCTGTCACCACCCCAAAGCGTGTTTCTATTAGAGCCAGAGGTAGTATAAATCGAACCTGTGGCACGCACTCTCAAATCATCGCTTAACTGCTTGTCATATCCAAATTTACCCAAAAAGCTTGGCTTTCTGAAATTTGGATTGGTGACTCCTCCTTGGATTTCACCACCTGTTACACCTACTAAGGCCAAGAAACCTTTGCTTTGGAAGAATACTTCACCACCAACTTCAGTGGTAAATGCATCCATAATATAATTTCCTACAAAAGGATTATACATAGCGTTTCCATTATCGGATCTTCTAAAGTGTGCATCACCATAGTTGATTTCCATGTGTCCTACTCTAACGGTCAAATATTTATCAAACCAGTCGGTATTACCAAGATTTAAGAAACCTAATTTGTCTACTTGAAGGTATCCGCCTTTAACCCAAGATTCTGGATGGTGTCTGGAAGAAAGGTAAGTTACCAAATTCAAGCGAAGACCATCTGCTAAAGCAACGTCAATATTCAAGTTAGCAGTAGCTAAGTTTGTTCCTGCACCAAGTTCAATTAGTTGGTTAAGGTTGACTCCATTAGCATTAGGTGCTGGACTTGCAGTGTTGGAATGACTTAAATTTTGCCATTGTTGTGCAAAATGACCTCCAACACGAACTCTCATGCCATCAAAAGCCACTGAGTCCTCTTTGCCTGTTTCAAAAACATTGATACCTCTTTGGTCAGGAGCTCTCCAAAATTGCTGATCTCTTTGGAGGCCTTGGGCGAATGAGGACATAGCTATTCCTGCAAACGCAATTGCTGTGATAAAGTACTTTTTCATAGTTATGGATTTTTATTTTGTAGGTTGAAATATTGTTTTAAAATGTATAGTTACATCGTCTCTTGTTTTGACTGTCCCCATCAGGGCCGTAGGTGGATCAATAGAAAAATTAGTAAGTTTAGTATCATAGCTACCTTCAAACACTAAATTATTGCCACTTTGGGTTAATTTAATGGGAAAGCTTGCTGACTTAGTAACTCCGGCGATGGTAAAATCTCCTTTGGCGGTAAAATTAGGCGCAGAACCAGAAAGCTCTTTGAGGGTAAAACTGATTTGCTTATGCTGACTTGTCTTTAAGGCTTTATAGGCATTATTGTCTAGTCCTCTAGTTCCACTTTTTAGGGACTCTGCCTCTGCGTTTACTTTTAAGGATTGAGCACTATTTATGCTATTTCCAGTGATGGTAAATACGGCTGAACCTTTGGCATCTTTGGAGATCATTTCCCAATCATGCAAAGATGAACCACCTGTGATTTTTAATTCAGTCCCAGAGGCAATCGTATAATTTGTTTGGGCAAGGACTGAAAAATTCAAAAAAAGTAGTAGTGACAGAGAAGCTACAATTAGCTTTGTTATTTTATCCGTTTTCATATACTCTTAGATTTTGGTTGATTTGTTGATACAAAATTGGTTACATGGATCTTATTAAAATATGACGAAAATCATATTAATCTATGATTGATAACACATGAAAAAAGAAAGCCTAAAGTTAAAATGAGGACCTTAGAAGTTAACAAAAATCTATCTGCATTCAGAAAAAGATGAAATACCCACATAAAAGCTCTTATCCTTTTCGGATTGAAGTATATAAACAGAAAAGACCATAAACAAAAAAGTCTCAGATTTATCTGAGACTTTGCGGAATGGTTGGTGTATCAAATACGCGACCTTCCCGAGGATCGGGACAGGCATGCTAACCAGCTGAACTACCACTGATTAAATTTTCTATAAACTCCCTACTTTTCTGTGCTTTGATATAATTTTCTCTTTTCAGTGCCTCAGTTTTTGTAGCATATGCCTCAGTATAAAGCAAAACCCAAGGCTGTTTTCTCGCAGTATACCCCTTATGAGGACGATTATGCTTTTCTAGCCGTTCCTCTGGGTTCGATGAAACACCTACATAAAAGCTCTTATCCTTTTCGGATTGAAGTATGTAAACATAAAATAACATAAACAAAAAAGTCTCTGATTTATCTGAGACTTTGCGGAATGGTTGGTGTATCAAATACGCGACCTTCCCGAGGATCGGGACAGGCATGCTAACCAGCTGAACTACCACTGATTAAATTTTCTATAAACTCCCTACTTTTCTGTGCTTTGATATAATTTTCTCTTTTCAGTGCCTCAGTTTTTGTAGCATATGCCTCAGTATAAAGCAAAACCCAAGGCTGTTTTCTCGCAGTATACCCCTTATGAGGGCGATTATGCTTTTCTAGCCGTTCCTCTGGATTCGATGAAACACCCACATAAAAGCTCTTATCCTTTTCGGATTGAAGTATATAAACAGAAAAGACCATAAACAAAAAAGTCTCAGATTTATCTGAGACTTTGCGGAATGGTTGGTGTATCAAATACGCGACCTTCCCGAGGATCGGGACAGGCATGCTAACCAGCTGAACTACCACTGATTAAATTTTCTATAAACTCCCTACTTTTCTGTGCTTTGATATAATTTTCTCTTTTCAGTGCCTCAGTTTTTGTAGCATATGCCTCAGTATAAAGCAAAACCCAAGGCTGTTTTCTCGCAGTATACCCCTTATGAGGACGATTATGCTTTTCTAGCCGTTCCTCTGGATTCGATGAAACACCTACATAATAGCTCTTATCCTTTTCGGATTGAAGTATGTAAACATAAAATAACATAAACAAAAAAGTCTCAGATTTATCTGAGACTTTGCGGAATGGTTGGTGTATCAAATACGCGACCTTCCCGAGGATCGGGACAGGCATGCTAACCAGCTGAACTACTACTGATTAAATTTTCTATAAACTCCCTACTTTTCTGTGATTTGATATAATTTTCTCTTTTCAGTGCCTCAGTTTTTGTAGCATAGCACTCAGTATAAAGCAAAACCCAAGGCTGTTTTCTCGCAGTATACCCCTTATGAGGGCGATTATGCTTTTCTAGCCGTTCCTCTGGATTCGATGAAACACCTACATAAAAGCTCTTATCCTTTTCGGATTGAAGTATGTAAACATAAAATAACATAAACAAAAAAGTCTCAGATTTATCTGAGACTTTGCGGAATGGTTGGTGTATCAAATACGCGACCTTCCCGAGGATCGGGACAGGCATGCTAACCAGCTGAACTACCACTGATTAAATTTTCTATAAACTCCCTACTTTTCTGTGCTTTGATATAATTTTCTCTTTTCAGTGCCTCAGTTTTTGTAGCATATGCCTCAGTATAAAGCAAAACCCAAGGCTGTTTTCTCGCAGTATACCCCTTATGAGGACGATTATGCTTTTCTAGCCGTTCCTCTGGGTTCGATGAAACACCTACATAAAAGCTCTTATCCTTTTCGGATTGAAGTATGTAAACATAAAATAACATAAACAAAAAAGTCTCAGATTTATCTGAGACTTTGCGGAATGGAAGGGACTCGAACCCGCGACCTTCCCGAGGATCGGGACAGGCATGCTAACCAGCTGAACTACCACTGATTAAATTTTCTATAAACTCCCTACTTTTCTGTGCTTTGATATAATTTTCTCTTTTCAGTGCCTCAGTTTTTGTAGCATATGCCTCAGTATAAAGCAAAACCCAAGGCTGTTTTCTCGCAGTATACCCCTTATGAGGACGATTATGCTTTTCTAGCCGTTCCTCTGGATTCGATGAAACACCCACATAAAAGCTCTTATCCTTTTCGGATTGAAGTATATAAACAGAAAAGACCATAAACAAAAAAGTCTCAGATTTATCTGAGACTTTGCGGAATGGTTGGTGTATCAAATACGCGACCTTCCCGAGGATCGGGACAGGCATGCTAACCAGCTGAACTACCACTGATTAAATTTTCTATAAACTCCCTACTTTTCTGTGCTTTGATATAATTTTCTCTTTTCAGTGCCTCAGTTTTTGTAGCATATGCCTCAGTATAAAGCAAAACCCAAGGCTGTTTTCTCGCAGTATACCCCTTATGAGGACGATTATGCTTTTCTAGCCGTTCCTCTGGGTTCGATGAAACACCTACATAAAAGCTCTTATCCTTTTCGGATTGAAGTATGTAAACATAAAATAACATAAACAAAAAAGTCTCAGATTTATCTGAGACTTTGCGGAATGGTTGGTGTATCAAATACGCGACCTTCCCGAGGATCGGGACAGGCATGCTAACCAGCTGAACTACTACTGATTAAATTTTCTATAAACTCCCTACTTTTCTGTGCTTTGATATAATTTTCTCTTTTCAGTGCCTCAGTTTTTGTAGCATATGCCTCAGTATAAAGCAAAACCCAAGGCTGTTTTCTCGCAGTATACCCCTTATGAGGACGATTATGCTTTTCTAGCCGTTCCTCTGGGTTCGATGAAACACCTACATAAAAGCTCTTATCCTTTTCGGATTGAAGTATGTAAACATAAAATAACATAAACAAAAAAGTCTCAGATTTATCTGAGACTTTGCGGAATGGTTGGTGTATCAAATACGCGACCTTCCCGAGGATCGGGACAGGCATGCTAACCAGCTGAACTACCACTGATTAAATTTTCTATAAACTCCCTACTTTTCTGTGCTTTGATATAATTTTCTCTTTTCAGTGCCTCAGTTTTTGTAGCATATGCCTCAGTATAAAGCAAAACCCAAGGCTGTTTTCTCGCAGTATACCCCTTATGAGGACGATTATGCTTTTCTAGCCGTTCCTCTGGGTTCGATGAAACACCTACATAAAAGCTCTTATCCTTTTCGGATTGAAGTATATAAACAGAAAAGACCATAAACAAAAAAGTCTCAGATTTATCTGAGACTTTGCGGAATGGAAGGGACTCGAACCCGCGACCTTCCCGAGGATCGGGACAGGCATGCTAACCAGCTGAACTACCACTGATTAAATTTTCTATAAACTCCCTACTTTTCTGTGATTTGATATAATTTTCTCTTTTCAGTGCCTCAGTTTTTGTAGCATATGCCTCAGTATAAAGCAAAACCCAAGGCTGTTTTCTCGCAGTATACCCCTTATGAGGACGATTATGCTTTTCTAGCCGTTCCTCTGGATTCGATGAAACACCTACATAATAGCTCTTATCCTTTTCGGATTGAAGTATGTAAACATAAAATAACATAAACAAAAAAGTCTCAGATTTATCTGAGACTTTGCGGAATGGTTGGTGTATCAAATACGCGACCTTCCCGAGGATCGGGACAGGCATGCTAACCAGCTGAACTACTACTGATTAAATTTTCTATAAACTCCCTACTTTTCTGTGATTTGATATAATTTTCTCTTTTCAGTGCCTCAGTTTTTGTAGCATAGCACTCAGTATAAAGCAAAACCCAAGGCTGTTTTCTCGCAGTATACCCCTTATGAGGGCGATTATGCTTTTCTAGCCGTTCCTCTGGATTCGATGAAACACCTACATAAAAGCTCTTATCCTTTTCGGATTGAAGTATGTAAACATAAAATAACATAAACAAAAAAGTCTCAGATAAATCTGAGACTTTGCGGAATGGTTGGTGAATCAAATACGCAACCTTCCCGAGGATCGGGACAGGCATGCTAACCAGCTAAACTACTACTGATTAAATTTTCTATAAACTCCCTACTTTTCTGTGATTTGATATAATTTTCTCTTTTCAGTGCCTCAGTTTTTGTAGCATATGCCTCAGTATAAAGCAAAACCCAAGGCTGTTTTCTCGCAGTATACCCTTTATGAGGGCGATTATGCTTTTCTAGCCGTTCCTCTGGATTCGATGAAACACCTACATAATAGCTCTTATCCTTTTCGGATTGAAGTATGTAAACATAAAATAACATAAACAAAAAAGTCTCAGATTTATCTGAGACTTTGCGGAATGGTTGGTGTATCAAATACGCGACCTTCCCGAGGATCGGGACAGGCATGCTAACCAGCTGAACTACTACTGATTAAATTTTCTATAAACTCCCTACTTTTCTGTGATTTGATATAATTTTCTCTTTTCAGTGCCTCAGTTTTTGTAGCATATGCCTCAGTATAAAGCAAAACCCAAGGCTGTTTTCTCGCAGTATACCCCTTATGAGGGCGATTATGCTTTTCTAGCCGTTCCTCTGGATTCGATGAAACACCTACATAATAGATCTTATCCTTTTCGGATTGAAGTATGTAAACATAAAATAACATAAACAAAAAAGTCTCAGATTTATCTGAGACTTTGCGGAATGGAAGGGACTCGAACCCGCGACCTTCCCGAGGATCGGGACAGGCATGCTAACCAGCTGAACTACCACTGATTAAATTTTCTATAAACTCCCTACTTTTCTGTGATTTGATATAATTTTCTCTTTTCAGTGCCTCAGTTTTTGTAGCATATGCCTCAGTATAAAGCAAAACCCAAGGCTGTTTTCTCGCAGTATACCCCTTATGAGGACGATTATGCTTTTCTAGCCGTTCCTCTGGATTCGATGAAACACCCACATAAAAGCTCTTATCCTTTTCGGATTGAAGTATATAAACAGAAAAGACCATAAACAAAAAAGTCTCAGATAAATCTGAGACTTTGCGGAATGGACGGGACTCGAACCCGCGACCTCCTGCGTGACAGGCAGGCATTCTAACCAGCTGAACTACCACTCCAAATTATCTTTTTTGAATTTGATGATAAACAAATTTGCGGAATGGACGGGACTCGAACCCGCGACCTCCTGCGTGACAGGCAGGCATTCTAACCAGCTGAACTACCACTCCTTTTATTTTTAATAACTCAACTCTAGCGACCTTCCCGAGCATCGGGACAGGCATTCTAACCAGCTGAACTACCACTCCTTTTATTTTTAATAACTCAACTCTAGCGACCTTCCCGAGCATCGGGACAGGCATTCTAACCAGCTGAACTACCACTCCTTTTATTTTTAATAACTCAACTCTAGCGACCTTCCCGAGCATCGGGACAGGCATTCTAACCAGCTGAACTACCACTCCTTTTATTTTTAATAACTCAACTCTAGCGACCTTCCCGAGCATCGGGACAGGCATTCTAACCAGCTGAACTACCACTCCTTTTATTTTTAATAACTCAACTCTAGCGACCTTCCCGAGCATCGGGACAGGTATTCTAACCAGCTGAACTACCACTCCTTTTATTTTTAATAACTCAACTCTAGCGACCTTCCCGAGCATCGGGACAGGCATTCTAACCAGCTGAACTATTACTATTTTTTCCTTCTCGTTTGAAGTGGTGCAAAGGTATATAAATGCTCTATCTTTGCAAAGATATTGGTTAAAAAAAAGAAAGCTCGAGGAGTACAATCCTCAATTCCAGCCAAATAATTTTACCTTTTTGCAAGTTTCAATTCCCAATTCCAAGCATCTCTCAAGGAATCCTCTAAAGTAAACTGAGGTTTCCAACCCAAAACACGTGTTATTTTTTCAGTACTTGCCCATGTTTTTACAACATCTCCCGGCCTTCTTGGACCAATTTGATAATTTAAATTTTGACCTGAAACCTTCTCAAAAGTTTTCACTACCTCTAATACAGTATTTCCATTACCCGTACCTACATTCAAAATGTCAAAAAAGTTATCCTCTTGTTTAGCTAAATACGACAGCGCTTTGACATGGGCATCTGCTAGATCCATTACATGAATATAATCACGGACACAAGTTCCATCAAGCGTGTCATAATCATCTCCAAAAATCGTTAGCCTTTCTCGTTTACCTATTGCCGTCTGTGTTATAAATGGAACCAGGTTTGCTGGAACACCTATGGGTAATTCTCCTATTTCAGACGATGGATGAGCTCCTATTGGATTGAAATATCTTAAGGAAATTATTTTATTTCCTTTTTGAGACTTTGTAACATCTACCAAAATATCCTCACATATCTTTTTAGTATTTCCATACGGACTTTCAGCATCTTGTCTTGGTGTGTCTTCGGTCGCTGGAAGAATTTTTGGTTCACCGTAGACTGTGCAAGAGGATGAAAAAACTAAGTTTTTAACCCCAAACTTCTCCATCGATTGCAATAGTAATACAAGCGACCCAATATTATTATGATAATATTTGAGAGGAAGTTTGGTACTTTCCCCGACAGCTTTAAATGCTGCAAAGTGAATGATTCCTTGAATTTCATGATTAGTAAATACGGATTCAATCACTTGTGGGTCATTGCAGTCTCCTTCAATTACAATTGGAGTAAATCCGATGATCTTTGATAAACCTGTAATAGCTGACTTTTCACTAGTACAAAAATTATCTAAAATGATAGGCTCAAAACCTGCATGAACAAGTGCAACAGCTGTGTGGGAACCAATATAACCAGCACCTCCAGTTATTAAAATCTTTTGTTTCATTGTTTGGATTGATGAATAAAGTTTGAATATAAACAATAAAACTTTTTGTCTTCGATTAAATAAATCAATTTCCCGAAATTTGTTTTTTCTTTGTCTAAAAACACCTTAATTAGCTAAGGAAATCACGTAATACTATGAAGAGAATATTAGTAACAGGAGGAGCAGGTTTTTTAGGAAGTCACCTCTGCGATAAATTAATAGAAGAAGGTAATGAAGTTTTATGCATGGACAACTTCTTTACTGGAAGTAGGAGTAATATTCACCATCTACTAGATAATAAAAATTTTGAGCTTTTAAGACATGATGTAACGCATCCTACATATGTTGAAGTAGATGAAATTTATAACCTTGCTTGTCCAGCCAGCCCAGTGCATTACCAATTTGATCCCGTTCAGACGACAAAAACATCCGTATTAGGGGCAATAAATATGCTAGGATTAGCTAAAAGACTTAAAATCAAGATACTTCAAGCAAGTACCTCAGAAGTTTATGGGGATCCTGAAATACATCCACAACCAGAGTCCTATAAAGGAAGCGTCAACCCTATTGGAATTAGAGCTTGTTATGATGAAGGTAAAAGATGTGCTGAAACGTTATTTTTTGATTACCATAGGCAGCATAAAACAAAAATTAAAGTCATGAGGATATTCAATACTTATGGCCCAAGAATGAACCCTAATGATGGTCGAGTAGTAAGTAACTTTATAGTACAGTCTTTAAAAGGTCAAGACATAACGATGTATGGTGATGGAATGCAAACAAGAAGTTTCTGCTATGTTGATGATAATATAGATGGAATGTATAAACTAATGAATAGCAGAGATGGATTTACAGGTCCAGTAAACATCGGTAATCCTGGAGAATTCACCATGCTGGAATTAGCACAAAAAATAATAGAAATTACAAACAGTAAGAGTAAAATTACATTTTTACCTTTACCTCAAGATGACCCTATGCAAAGAAGACCTGTCATTGATCTTGCAAAAAAAGAACTGGATTGGGAGCCCAAGATCAAACTAGAAGATGGACTTGTTAAAACAATTGCTTACTTCGAATCAATACTCTAAGAAAAGTGGTCCTTTCAGGACCACTTTTTTATTTTTGATGCCTCTGTATTAAAACCTCCATCACCTCATCCAACTCATACCCTTTGGCTTCAAGAAGGACCAAATAATGGAATAACAAATCTGCAGCCTCTCCCATAAAAAGTTCTTTGTTGTCATCCTTGGACTCAATAACCAATTCAACTGCCTCTTCTCCTACTTTCTGGGCTACTTTATTGATTCCTTTAGCAAATAAAGAAGCAGTGTATGATTTATCAGAAGACTCTACTTTTCGTGATTTAATAATTTTGCGTAGCACATCTATAAAAAATGTTTTACTGGTATTCACTTCAGAAAAACAGGTATCATCTCCCGTATGGCAAACGGGACCTTCCGGCCTCGCTTTAATCAAAATCGTATCATTATCACAATCCACAGTCAAAGAAACCACATGTAAAAAATTTCCTGAAGTCTCACCTTTGGTCCATAACCTATTTTTGGTTCTGGAAAAAAAGGTTACTTTTTTGGTTTTCATCGTAATATCCAATGCTTCCTGATTCATGTATCCCAACATCAATACCACATTCGAATTTACATCCTGAATGATGGCAGGAACCAGGTTATCCACTTTTTGAAAGTCTATTGTTAAATCACTCATCTTTGTTACATTTGGTTTGATTGTGGCTACTTATACGTTGACAACCACACAAAATTATTTTTAATTCAAATCCTACTTGCAATTCCTTCTGCATGCAAATACTGCTTGAGGCTTGGTATTGGAATCTCTTTAAAATGGAAAATACTTGCTGCTAAAGCGGCATCGGCTTTACCTACTGTAAAAACATCTTTAAAGTGCTGCATATTCCCAGCTCCTCCAGAAGCAATTACCGGAATAGAAAGCATACTAGAGATTTCAGCAGTGATTTCATTGGCAAAACCAGCTTTGGTACCATCATGATCCATCGAAGTTAGTAAAATCTCTCCTGCTCCCCGATCACATACTTCCTTTGCCCATGCCTGAGTTTGTAAAATCGTTGGTTTTCTACCTCCATGGGTGTGAACAAAATCCAATCCATCAATAGTTCTGGTATCAATGGCAACTACCACACATTGACTTCCAAACTCCTGTGCCATTTGATTAATGATAGCAGGATTGTTAACCGCAGCAGAGTTGATAGAGATTTTATCAGCACCAGCATTTAGCAAAACCTTTACATCTTCAACGGTAGAAATACCTCCGCCTACCGTGAAAGGAATATTGATGGCTTTAGCTACTTTCGTTACTAATTCAGCTAGGGTTTTACGTTTATCCACTGTTGCCGTGATGTCCAAGAAAACCAATTCATCCGCTCCCTCATCTGAATAAATCTTTGCAAGCTCCACAGGATCTCCAGCATCTCTCAACTCAACAAAGTTCACTCCTTTAACAGTCCTACCATCTTTGATATCCAAACAGGGGATAATTCTTTTTGTAAGCATCTTTGCTATTTTCTAGGTCTATTAACTTATTTCCCAAAACTTGCCAACTCTTCTAAACTTATTCTTCCCTCGTAATAAGCTTTTCCGACTATTGCTCCATAAACACCCGTTTTTTGCAAATCTTCCAAATCTTGCATCGTAGAAACTCCTCCACTGGCAATTAAACGAATACTTGGAATTTCTTGAAGAATTTCTTGATAAAGTTCAGTGGAAGGCCCTTGCAAAAGCCCGTCTTTGGCTACGTCTGTACAGATTACATAAGAAATTCCTTTGGCATGATACGCTTTGATAAAATCGATCAAATCAACCGAAGTGGTTTCTTCCCACCCTGAGATGGCTATTTTTCGATCTTTTGCATCAGCGCCTAAAATAATACGTTCTCCACCAAATTTTTCAATCCAAGACTCAAACAACGAGGGATTTTTAACAGCAATGCTGCCTCCCGTGAGTTGATGTGCGCCTAACTCAAATGCAAAAGTAGCATCTTCGTCCGACTGTACACCTCCTCCAAAATCAACTTGAAGAGAGGTACCTTGCGTGATCCTTTGGAGGACTTGGCTATTTATGATTTTTTTGGCTTTTGCACCGTCAAGATCAACTAAGTGCAAGCGTCGAATGCCTGCATCTTCAAAGCGCTTGGCCATTTCCAAAGGACTATCGTGGTACTCCTTCTTTTGGTTATAATCACCTTGTGTCAATCGAACACATTTCCCTCCAATCAAATCAATGGCAGGTATGATATACATGTGTATTATTTTTTTGATTAAAGACTAAGAAAATTTTTCAGTATGCGCTCCCCTACCAGTCCGCTTTTCTCTGGATGTGCTTGCATGGTATAAAAGTTATCCTTTTGCATCAAAGCCGCAAAATCTAAGACGTAATTCGTTGATGCGATGGTATACTCGCTCAATTCACAGTAGAAACTATGTACATAATAGACAAATGATTCTTCCTGTAGCCCCTCTAAAAGAGGAGATTGGTAGTTAGTGATGCTATTCCATCCCACATGAGGAACTTTGAACTCGTTTACACTAGCTGGCTGAAAGCGCTTTACCTTCACTGGAAATACTCCCAAACATGGTGTATCGTTCTCTTCCGAGTGTTCACAGAGCAATTGCTGCCCCAAGCAAACACCAAAGAATGGTTGCTTCAATTCTGGAATCAATAGATCTAACTTTTTTTCTTTCAAGTAGCGCATGGCAGTGCTTGCTTCTCCTTGACCAGGAAAAATGACTTTATCCGCCTTTGAGATTCTTTCAAAATCATCCGTAAGGACCGCATTCGCACCCAAACGCTCCAATGCATACAACACCGACTGAACATTACCAGCATTGTACTTAATTACTGCGACTTCCATTCTATTGGACTAACATTTAACTTGTGATAATTAAAAAACCTTTGGCAGAAAAGAATGCTGCCAAAGGCTGATGTTTAGAATCTTCAAATTTTTAGATTCAAATTTATTGAGAACTCCATCTTTTTCTGAAGGGGTGGTTGAAACCACCTCTAGTTTTGCAATCCCTGTTAGTTAACAGCCACAAACGACCAAGTAAACGAACGTTACCAACCTAAGATTCAAAGCCACTCCTTAACTCTCCAATTAATCTCTTGATTCACTTAACTCTTGTTTCTCGCTTCTAGTCTCTCGCTTCTCAAGTTTCTCACATCAAATCTCTAGATTCTCTTCCCTACTTCGCTTCTTCTGTGACCATTTCTTCCAAGACCGCCTCTATTTCAGAAAGAGACTGATACAATTGCTCGTAGCTTTCAATAATGAAATACTTATCCTGAAATTTATCCTTCCAGTAAGGTGTATTCATAATTTTCCTTACATCGTATTCATAATGCGCAGGCTCCGAAGACAAACTGTACTTGGTTTCTCCAGCTGAACTCAAAATTCCTGCTCCATAGATTCTCAATTGACCATTTTCGCGTATCAATCCAAACTCAATAGTGAACCAATAGATTCTGGATAGTAATTCAATAGCCCACTTATTTTCGATGTGCTTGAGAGCAATGCCACTTAAATCCTCTAAGAAATCAACATAGTGCTGATTCGTGAGCAAGGGCATATGTGCGAACGCATCATGGAACATATCAGGTTCTTCCAAATAGTCCAATTGCTCCATTTTTCTTAGCCAGGTAGAGGAACAAAAACGCTTGTTGTTCATCAGGCCAAAGAATAAATCATCATCAATCAAGCCTGGAACTACCTGAATTGACCAACCCGTAGAATGTTCTAATCTTCTGTTAACATCCTCAAAGTCCGCTATTTTATCGGCAGTGAATCCGATTTCTTTTATCCCCTTAAGGTAGGCTTCGGAGGCGGCTTCCGGTAGATTGACAATTTGCCTATCGAATAGAATCTTCCATACATTAAAATCCTCTTCTGTATACGCTGCATAATCTTGCCTTAACTCTTGTAGTCGAGGGTCGGTAAAGACCCAGTCTTTGGGTTTATTCGTCATGATATATTTGGGTTTTGGTGCAAGCCAATGTCTTAGCTAACGTAAATTTAAAACATCGGTTCGATGATTCAAAAAGGTAGCTATTGATACAAAAGTTCAATGCCTTTCTGAATACTGTATGACTGAATACATTCTCGGATAAATAATCCACCTCAAACCAAGTCAAATGTTTTACGCATCGCAAAGGTCTTTCGAATCCAATCAGCTAACAAGGCCGATTGTGTAAAATCCAACGTTTGCTGTCCATCGGAATATGCCTTCTCTGGAATTTCATGGGTTTCGTAAATGATCCCATCTGCTCCAGCCATTACTCCAGCCAATGCCATTTGAGAGACATATGCCCTCAACCCAATCCCATGGGAAGGATCTACAATCACAGGCAAATGGGATTTCGCTTTTAAGATGGGGACTGCATTCAAATCCAGGGTATTTCTACTGGCACGTTCATACGTTCTAATTCCTCTTTCACATAAAATGAGTTTTTCATTGCCACCGGAAAACACATACTCTGCCGATTGCAACAACTCTTCAATGGTTCCTGAAATTCCCCGCTTGATCATCACTGCTTTGTCCACTTTACCCAACTCATCCAACAAGTTGAAATTTTGGGTATTGCGGGCACCAACCTGATAGATATCAGTGTAGGGATACATTTCCTCGATCTGAGAAACCTGCATGACCTCAGTCACTATTTTAATTCCCGCCTCAGAAGCTAAATCATACCATAATTTCAATCCATCTATCCCTAAACCTCTAAAGGCATAAGGACTTGAACGAGGTTTAAATACACCCCCGCGCATCATTTTGATGCCATTTTCTTTGAGGTGACCAATAACTTTACGAATCTGCTCTTCGGATTCAATAGAACAAGGACCGGCAATGATGGCCATATCGCCATCCTTAATGAAGACTCCATCGCCCAAATCAATGGAAGTAGGTTTCGCTTTCCATTTTTTAGAAACCAATTTATATTCATCCGAAACAATATGGATATCCTTGATTCCTTCTTTTTTGCCAATCTTACGGATATCAAATTCTTTTTTGCCTATTCCGATGATGTAATCTCCTAGCTGGGTTTTTACCTCTGTAGTTTTGTAGCCTATTTTGGCAATCTCATCTAAAAGTGACTCCCGCTGCTTCAGGGAAATATCCTCCTGTAATTGAATAATCATGATCTTAAGAAATTATGGATTGTATGTATGCATGAATATCTTTCGATAAATCCTTGCTGTCTTTAAGCACTTTGATAAATGCACTACCAATGATAGCTCCTTGGCTGTAAGTTGATGCTGTGAGAAATGTTTTTTTATCTGAAATTCCAAAACCTATCAATCGGGCATTGCTGAGATTCATTGCTTCTACTCGTTTGAAATAGGCAATTTGTTCTTCCGAAATTTCAGCTTTAGCACCTGTGATGCTATGACTGGAAACCATGTAGATGAATCCACTGGAATGCGCATCAATTTCCCGAATCCGCTGTTCACTGGTCTGCGGTGAAATTAAGAAGGTATTGGATAGCCCATGTAATTCAAATAAATCTTTGTATTCATCCAAATATTGCTGAACTGGTAAGTCGGGAATAATTAAACCATCAACACCGAGCTCTTGGCATTTTTTACAAAAAGCCTCTATCCCATATTGAATGATGGGATTTAAATAGCCCATCAGCACTACTGGAATGGAAATACTTTCCCGCATGTGCTCAAGCTGCTGGAAAAGTTTCTTCATATTCATACCATTTTCCAAAGCAACCATATTGGAATCCTGAATAGTGGGCCCATCCGCAATGGGATCTGAATATGGCATCCCAACTTCAATGATATCCGCTCCCGCTGATTCCAATGCCTGCATTACGGGCAATGTATCTTCTAATTGGGGAAATCCAGCCGTGAAATAAATGGATAGTACCCGTTCTTGCTTTTGTTCAAATAATCTATGTAATCGATTCATTATGAATGTTTTGTTAACACCTCATTAAACTATTTTTTCCAAGGATTAAAACCCAAGGCCACTCTATTGGTCGTCACGATTGGACTTTCTAGCCAGCATCAACAATAGCCTATTACCACATGGCCCCTAATGGTTTCACCCGCTTCAAGTGGTTAAATGCTTGCTTCTACTATCTAGCTTCTCGTATCTCGCCTCTCGCTTCTAGTCTCTCGCTCCTAACCTCTCAATACCCTCCCCACTTGATATAGGTATCCAAATCTTTATCCCCTCTACCTGATAGGTTGATGACAATAACATCGCTGGAATTGTATTCGATCATGTTTAATGCATGGATAGCGTGGGCAGTTTCAATGGCCGGAATAATACCTTCCAATCGACTCAGCTCTATCCCTGCTTTCATCGCATCTTCATCTTCTACGGCAACAAACTCTCCCCTCCCGATATCAAATAAATGCGCATGAACTGGTCCTATACCAGGATAATCCAAGCCAGCAGATATTGAATGTGGTTCAATAACTTGACCATCCTCCGTTTGCATCAATAAGGTTTTGCTACCGTGTAAAATACCTGGAGTTCCCAAAGCTGTGGTTGCAGCAGATTTTCCTGAGGAAATACCCAAACCGGCTGCCTCAGCCGCCACTAAGCGAACTTGAGGAATGTTGTAATAATGATAGAACGTTCCTGCTGCATTGCTACCTCCACCAACACACGCTATTAGAATATCAGGATTTTCAGTGCCTTCTTTCTCCATCAACTGGGCCTTGATTTCCTTGGAAATCACCGATTGGAAGCGTGCCACCATTTCTGGATACGGGTGAGGACCTACCACAGAACCAATGATGTAATGCGTGTCCACAGGATTATTGATCCATTGCCTCATCGCTTCATTGGTGGCATCTTTCAAGGTTTGGCTACCCGAAGTTGCTGGTACAACCTTGGCACCCAAAATACGCATTCGCTCTACATTGGGGCGCTGCCGCTGAATATCCAAGGCTCCCATGTAAATCGTACACTCCATACCCATCAATGCACATACAGTGGCCGTGGCTACTCCATGTTGCCCCGCTCCCGTCTCTGCGATAATTCGTTTTTTACCGAGTTTTTTAGCCAAAATAATCTGCCCTACGGTATTATTTACTTTATGAGCTCCTGTATGACATAAATCTTCGCGCTTCAGATAAATCTTTGCTCCATACTTTTCGGATAAGCGAGAAGCCAGATATAGCGGCGTAGGCCTGCCTACAAAATCCTTCAATAGCGCATTAAACTCCAATTGAAATTCAGGAGTTGCCACGATTTGTTCATAATTCTCACGCAATTCCTCGATATTGGGATGTAACATTTCCGGGATATAGGCACCACCAAATTTGCCGTAGAATCCTTTTTCATCAACTTGTATCATCTGCTTCCCTCGTTTATTTCTGTATTTACTAAACTATTTTTAAATGCGACTAATCGCTTAATATCTTTAAATCCAGGACTTATTTCAAATTTTGAATTTAAGTCAACTCCCACTAGCTGTGGGATACGCTCTTTTAATTCTCTGATTGCTGCTGCATGCTCCTGACCTAATCCCCCACTCAAAAAGAATGGCGTAGAAAATGGATAAGTTTCTAAAATTTGCCAATTGAACACCTTGCCACTTCCTCCATGTGCCTCTGTGAATGTATCAAATAGAAAAGCATCCACCACAGGTTCAACCAATGCTAATGCATCCCAGTCTAGGTTGTCTTTCACAGACCAAACTTTCCATACAAAGACCTCAGACTTTTCCCGAAGCTCTTCAATGTATTGCATGGATTCTCTTCCATGTAATTGAACGCCATTCAACCCAAACAACTCAATTGTCTCCAAGACCTTATCTACGGGTTCATTGACAAATACCCCTACTTTCGGGAGTTGGATAGTGGCATAGTCTTCAGAATTTTTCGACTCCACATAGCGTGGGGATGGTGGATAGAAAATCATCCCCATATAATCCGGGCGAACTTCTTCCTCCAAACCTCGCATATTTTCAACATCCCGCATTCCACAGACTTTCAAAAGCATCTTAGATCACTTGAGTAGTTTTTATTAATTTCCTGTATGCATTCATGAAGTTTAATGCCGCCTGTTCTGGTCTACTGGTTTTCATAAAGTTTTCACCTATCAAAAATCCATCAAAACCTGCCTGCTTTAATTCTATCAAGGTCTCAGGACTTGAAATCCCGCTTTCTGAAATCTTCACAAACTCTTTTGGAATGGCATTCACCAAGGAGTAGGAGGTTTCCAAGCTGACATCAAATGTTTTTAAACTTCGATTATTGACACCCACTAAATCCAGGTGTTCATTCAGGCTTCTTTCTAACTCATCTCCATCATGTACTTCCATCAAAACTTCCAATCCCAAACTTTTTGCAAAGGAAGCCAAGGAGCGTAATTTTTCAGGTGTTAAAGCCGCTGCTATAAGCAAAATACAATCAGCTCCTACAGATTTCGCTTCAATCAATTGATATTCGTCAATGATGAAATCCTTCCTAAGAATGGGACAAAAATTATATTTTCGAGCGATCGATAGGTCGTCATTTTTACCACCAAAGAACTCGTGATCAGTCAATATAGACAAGGCAGATGCGCCTGCCTGCATGTAACCAATGGTGGTAGCCTCCACACTCGCTGCTCCATTGATTACTCCCTTAGAAGGAGACTTACGTTTAAACTCAGCGATGATACCTGTTTTATCTCCTCTAGTGATGTACCGTTTCATGGATACCACTTCTGATTTAAAATAGATACTTTTTTCCAAAAGCTTTACAGGTACCAAGCTTTTATTTTCTGCTACTTCCGTTGCCTTGTGGGCGATAATTTTATCAAGAATATTCATACGAATTGTTAATTGCTAATTGAAATACTGGTTTTAGGCGAAAGTAACGCTTGGAAAACTTGAAGGGCCTTTCCCCCCATGAGAGAATCCGTAGCTTTTGCTATGGCTGTTGGAAAATCCATCTGAGCATCAGCTGTGACTAAGGCTGCAGCAGCATTTGCAATCACCACGGCATTTTGTTCCGCAGTTCCTTTACCTTTCAACACTTGCTCAAAAATCTTGGCTGACTCAGCAATCGTCTCTCCTCCTGCTATGCTCGCGGCCACTATTTTTGGCAAACCTATACCTGCTGGTGTATATAACTTTTCTCCATCGTTGGATATCATCTTGAAGTCACCTGTCAATGAAATCTCGTCATATCCATCCAATGCATGTAAGATACTAAATCTTCCTTCATTCTCTTGGTAGAGATAGCCATACAAGCGAGCTAACTCCAAACTAAATACGCCCACTAATTGCTTTTTAGGAAAGGAAGGGTTCACCATTGGCCCCAACATATTGAAGAAAGTTTTTACACCCAGTTCTTTTCTAATGGGCGCTACATGTTTCATAGCGGGGTGAAATAATGGAGCATGCAGAAAGCATATCCCAGCCTCGTCCAAGTTCCGACGAATTTTATCGATATCATTAGTAAATTCATAACCAAAAGAGGCTAAGAGATTGGAAGAACCGCAAATGGAAGAAACCCCCGTATTGCCATGCTTTGCCACTGCCTGTCCAGCACCAGCCACAATAAATGAAGCTAGTGTCGAAATATTAAAGGTATCTTTGCCATCCCCTCCTGTTCCACACAAATCGATAGCATCATATTCAGGAATTTCGACAGGAACGCATAGTTCCAACATGGCCTCCCGAAAACCAGAGAGTTCGTCTACCGTGATACTCCGCATCAAATAAACAGTCATAAAAGCTGCAATTTGACTTGTATTATAGTTGCCCGATGCAATGTTTTTTAGCACCTCTCTCGCTTGCGCTTTCGAGAGTGTTTTATGTTCAATTAACTGATTTAATATCTCTTTCATGGATTCTATCTTAGATTTTAGATCTTAGAATTAAGATTTGCTTTTCTTTCCTCAGTATGGATTGAAGCCCACATTTGGACTCTACACGTCAGGTTAAAACGCACATCTGTTTTTGGATTTCATTCCTCCTAATAACAGTAACCCTTATTTCTAATTATTTATGCTTAATTTCTCATTCCTACCTGTTCCCTACTTACTCCTCACGATTACCTGTTCCCCTCCAACCAATTCCGCATCATCTCCACTCCATGCTCGGTCAAGATAGACTCCGGATGAAATTGTACTCCCCTTACCCGGTATACTTCATGCGTAACTGCCATAATTTGCCCATCGGGGGTGCGGGCTGTCACTTTCAAAGAGGAAGGAAGGGTTTGTTCATTGATCACCCAAGAATGATACCTACCTACCTTAAACTCCTTGGGTAAGGCTTGGAAAAGCAGGTCATCCTGTACCGTGACTTCCGAAGCTAAACCGTGAACCACTTCTGATAAATTGGTCAATCCACTCCCAAAAGCTTCCCCGATAGCTTGATGGCCTAAACATACCCCAAGAATATCCTTTGTGGAAGCATATTGTTTCAATAAGGCCGGCATGATACCTGCCTCCGAAGGAATCCCAGGTCCTGGAGAGAGCAAAATTTTATCATAAGCTTCCACTGCTTCTATGGAAATTTTATCATTTCTATAAATATCCATTTGAGCACCATAGCCAAGCTGACGAATGATGTACACCAAATTATATGTGAATGAATCGTAATTATCTAACACCAATATTTTCATACTCCTAAATCTGAAAACCCCTTAAATTTTCTCTGCTGCTTTTAAAGCCACACGCAATGCTTCTAATTTGTTTGCTACTTCTTGTAATTCCGATTGAATAGATGATTTAGCCACCACTCCTGCACCTGCCTGATATCTGAGTTCGTTGTTTTCAGAAACAAACGAACGGATCAAGATAGCATGGTTAAAGTCTCCATTGAAACCTAAAAAACCGATAGCTCCTCCATAAAATGTCCGACGCATATTTTCAAGGTTATCAATAATCTCCATCGCTTTGTATTTAGGAGCACCAGATAAAGTCCCCGCTGGAAAAGTATCTGCAACCAATTGCAAAGGATTAGCATTTTCTGGCAAAGTACCTGTTACTTTGGATACTAAATGGATGACATGAGAGTAGTACTGAATCTCTTTAAATACTTCAACTTCAACTTTTTCCGAACTTCTGCTCAAGTCATTTCGAGCTAAATCTACCAACATGACATGTTCGGAATTCTCTTTAGGGTCATCATAAAGTTTACGTGCCAAACTTGCATCCGCTAAATCATTGCCTGTTCGCTTGAAGGTTCCTGCAATAGGATAAATCGTGGCTTTGTTATTTTTAACCACTATCTGTGCTTCGGGCGAACTACCAAATACTTTGAATGAACCATAATCAAAATAAAACAAATAGGGTGAAGGGTTCACGGATCGCAAAGCTCGGTACACATTGAATTCATCACCTTTGAATTTAGAGGAAAACCTGCGGGAAAGTACGATTTGAAACACGTCCCCACGGAAACAATGCTCTTGACCTTTCTTTAAGATATCAAGAAATTCTTCATCCGAATAATTGGAAAATTCCTCTCCTACTGTTTTGAAACTATAAGAAGGAATATTCTTTGAATTCAAAATCGTCTCCAACAAAGGCATGACAGGTTCCTTAGGAGAGCCTTCAATCTGATGTTCAAATAGGTACATTTCATTTTTGAAATGATCCACTACAATTACATTTTGATAGACAGCATACTGCATCATCGGAACACCCAAAGAATCTCTATCCTTCAATTCAATATCTTCAAAAAAGCTAACTGTATCGTATTGGATATAGCCAAAAAGACCGTTGGATATAAATTTATGCTTTCCATTATCGTCTTTAAATTTGGAGGAAAATTCTCTCAGGGCATCCATCAATGCTTTTTCCTTACCCACTGGGTATTCCAAAACACTTCCATCTGGCAAGGTTTCTTTTACCTGACTATTATTCAAGACAAAGGAAGCCAGAGGATTGAAGCAAACATAGGAATAGCTGTTATCTTGTCCATGATAATCGGAGCTTTCTAGCAATATAGGATTGGAAAATCGATCACGGATTTGCAAGTAAATACTTACAGGAGTAATCGTATCTGCTAATACCTTTTTGTAATTTGTTTGTAAATTAAATCGTTTCATAGGTTCAGTAAAAACTAAAAAAGGCTTGCGGGAAAAACCAGCAAGCCTTTGAAATATATTTTTTAACACTACATATCAGGCAATAGCTTTAAGGTTCTTCCGAAGGAAAGAATTAGAATGCCACCACCAATAGTTCATGTTTAAATTCATTGTATAAGTAATTATGAAACAAATATAGAAATGCTTTTACAAAGTCAAATGAAGAATCTCAATTTTTTGCTTTTTTTCATAAATAAGGTGAAAATGATCAATAAATGGTTCATCTGTAGTCAAAAATCTATCTCATTGGAATTTGGGAGCATTCCTTATTTTATCTAAATTTCCGCAATGAAAAAAGCAAAAAGTATCCCTCAGTATTTTAAACGGATTTTTGATGATTATCAAGTACTGGTTAAAGTAGACCCTGATTCATTTTCAGGTACCGAGCTAATTATACATCCAAATGGAACCGTAGAGAAAACTGATTTAAAATTTGATGAAGAAATTTTCGAAGATTTAGAAGTAGATGAATTTAAAGCATCTAGTCCATTGGAGTTTGAATTGTATCTAAAAAAAGCCTAGAAAGGGTACCCGATTGCAAAATTTAAAATTAAATTATCCCTTCTCCAATCACGATCCGTAAATCTAACATCTCTTATCCATCGATCTTCCTGTTGTAACCATGGGCGTCTTACAGGAGCAGCCAAATCAAATCGTAATACAAAGATTTGAATATCAAATCGAAGTCCTATTCCTGCTCCTACCCCCAATTGTTCAGCCCATTTGGAGGAAAATTTTCCACCTGGAAGCGCCTCATTTTCATTGAATAACCAAACATTCCCAGCATCTACAAACAATGCTCCTTTAAGGTATTTGTTGAATGGAAAGCGGTATTCCAAATTGGACTCTATGATGATATCCCCTGCTTGATCAAAGAATCCACCCGTACCAATTGTTTGAGGTACAAATGAACCTGGACCCAAGGAACGAATCCGGAAAGATCGTACACTTCTAGGTCCTCCACTAAAATATTGCTTGACAAATGGCAGAGAAACAGAATTACCCAAAGGAGCTCCTATACCTCCAAAAAACCTTGCTACCAGCAAGTTTTCTGAACTAAAACGATGATAAACACGGAAATCAATATCGCCTTTAACATATTGCGCATATTCTAATCCCAAAAAAGACTCTGGGTTTCTAGCGTTAAAAATTGAATTAACCGCAAACAAACTATTACCAGCAATATCAATTGAACTTGCGAAAAATAAAGGGGTTTTTCTGTTCTCATCTATCAACTGATTATAATTGAATGCATAATTCAATCCCAGGATAAATTGTTGCTCAAAACTTCGTCTTAAAAATGGATTGGAGTTTAGAATTTCCTCAAATTGAGGCGTAGTCCTCGCAAGGTTAACCACACTCAATGCCAATGGATTCAATTCGTGATAGGCATACCGATTGACATTCCAAAAATACCCAAAGGATGCATTGTAAGATTGGATAAGATATAAATCCGTGCGGTTTTGGTATTCAAAACCTAGTCCCATTCGAGTTTTTGGTATTGCAATTTGAAAACGGTTCATGATCGGAATAGGAAAAAGTACCCGTGGAAAGATCAAATTGGCTTGTAATCCCAATTCTATGGAACGCAAAGCTTCCCGCTGACCAGATGCTACTTGTTGTTCATACCCAATATTTCCTCGGAGCGTAAAGATTTCACCCGCCTGAAATATATTTCGATTACTATAATTCAAAACTAAGCCCGGACCAACAAATGTATTGGATTTAGTAACTCCCTGAAGTTCTGCTCGAACACTCCGTTTATTTAATGGAGACAGAAATACACGTGCGTTCAATGGATACGTCCCATTCTCCATCAAAACTGTATCTGCCTGTTGAAACTCGATGTTAACATACCGAAAATTACCAATAGCAGATAATCGATTACTTGTCAATCTTGATGTGGTAGGATTGAAGCGTGTATTGTTTTTAAACAAGATGTATGGTTCCAAATATTCTGGTTTAAAAACTAACTCATCCTGTATAATCCCTACTCCATTGACAACTACTGTATCTCTCGCTTGTCTATTGCCGGATATGGAAAAATCTGGGAAAACTGAAATATTTTGTATGGTATAAGGGTGGAGAGAGCGCTGAGGAACATTACTTTTCAGTCGTAGTAATAGGTCAAATTGCTTGTCTTGGTATTGATTCGTATCTACCTCAAAAATCAATAAGTCTGCATTAAAATTAAAATAGCCTTTACTTTTTAACATCGCATCAATACGTGTACGTTCAGCCTTCAATTGATCCAAATCAAATCTACTCCCAACCGGTAGAAGTGTATTTTCAAGATCTTCCTGAATGGTTAGCATCAAGGCAGAAGTATCCTCTTGCAAGGTATAGGTTGCCAGTTTATAGGCTTCTCCAAAAATTAACCTATAAGCGACCTGCGCATACTTTCTTCCTTTAGTTACTTCTGATGTAGATGTACCCAAAAAATAACCTTTATTCTCCAGACGATTCAATAAAATACCTTCGGTTCGCTGTGGTTGAACATTGGAAAGATAAACAGGCTCTTCTCCAAATTTTCTAGCCAAATAGCGGTTGATAAAACCTGGTTTTTCTTGCTGTCCTTTATAGTAAGCCCATAGTCCAAAGCGTTGACCGAGTATGGTTGAATTTGGATTGGGACGAATCAAGGGCGTTAATTCGGACTCCAATCTAGATCGATCCTGTTTATTAATCGAAGTCTCTAAGGTTAGTTTATGAGCAGTATACAAGTGCTCGCCTTCCGGGATATATTTTTTTATACTACACGAAAAGAAACTTAGGAGTAGCACTAACATCCAAATACTATGTAAGAAACGTAGACTCATTCCTTTTCTTCCTCCTTTAATTGAGCATCACGTTCAAGTTTGATTTCTTCAGGCGTCTTTTGAGACTCTTGAGATCTCCTCTTCCATAGCTCTGCAAATTCATTAAACTCCTTGTTGAAAATCAAGGCAATTCCGGTTACGATCAATTGTCCATCAATCACCGATTCAAATTGATTTCTTCTAAATGCTTTAGCTCTCCATTGGGACCGCTCATCCAGTAAATATTCTACACTCACATCTCCAAATAAAGCATCTCCTTGATTAACTTGCTCTCTGTTCCCTCCCTCCACATCTACTTGACCTCCAACAGAAATCACCATTCTATTATCTAATAAGGTTTGCTTAGCAGCTACATTTAATTGCGTGCGGTCTTGCGGACCACCATTTTGAAAATCTGTAAAAGAATCCAAATCAAAGTCTAAAGAAAATCCAGAATTACCAAAAAGTTTATCAGAAAGTGCATTTAATTGTGTACTCAAAACTTGACTAACACTAGAACGAGCTAGATTTACTGATCCACCTGTACTTCCATCACTCCCCATACTTGGAAAAAACTGATTTAAAACCAACAATGCAAAAACTTGCTTTGTCAATTCATCCTCTTTTTCGTTCAATTGATTGACTGCGGCATATACATTACCTCCAAATACTCCCTGTTCATTTTCAGGCATGTCCAATCGAAAAGAAATCTCAGGGCTCATCAATTCACCCTTAATATTCAAATATACCATAAATGGTAATACTTGCCTAAATTGTCCACGAGTACTGGCATCCGTACCACTCAGTTGCGCTTGCATTAATTCTGCAGCAGAAGTACGGACATTATATATGGCAGTCAAATCCAAATTGGCGTCCAGAGGGTCGCCTGTCCAAGTCACCGAACTGCCTTCTCCTAGCAGGAATCTTCTGTTGACCAAGCCAAACAAATTCAATTCATAATGTCCTTGCTTAACTTCATACTTTCCAGAAAGTGAAATATTTCCATTAGAGTCCATCAACATATTGAGATCGGCCTCTCCCTGCAACTTTAAATTATCTCCGGTCCGTTCATCGACTATTAAATTGAATACGAAGTTTGGATCAACTTTTATATTGGCGCGTACATCAAAACCTTGAGCTCCTTGGGTATACAAATCAAGTTCCCGTTGATAATATATGTCATAAGGATCTTTTCGGTTGACCATCAGCACCACACCGTCCCTTTCTTGCATATCCAATTGATCTTCTGGAACAATAAAGGTAATTTCTGAACCTCTGTTCAAAGCAAATATGACATCCATTTTCGGTAGACTAAGTGGGCCTGTCACCTTCATATCCAAATCAATATTGGCTTTTCCAAAAAATAAATCATTATCCGCTCTTGTGGAATTCAACAACTGAAAACCTTTGGTATTCAATGTCAAATCAAAGCCTACGTTAGAGTAATCTTCTGTAAAAACTTTCCCATTTACCAAAAAATTGCTTCCCAATGCATCCTTCATGGTGAAGTCTTTAAACTCCAAAAAATTTCTGGTAATATCAACCTGCTCATCAGGAAAAGCAAACTCAGCATTGATAGAACTAACTGTAAAACGGGCTTGATCCAATTTTAAAAAACCCGTGTAGTCTAAATCATCGGTTGAACCTGATGCTTTCAATTGTCCCGATAACTTCCCCGTAGCAGCGGATAACTCACCATCTGACAGGATTTCCATCAATTTAAGATCTATGGATTGTATGTCTACTTTTAAGCTTAACAAAGATGCTAGATCATCTGATCGTAACTGACCATCTATGGCTGCATCAATAAGACCATCCTTTATGCGCAAGCCAAACTCATACTCCTTAAGATTTTGAGAATCGGCATCCAAACTCAAGGTCCCTAAAGGAATATCAAGGGCGACTAAATCCTTTATTGAAAAGTCGGCCAAAAGGCCAATATCCTCCAGAGGTCTCTCAATCACAATACTTCCATTTGCTCTTCCTTTGAGGAATGGTTCATCTGGATTAAGGAAAGAAGTGATGGTGTTCACATCAAAATTATCCACAACCAAAGCCAAGTGATCTTCCTCTATTCCCTCGAGTTGGTTGGTTATAGAAAACCGTTGATTGGTTCTGGTCAAATCAAAACTCTCAAATGCCAAAAACCCCTCTGCATACCGGATAGCATTAGTCTCGGGAATCTCCCACGCTCGTTTGTTAAGCGTAAAATTCTCCGGCATCATTTTATAAATCAAGGTATCCCCTTCCCAAAAAATATGGGACTTGACAAAGATAATGAAGTCTTCATCTTGGCTCGATTGGAATTGAGTAAAGATCTCTTGGTCTTTCAATCTTGCAGAAAACTTGGTTTCATCCATAGCCACAGGACCTGTTTCTAAGGATTCAAAACTCAATACCAAGTTCAATTCTTCTCTTTTACCTGCTAGAGTTACTAATAAACTATCTACACCTAAGCCCCCATATTGAATAAATGGAACTTGCATTTGTGCATTCAACCGAGCAGCTTGTGCTTCAAAATCAAAATCAATCCTGATAGAATCTATGCGATCTACATTGGCTATCAGCAGTTGATCAATAAATGGTGTAGATTGAAAGGTGAAGTTTGCTTTCGCTTTAACATCTTCTATTTGATCCTTATCTAGTTTCTCAACAGCCAACTGATCTTCCATATAAGCTGTCAAGGCGGACGCAATCATAGCAAAATCACGGTTCCCTACGAATTCTCCATTTAAAAAATCACTGATCAATTTGAATGAACTCTTAGTTTCTGCTTGAGCAACTAGTAACTGAATATCACCCATGGGAATGCTGCGCTGCCCTTGGATCCGCATAAATGCATCAGAAATCATCAAATCTCCTTCGAAATCAGACCCATCTAAGACAAAATTGCCAGTAGATTTCAAACTGGTAATCACCGCTTGTTTGGTCAAACCAAGGTATTGTGCGTTTAGATTTTTTAGATCCAGAAGCAGTTGAATTTCGGGCTTGAGCGTATCTACTTTTGCCTTTAATTGTAAATCCATATTCAAAAAATCGGCAGAATGACTGACCGTGATGACAGCATCCTGTTGTTCCATTGAAGCTAAAATTTCCAAGTCAGAAAAATCAATGCCATCCCAAGTAAGCTTTTCAAATCCCAAACTTACCGTTGCAAAGGATTCATAAAGGTCATTTACTTCTGCATCCAAAACCATTTGCAAACTAATTGGCTCCAAAGCAGGCAAATCAAGCATTTGTCCCACCTGAATTTCGAGTAGTTGAAGTTCTGTACTAACAATCCATGCATCTTTATCACTCAGAACTAAACTGGCAGATGCATCCCCTAATGAACTACTAAATTCAACTTTTCCTTCAAAATCCTTACTACTTCCTTTTCCTTGCACTGTCAACGCATAAGTTTCTGGAACGTATGCTTCTGTATCTTCAGTCAAAAACCCAGCGATAGCGGCTTTGGTACCAGTCAGTTTTGATTCGCTTAGCGCCAAGGATAGCTTTTCCACATCAAGGTAATTTGAAAACTCCCCCGATTTCATGGCAAATCTCAAATCCCGATTATAAGATGCACTGAGACCATTTACCTTTACTCTTTGCTCATTTCCTGCAACTGTTCCTTTGAGAGAAAGTACTTTCCCGCTAACTTCTCTGTACCAATCTTCTTTGCGAAGACTAGGATCAAACAAACTTAATTCCCTAAAGTTAGTACGAAACTCATTCAGTTTAATACTGTAATTCATTGCTAAGGGATTGACTATCCAATCAGTGATAGAAGAAAAACTTAAATCGATTGCTGAATTAAGTTTACTTTCACCTGTTTCTATTGCAATAGTGGAAATATCTAGCTTTTGGTCAGTCAACAACATATCCATTCCAAACTTCTTCAACTGAAATCCCGAACTTTCCTGGAATCGAACATCATCTAGTTTCAATACTACCTTGCCCGGCTTAAAGCTGAGGGTGCGGGCTTCCATGTTAAAATCAGTAATGGCTATTGCATCAGGATTGAAATACCCTGGACGAGGCAGTTGTTCGTTGAAGGAATAGGTGATATCAAGATTGGAAAAACCTAAATAATGCATGTGAACATTCCAGTCAGGCCACTCAAACTCAGCAGATGAATCAGATGTGGTGGAACTACTTTCTTCAGTAGTCTTTAGAACTAAATCTATTGTAGAATTTTCTAAAGAAATCAATTTGACTAAAACATTTTGACTTTCTAAGTCTGCTTCAGGTAATTGAAGTTTAAAGTCTCCAATGTTGACATTTGCTAAGATACCATCTGGAATAGATTCATAGAATAGCGCTACATTATTCAATGTCCCATTCTGCAAGGCAATTAATGGTAAAGATGCCGATGCCTCTTCTGTTTCTTCGCTTGCTGGTTCAAATGGTTTAGATTGTATATAGCGTATAGTCGCTTCACGCAATAGCACTTCATTCAGATCAAAATTCATTTGATTCAAATCGACTGTTTGAGCATCTAATCGAAAAACATCCCATTGAATGGAGGCATTTATCCCCAACCATTGGTCATTATACACCACATCTATGTCTTTGATAGAAACAATCGGTAAGTTGATTTCAGGAAAATCAGTTGGAGTATCCTCTTCTAATAAGGGGCTAACTTCCTCCTGATTCGATTCACCAACAAATGGCTCAATTAAAAAATCAAAATTAAAAGTGTCGCTATCATCAGACCTGCTAACCCTTGCGACCAAACGTTCCCATTCTAATCTAGTAACAGTAATTTCCCCTGATTGGATCAATGGTCGGATGGCTATCCCAGTCTCTAAAGAACCGGAGTATAACAAGGTATCACCTTTGACATCACTCACATATAAATCCTCTAAATACAAGTCTCCAGAAAAGGTAATAAACAGTCTTCCTATACTGATTTCAGCACCTGTTTTCTTAGAAAGATAATCCACAGCTTTGGAAGTAATGATCTCTTGCCCCCAAGGGGAACGGATAAAAAGCAGAGTCAAACCAATAAATAGTACCAAAAAGGCAAGGATGCCTCCTAAGATTTTCAAAAGTCTGTAGAAAAATCGCTTGATAATGATGCTATTTGGTTAAACTACTAATTCCAAAGATATTACTTTGCAAGTTAACTTACCGCTAAGTTGACACCTTTTAGATAGACTTTGTTCAAAAAATCATGCCAAAAATACTATGCTACGAAATGATGTTTCACTAGAGATACCACCAAATTGTTTTAACCCACCAATGATATGAGCCAAAATTCTGTTACCAAATTATTACTTTTGGGGGAAAGTAATTGTTGATGCTAGAAAATATACTAACTTGAGAATCTTTTGATTGAGTTATGGAATATTACTTTACAATTGGTTTTTTATTAAGCATTTATTTTCTAACAAGTCTTGCACTTTCCCAAGGTTTTTTCCCTTTCAGCAAAACCTTTATCCAAGATAAAAAAGGGGAAATAAGGCCTGTCTTTTATTATGGACGAATTATGTTGATCAGCTTGCTTATTTCTATTGTGCTAACAGGTTTCATGTTCTATTTTTTCATAAGTCCTGCTAATTTCATTCCTTAACGTTTTACTCTACGTAGAGGACCAAACCTTTCAAATACTCCGTTTCCGTATGAAACAAATTGATTGGGTGGTCTCCCGGTTGAGACAAATAATGTAAGATTCGTACATTCCTTTTAGCTTCAAAAGCGGCAGCAGTAATGGTATCGGAAAATAACTTTTTATCCACTACTTGAGAACAAGAAAAGGTAAATAGGATTCCTCCTTTCTGAATCCGCTTCAATGCTTCGGCATTCAATCTCTTATAGGCTTGGACAGCATTATGCCTAGACTTTATATTTTTGGCAAAAGCAGGTGGATCTAAAACAATGACATCGTAATCCAATTCAATATCCCGAATATACTTGACCACATCTGCTACGATGGATTGATGCTTTCCTTCAAAACCTACATTTAAAGCCACATTTTTATCAGTTAATTCAATGGCTTTGGTTGAAATATCAACGGAGTGTACCTCTGTCGCACCTGCCTTCAGAGATGCTACTGAAAAACCCCCTGAATAGCAGAATGTATTGAGTACTTTTTTCCCTTTTGAATAGGATCCCAATAAATTTCTATTTTCACGTTGATCTACAAAAAATCCAGTTTTTTGTCCTTTTTCCCAATCAATTTCATAGATACATCCATGTTCCAATACTTGAGTGGTTTTTGGTTCGCCTAGTACAATCCGGTTTTCCACTCCTGTTCCTTTAGGCAAAGTCTCCGCACTTTTATCATATACGCAATCAAGTGAACTACTGTAAACTACCTTCAATGCTTGTGCAATTTCTTTTACATGTTTGTACATGCCAATCTGATGACATTGAATAACTGCCGTCCCATTATAAAAATCAATGATTAATCCAGGAAAACCATCCCCTTCTCCGTGGATCAACCGGTACACATTGGTTATATTAGAATCTACCAAACCAATGCTTTTCCTAACTTGGTAAGCATCCATCAAACGTTTTTCCCAAAAAGCAGCATCGATCAATTCTTCTTGGAAACTGATGACCCTTACCATGATGGAACCATACTGAAAGTGCCCAACTCCTAAGAACTCACCTTTAAAGCTATGAACCTGAACCAAGTCTCCATTTTTGAGAGTTTCGTCTTTTTCCAAAATGGCTCCAGAAAACACCCAATGATGTCTACGAAAAAGAGAAATTTCTTTGCTTTTGCCTAATTTAATGATGGGATATGGTAACATGAGTTTTGGGTTTATGAGGGAAAATATAAGAACCCACTACCATGCTTAGCGCGCTGATACCAAGTGCGGGAAGGTGTGGGTATATAGGTAGCTCTTCTACCAAAGAAAAGCCGAGAAAAGCAATCATTCCAAGAACTATCGACATTAGAGCGCCCATTTCGGAGGCTTTTTTCCAGTACAGACCCGCTGTCAATGGGACAAATAGCGACACCATCATTAAAATAGAAGCTCCAGCAACGAGTTCATAGATATTCGTTTTCCAATGGGCCATCAAGGTAGCAACTATTGCAACTGAAACAATATTTAAACGCAGAATCCATAAAAAATGTGAATCCTTTAGTTTTGAACCGAAATAAGGACGAATGAGATTTTCAGAGATAATAGCTGAAGGTGCCAGCAGACCAGAACTAGTAGTACTCATGATAGCCGAAATCAAAGCACCAAAAAATAGAACCTGCACATGTAGACCCGAATGCCTCAGGACCATTTCTGGAAGTAATAACTGCTTATTTTCCAAATAGATCTCGGGATACAAAAACTTAGCGCCCAACGCAATGAACAAAGGCAGTAAGCCAATCGTCACATAAAATGCTCCTGCCAAATACGTGGATCGTATTGCTACCTTTTCGCTCTTGGATGCCATCACTCGCTGATATATATCTTGGGAGGGAATACTGCCAATTCCCAAAATCATCCATGCACCGAGGTAATTCAGCCAGGAAATACCATTCATATCCGGTAAAAACTGATAGCTTCCTTCTGGTGCTGATTCTAAAATCGGCATGACTCCTCCAGCCTTTTCGGCAACCAATACAGCCACCCAAACCAACCCAACTACAATTAAGGTGGTTTGGATAAAATCAGTGATCGAAATTGCCCACATACCTCCTAAGAAGGTGTAAAAAACCACAATACCAGCAGAAATCAGAATTCCTTGTGCAATTGTCAAATCCGAAACCGAAGTAAAAATCAAGGCCAATGCCACTAATTGCGCTGCCACATAGCCGAAATAGGAAGGGATCATAAAAATGGAAGCAAAGAACTCCACCCGGGGACCAAAAAGCTTTCTGTAAACATCCCCTATGGTCAGCACATTCATTCGATACATAGGCCTCAGATAAAATGCCCCAAATAAAATCAAACACAAAGCACCTCCAAATGGATCTTCAATCACGCCTTGGAGACCATGTTCCAAATATTCAGAGGATGCCCCAAAAATCGTCTCTGAACCAAACCATGTAGCAAATAAAGCCGATGCCGATAAAAACAAGGGTAACTGTCTACCCGCCAATACAAAATCATTGGAGTTTTTCACCAACTTCGACGACCAAGCCCCTATCAGGACAGTAATCAACAGGTATATTACAATGGCGGTTAGTAGCAATACGAGGAGTGATTAGTTAACAGTGAACAGTGCTTAGTGAGCAGTGAGCAGTGCATGATGAATAGTGAGTACTTTTAATGAGGGGTTAAGAATGGATGGTGATTCGTTAGAGAGTGTCAACGGTTCAGTTAATTATAGAAATACGATTATTCTTTGTTTTTACATGAATCTATACTTGGTACATTATTAACGCCATTTGTTAAACCTGGCAAGTTTTTAAATAGTTTAACTGGCTTTAAATCAGAACCTAAGTCAGTAAAAACCTACCAGGTTTTTCAGAGGTTTTTACCATTATTTCTCTTCTACCCTCGACTTAATCATTTAAATCATTCTCAATTCTTCGTTCTATAGCACCCCCTCTTCTATTAGGATAAATATGTCACGTCCTGAAATTTCTTGGTTCTTGATTCTCCCTCAAGCCTTCATCCTTTCAAATCATACATCTTCGCTCTCAAAGCCTTGATTTCTTCAGATGCCAAATAATCATCATAAGGCATGCGTCGATCTATGGTTCCTTTAGGAGTAAATTCAATGATCCGATTAACTGTCGTTGAGACAAATGCATGGTCATAAGAACTTAATAGGACGGTTCCATTAAACTCGATTACGGCGTTATTAAAAGCAGTAATTGATTCCAAATCTAGGTGATTGGTTGGCTCATCCATGACCAATAAATTTGGGTTTTGAAGCATCATACGTGACACCATACATCTCACTTTTTCACCCCCGGATAGAACCGATGATTTTTTCAAGGTTTCTTCCCCTGTAAAGAGCATTCTTCCCAAGAAAGTCCGAACATATGCCTCCTCCTGATTGGTAGAAAACTGTCTCAACCAATCGATGAGATTCAAATCAGTCTGGAAAAACTTGGAGTTATCGTTTGGCAAATAAGCCTTATTGATCGTCACACCCCATCGGAATGAACCCTTTTGAACAGGGATTTCATCCATAATCGTTTGAAAGAATTTGTTGACTGCTTGTTTGGTCTTGGAGATAAAGGCAATTTTATCTCCCTTATCCACCATCAAATTAACATCGGTAAAATAAATAGCATTGTCATCTTTTAACTCCAACCCTTCGGTCATAAAAATCTGATCTCCAGCTTCTCTTTCCGGTTTAAAGATGATACCTGGATACTTTCGGGTAGAAGGTTGAATCTCGTCAACATTCAACTTTTCCAACATTTTCTTTCGTGCAGTAGCTTGCTTGGACTTTGCTACGTTAGCAGAGAATCGGGCAATAAACTCCTGTAATTCCTTTCGCTTTTCCTCTACTTTTTTACTTTGATCAGATTTTTGCTTGGCAGCCAATTGGGATGACTCATACCAGAACGTATAGTTACCTGAATAAATACGAATTTTTCCAAAATCAATGTCCACAATATGCGTTGAAACAGCGTCCAAGAAATGCCTATCGTGGGATACTACAATTACTAGATTTTTGAAATTCACCAAAAAATCTTCTAACCAATTGATAGTGTCCGCATCTAAGTCGTTGGTAGGCTCATCCAAAATCAGGATATCAGGATTACCAAAAAGTGCTTGTGCCAATAAGACCCTTACCTTTTGATTACCTGCTAATTCTTTCATTTGTAGGTAATGTAAATCCTCGGTAATACCTAGACCAGAAAGCAAGGCTGCTGCATCGGATTCCGCATTCCATCCGTCCATTTCTGCAAATTCTGCTTCTAATTCTGATGCTCGGATGCCATCTGCTTCTGAAAAATCCTCCTTCATATAGATGGCGTCTTTTTCCTCCATGATGGCATAGAGCTTGTGGTGTCCCATCAGCACTACTTTCAAGACTTCCACCTCATCAAATTCAAAATGATTCTGCTTCAACACAGCCATGCGTTGACCCGGGGTAATGTTAATAGCTCCTGAGGTACTATCTTGGTCACCGGAGAGAATTTTTAAAAAAGTGGATTTCCCGGCACCATTGGCCCCAATCACACCGTAACAGTTACCCGGAGTGAATTTAAGATTTACATCTTCGAAAAGGGTACGTTTGCCAAACTTGAGGGAAAGATTATCTACAGAAATCATGTGCTTCTTTTTTTATGAGGCTGCAAAGATAACCTTTATGCTGCAAGCCTGCAAAAGCATGGTTTGAATTTACGCATAAGTATCAGAAAAGATATCCTAATTGAGTCTCTAAACACTCAAAATAACCATTAAACAGCCAAAACTAAATTCTCACAAACCAGTTAGCTGAGCGGATAAAGATTTTAAAAATCGTGACTAATTCAATTTCTTGTCACTAATCTAAACTGATCCATAATTCGATAAGTGGCTTTGGTGAGATCTGATTGTCCATCTGCCGCATACATATCAAATGTTCCAGCAGTATACCCTTGCCAAATAGTATTCCCTTTTTTATTGTCAATTACATAAATTACAAGCAAACCATTCTTTTCTACAAACTTTACACGATTGTATGTTTCATCTTTTTCACGTTGGCGCAACTCCTCTTCTTCTGTCAATTCTACGGTTCCAGTACGTCTATTGAGCCAGTAATCAAAATTAGGTTGCTCGTACCCTCTGTATTTGACTGAATCATTGAAAACTTTGTAATTGATCAATAAATCTGGTCTATTCTGGTCCAATCTAAACCCCTGTGAACCCAATCGCGAGGTAATTGTACGCTCTATGGCCTCAAAATAAGCAATGCTATCCTCAGGAATAGCATTCACTACAAAATTAAAGGTTTTGTACTTTTTGAAATTTCCAGAATAATTAAAATCATATTCTGCTACGAAGTCTTTTTGGGATGCACAACTAAGGATGAGTATGGCAATAGCAAAGATAAAATAGGTTTGTCGCATGATGAATGAATTTGCAATTGTTTGATTAACTTACATAAATGTTAATTGTTTAAAAGGATGTATTGAAGCTCAACAATTTACATACTTTTTCGCACATAAATCAAGTACCTTTTTTCTGTACCTAGCTAAAAATGTATATTGCGGAAAATTTAGTGGCAATTGATCATGATGGATTTGTTTGTAATCGGAGACGTGCACGGTTGTTTCCACACTTATTTGACGCTCATGGATCAATGGGATCCAAAAAAAGAGCAATTAATTCAGGTAGGTGATTTGGTTGACCGTGGAAACTTTTCTCCCGAAACCATTCGATTGGCCTTTGAATTGAAAAACACATTCAAGCGTTCCGTACATTTCATTCGTGGCAATCACGAGCAATTGCTGTTGGAACATATTCATGAGCCCAAACTGGATCATTGGCTTTACAATGGTGGTCAAGAAACCTTGGCGCAATTTGAAAAATCGGAACTTGATATAGAATTTTATGCCAATTGGATCAATACTCTCCCTTTTTACTGGGAAAATAAAGAGGTATTAATTTCTCATGCAGGAGTCAGTAGTTTTCATCCTGATTTGTACCATTCCAATCATACTGAGTCTGTATTGTGGAATAGAAAACCCCTGAAAAACATAGGCAGATTGCAAATCCATGGACACACGCCAGTCCTTACCGGTCAGCCTCAGTATAATCAAGAATCAAATTCATGGAACATTGATACAGCTGCTTTTAGAGGATTAGCACTTACTGGCATTAAGTTAAAGGCTAATGGAACGTTGAAAGAAATCATTACACTTCCCACTCTTCCAAAAGATATTCAAAAACCTTAACTCGGCTTAAGCTCTAGTATTTTTGTAACTCCACGGGGTATATCTTCTTCATAATGTGATACATAAATCAATCCGACGGAAGATAATTCTAATACAGCCTCTAATAAAAATTTAAATCGCGTCCGCTGTTCAATATCCAACCCCTGTGCACCTTCATCTACAATTAATAGTTGTGGGGATTTTATCAAGGCTCGAGCTAGTAGTAGAATCCGCTGATCCGCTAATGGTAACTGTTGAAAGGGAATGTGTGCCTTAGAATTCAGCTTTAAAAACCCCAACCATTGAGAAGCTTTTAATTCCTGTTCTGGATTTGACTTTTTGAACAAGCCCATGGTATCGTAAAATCCGGACAGCAGTACTTTCCAAACTGTTTGATTTCTGGGAAAAAAACGACTGAGCTCCGGGGCTACAAAACCTGTGGGCTTTTTCACTTCCCAAATACTCTCTCCTGTACCCCGTTTGCGGTCAAATAACACAATATGGTTGGCATAAGCTTGAGGGTGTTCACCTATGAGTAAGCTTATCAGCGTAGATTTTCCAGATCCATTAGGTCCTTTTAATAGCCAACGCTCTCCAGGTTTTACCTCCCAAGACAGTTCTCGTAAAATCCATTTTTCCCCATAGCGTACAGATACTTTTTCTAATCGAACCAAAGATTGTACAGGTGCATAATTTTTTGGTTCAAATAAATCTCGAAGTTTTTCCTTCGTTAGTAAAGGATAAGGATCCTCTTTTTTGAATGAAATTCGTTGAATAAATTTTCTATCCACTACTTCCAAAAACCTGTCCTTAAGCATGGCAATATGCGTCAAAGATTCCGGGATTTCAGAAGGGATGGTGCTCATCAGGATATGTACACCCGCTGCTTGAATTGCCTGAAGAATTTGATTAAATGAAGCCCTTGTTTGCACGTCTAATCCAGTCATAGGATGGTCCATTAGCAAGAGTTTGGGCTGCTGCATCAAAGCCGAGGCTATAGCCAATCGCCTAGATTCTCCATTAGATAACTTGATCAGGGATTCTTTTTGCAGGTGCTCCAAGCGCAACAGTTGAATTACATGAGAAAGTGTCCAATAACCACTTCGCTTGGGGGTATTTTTCAGATAATCTTCCACCGAAACGGTGTCCTCAGAATCCATAGAATTGAATCGTTGTTGGTAGTAAAAATTTTGAAGATTGGATTTGTTTCGAAACGGATACTCCTGCCCTACATAAGCAATTAAATCCCGAAAAGAAAAAACCTCTCCTAGACTGCCTTTGTCAAGAGCATACGTACGAACAAAGGGCCTTTCAATTTTACCCGATACCACTGATCGGTTTCCCAATAATAACTGTAAAAAATCGGTCAGCTCCTGACCTTGATCTCCAATGATTGCCCAATGTTCCCTTTCATTCCAAGTAAAATTCAGGTTTTCAAACAAGACCTGTTGTCCATGATGAACGCTCACTTGGTGAAACTGTAGCAACATTAAACTTTGTTTTTACTGTCGATGATAATAGTAACTGGCCCATCGTTTATCAACGAAACTTTCATGTCTGCCCCGAATTCTCCTGTTTGGATAGCTTTGCCTAAATCACTTTCCAAAACTTGGATAAATCGCTCATACATAGGAATAGCAGTATCAGGTTTTGCCGCTTTGATGTAGGAAGGGCGATTGCCTTTTTTGGTACTAGCAAGCAGGGTAAACTGAGAAATCAATAAAATATCGCCTCCAGAGTCCAATATGCTTTTATTCATCACCCCTTGCTCGTCAGGGAAGATTCGCAGATGGACAATTTTTTTACTCAACCAATCCATATCATCCTGTGCATCCGCTTCCTCAATACCCAGTAAGATCATCAGACCTGCACCAATAATACCTTTAATCTCCCCATTAATACATACAGTGGATTCTGAAACCCGTTGAATAACTGCTATCATATCAATACATAACCATTTCAGCGTTTGCAATCACTTGAACTTTAACGGATTTTGCCTGATTGGCATGATCAAGCATGGCTTTTGCAACTTGATGGTCGTAGATTGGTCTGTATTTTTTATAAATGTTAAACCATACCATTGGCTTGGTAATTATTTTTGCAAACTCTTCTCCCAGTCGGAACTCGGATCGATTGCCTAACAGTAAAGAAGGTTGCATGAGTCCCAGATAGTCAAAAGGAATTACCTTTAAATCTTCTTCAACCTCCCCTTTTACCTTATTGTAAAAAACTTTGGACATGGGGTCTGCTCCAATTGCCGAAACATACATATATCTGCTTACACCCTGTTGATGTAACCAAGCAGCAGATTTCACTACATAGTCATGATCAATTTCATAAAATTTCTGCTGACTTCCCGCTTGCTTGATTGTCGTTCCTAACGAACAAAAAGCATGCATGGATATTGATTTTTGAGAGATTTTTTCCCAAAGGGGGAATAATTGCCCCCCTAGGTCTTCTTCTCGAAGCATGTGTTCAAGATTCCATAAAGCGGCATTGCTAAAATCTCCCGACACCTGAATGAGTTTGTGATGTTTGAGTGCTAATTTCCTTCTCCCAATTGAAATGACATAAGCATAGCGTTCATCCTGAAGCAATTGATGCATCAACTGTTTTCCAATCAATCCAGATGTGCCTATAATAAATGCAAGTTGATTCATGATAAATTTATTTGTTAAGTCCTTTTCTCGACATGTCTTGATTTTTCTCCCAAGCTAAAAATTCATCTACTTCGTGTTTGATGGCATTGTACACTGCTATTAATACCGATAAATCATCCGCAAAGCCTATCACAGGCATTACATCTGGAATAATATCCAAAGGCGATACGAAATAGACAAGTCCTAACACCATCAACATTAGTGATTTGGAAGAAACCTTAAAATCTCCTTTTTTATGTGCTTGAATCATTCGTTTAAAGACCAAAATAGGCTCCATTGCCTCTATGACCTTGGGATGATGGCTGACTTGCTCCAACTTTATCCTCACCTGCTGCTGTAATTTCTTCAATCCACCCTCTTCTCCTATGATTCGTTCTGCCTGCCGCTGATACATCAGTTTGGCTTTGGAAAAAAAATCAGTGGTATGATCGAAAAATGAAGTCATATTAAAAGAAAATGCGGATTTCGTTTTTAACATTTTTTAAAGCCACTTGGATGGCATCTGAGCGTTGATCTAAAGATAACTGAAAAATCCGCTTAGCCAAGTCGATTCCTCTTGCATCCTCGGGTATATCTTGCAAGGCCGTATTGCAAAGCGTGACAACCGATTCTGTAGCAGCCCGAACAGACTCCCATGTTTGGTCTGAGAAATATACCTGCTGGGCAAGATTATGGTTAAACTCCTCTCTGATTTCAGACATTAACTGCCTATGTAAATCCGCTGCTGAAAATGTAGGATTATTGACTCTTCGAATAAGATTGTTTGGAGTAATCCGCTCTAAAAGCAAACACAAGCGCTCTCCAGCTTGTAACCTGATGGGCAAAATCGTTTCTGTATTTTTGGTTTTTAGATTTACCAACAGTTTTTCCCGCTCTTTATTTAGAAATGACATGACCATCAGGTACATGCCATAAATAACTAATGCTGCGGGCAAAACAATTTTCAAGACATCTGCAATATACTCCATGCGTTATGTTAAATTAAGTTTCGAATATCCGAAATTATTGAGCAGGATAAAACCTTGTTTTTAGTATTTTTGAGGTTGAATGGTGAACTTGATTACGAAAAATAGACTTAAAAGGTCATGATTGTACCGATAAAAATAACTGAAAAGGCTCAGATAGAGATTAAAAATATCATGCAGCACAAGAATATCCCAGCTAACTATGCCCTTCGTGTAGGCGTGAAGGGAGGCGGCTGCGGAGGCATGGCCTATCAACTCGGTTTCGACAAAGCCAAAGAGGGCGATCAGCAATTCCATGTGGATGGGATACCTGTGTTGGTTGAAAAGAAGCACTATATGTTTCTGATGGGCATGTTGGTGGATTTTTATGAAGGAAATGATGCAAGGGGATTTACGTTTGTGAAGGATGAAGGATAAAGGCGGATGGTTGAAGAAGCGAGATGCGAGAGGCTAGAGATTAGATTTTAGAAACAAGAGAGGTTTATCTAGACAATTTTTTAATTTAAAAAAATCCATTTGAACCAATCAATCCCTTCCATCTGCGACCAATCTGTTCAATCCCCTAGATCTGCGAGAACAAAAATTACCCCAATTGGGGTATAGCATAACCCCTAGTAATTGAATAATTTTAAGTATTGAAATTTTGTCTAAGTGAAAAGTGCAAAATTTTGTATGGAATCATTTAAATCACCAACCTTTTTATCATAAAACTTTTCAAGCCTTTACATTCCCAGTAGAAGCATTTGCTTAGCATCATGCTTCCAAGTATCATGCTCACATTTATGGGTTTCGGCGCATCTTGGGTATATGTAGGGGCCATGAAACAGGCTTACAAAAAAGTTCTCGTCGGCCAACTGGACAATAAGGACTCCCAACTCGACCTCCAAGCCAAACTCGAAACTCTCTCCCGTAACGAACGGGAAGTGCTCAACCTTATCCTTCAACACAAAAGCAACCAACAAATCAGTGACGAGCTATTTTTTTCCTCCAGCACGCTAAAATCCTATATCGACTATAGGAAGTGAGTAAGCGGCAGGAGATATGGGAGGTTTTTGGGTGAGGGAGGGGTTTGAAAAAGGGTTGAGGAGTGAAAATCAACCTTTTTTGGTATCTAAATTACTTTTACACCTCAGATCTAATAAAAATATTTGAAAAATTTTAACCTGACACTATGCGAATTTATTTTGTTTTTGTTCTCTTGCTTTTGATCGGATGCCAAAGCACAAAAGAACTTCATTATTTAAAACAAGGCGACAACTATTATCGCCTTAAAATAAATCAACATGCGTTTTTATCAAGTTCAAGATATATGTCTGGAGAATTTGACCAAGATGCTGTAAATTATTTTTTCAGTGAAATATCTAGACCCGATTCTGCAAAAATAATATCAAAACCAATTAAAAAAATTCTACCTAATGGAAATTCTGTCTTAAATGACAAGTCATTAGTATTCATTCTTTCTACTAATTCCAATGAAGTAACCGATCAGATTGGTGCTTTTTCTTCAAATGAAGAGACACTAAAAACAATTACCAGTATAACGAGAAAAGAATCCATTTCAGTTGTTAATAACATTCGTTTGGAAAGAGAAGCTTTAGATAAGAAAAATAAAGATTTAGCAGAATTAACAAAAGAGTACATCAAATTGATTGAAACAAATCCAACAGGAGATGCCTTGACTGTTTTATTATCTTACATTAATCATATAGGATTTTTAAATGGAAGAAAAACGGCATTCGAAAATTTATCAGATGCTCAAAATTGGTTTATCAATGAATATTAAAAAGATTCAAATCGTAACTATCCTATTCTTGCTGTCTTCATGTTATTCAAAAATGAAAATAACGGTTGATACGTTCGATAAGAGGGCTCTAATTAATTCAGTCGATTATACAGAAGCGAGAATTAAAAATTTAGAAAATGTGTTAAACCAAAAAATTCACTCATTGGATAAAAATTATTTGACTCTATCCGATGAGTTAATTAAAACTGTAACTCAAAATCAACAGGTTTCTCTTAATGGACAACTCCAAAACTCGATTAAATCGGAACTGAATAAACTAAAAAATGAACCATATACCTATTATACAAAAGCGATTGATACTTTGAACATAAATCTAAATGTAGTTAAAGATTCCAAATTCATTAGTTATATGGAATCTTTAGAAAGCCTTGGAGATAAGGCTTATCGGGACGGAATAAATGATTTAATTCAAAAGTTAAAAGAATTAGGAATAACAGATGTAAATGTAAGTAAAGACCTTATTACCAAAAGTTTTTGGAATCCTTCGTTCTCTAGTCAATCAAGCTTTGGTGAATCAATATATTCAGATCAGTTTTCATACTTAATAACAAGAGCTCCTAATAAATATTGGAGAAAATACAAAACCAATGTTAACTTAAATTCAAGTGCAGATAGGGATATGGGAAAGCTAAAAGCAAGATACAATAAAGCAAAGGCATGCACTTTTTTTGGTAATTCAGATATTGCAATAAAAATGGACAATCCTGGAACCTTCACAGTTAAGGGTGTTAGAATGGATGCTAACGAGTCTATAAAAACTTCATTTAAGGTCCTTAACCAAGGAATAAAATACCTTGGTTATTCTGCAGGCGTACCGATAAATGGTTCTTCTATACTAGGGATGGAAACAAATGAAAATTCAGAAATGTTCACTTCCTTAAGTTACATTGAAAGCATGAGAACTGAGCTGCTCAGAGAAAGTGAAAGAACTGAAAATATCTCCAAAGCATTTTTAATTTCAATAATTGAAAATGGAAAGTCATTAGAGAATCTAAATTTGAACGAGGAACAACGAAAAACAATTATTAATAATATAAAAATTCTTCAAACTCTTTATGAGAAACAATTAATTAAGTGATAGCTATGAGGTTTCAAAAAAATGATTGGGTTACTTTAAATAAAACACAATATTTCTCTGATGGCATTAATATTCCAATAGGAACTAGTGGTCAAATTAAAAGCGCAGGACAGATCATTGGTGGTGAAGAGTTTTATTCTGTTGAATTTGTCAACAATTTTGGAATCCGAATAATTTGGGGAGGCGACTTAATTCATTTTCAATAGGCTGAGGCTTTGCCGATTTTTTACATTTTGGGCAATTAATATCCAATACTTTTAAAATCAATTAAATCTAATTCTTCAATTTGAATCGCCATTGCTTCTATAGATACTTTGAATTGGTTGGCAAGAGAATCAAATGATTTACCTGAATAAGTGGAGGTAGAGGCGATAAAACGGGAAAGATGCCTTTTTTCTTTGTACTCCTTTTGTAAATCACTGAGACTGATTCCTAAATGAAATGCCACATCCTCATTTATCTTGAGTTTTTCGGTATGAAACCTAGCTAAAAACTGCGCCTTCATTTCTTTTCGGGGCATAAGGAAAAAAGCAGCGAATTTATCTGCCTGAACTTCTATGGAATCTCTTCGTGGGTTATCAATCCGCGAATCTAATTCTCTATCCCGATGGAGCAACCTTAAATTATTGTGATGAAGAATGGCATGGCCGAGCTCATGAGCCATTGTATATCGTTGAACCGGTGGAGAAAACTTAGTTGCTACCCGTACTATTTTTTTGACATTGTCAATTGCTCCTGCAGTCTCTTTTGTACCATCAAAATCATTAAACACCCCAAGGCTTGGGACCTTTTTGATATCATAACCCAAAAAGTTAAAAGCTAACTCAGCATTAGTAACGGAATCAAGGTCTTTGGATGTCGAGTCATTAAAAAGCTGTAACTGGAATGCCCGAACCGTTTTTTCAATTTCACTAACATTTACCTTGGATAAGACATTACCAATTTTAAACTGAGAATGTTTCGCCTTTTCTATTTGTCTTTGAAGGACCTTTATTTTGATTTGGGCTTCAGAGTAGGTTTTAAAATAGTCTGATCGAATCTTGTCAATCTCCAACTCAAGGTCATCAAACTCTTCGTGTCCGATAAGCTGCCTAAGGTTTAATTCGGCAATATGCAGGCTACCAATAATTACTGAAAGGGAGTTTTGGATTGCCAATGCTGAGTCTCCTCTCGCACCCTTAAAACCATTCAAAAAAACATAAAGCCCCTCTCTAGCAATTTCATGAGATAGCTTTGCGATCTCAATTACAATTTTTGTAGCTGAAAGATGATCTTGGTCTAACTTGGATTTTACCTTAAGAAACTTGTTAGGAATTCCTTCCTCAATTTCAGATTTCAGATGGTCACGAAGTTTCCGAGTCTTTATTACTTCGTCAAATACAATGTAATCATCATGAAAAAGCTGGTTTAGTCGTGGTATATACACATTTTCAATTTTCTCCTTTAAAACCTGCATTTGAGCCCACTCATGACCATACTTTTCTTTTTTATTCGGCTTCAATGTTATTTTTATGACTGTTAAGAGCAGTTGCGCATTAACCATCACTTGCAAAGCGGCCGAACTTCCTGAACCTGGAATGTGCTTTCCAGCTCCAATTTTTTCCAGCATTTGGGCTACTGATATTTTTGAAAAATCTATTTTCATTCTTGTAACTAGATAAACCGGTTTAAACTTCCCTAAAAATACAACTAAAAAAATTTTTTAATCGATTGGGAATCCAAATCTGAAAATATTTTTACATTTTAAGTCTGCCCATCACATATTTCATATCTCCCTCAACCCCAACTCCCTCAAAAACTTGTTATGCTTCTCCCTTGCCTCCTTGGATCTTCGGTTGATATCGACTAGTCTATCATGAACTTCTTCTAAATCAATGATCTCTTCGGCTTGTGTGGTGCTCACATAGCGGGAGATATTGAGATTCCAATCGTTTTTCTCAATTTCCTCCATGGAGACCCGTCGGGAGTACTGTTCCTCTTCCTTTCGGAACTGATAGGTCTCCACGATTTTCTTGATGTCGTTAGGTTCTTGACCTTTCCCTTCTCTCAAGACGTTTTGTCGCTTTCCTTTTTCGTAATGCTCAGCAGCATTAATAAACAAAACGTCTTCAAACCGCTTGCAACGCTTCAGGACAAGAATACAAACCGGAATCCCGGTGGAGAAAAACAGGTTTGCAGGAAGGCCGATGACGGTATCGATATGCCCGTCTTTCAGCAACTTGGTTCGGATGCGTTCTTCGGCTCCTCCCCGGAACAAAACCCCATGAGGAAGGATTATTGCCATGGTTCCTTCCATACTCAGGAAGTGAAACCCATGGAGCAAAAAGGCGAAATCTGCCGCTGACTTCGGTGCCAGGCCATAATTCTTAAATCGGAAATTCTCCGCCAAGGAATCCTTCGGCTCCCAGCGGTAGCTAAAAGGAGGATTGGCGACGATGGCGTCAAACTCAATCTTTTTGCTTGGGTTCTGCTCATTTAATATTGGCCAATCGTTGGTCAGGGTATCGCCGTGGAAGATTTCAAACTCGGTGTCTTTGACTCCATGCAGGAGCATGTTCATCCGGGCGAGGTTGTAAGTGGTGATGTTCTTTTCCTGCCCATAGATTTTGCCGATGCCGTTTTTTCCCATGTGACGGCGTACATTCAGGAGCAAGGAACCCGAACCACAGGTAAAATCCAGCACCTTGTTGATCTTGGATTTTTTCCCGGAAGCGGGGTCTTGGCTATCCAATACCACAATCTCCGAGAGGATGGTTGAAACCTGCTGTGGTGTATAGAATTCCCCTGCCTTCTTGCCCGAACCAGAAGCAAACTGGCCTATTAAATATTCATAGGCATTTCCAAGGGTATCGGTTGAGGTAGTAAACTGTGCTATTCCTTCTGAAATCTTTTGAATGATCCCGCACAGGCGTTCATTTCGCTCCGTATAGTTCTTGCCCAACTTTTCCGAATACAGATTAATCTCGGAGAAGAGTCCCTGGAAGGTGCTGTCAAAGGATTGGTTTTCGATGTATTTGAATCCTTTCTCTAAGATATGAAGCAGTTCTGAATCTTGAGTTCGTGCCAATTCTGAGATATTCGACCAAAGGTATTTTGGTTCTATAACATAGTGCACTCTACGACGCATCATTAATTCAAATGCCTCGATATCATCAGGATTTTCGTTATACCAAATTTCCAAAGGTGAAGAAACCTTCAATTTCCTCATTACATCTTCAGGCGTTTCTGGATAGTCTTTTCCTAATTCTTTTTTGACTGCCTCGACATAATTGTCAGAAAGATAGCGCAAAAAGAGAAAGGAAAGCATATAATCCCGGAAATCATCCGCATTCATGGCTCCACGAAGCTGATCGGCTATATCCCAAAGGGTTTTTCCTAATTGATTTTGGTCTTGTTTGGTCATGATGGGGTAGAGGTACTTGGTTCGTCGAAGAGTTCTTCGTTAAATTTATAGTTCGTGAGAAAGTTGTAAAAGATCTGTCGGAAGTATCGCTTGTTTTCTTCAACCATTTCCGTGGGTTCAAAGAGGGAATAGCCTCCATGATTTAAGATATTTACCAATCTGGAATGAAGCTCGCCTTCATCGTCTGGATCATCGATTTCCATGCAATCTGAAAACTTGGTGAATCCATGGAAATTTGCTGCCTTTTCCAAGATGGTTCGAAGCAAGCTGAAATGGTAGGTATAAAGCCTATCCTCATCCACTGCTTTTTTTAATTCTTGGATAAAGGAAATGTGATAGATAAAAGGTGTATCGGTGGTATCCTTAATTTCATAGCCCCCTCTTACTTTTTTGAGAAATAGTTTTTTCGCCCCACGAAACTCATTGCTCAACACATTGAAAAACAATGCGTGGTGCGTAGAGATAAAGGTTTTGACTTCACTATCAGGATTTTTGAGCATTTTGGCCAAGTGGTGGGCAACGGCAATCGCATTGTTATCATCCAGCGAGGAAATAGGATCGTCGATGTAAATGTACTTTACCCAATCGTAGGACTCTTGCTTGTCCACTGCCAACTGGGCAACTGCCAAAAAGAAACACCAGATAAACAAGTTCTCTTCCCCTCGAGAGATCTTGATGTTTTCTTGGATTTCTGTGGCATCATTGACCCGAACTTCCCTGACAAATTTTACTTTCCAGTTTTCATAATCGATAAAGAAATCAAAATCAGCATATTTCAGAAGAAGTGGTTTGATCCGGTTTTCCATTTCCAAGTCTTGGAGACCTTCAAAAAATCGAGAATTGGGATTCAATTGAAGCACTCGTTCGGTATCATTTTCCAGATCATTATCCCAAGAAAATAAGTCCTCAGTAAAGGCATTAAAATAAAGGGTATCAGCCGAATCCTCGGTCTTTCCTAGATTTTTGAATTCCATGGAGAGCCGGGTTTTTCCTGTTCCATTATAGGCAAACAATAACGTAAAGCTCTTTTCTAGACCTCTTAAATGAGAAGCTAGATCGGTAAGGGAAGGATAAAAAGTAATAGAGTTAGGCATATTAAGACTCTAATTGAGGAAACAATTGCTGAAGTAATCCTTTTTTATGTGATTTTAGGGATTCGATTTTTTCTGATTGTGAATTGATGGAACTATCAATTAGTTTAAGAAAGGAAGATATTTTTTCTTGCTCCTGTATTTTAGGAGGAAATCCAATTTCAAAATCATCAATTTGTTTTGAACTTATGTGAGGAATTCCTGAACTCGTATTTACTTTGTCAACATAGTCTCTAAATCTTTGTGATAGAAAATTTTGATACATATAGTCTAAATCAGAATTTTTAGCCCTAATTCTGGCAACTCTTTGGATCAAAATAGATCCTTGATCATTCCTAGTTATTTGAGCAACATTTTTTCCAACTTTAGAACCATCCATTCCTATAACAATATCATTTTCTGCCAAAAAGTATTTATCAAGTCCTATATTATCTCCTTTGTAATATTTATCAATTTCAATTGAATGCCGAATCTGTCCCTCAGTGATATTTATTCCCCTGAGAATAGAAACTCCTGATGTATCATCCGTGATATCTTCACTTTTAATTGGAATTCCTGTAATCAAATCAATATTATCTTTTACACTTTTTATCACCCACTCCCCACTATCCTTAAATTCCGGAAATCGAAGTTTGGGTACCGTTTCTCCATCGGCAGGGAAGAGCTGCTGCATCAGGCCCTTTTTATGGGCTTGGAGGCCTTCCAAGCGCTCCGTCTCCGCCTGAATCAACTCATCCAAGGAAGAAAGACAATCGGCGATTTTTTGTTGTTCTTCTTTTTTGGATGGTGTTGGAAGAATTATTTTGAAAAAGTTGGCAGGACTAATATTTAAAAGTCCATCCATCCGGGCACCACTTGTTATGTATTTGGTAAGCTGTTTCCCATGAAAATTGCTTTCAAAGTAGCCTTGATAAAAATCAGGAACCACACTTGGTTTAAATCGAAAACAGATAAATGAATTTGGTGCTGCTCCTTCATTATACTCCTTTAACTTGTAAATACACCCTTGTGGAAATTTTTTCGAGTTTCCTTTATTATAGGCGAATTCTCCTTTCTTTAGCTTTATATAGTTTTTGTATTGTTGTCCTGAAATATCTCTGCTAAACTTTTCCTTTTGAGATACAAAGCCTATTCCTGCAGAAATACTTATAGTTTCAAGTTCAGAATCTCCAGCTTTTTCCTGGATTCGATCAGAGATTTCTTCTAATTCTGGTAAATCCCATTCAGGTTCCGAAAGAAATTCAGGAAACCTCAAATTTGGGGTCAGGCCTTTTCTTTTAATACTACTCATACGCTGCTAATCCAGATATTTCACGGCCATGGGCCAATTTTTTAAGGTAGGGTCCCAGTTGTTCCATCAGGGCCAGTTCTTTTTTGGTTCGGTCTTTCCAGCCTAGTTCCAAGGGGGCAAGCAGTTCGCTCAGCCGATCCCCGTCGAAGATCATTCGGTTGAGAATTGCCGAAACAAAGGCTTGCAGGGCATCAAAGTCTAGTCCGTGGGTGTCGGCGATTTCAAGAAGGATCTTTTCGGATTTCTCCTTTTTGAAGCGTTCGTAGCCGGATTTGATTTCCTTTTCATTTAGACCCTTACCGACTTGCAGACTATTGATGTATTCGGTGATATCTTCCCGCTCATCCATCAGATTGGCACTTGAACCGAGCAAGTTGATCAGTTGCTCCCGGGTCATCTTCTGCTTGGAAGGCTTGTTTTGCGTGTACTTGGCGATCAGACCCATGATGTAGTCGTAGTCCACCACTGCCGAGGCGAACAGCACTAAGTTGAAATCCAGGGCATCCACCTCCGGAGGAGTGTCCTCTCCGCCCTCATCCTGTTTGCCTTTGAGCCGCTTGGCTGTTTCCAAATATGCGGATTTAAAGGATCGTAGTTCTTCCTCCGGCAAGGTGCTTTCGATTTGTTCCTTGATTTCAGGGGTGAGGTCGGTGTATTGGTCCAGTTGGGTTTTGAGTCGCTGCACCTCCTTGAACTTTTCGATAAACTGAGCCCGCGCGATATCTCCCTTGAGGTTAGCCACTTCCTCCGCCTTGCATTCTACCCCATGAGACTTCATTAAATTAGTAAGCTCTTCCAAGGCTTTTCCAAATTTCTCAAAGACTTTGGGAGCAGGTTCCGCCAGCCAGATTTCTTTGGCTTTGTCCATATCACCTCCTGAAAAGAGGGCGATGGCATCTTCCACATTTTTCTGCTGACCCCGAAAATCCATCACCTGACCATGTGGCTTGCTTCCATTGAGAATCCGGTTGGTACGGGAAAAAGCCTGAATCAAGCCGTGATACTTGAGGTTTTTGTCCACGTAGAGGGTATTCAGGTATTTGGAATCAAAACCTGTCAGGAGCATATCCACGACGATTACCAAGTCAATTTTTTTGGAGTGGGGCACATCGGAGTTGGGATACTTTTGGTCTTTGATCCGCTGCTGCACATCCTGGTAGTATTTGTCAAATTCCCCGATGGAGTGATTCGTGCCATACTGCTCGTTGTAGTCGTTGATGATGCCTTTGAGCGCCAGTTTTTTCTCTTCAGGAGCGACTTGGTTGTCGGCTTTTTCCGTTGGAAGATCTTCCTGAATCTGCTGCACATCCTTGTTTCCTTCTGCCGGAGGTGAAAATACACAGGCGATGTTTAATGGTCGGTATTCTTCATTGGTCGCCAACCGTTGCGCTTGGATGGCTTTGAATAGGTGATAGTACTCGTTGGCATCATTGATCGAGTTGGTCGCCAAGAAGGCATTGAATTTCCTGAAGTTCGTGGCTGCCTCATGTTTTTCCAGAATTGCTTCGATAATGGCCTGCTTGGTTGCAGGGTCATTGACGGTAGGGAGATTTTTCCCATCTCGCTTGAAGTAATCGACATGGAATCGCAGGACATTCTGATCTTCGATGGCATTGGTAATGGTGTATTTGGGTAATTCGTTTTGGAAAATATCCTTAGTGGTCACGTAGCTTCCCACTGTCCCATCGATCTGCTTGTAATTGGCATTTTCTTCAAAAATAGGCGTGCCGGTAAATCCAAAGAGTTGGGCATTCGGGAAAAAATCCTTGATGGCCTTGTGATTATCCCCAAACTGGGAGCGATGACATTCGTCGAAGATAAAGACCAGGCGCTTTTTGCTCAGTGGAGCAAGCTTTTCTTTGTAGTTTTTGGGGTTGTTGGGATCAAGCGCCAAGCCCAATTTTTGGATGGTGGTGACGATGACCTTATTCGCGTGATCATCAGAAAGCATCCTGCGGACCAAAGTACTGGTATGGGTATTTTCCTCGACGCAGTCTTTCTGAAAGCGGTTGAACTCTTCCCGCGTTTGTCGGTCCAAGTCCTTTCGATCCACGACAAACAGGCATTTGGCAATATTGGGATTGTCCTTAAGCAGGGTGGAAGCCTTGAAGGAAGTCAGCGTTTTTCCAGAACCTGTCGTATGCCAGATGTAGCCATTGCCCCGATTTTCCGAAATGGAGTTGAGAATAGCTTTGACTGCGTAAATTTGGTAAGGGCGCATGATGAGGAGTTTTTGCTCCACTTCCACCAAGACCATGTATTTGCTGATCATTTCGGCTAGTTTGCACTTGGCCAGAAACTCTTCCGCAAAGTCATCAATGTTTGTTACCTTCTTGTTGTCAGGTTTCGCCCATTGGTAGACGGGAAGGTATTGCTCGTCGGCGTTGAAGATGAAGTGCTGATTTTTATTGTTCGTGAAGTAGTAGGTCTCTTTTCGATTGCTGACCACAAATAACTGAACAAAGCAAAGGAGTGAGTTGGTGTAGCCATTACCGGGATCACTTTTATAATCCACGATTTGCTGCATAGCCCTTCTGGGACTGATTTGCAGGGTTTTCAGCTCAATTTGTACAACCGGAATACCATTGATCAACAAAAGGACATCGTAGCGGTGACTGCTGTTTTGGGAATTGACCCGAAGCTGATTGATGACTTCAAATTCGTTTTTGCACCAGTCTTTGATATTGACTAGGGTAAAAGCCAAGGGAGTTCCGTCCTCCCGGATAAAGTCATTTTTTTGGCGAAGCAGCTTGGAAGAAAGGAAAACATCTGGCTGAATGATTTTATCCTTCAAGCGCTCAAATTCCGAATCCGTCAGACTGACTTTATTGAGTGCTTCAAACTTTTTCCTGAAATTCAGTTCAAGTGCCTTGCGGTCACGGATATCCTTTCGGTAGGTGTATTTGAGGTCTTGTAGCCTTCCGATAAAGCCATATTCGATTGTTGCTTCGCTTACTATTGAATCCATTCCAAAAAGTTTTCTCCCTATTTTGCTTTGCTAAATAAGTAAAAAACTTCTGTATTCTCATCATACCTCTTGCCATATCCACAATAAATTTAATTCAGTTCATTTTCATTTTTTAAATCACAGAGAAAATCAAAATGGAACCAAAACAATCTTAACGTTCGTGTTTTACGTTTTCATAGCTGCCATAGAATGCATAACTCATTTGGAATATAAGTTTTATAAAATCAAACAATCCTACGATTGCAATTAGACATTGGGTATAATTGAATACTTTAATCTAGCAGTGTGTGCAATTTTTGCACATACTTTTCCATCGAACTATTTCCAAAATGGAAACACTTCTCCCCTACAACATCATATTCCTCTTCCGCTTAGATTCCGTTCTCAGCATCTAAACTATCTCTTGTAATGTCGTAGGGTTAAGCTTTTTTTAAATTTCTCCCCAAATCCATTTTCCATAAAAAAAGAGGACATCCCTGCCCTCTTTTTTTCCTAAACTAAATTGGTATAAACTATCCTTGAGCCGATTGGAGTACTTTTCCAAAGTTTAAATCTCAACCAGCCCGTTTGTTATGGACAAATGTTGGAAAAGCCCCCTATTACAATCAATCTATATGCACCGTAAACGTCTTTTGCGTAACATTTCCTGCTACATCCTCTACCCATACAATCAGGTCTAGATGATCTTCACCGGCAGGAACAGTAATTGCATTTGAACCAGTCAATAGGTCCTCTAAACGTAAGTCAGTAGTGTTTGGTAAAGTTGCTCCAGACATGCCTTGTCTCCAAGTAGAGGAACCCCACATTCTTTCGAAAAACACTTTATCCGATACTCTTGCCATAGCACTATGGTTATGGTTGTGCTCGTGCTCCTCAGCCAATCTGATCCATACAAAACGGATATCTGAACTCAAGGAATGTGTACCCTTAGCAATACTTCCTCTTACATCCAATAATTCACCTGCTTCAGCATCGATTTCACCATTCTTCAAGTTGGTTACAGCCACTTGCGGCGCATAAGCACGCTCGATAAAAAAGGTCGCGATGTAATTACTATCATCTGCAAAACTTGTCTGATTTCCAAAAATATCTACTGCTGAAATGATGATATCATACGGTCCAGCCAATACATTGCCCTGAACTCTAGACGTGGGACCATCCCAATAAATATCCGTAGCCGTGTTATCAACATTTAATCGCTTAGCACCTTGCGGAAATCGAAAAGCAAAATTAGCAGCATCTGCACTGTAAATATCTTTCACATTCAATGCTTCAAACGTATTGGACATACGTGCATGGGTGTGACCATCAAAAGAATTGTGGATATCAACCAATACTTGACCAATACCTGATTCATCCGTGACACTGAATCGGATGTGCATGTGGTCCGTAGTCGCGAGTCTCACCTCATTATTCGCTGGTCTAAATCCATCCCTGCCCTCAGCAAAAGAAATTACTGGTGCTTCACGATCAGCAATCGCTGGATTATCATCATCCGTACAGGCCGAAAAAGCCAACACACAACCCATAGCTAGCAATCCTAGATACTTTCTCATAATTTGATTTTGTTACAATGTTTAATTTGCAATATTGTTGCAAATATAGAAATAGCATTTTAAGCTACAAACTATTCTTTCGTTTTTTTATCGAATTCCTACTGGAATATGGATACTTAGGGAAATATTTCTTCCTTGCTCGGGCAAATTCAGCAACCTATAACGGCTCAAATGGTTGAAATAAACAGCATTTCCTAAGTTTTGACCTGACAATTGAAACTGCAATGGCTGATTTTTTAATTGTAGATCCCAACCCAAACCAGCTTCCCATATTTGGTAGCCTTCGGTTATCCGTTCATTTCTATCCACCCAGTTCTGTGATGCTGCCCAGCGGGATTCCACAAACAGATACATGTTGCGGACGTTTTTGCCCAGAGAAGGGATCTTATATTCCAAACCAGCTAAAGTTGAAAAAGGAGGCGTCAAGGGCAAGGGTAAACCTGTATCCAAGTTGTGATTATACACGTACTCCGCACCAAGGGAAAAGTTCAAATTCTTTACCAACGATACTTGTGACATGAACTCTCCTCCTGTGAAGATGGCATTATTTTGTCTATATTCCCAAAGCAAACTAGCACCTGGCAAAGGAGAAAACCGAGGCGCAGGAGCCAAATAAATGTAATTGTCAAAGTACCCAAAGAACGGACTGATACTCACCAATATTTTCTTTTTGGATAAGGAAATGTTCAAATCAGCTTGATAGCTCCTTTCCGCAGTAAGAGAAGCATTACCTATTTCGTGTCGAAAATTTCCGTGATGTACACCATTGGAAGCCAATTCAATAGGCGTTGGAATTCTGTATGCAGAGCCTAAGTTGAATTTGACATTCACATCATCCTTGTACACCCAAGAAAGCCCCGTACTTCCACTCCAATTGAGGAAAGTGCGGTAAATATCGGCATTGCGTTGCTCAAACTCCCCAGTTGGCTGCATGCGAACAAAAATGGGCTGCAAGTGCTCTTGGATATCATGTATAGCCCCATCCAGTCTCACTCCTCCATTCCATACCAGGTTGGGATTTAAGCGCTGTTCTCTGAAATAGAATACACCTCCTTGTAGGGATTCAAAATTAGGAAGCAGAAACTCAAAACCACTTTGCCTATTAACCGAATGCTGTATATTGAAACCCGCAACAGACTGACCTCCCTCCCCGTGCTGCTGATTCAGGCGAAGGTTTGCCGTGTATACATCCAAATCGAGCGATAACGCCAAATTTCCAAATTCATTTTCTCCCAAGCCTTGGATATGCGGAAAAGAAAACTCCCGACGCTGATTGCGCTGGTAGCCTACATCCAGTTCCATCCAGTTTTTCCCCAACTGAATGGTGTTATTCCAGATCACTTTGTAATGTTGGTTGTCCTGCCTAGGCAAATCAATATTGCGATGATCTCCATCATGTCTTAGATTGTTGATATTGGGAATTCCAACAGCTCCTACAAATATTCCTGCTTGTTGATTAAATCCGCTAACTGTTACGGTTGAAAATCCCCAATCCTTTTGCACACCTCCTGTAAATGAAAAATGTCGCTCACGCCCGGCCGTATTTTTGAGACGGTTATCAAAAATAGGTAACAAAAATCCAGCATAGACAAAATTATCAGCCGGTACTCTGTAATCACTAAAATCCTGGGCAGTAAATCGGGCACGAAAGACGAAATCCTTTTCATTCCCATCCAAAAATACGGAATGGGATATCATATCATTATTAGAGCGATACATACTGGAATAACTTGCCTCAATTTCCCCATGCTGCTGAAATGCGGCAGGAGCAATATTAATCACACCCGCCATTCCATCAGAACCGTAAATCAAAGACGCCGGTCCTTTCACAATTTCCACTCTATCCACGTCAAATGGGTCGATCTCCAAGCCATGATCGGCACCCCATTGCTGTCCTTCCTGCTTGATGCCGCGGTCATTTACCATGATCCGGTTGAAACTCATCCCTCGGATCACAGGCTTGCTGATCCCCACCCCTGTATTAATGGTCGAAATTCCGGGAAGCTTTTCTATGGCATTGGCAAAAGTCCCTCCGTTGTTTCTTTGAATAAAATCCCGATCCAAAATCAAGATGGTTTGGGACTGTTCCAAAGGTCCGTTCTTAAACGGATTAGCTTCCACCGTTAATCCAGCCAACAAAATCTCAGATTCCGCCAACCGAATGCTTAATTCAGCACCCTCCATCCCAACTTCAACATTTTTACTATACGATTTGAAACCCAAATGCGTCACATGTAGGTGATAAATGCCAGGATTCAGATTGGAAAATTGAAAATCCCCTTCCAAGGATGCCACAGTAGATCTCCCCAACTCATGAATGGAAACAATTGCTGCTAAGGGCATCTGCTTGCTATCCGTAACTTTTCCGCTCAAAATCGTTTGACGGCTCTGCGCAGAAGATTCTGCTAGTATCAGGAGGAAAAAGAGGAGTAAAAGAAAATATTTGTTGGGACGCAAGGGAGTTTGCAATAATGTTACAGGTACAAAAGTACAGAATCCTTCAAAAAGTTCAACATTGTTGCAAATAAAATACACTTGCATTTACACGAAAGATCAACCCGCCCGTTAGGAAAAAAAAAGATAATTTTTCTTGTATATTGGGACCTACAAACCAACATATCCTATGACAAAAGAGGCTGAACAATACTTGAGCAGAATGATGAATCCCTTCATTTTTTGGTGGGCCATGCTTTTCAAATTACCATCAGCGGTTTTTTGGAGATTGAAAATCAAGTCCTTATCCTTAGAGAAATGTGAGGTAAGTATCCCCTTCTTTTGGAGAAGTCAAAACCCATTTCAGTCCATCTATTTCGCTGCACTCGCAGGTGCAGCTGAACTCAGCACCGGCGCTTTATGCCAATTAGGCATGGCTGGAAAAGGGAAATTCAGCATGCTCGTAGTGGATTTCCGTGCCGAATACCATAAAAAAGCCAATCAAAAAATCATCTTTACTTGCGACCAAGGAACTGAACTCACCCATTTGATAGACTCCCTACAACCTCAAGATACCGGATCACTCACGATGGTATCCACAGGCCGCAATCCACAAGGAGACATTGTAGCGAAGTTTTATGTTACATGGTCCTTCAAACGAAAAGCTTAGAGTGAACAATGGACAATGAACAGTTGATTAAGAAATTGATAATGAAAAATAAGGAATGAAGGGAAAAGGTAGAGGGTTCGTTTGTTCTATCTTTATTCCCTTAATTCCCTGATGGTTTTTCTTTCCTGTCAGTTGAGTCTGAACTTCTACCGTACAGGTTGCAAGCGCGCCTTTCTTCTACGTCTTTGAGCTTGTCTAAGGGCTTCCTTATTCCTCCTCAATCCTTTTTGCCATTACTTCTTCTCCCCAATAAAGGGCAAACTTTCCGCAATAGCTAAAAGTACTGTATTCTGAATAAATGAATCCAATTGCATAAACTTCGCTGTTTCTGTAGGAGAAACAACTTTATTGAAACGCTTATGATAGCGCTTTTGCAGATTAGCAATGGATACATTGTTGGCAATGATTGCTTTAGCTATTCTATCCGCATCTGCATCAGACAAGGTTTCAAAACTTTCCAAGTAATCATTGATAGTCAAAATGCGTTGCTTGATCAAAGCCCTTCGTTCTCCTTCGTAGCTTTCATAGACCATCCAAAACTGGGATGTTTTCGGAAACCCCATATAGTCTTCGACCAATGCTCTTTTTTCCATGCCAAAAGCACTCTGGATTAAGATAATTTCATCTGCAACGGAACCCTGTGCCCAGCTAAAAAAGGGCGAAACCAACAAAACAAAGAGAATAAGGACTTGATTTTTCATAGAATTATACGTTAGAAATTGAGCATAACAAACCCTAGATTAAAGCCCAAAAATGATTGCGCATCGATAGACTCACTTCCGAAAGTTTGATAATATTTAGTAGATACTTTGATCCCTACATAATTACTTATCTTTAACATTGCACCTAGTTCAGGTCTCAAAGCAACATGTGTTGCAGTTTCTTTTTGAACAAAAATCCCCATATCTGTTTGATGCGTCAAAAAGCTCAAGCCTGCCCCCAAGGAGAGGAAGGGTTTAAATGTGCTGTTGTCTCCTATCACAAAAATATAGGATGGCAGTACCGAAGTTGCAGAGACAGCTCTGAATTGATTTCCGGTTACGGTTACTGTTCCAACCTCTATGCTCTCATTACTCCGCTGATCTGCAAAGCCATTAGTAGCGAATTCAATCCCAAAACCAGATTTTTTGGTCTTCATAAAGTAAGTTTCAAAGCTCACTCCCCTACCCGTGAAATTAGATGCAAAGTTAGCTGTATTTCCCATAGGCAGTGCTGGGGCATAGTTAATTGCAATTATAGTTCCTCCCTGAGCATGTACACTATGGAAAGGTCCAGCAGCGACCATTAAAAAAACGAATATGATCAATAAATTTTTCATAATTACCTGTTGATAGCTGGTGTTTGATTAAAAGCTTGATTGATGCCCTGAATTGCCCGGGTAGTATTATCAGTAATTGACTGACTCAATCCCAAGTTTATTACGCCAACCCAATGGACTAGAAGAGGAGCATTGGGAGTACGGTTTCTGTTATCCACCAATTGCATCAACAGGGTACCCGTATTAAAAGAATTATTGATCAAAGGGTTAAAGTTGGGATATTGGAAGCGTATACCGGGTCCCAATTCGGGAAACCACCATGTCCAAAACTGTGAATCATAATCAAACAAAATCTCCCTCCCCTCTGTCGTTACTGTTGGAAACAGAATATAATCAGGCTGATTTTGAATATTGGTTTGAGTAAATCCTCTTGCATTCATATTATTCCGCATAACATTCAACAACTGCTGATTGGCTACAAAATCTACGCTCGGTGGGCGTTCACCCGGAGTCACCCCATCAGAAGTCAAGATAATTACATTCGGAGGGAGCGCATACGTCATCCCTTGATTGAATTGAAAATCAGGATTAAAGTTAGTGTAGACCACTGTAAGGTCTCGTATATCGTCTGGTTGACTGGTAGGTAAACAAGAAACAAAAAGCAAGCTGACAAAAGCAACTATACTCCAAAAACAAATTTTCATAGTACTATTTTAAAATTTGTACAAATAAAAAGAATTTTATTTTACGACTTACACAAATTAAAAAAAATTTAGCAAGTCAACTATCGCTTATTTAAAATTTAATCTAAATTTACTTTAACAGGAATTAAAAATCCTTTTATCACAGTATTTCAAGATTTTTGCAGCAAACATTATGAAAAAAATTGTTCTCACAAGCCTGTGTTACCTAGCTTGGCTTTTTTCTCACCTCCAAGCCCAGCAATTGGACCATCAAGCCATCCTTCTTTTGGATCGCATGAGTGACTTATTGGGCGAACTTACATCCTTTCAATTTCATGTATTCACCGCCCAAGATGAATGGATTGAAAATAAGGGTTTGACAAAAACGTTTCGTTCGCATGAAGTTTACATGGTTGGCCCTGACAAGATGCACATCCGAACTGAATCCAAACAAGGGCAATTAGGGATCTGGCATCAAGGCGATCTTTTGCTATTTTATAACCTGACTACCAATCAATATGGGTTTATCGAAACACCCGAAAATATCCCAGATGCCATCGATTTTGTCAATCAGGAATATGACATTGAATTTCCCGCAGCTGACTTCTTTTATCCAGCCTTTGCGGATGATTTGATCGAAACACATCAGATTATTAGTTACATGGGATTGGTACAGCTCGACGGGAAAGATGCGCATCATATCATCGCATATGGGGAAGAAACCAATGTACAGATATGGTTTAGTAACGATACCTTTACTCTTCCGCTTCGCTATGTGATTCACGATTTAAAATCGCCTCAGTTCTTGCAATTTGAAGGGATATTCTCAAACTGGAAACTAAATCCTGATTTGCCAAATGCACTATTTGACTTTACTGTCCCTGAAACTGCTACCCGCATGCATATGCTCTCCAAATCGTCCACCTATTCCAATGAAAACTGATATGAACTTTTCGAATCAATCCTTTAAGTTTTATGTAATAGGTTGGATAGTAACCATCCTATTTTTGGAACCTACTCAAAATTTTGCCCAACGGATGAATCATCCATCCACCGGTAGAGCCACGGGCGCAGCAGCTTCCCGTGGAGGAGCCCCGACTACCATGAATAGAGGTGCATCACCTGCTAGACCCACCGCAGCTCCGTCCAGACCAAGTACTCCGCCTACCAATCGAGGGACGATGCAGCCCGGTAGAAATCCAACTAATCAAGGAGCTAACAGACCTTCCAATCCTGGGATGAATCCTTCCAGACCCTCCGGCCCATCGCAAGGGTCTATCACAGGAGGTGCACAACGGACACAAGATAGAAGACCGAGTGCCCAACCTGGTAGACAGGACAGGTCTATTAGCGATAATCGACAACAACGGGATCGTGGAGCAAGCGACCGTGGCAACCTTGATAGAGGAAATAATTCTAGAAATGATCGCAATACTGCCGATAGAGGAAACACAGGTAATCGTGGAGATAGAAACACAAGTGGAAGTAGAAATGAAACTCTCGGAAATAGAGGAGATCGAAATACCACTGGAAATAGAGATCGAAACCCCAACACTGGTATCAACAATCGTCCAAGCAGACCAGGAGGCGGTAACAACATTAATATAGGCAACAATAATCAAATCAATGTAAATGCACGTCGAAACACATTTGTTCAGGTAAATGTCATGCACCCGATGATGATGCGTCCTCCTTTTATGTGGGGTGGATTCCGTATTTACTCCATGCACACCTTTTTTTGGTTTCCGTTTCGACCGATGTTCTGGGGTCCTATGTGGCATCCATGGGGATTCCATACTCCCATGCTTCCTCCACAAGCTCAAGTGGTCAATGTGGTCAATGAAACAAACATTATCAATGAAACTAACATCACGAATATTACCAATGTGACAAACATCATTAATGAATACCATTACGTTGATGGGGTATTTTACCAAAAAGATGATGAAGGATACGTGGTTGTACCTGCCCCTATTGGCGCAGAAGTAAAATCCATTCCAGACAATTTCGAAAAAGTTGCTGTTGGAGACAATGAATACAACCTCTATTGGGGAGGTGCTTACTTTGAGGAAACTGCTAGTGGATTTCGGGTTGTACCTCCGACAGCAGGAACATTAGTCGAAAGTCTTTCAGAGGGAGGAGAAGAGGTGAAGATTGGTGATAAAACCTTTATCAGATTTGGGGAAACATATTATCTACCGGTTCAGGTCGACGGTAAGAATATGTACGAAGTAGTCTATATTTCATCTGATGATGACGGAGAAAATTCTTAATGTATCATAAAAAATTTATTCGGAAAAAGGCCCAACTTTTAATCTATTTAATCGTTGGGCCTTCATTAATGAAAGTTATTCGAACTATACTTTTGATCCTATGCTTCCAAACGGCAAGCTATGGACAGCGAGATGCCTCCTTTGCTTACGAGACTTGGTGGGGAGTAATGACATCTACTCAAATATCTAATAAACTAGCTATTTGGAATGATGCTCACTTTGTCAATGATCTTTTTTTTATTTATCGTACAGGTCTGACATTTCACAATTTATCGGACAACTTGGTAACTACTGTGGGTTATGGCTACCTTCGACTAGGAGACCCTTTTTCTGAAGGACGACTCAAACGATCCGAACATAGACCTTGGATGCAGACCGTATATAGAGTACCCTCTACCCGACCATTAAGCACTAGCTTTAGATTTCGATACGATGCCCGGTTCATTCAAGACTTGGGTCCCGAATCATTGGTGGATGAATTTTCATTCAACCACCGTTGGAGATTCAACAATGCCATTAGGTATAACTTTGGAGAATTGGTTAGCCCAAATACACGCTTTGCAACTGCTTTCCTAAATGAATCGCTTTTCCGTACAGGACCTGGCACAGGAGGTTTTCGATACGAACATCGAACTCACTTATTAACACAATTGACCAAAGGGAACTTTACGTACTCTTTAGGCTATGTCATGCGGTACATCCCTCTCAATGCAGAATCCATCCGTATCAATCATGGTCCTGTGTTTTGGTTATCCATTAACCTCAATGCCATGAAGAACCGGAAAACCCAAACATTTGAGGAATTTCCAAGTGACCATATCCATTAAGAGGTTTTCAACACCCCCTCTTCCAGCATTCTTAACAATACGATTTCTGAAAACTCAGAGGAGAACTTCTCCATTGATCGAGGATTCAATGTACGTGATTGCGCAGACCAAATAAGGAGTTCTGAGGATGTATCATAAACATTGATTTCTATAAAATATTTTCGATCATTGACGATGTGGCCCGGAGTCATCATCATGGGATGATTCCAACCCCAAAAACCTCCAAAATTCGCCCCTGCTCCCCACGCACCCGGTCCCATCATCATGGGTCCTCCCATCATCATATTACCTGGAATGTAACGCTGTTCATTTTGTACATCTACCAACGAAACCGTCATAATGGCATCTTTATTATCTTTTCGAATGGCTTGAATCATTTCATTTTTGGTCAAATCCGTACTATTCCAAAAATTAGGTGGAATAACCCGATTACTAGCCGTAGACTCAATACCGAGTTTTAATAATTTACCGTGAATATCATCTTCCAAAATTTGTCTCTTGGTAATATCTCCGATGACTACCGCTATAAATATGTTATCGTAACCCGAATAATTTTTATCGGGACTGGTCCAAGTTCTGGTAACCTTAGTGGATGGAGAACAGGCAGCAAAGGCCAAAATCAAAATTGCTAAAACGATTTTTTTCATGAGATATTAGTTATAAAACGGTACCAAAATATAATTTTATTTTGATAAAAATCAATTTTATAAAAAATTTATTATGTATACCCGTTTTCACTCCAACAACTGCTTATAATACTGTGTAAAGCTTTTTTAAATGGACGTGGAGGATGTTTACACACCTTGGTTAATTATCCGCATGATATAGTCCAAACATTCACATACTGGTATTATCACGGGTAATCAAAAAATGTAATTTGCCTACAAAATCTCAAACAGTAGATGTGAATATTATTGAAGCGGTTAACCTGAAAAATTGAAAGTGTATATATCTCCCAGGTTGCTTCCTAGTAAGCCCTCTCCCCATTAAAAATCTTGAACCCAAATCTAATTATAAAAAAAAGTAATGCTTTTCATAGAAAAGTTAAATATATATTTATGCATCAATCTGTAACCTTCAGTTTAGAAAACCTGTAAATATCCCTTGTAAGCATCAATAGGTTAATGCTGGAAAAGTCCTGACTATCTCAAATATTATTGGTTTAGCTTCGTTGGTGGTACTTTTAGATAGTCAGGCACCACATTCTATTTGTTTGGGACTAACAAAACAGGTAAAATCCGACTCTTTGGGTCGGATTTTATTTTTTATACTCTTGTGGAGCCAAGCGATACCGTGTTCTTGATTCAAGAAAGTTGATCAATAAACGCTCCACTCCTTCATAGTCCATATCTAAAAATTGATGATCCCGATTAGCCAAATTGAATTCAATGATCAAATCATCCATATCTTGATCAGAAAGACGGAATTCTTTTTTGAGTGTTTGCATCACAGAATCTGACTGAATGAGCCGCAGATAATCTTCTTGCCTCGCTAAAAAAGCGAGTTTACGGGCATATTCACGCTTCTGACGTTCGGACTTCATAAAATAAGAAATCGGACCATCAATGGTGAAACCTGGTGATAATCCATCATTACCAGAGACTCCCTTGTATATTTTCCCTGGGCCTGCTGGTCGATCACTGAGTCCGCGCATAGTACTCTGATTTCCTGCTCTGAAAGGAATAACAATAGCCTCCCCATACACATCAAATCGCGGCAACATGCGAGCATCCAAATAAATATCGGTAAGGATATGGGTGTCTTTTCCTACGACCAACTTCTTAGCAATAAAGCTAGGACGAAAAAAATACAAACTATCCCCTCTGACTGCTTTAACCTTGAAATATCCCCGTTCATTGGTCATACTACTATCCTGATTACTCAGGTTTACCACCCACACTTTCTCCAAAAAACCCCGATCGGTCCCATCTATCACATTGCCAGTAATGTATTGCGCCTGAAGCTGAGATGCAGCAAGTAGCATAACTAACCCACACGAAAGGAACACCATTCTTTTCATAGCTGAAAATTACGATTCACTGACCATTAAAAAAATTACCCTGCGTTAAAAGATATTAAGCTGTAAATTGTACCAACAAAAAGATGGTATTTGAAGTCTTGTATAGGAATCACAACAATTAGAAAAATGAAAAAGAAATCACCTAAAACTTACGAAATACAAAAACCAGAAGAAGAATGGAGGGAAATACTCGATCCAGATAGCTATCATATTCTTCGAGAAAAAGGAACAGAACGCCCCTATACAGGCAACTACTACTTAAATAAGGACAGTGGTATATACGAATGTAAAGCCTGTGGGAATGAAATATTCCACTCTAGCTCCAAATATGATAGCGGATGTGGATGGCCATCTTTTACTGAACCCGTGCGACCAGATGCTATCGATGTACAAATGGATTACTCCCACTTCATGATACGCGAAGAAATTTTGTGTGGCAAATGTGGTGGCCATTTGGGTCATCGATTCCCAGATGGTCCAAAGGATAAAGGCGGAATTCGTTATTGTATCAATTCTGTTAGTATGGATTTCAAAAAGGAATCTTGATATTTTAACCCGCGGTCAAACTATTCTCAATAGATAAATTATATTGTATTCAGTTATCAACCCAATCTACCCTATGAAAAATCTTGTGCTAGTTGCCTTGCTCTTCCTCGTGCTTACGTGGGAAGGTATGGCTCAGGGAAGCATGTTGCTTCGAGAACCAACCATCTCCAAAGATTACATTGTTTTTGTTCATGCCAATGATCTTTGGAGAGTACCTAAATCTGGAGGAGATGCTATCCGATTGACCAGCAATGAAGGAGCTGAAAATCGCCCACATTTCTCTCCTGATGGTACATACATTGCTTTTACTGCTCAATATGACGGTAATACCGATGTGTATGTAGTTCCAGTTGAAGGAGGTGAACCTAGACGTTTGACTTGGCATCCAGGTCCTGATTACGCTGCAGGATGGACACCAGATGGAAAACATGTGTTGTTTACATCTGCTAGAGAAAATGTACCTACCAAAGAATCTAAATTCTATAAAATCTCCTTGGATGGTGGTATGGAAGAGCCTTTGATCATACCGAGAGCAGTAAATGGCCGCATTTCTCCTGATGGAAAATTGATCGCCTATCAGCAAATCGCCTTTTGGGATCCTGAATGGAGAAATTACCGGGGAGGACAAGCAAAGCCCATTTGGATATTGGATATGGAGAGTTACGAACTAAAAATGACTCCCCAAACAGACAATGAACGTCATACACAACCCATTTGGCACGGGAATAGGGTCTTTTTCCTTTCTGAGCGAGACTTTGCAAACAACATCTGGTCTTTCGAACCTAGTTCAAGTACATTGAAACAAGAAACTTTTCACAAGGATTTTGATGTCAAAAACTTGGATTCCAATGGAGAAGAAATTGTATATGAACAAGGAGGTTATCTACATATCTTAAATCCTTCTACAGGTTTGACCAAGCAATTGAATATCTCTGTAAAAGGTGATTTCCACTGGGCTCGGGAGCGTTGGACAGATGTAGCTGGTCGCAGCTTGATCAATGCATCACTTTCTCCTTCCGGACAGCGTGCACTCTTTGAATTTCGTGGTGAAATCATCACAGTACCCAAAGATAAAGGTGATGCCCGCAACTTGACAAACTCCTCAACGACCGCAGAAAGAGCACCTATTTGGTCTCCTGATGGTCAAAAGATTGCATGGTTTTCGGACGCTAGTGGCGAATATCAACTCATCATCAGTGATCAAGAAGGTATCCAAACAAAGGCTATCGAACTTCCAAAAAGTACCTTTTTCTTTAGACCCGATTGGTCTTCGGATAACAAACACATTGCCTTTACGGATACCGATTACACTATCTGGATTGTAAATATTGAAACAGGAACTGCGAAAATAGCCGATATGGATCGCTTTGCGCATCCTAACCGCAGCATGAATCCGGTTTGGTCGCCGGATGGTAAATGGATCGCTTATTCCCGCTTATTGGATAATCAATTCAAAGCGATTTTTGCCTATGAAGTGAGTAGTGAAAAGAAAATCCAGATCACAGATAGCATGGCCGATGCGATTTCACCTGTTTGGGATGCTAATGGACAGTATTTGTACTTCCTTGCTTCTACTAATTTTGGATTGAACACCGGTTGGTTAGATATGTCGAGTTATGATAGACCGGTAACAAGAAATCTGTATGCAGCCGTACTCTCCAAAAATGGCAAGTCTCCTTTTCTGCCAGAAAGTAACGAAGAGGAGCCTAAAAAAGATGAAAAGAAGGAATCTTCCAATGCTGTGACTATTGACGCGGACGGAATATGGCAACGAATCATTGCTGTGGATATTCCGGCAAGGGATTACACTGCTTTGGTAGCAGGACCTGAAAATTATGTCTTTTACATGGAATCAGTTCCCAACCAATCAGGTGTAACCTTGCATCGATACAACTTCAAAGAGCGGAAATCTGAGGTACACATGAGCGGTGTTGCTTTTGCGAACGTATCCCACGACAGGAAATCTTTATTGTACCAAGCGAATGGAAATTGGGGAATTGTAGAAACAAGCGGAGGAGGCAAAAAACCAGGAGATGGAAGCTTAAAAGCCTTGAATGGATTCAAAATCAAAGTTAATCCAAAACAAGAATGGGAACAAATCTACCGGGAAGGCTGGCGGTATCAGCGGGATTTTCTTTACGTAGACAATGTACACGGAGCTCCCTGGGATGAAATTTATGAGTGGTATAAGCCGTGGGTAGCCCATGTGAAGCATCGCTCAGATATGAATTACATCATTGATATCTTAGGTGGTGAAGTGGCGGTAGGTCATAGCTACACATCCGGAGGGGATTTTCCGCGAGTCAGCTCTGTTAGCATCGGACTTTTAGGTGCTGACCTTACGGTTGTTAATGGAAAATATCAAATCAGTAAAATTTACAACGGTGAAAATTGGAATCCAACCTTACAAGCTCCTCTCGCAGTTCCAGGTATTGAGGTAAAAGCTGGAGACTATATTTTGGCTGTCAATGGAAACACCTTAGATCCAGCTATTAACTTCTTTAGTTATTTTGAAAATACAGCTGGCAAACAAGTGAAGTTAACAGTTGCTTCCAATGCCAATGGAACAAATGCCCGAACCGTAACCGTTGTCCCTGTTGCCAATGACAGCCAATTACGGATGATGGATTGGGTGGAAGGAAATCGAAGAAAGGTTGACGAACTGTCGGATGGTAAGCTAGCTTATGTGTATGTCCCTAACACGGGTCAAGGAGGATACACCTATTTTAACCGCTATTATTTTGCGCAGCAAGATAAAAAAGGTGCTGTCATTGATGAAAGAAACAATGGCGGTGGCTCAGCAGCTGATTACATGGTTGACATTATGGCAAGAGAGCTTCATGGCTATTTTAATAGCCGTGCCAATGACAGAAAGCCCTTTACTACACCTATGGCTGGCATCTGGGGTCCAAAAGTCATGTTGATCAACGAACGGGCTGGTTCAGGAGGAGACCTGCTCCCCTATTTATTTAGCAAAATGAAAATAGGCCCATTGATCGGTACCCAAACATGGGGTGGTTTGGTAGGAACATGGGATACACCTCCCTTCATAGATGGCGGCCGAATGGTCGCTCCAAGAGGGGGATTCTTTGATGTAGATGGTGAATGGGCTGTTGAAGCTGTGGGGGTAAAACCGGATATCTCAGTAGAACAAACACCATTAGATGTCATCAATGGGCGGGATCCGCAACTCGAGCGGGCCGTACAGGAAGCACTGAAACTGATGGAAACACAAGGGGTAGAACTAAAATCAGAGCCAAAAGCCCCTATCCGCTACTTTAGACCTGCAAAAGATAATTGATTCAAAAATAGCTTAACTAAAAAGCCACGGGATTCAATCCTGTGGCTTTTTTATTTTTGCATATTATCCAGTATTTCTTGGTACTTTTTGTCCTCCATGATGCTTGCTCCAAACAATGGTGAGGTGTATTCCACACGCCTAAACTGTCCAGGGATTTCTTTGATATCTTTGTTGATCTCAGTTTGCATTTTTTCCATAAGCGTCTTTTTCGCATCAGGATCATTCTTTGCCAAGGGTTCTTTTTCAAATTCTTTTCGTAGAAATAATTCTAAATTTGATTCTTTTACTTCCCGAATTATAGCCTTTACAGTAAGATTATACTTTTGAACTTTAGAAAAAATCCCCGCCTTTTCATTCTCAACGTTCAACATATCCACTACGTTGTAAGTGGGTGATGATGGATAGATATTCAAGGCACTGTTGCGACCCGACCCGCCAAAACGATCACCAATCAAGTGTGCATTATGGAAGCCATACTTGGCCGAGTCCGTTTGTCCACGGGGATTTCCCTCGGGTTTGAATACCAAATCTTTCCCTTCCACTTTCCGTTCCTGCTCCTTGAATGGAAGCTCTTGGGTTAACTTACCAAAAGTAATCCCAACAGTAAAACTTGGACCCGATTGCCCATCAAAAGTTTTGGTAGTGTAGGAAGACTCATACCCTCCTTTGACAGTTTTCATACTAATCGAATCGGGTACATAGTTTTTGTGTACATAGCCTGATTCATCTGCCAAAACTAATTTTCCGTTGACAATACATAATTTTTCAAAATTTGCCTCTTTCATTCCAGGAGATCTTCTAATAGTGTACACATCAACCGACACTCCATTTTCATCTTTGGTTGATTTGGCTACATTATAAACCGGCTTGCTATCATGCATATTTTCTTGAGCATTTACAGCAATCAGGAAAGGTTTGATATCCCCCGTTTCGGTCAACACTGATTGATTCAAGTACTGCGTGAGCAAAGGAAGCCCATTAGGATTACTGCTTTGATCTCCGTCTACTTTTGCCCCACCCGTGGTACCCTCAGAACCTTTCCAATCGTACTTCCAAACACCTCCATCCTGCCTCGGGGTGATGGACTTAAAGACCGGGTGATTTTGCTTGGTTTTATGCGCTACTTCATTAGCTTGATCAGATGTAAGTTTACCATTGCCATCTTGGTCTTGTCTTCGCTCCTCCTCTTTCATATAACTTATTCCTGCATCGATTTTTTTCTGCTTTTCAGGATCATTTTTGGACTCTTTTTCACTACCAAGTCCAATTTTTTGCAAGAAGCTCTTGCCCAACTCCTTGATTTTAACCCACAAAAATGTAATGCCCTGAGCTACACGCTGCTGAATCTGTGTAATGATCCCGATAACCTTCGATGCCAAACTACCGATTCCCAATAAGTTGGCCAAGAATCCAATAACCACAGGAACTGCATTGGCCAAAGCATTTTCAATGGCATTGGCCACCGCAGAGATGCTACCACTTGCCACTGCCCGAACACTTTGAATAAATGCGCCCACCAACGTCATAATTTGAGATGCTTTTTGTACAAAAAACGTAACCACATCAATGATCGTCATAGCCGCTTTAATGAATGCACTGGCTGGAGAGAGCACCCCCATCAGCCAACGAAGGCCTGCACTGATGACCGTATCCCGAACCATCGTTTTGATACCTTCAATAACTGTTTCTTTCAGATCATTAAACTGCCCTTTGATGTATTCCCATAGCCCGGTTAATCCTTCATTTTTTAGAATCATCAAAATTTCAAAACCTGTTTCAAAAGCCTGCATGACAGGTTCTCCAATGACTTTGACGCCAATGGCACGAACTCGGTCCCAAGTAAATCCTAGAATTTGGCTGACTAAGGAAAAAATCCCCTTCAAAGAGAAAATATCCTCTGGCAATGTAATCCCGGCCCCTCCCAAGGTACCTGTCAGCCAACCAATAAGTCCAGCCTGCAGATGCGACAAGAAATTTCTTCCAAAATTTTCGAGTCCTGAGCGAACACCGCTTACCAGATTATTGAGGAAACTGATTGGATCTTTGATGATAGTATCTACTACGTCTGCCACAGCACTGAGCAAATTCAGGAACATCTCTTTGAGTGCTCGAATGACTTCCACTACTTCGCTCATGGCATCCATCGCTTTACTAAAGAGTCCCTTATTTTCAAGTTTCATTTCCTCAATACGTGCATCTACGGCTTGTAAACTTTCCATGTATTGATTGGCCAAACTATCAATGAGGGCCTGTTCTTTGGCTTCCACATTATTATCTAGCTCATTGAATTGCCCCTGTATTTCCAATGCTGCTTCTGCGCCCAAAGCTTGAAGATTAGTCGGTAGGGATGCTACAAAATTGGCAACTTCCACTCGCCCCTCTTGTATAGTGCTTTTGGCTTTGGTCAATTCAGCTGCTACAGTATTGGCAATTGGATCGAGGGCTTGATCAATGTAATCGATATAAACCTTTCTTCCTTCGGTAAAGAATCGATTGACCTCGTCTGGAATACCTGCAAACTTATCGTAAACCCAGCGAGCGGCACCATCCACACCTGCATAGCGCTCTGCCTTATACGCCCGCATTCTTCGGGCCACATGCGCTTCAAATAGTTGTTTTCCTGTCGAAGCAGCTTTCGCAAATAACTGGGTAACCTTTTCTTCTAAAGCATGGAGAATATCCTCTACCTTGGTTTTGGTTTGCTCGTAGATAGCATCTATTTCAGAGGCTATCTTGGCCCGCTCCGCAGAATCATTGCTTGCGGTCTGTTCTTGCTTTTGAGTCAATGCTTGCGCCGAAGTCAAACGGTCACCATCAATGGTTGCCAAATGATTTTTACTTTTTGATTCGGCTGTTTGCTTGGCTTGATTTAAAATTGAATTTTCCTGATCCCTAAAATCAGCAGGGGCAAGTTCTTTATGTGCTTTTGCTTCTTGCAAGGAATCCAAAGCAGCGGAAAAAGAAGGTTCATTTGCTTTCGAAAGTTGTTCCTCCGTTACCTGATTGGATTCCATCAGATGCTGAACTTCCATCAGATTGTCCTGAAGAGGAGTGTGCACTGCTGTATCTGATTTGGATAGAGGCATGGCATTTCCCGCTCCTAGCTCTCCCGGTAGTGGGAGAAATTCTGGATTTGGAATCGCCTCCACGGTACGTTCCACCACAGAACCTACATCTGGATCTGCCTGACTAGTAGCAGAAATAGGGCCAGCCGCTTGCTCCTGTTCTTGATTGACTCGTGTGGTAGCCTGCTGTTGAATTTCGGTCAAATTATTATGACTTTCAAAGCGGGTTGCTTCATCTGGATTTCTTGGCAACTGCATTTGGGCAATCTGAGCCATCAATGCGGCCTTAAAGCCTGCAGCATCAAATTCATTAGGCTCTTGCCCTGCCATCGCTTCTACCTGATTGGCCTGTGCGGACCCTAGCCTCTCATTGGCAGCTAATGGAGCACCTCCTTGTGCACGTGCGACTTCCACAGTAGGATCATTTTTGGCGGTGGCATGTTTGGAGGCTTTCTGACTATTCTCCACCATCGCTCCAAAATTGGGATCATCGAGAGGATTAGTGCGTGATTCGTTAACGTTTGTACTCCCAGATGCCGAAATAGGCTCCATTGCAACTCCGAGTTGGTTAACACTATCGCTTTCTATAGGGTCAAAAAAATCACTTAGATCAACCTCTTTGGTATCAATAAAGGAATTAGAAGAATTAGGATGGACATAAGAAGGATCTATCATGCCTTCCTTTTCTCCATCAGCTGGCTTTACAAACAAATCAGAGGAGGCTAAAAATTCACTCGACTGATCCAGTAAAGTTGGTGAAGACCAATCTAAGGAAGCATTCCATGCATTATTTGAATCCAATATGGCTTCTTTCTGCTGCCTAGCTACAGATTTTTTCTTTGATGTTGGCTTTTCGATATGTCCTGAAATAGCGCCCATCAATGCTACCAGTTTACGTACAAGGTTTGCTTCATCCAAGGAAGCTTAATCACCGAAATACCCCAAGGCAAGGAATCCATGAGAAGATCTTGAGCTTTTCGTTCTACAATGAGTTTGGGTTTTTCCAATTCTAGTTTCCCTTCTCTTTGAATAAACATTTCACGTAAGCCTTCCAAGCTTGTTGATTTTAACCGTTGCCAGTGCTGAATGATGGATCTTAATAGCTTCTCTCCTTCTTCTTTTTCGTAGGCTTCCAGTTGGATAAATCGGTCTATGGGATAATCTATGGGTAAGCCGCAAAAGACCTTTTCCAAAATCAATGCATGCTCCATGGTATTGGTTTTTCCAAAGGATAAAAAATGGAGTGCATACACTGCTTTGTCAATCTTGTGTTTGAGAATCTGTTGATGATCATTCAAAAATCCTAAAGTCCTGAAATACTGCACAATAAAAGGATGAACAATCGATAAACCTGCATTGCTTACATAAAGCATTTGATGGGGTACTTGCTCAAGAAAAAGTGATGGGGATTCTTCTTTAGCAGCTGTCTCTAATAGTATTTTTTCTTCCTTACCTTTGGTTACTAAAACCTTTTCAAGCCTTTTCCCCATAAGAACATTCCCAAAAACACCTAAGTCCGTAGCTTGATGAAGAAGAAATTTCCGTTGATCCTGAGAAGTCATCGGACGTTTTATTCCCAATCTAAGAGCGCGGCTAAGGGTCCTAAACTCATGCGAACCAATGGCTTGAAAAACTTCTCTTAAAGGCCAAAGGATGGTTTGTGTGGGTTGAGGGTAATACCAGAAAGCATAATAAAGTAAACTCCAGTAAGCTAATCGGTTTTCTATACTGCGTTTTTTTAACAGACCATGGATATTGGATTCGAACGATGAAACAGGTTGACCAAAATTCAAAACACGTAATAGCAAGCGGTCATCGAGCTGCTTTACAAAACGTTCGAATGTATGGGGATTTTTGATAAAGAGAAGATTCAATTGCTTGACTAGTTGCGTACCTTCTTTGGTTTTGATGGAAGAATCAAAAACATTAGTTAATTCAAGCTCTAAATCAAAACTTCGAGGAACATACCAAGGAAGGCTTCCATAGGAAAGAAAAAAAGGAAGAATTTCAGCTAAGGATATGGGCTGTACTGCAGGAGTCTCGTCCTCTTTTTCATTTAATATGGTGTCTAATTGCAGTCGTAGATTGGTTTCCAGTGCCTGTAGCAGATTGAGTGAATTGCCCTGTTGAAGAAGCTGTTGAGGTACTGTCAGATTTAAATTGACCTTCGATAACTGAATTCTCGCTTCAAATGCATAAGACTGCAATAACTTTTCTAAGAGCGGCAGAATGTATTGGTGTACAAATCGCTGCGAGTACTTCATCAATTGCTTGGCTGTCAAGCTCGATACCATCTCCAACTCAAATTCTAGCTTTTGAATTACAACTGTTTCCTCTTTCATCTACGGGTTCTTAAGATTCTTAAAACAATAAGTAAATGAATGAGTAAAGGATCTGAAGAAGGATCGAACCCTTGCTTGGTTCTAAATTCAACAATACTTTGAAGCTGGGAAACCGTTTGCTGTAAATTATTAAGAATCAAAGGCTCTTTCAAAACTGTTTCCAATAGCCTGAATAGGTCTATCAAATCCTTTTCAAACTCCAATAATACCTTTTGATCTGCGCATCCCAGCATGGCATAAAGCATCTGCATACTAGCTACCAACATAGATGCAATCAAGTTTGCTTCACTTTGATTTGTACTTCCAGATAAGTGTTTTAGAAGTACCTCTATAGATCCCCTTGTTTTAAATAGTTCTGGGAATGTTTTTCCTGAAACAAAAGATTCAGGATCTTTTTCATACACTTCTACTGCATTCAATAGTGCCTGTAAATCGTTTCTCACTTCTCTTGGAGCAAATCTACTACTCAGCAATCGAGCTAGTTGTGCCTTCAGCTCATTTAGGCTATTCAAGGCTAGTTTTGTACAGTCGCCCTCACCACCTACTATTGACTCTGGTTCAAACTCAAGTTCATGACTAAATTCTCCACAAGGAGTTGAAACAGTCAGTTGTACTAAATTTCGACCATTTCCCACTGATTTAAGCTCTAATTTTTCAAATGTATGAGAGTCTACTACCTGACCATTCAATGTCCATTCAAATTTTTCAGTTGAACCAGAAACGGAAGCATGAATTAAATGCAGGGATGTTTCCTTATCAAATTCGTATTTCAAGTTGATAAGGGGTATTTCCCGAATTACAATGACTTTTTCAGAGGACTCCCCTGCTACCACAAACCGAATGGCATTGCCAAAACCAACGAAAGAAGGGGTCAGGATAAGTTCTGTCCCATTAATGGAAGCACCTGCAATCGAGCTTGCCAATTGAACAGCTGTTCCTTCGGGTTTCACTGTAAATGGAATTGCCACAGTTGCACGAGATTCTTTGCAAAACTCTTCCGCAATAGTAAACTCCGTTGCTATGGGTAGCTCCTCTTCGATTATGGGAGGGGTCACCATCATGGCAATCGAGAGCCCTTTGGAACAGCATAGATATGGAAGAGCAAAATCAGCAACAACACGGTTGGTTTTCAAATCAAAGACTACAACAAAAGTCCCTCCATTTGGAACTCCCGCAAAATGCTCCAAACCCGGATGTTTGCGTGCAAAGTTTATAAAGCTTAATTCTTGAAGAATCCGTGCTTTCCGAAGCAATGTCTCTGAAAAAATTGCCTTTAAGAAGTCTCCAGCACAACAATTTTCTTTCAAGCGACTCAAGACAGCAACATATTCATCTTCGAATCCTTGTCGCTGATACTTTTTCTCAGGATCATTCAAAAGCCCTGAGATAAAGTTAGCAACCGTCTGTGTCAACTGACATAGTTCATTCAAGGCATTTTCAAAGGCAGTAAGACGATCTGGTGAAATTTCATTCAGATGATTGGGAACTCGGTTAAGTAGCGCAGCTATCGCAGCAAGTAGCCGTGTAGGATAGGTGATGCGTAATTGGCGATCAGTTGTATTCCATTGACTGAGATCAGGTATAGCATTTTTTATCTCTTTATCAAAATTTGCAGCCATATCATTCACGGATAGGTTGCCGACTACGCCTACAGGTTGAAACACACTTCCTATATCATTGGCATTTTTTGAAAATTTGATTGCCTCCTTACTTAAATCTTTGTGATAGACTGCTTTTACTGGCTCCGCACTGATCGCTGTCGTGCCAATAAAACTTAGCAAGTTAAAGCCTTCCACTTTTGTAGATACAGGTTCTTTTTTCGGCTCTGGCTGTACCATAGATTCTAGTATTCTCATGGTTTCATCGGAGAGTTTAAACCCTTCAACATCAACCCTCCCAACTTCAGCGACACCGATGGTTAAGTCCCGAATATCCAATAAATCGCTAAATCTACTGTGCCCTCCGTTTTGTTCTTTACTGAAACCCGTAAGAAAAGAAGTAGCCAAACTAAACAGACAGGCTTGTTGGTCTCTCCAGGTGACTAGCATCGTCTGTAGATCCTGAAAAAAAGTCGGATACTCATCAAAATCAAATTTGTCTGGAATTCCCGAATTGCTTAAGCAAACAATATCGAAATTCAAGCCATATTGAACTTTCTTTGCTTGCAATACTTGCAAGACCCCACTAGCCCAATTTTTATTTCCGATCCCTTCTATTCTAAAAAAGTCTTTACCCGTCAAGTCAGCCGTTAGTCGGTTTTCGGAATTTTCGCTGGATAAGGTCGTTTCAGAGTCCCCAAAACTCCAGTTGGTTAGAAGATTCTTATTTAATCGGTAATACCTAGGAATGGCTTTTTCCCCGAGTATCCTCGATATCTTTGAAGGCCGAATTTCTACAGGCAAACCTGTATCTCCTTGGTATGCCTGGGTAAGTGCGTGAAAACGATTAACCAAAGATTGTATGCGATGTCTCAGCGTTGGTTCAGCAGACAATGCCGAAGATTTGTAAAACCTGTGCCTAAAGATTTGATCCTGAAGCCCTCCCAGCAATAGATGCTTAGGAAAAGCCGCTGGATCTGGATTGCAAACTGCATCCCATGCCAAAGCTGCTTTGCGCAATTCATTGTAAGTAGACACTAAGTCTAACAAATAATCATAGTCATATTGAGAATAAGCAGTGGATGTTTCTCTCAAAAAATTGTTCCTACGCATCATCTCAGGAACTACTATTCCTAAATCCACGAGGTAATTAAACACTTTTAAACTAGATTCAATAAGGGCAGGCAATGTTGCAGCAATGGCAGATCTATAAGCCGTCAATCGAAAGTTATTTTGAATTCCTAGTAAGCTTGATGCAGTCACCCGCGGTACATGTATTGGCTCTGTTTTTTCCAAATTAATCCTCTTACTGTGGTACAGTTGAAAAAGAAAATCCTTTGGGACCAATGTGTTTTCTACATCCTTGGCATGAATCAAAAAATAGCGAAAATTAAACACTTCAGGAATTCCCTGACTGTCGCATGAAGTATCGTTGCATACATCGTAAGGCTTGGTGAAATGCTCTAGGTACAGAACCACCACAAAATCATGGATTGCTATGGTGTTTAATGCCTGTGCTTCAGGAAAACTTTTGGCATCCTCATCAGTCAATAATTCCAGCAGAGGTATTTCCGCATTACTTTTTATAAAAGGTGTATATCGAACTCTATGATTATTGAAAGGCCTGCAAGCTCCAAACGAGATTGAAGAAATGGCAATAGGAGATTGATTGGGAGTATAGATCTTAGATCGGATTTTAATTAAATCACCATCTGTCGTCAAGCCTGTTCCTTGAGTTATCATCAACCGCCCATTTCGAAAAGAAAGCTCAAGGCCACAAATGATCCCAGCGCCAGTCAGTGAAAGCCTGGACATCCTATCCTGGGAATCCAAGTACTGAATCAATAAATTCAACTGCGCAGCTGTCAGTAATTGATTGTCTGCAAAGGATTTATATCCGGTAGGAATGTCTTGAAGTTTCATAACCTTACTGTTTTAAATTCATAAATTTGTTCTACCAAGAATGATTTTTCCCTCAGTACCCTCACTAGCACAATCGTGCAAATGACCGGAAGGATAAATATTCTTGAGCTGTTGGATAGATTGGATGAATGCTGGGATAGAAGTTTGTCTCCCCGCTGCTTTGTCGATCAGGAACATCCTGAGATTTTCTTCAAATTGAAGTAAATCGTTTTTACTATCATCAATAGAGTTTTTGCGGTAACCTACCCAGCAAATTTTTGCAAGGATATGAGCCGGTATCTCCCGACGAATCAGGTCTTCTGCAAATGCCCTAAAATTCATATCAGAAAATCGTTGGGTATAACCAGGTAGTACTACACTTAGCCGAAAAGAATAGGGATCTGCCGAACAAGCTGAATTACAATCTTCTTTACAAATTGGAAAATAAAACGTTGGATTGGACTGATGTTGCTTTCCAGGAAGCAGTAAAAGATGTTCCACTACATGAATTCCTTCATCGGTGAATTGGTCCATCAGAAAATCGATTAAATCAAAAATAGCAGCTTTTACTTCTTCAATAGTGTCAAATAAGCGGAATTGACGTGCAATGATACGTTTGGGGTCTTGGAGAGAGCGGATAGAAGGGTTGATGATATTGAAGGAAAACTGTCCTTCTTCAGATTTCACAATCTCAATTACATGTACCGATTTTCTTCTTCTGAAGTTAGTATTGCGGATATTTTGGATAGCCTTTCGATCTGAATTGATCGCCTTGAATATGCTTTGATACATTTCCTGCTCGGCGGCTTCTACTGTTGTATAATTTTCGGTTGCAGTTAATACAATTTGACTGTGGGTATCCCGTATTCTCCAGCGATATTCTGTCGCATTGGCAAGGTATATTTCAACAAACTTGGTGCTGATGGATTCTCTTTTATAGGACTTTTCATCTGAAAGCTTGATTCCCAAAAGAGCCGCAATCCTATTCTCTAAGCCAGACACATTGTATGTGTTCCAAAGCATGGATTCTGTTTGTTTGTAATAGTTAAAAGCAGATCCACGCTTTCTACTGATGCTATCATAATTTCGAATGAAAGCATGCATATTTTTGTATACAATCTCATCAGATATATCTCCATAGAGATTCTTCATTAGAAAAGCATAGTTACCGAAATTCTCAGCAAACCGAGCAATCAGATGGTTTTTGACTTGAGTAATCCTCCGATCGCTGTCATCCAAATTATTGAATAAATCTTTCTTTGAATAGTCTTCAAAATCTTTTAGGAGTTCTTCGACTCCTTTCATATCCTTTATCGCCTGCGAAAAATAACTCCCATGAAGAGTCCCATTCATCGATAATTGATCTTTGACCATAGCTAAGTGCTTAAAGTAACTTGCCAAGATCTGATCAAAAAACAGCAGGTATCCCTTTAACTGTTTGGCTTGCGCCAATCGTGCAGGGGATTCTTGATCCGATAATCCAACCTCTCCTATACCGTAGTTTTCTGGAAAGTTATGGCTGATGCTACGGTATACTCCTATGGGATTACGAGAACCTGAGGGAAAGTCTAACGTTTTATCCTTGGATTTTCCAAGCAGGTTTACCTGTTCCTGTTGCGTCAATCGCTCTCGGTATGCGGCTACTTTTGCCTTGGCTACTGTCAGCGGTAGGCCTTCTTTGGTAAGTGTAAATACACTTTTCTCCTCGCACAAAGAGGGTTTATGATGCGGTTTAATGCATAGGTTCCATGCGTCCGATGCTTCTGAAGTACCGGTACAATAGGAAATACTCATATCCTCTATCACCTGTACACCCTCAATCGATTGGATTAAGTTTATCAAATCACTCAATCGAACTTCCGATCTCAACTGCTTTTGGTGAAGCTCCTCATCTTTGATAAAACCATGTTCAAGTAGAGGCCCCTCAAAAATTTTATCCGAAGTCATGCCAGTATCCAAAAGCTCTTTCAAGGAATAAAATTGCACCTTTGGTGAAAAATAGGCTTCGATAATTAGTACTATTTGCGCATAGATCTGATGTTCATCTGCTTGAGGAGCAAGCTCGATGGAGGCACAGACCTTGATTTTTTCTTTTTTAATAAATTGTACCGATGCGATGTCTTCACACAGGTTACGGTTGGCATGAAATCGTTGAAGTACTGCTTCTACCAATTGACTTTGTTGTTGTACTTCGTCAGCTAAGTCAAGCCAAAGGGTGTATAGTCCTTTAATAGGTGTTTGCTTTCCTAAGGGATGGGGAAGATTTTGGATAATTTTTGAGTCTAAACTGACTAGTCCATCCCGGCAATTAATATAGAGTGTCGGCTGATGTTTGAGGAGAAAACAGTTATGAATTTGCACTGGATCTACATCGATAAGAAGTTTTCTGTAATCCAATGCTGTAAGTGCTTGATTGGGGAGAATTTCATGTGCTTCAAAAAACTGTTGCTTTCCTGCCGACCCATGCAACAAATCCTCTACTGGCATACTTATCCGTAAACCTAAATCAGTGATTGCATAACAAAGAAGTTCCAAAATCGTGATTCCGGGATCGTGCGTATTGTAATCGGTCCATAGTTTACTCCCCAAGGATTCAATATATTCGATTCCTTTCTTTCTCAGGAATTCAAAATCAAGGTCATCCTTGCTTTGTATAGATTTCGCTATTTTGGTCTGGGAAAGCGCCATAGTCTATTATTTAGCACATATTTTATCAAGCTCAGTTACCCTATGTTCCGACCCACTGACTATGACGGTCAAAGGTGAGCTTGGAAGAATCCTTTTACCTTGCTTGTGTATACCTATCCTCCAAGATAGGTCACCAATAAAATCTATATACTCCAGATTTTCAACAAAATAAACCAACTGACTTCGATGAATTTCCCTATTAAAATTAACGGAAGCATTCAAGTCAAAAGCCCAAGGGGAAAGAAAATTAATCAAATCCTTTTTAAGCTGCCCCTCATAGAAATTCCAATCAAAGCCCGACTTTAATCGCACGGACAACTCAATATCCACTTGCTCATAGTGTGGGTTTTTGACGTGCACTTCAATGGACGGACTTATAAATTGCTCTATAAACTGCTTGATTTCCAAAAGCTTTCCCTCAGATACTTTTGGGTAGTTAAGAAATGAAAAATCTAAAGGTCTATGCTTGGGTACTACCACAAGCGTCACGTGACCGGGTGCATGAAAACAATCTCCAAAGGTGTGATTAAGACATTTTGATAAGAGGATTTCTGGAAACTCCTCCAAAACCAAATGTTCATAATCCCATAAAGTGATCGCTCTATTTTTATGACGAAGTCGCTCAGATATTCTTCTGTATAAATTTAAGTCTGATTCTAGAGGCTTTCCCCCAAGGCTTGCGTAAGGTTGAGTAATGGATTTAATGGGAGCCGTTCTTTTTTCAAGCTTTGATATAGTCTGAGAAGGCAATTGAGCGGGTAAATGAGTTGCTTTCCAAGGGTCATTTGCATGCAATTTAACTGCCTGCGCATGGATATTGAAGCTACGGCAAACTGAATCACTTGCTGCTTGTATGTGAAGCCTGAGCCAAGTCAAGCCCAATGGAAAGGCAGTGTTGGATTGATGTAAGACTCTTGGCAACTGCAATCTGACTATTCCAGAAGAAAGCAGGTTATTGGTCTCGTCCATTAAGATGGCCTCAGGTGACAAGGACTCCCAATCAGATGATCCCAAAATAGACCACTGAACAGGTACTCCATTGACAGACAAAGGGTTTTCTGTTCCTTCATCCAGTTGAAAAAGTAGGGAAAGCGTATCATTTGGTTTTGCTTCTGACAATCCGAGGTAGAGGTTTCCTCCTTGCTGATAAGCAGAGCTAATCAGCGTTTGACCATTCTTTTCTCCCAAACCAAACGGATGAATGTAAAAAAGCTTATTGGTAGCAGTTTGCTTTGTAATCTGCGTATTTGCTTTGTAAGAAAGTTTTAAATCTGCAGCTAAAGGTGTATAGGGTTCATTTGGTAATATCTTATTTGCCACTTCCGAAGTCAAAATCATCGCCAATATTTTGGGATATAGTTCATGCAAAAAAGACTGTTGGAGATTCACCCGAATGGTCGCAGAAGGTCTATTTTCAATAGCTTCATTATAATTTAAATTAAATTCAAATCCTGATTCAAGAGTTGGTTTGAGAAAAAGTGCATGAGTATCGCCCTGCCCTCCTGCAGTCAGCGTTTGACCATGTTGCAGAACTTGTAGGGTATAATTGAAATGTTGATTGGAACCAACAATCGAATTTTGGTTTTCCTTTGTTGCCGGTTTTTCATACGGTATATTTTCCACACCTTTGAGTCCTGTTTTTTCGAGCCTATCGATGAGCAACGATTTTTCTCCAGTAAAAGGAATGGATTTGTACTTCTTTTGTTCTTGTAAGTACATGGTATGCAAGGAAGTCACAAAAAACATAGAGGATATATTCTTCTTTGCTTCCTCAACATAAGCGCTGTAATGTTCCCTAAAATCGGCAGGGGTATTTTTCCAAGCGAACGAAAGATTGACTTTTGTGCACTTTTTGCTAAATGCTTCGGGATAACCAAAACTAAAACTTGAACCTGCAAAGGGTCTGGTAGAAAACGGGTAAAATGGTTTGGTAGGATTGAGAATAGACTGATCATTTTCCAAATGAATATTCCGAACGTCTTGAACATCCACATTTACTTCTATAGCATCCAATGGAATGGTTGAGAAATCATTGAATACCTTGTAGGATGTTTCATTCGCTACTAAAAATTCAAATTTCATAGCAGGCAGCCCACTCAGTTGATGCCAAACTGGATCTTTGGTTTCTAATGGAACTAAAGAAGGAAACGTGTTATCCAATTCAAAAGAAAGGATTAATTGCTGGGGATTGTTGATAACAATTTCCTGATCATTCATCTCATACAGTATCCATTCATCGGCAGTAGAAAAGAAAACTTGAACTGTATTCAGAAAATCTTCCTCAGAGATTGTAAGCTGGTTTTGAAAATTAAATATGAGTTTAATATGGCGGGTGCCTTCTCTAAGCAACAATGTCTGCGATGCAATGACGAAGCCCAATAAAGGCTGATGCAAAGCTTCCTCCTCTTGTACTAAATGGTTCCCAAAAGTAGCCCAACTCTCCTGCTTTTGTAACGCTACATGCTCGCCCATCAAGGGGTCTTTTATGATAGCTTGTGTAAGTATCTCCCCTGGTTTGTCATGAAAAAGTGTACGAATTCCTTCTACTTGAATGGTATTGATGACCATTTCACCACTGTTTTTATACAAAAGGTTTTCACCTGCTTGATTTTTACCAGCTAAAAAGGTGGTTCCTGACTCCAATCGGAGATTGGCAGCATTTTTAGCCAGCTCCAATACCACATAAACAGAATCTGAAGTTGGGGCTTGCTTATCAAATTTCAAAACTTCCCGATAATAGAAATCCAAGTGTTTTTTGGTTAACGTATTGAGGTGAGAACGACTGAATTCCAAAAGCTTCAGAAATGCAATAAACAGTGTTAAGTGAGGCGTAAGATCTCCCTGAATTTGAGCGCTCATAAGCGCTTTTTGGATAGTGCTTTTCATGGATTCTAGTTCAAAAGCATTTGCTTGATCTATATCCATGGGTGTATCCAATACTTGTTGAAAAAAAATAGACCAATCACCATCCTGCTGATTGGATGCATTGAAAAAATTAATCTCCTTGGCTAGCTTACAGGCAAACAGAACCCAGTCCTCTACACCTAGCTCCATCAGCTGAAGTTGGGAAGGATCGAGATTCTTGTGATAACGGCCTTTCTGAGTAGAACCGTTCCTTTTATGAATCCTCATGCTATCGTTTGTCTGTCCAGCCATACCTAGATTTCTATGCCCTCGTCTTTATAGAATGGAAATACTTTGTTTTTTCGAGCGTTGGTAGCCCTGACTAAGTAGGCTATGTGGATATTCACTCTACCATCAATCAATTGATCTTCGAAAATTTGAATTTTCAGCACATCTATTCTTGGTTCGTAATATAGGATAGCTGTTTTGATCAAATCTGTGATGTAGGTAATCAGCGTTCTGTCCAGTGGATTAAACAGTAATTCTTCTAAGTTGCAGCCAAAATTCGGATGCATGATGCGCTCTCCTTGTTTGGTGGAAAGCAATAGTTCCAAACTACTTTCTATATCCACCTCTCCTTCAAGCATTTGCACATTACGAAATTGCTTACTGAAAGCAGGAGGAAAGGACCAACCCTTACCTAAAAATGGTTTTTTAGACTCCATATCTAGCCAATTAAAACTGTAAATTCTCCTGAAACTACCGAACCTCCATGGGCCGTACTATCTCCTACTCTTGCAGCAGGCATCCCGCCAATCAAAACTGTACTTGACCCAGCAATAATGGTATCAGGTGGGCCGGTACAAGTCGCCATATCGCCTACCCGGGCTGCAGGCATTCCTCCGATTAGAACGGTCCCTTCCCCTGGGGGAAGAATTGGCCCTCCTACATGTGGCACGGAACCTGTCACCATTGGACATACGTGCATATCGTTGATTCTTGCTGCTGGCATTCCCATCGTTCTAATTTATTTGTACAATACTTCCTTGGACTACTGTAGCAGCACTGCTGCTGATTTCTGCACCGCCAGCCCCCAAGAGTTTTGCTTGAGCACTTGCATCCACAGTGATATTCATACCTTCCAATACTAGATCTCCCGAAGCTTTCAATTTCAAATCCTTGTCTGTCGTCAGTTGTATGCCTTCACTATTCATTGTGAGTTGATTACCGTGTTCATCCTGAAGCATCAGTTGATTTTCATCCTCATCCAAGATGATCTGCTTTCCCTTTGGTGTTTCTATCCGAATGGTCTTGGTAGCATCATTAAAAAGGATCTTTAAATTCTCCCGAGTGAAAATTCCTTTTTCATGATTACTATCATCCGCCTCGATAGGTGCAGGTTTGCTAGCACTGTGCATGCTGCCAAGTACAATGGGCTGATTGGGATCTTCGTTCAAAAAACCAACGACCACCTCATCTCCGATTTCAGGTCTAAAAAAAATCCCCCGTTCTTTCCCAGCGTCCAAGGAGGCTATCCTGCACCACAAACCCTCATCTGCGGATGTGATAATCGGTATTTTTACCAAAATTTTCTCATCTCCATCATCACTTTGTAGCTGACTTACCACACCAATATGAAGTCCTTTAATAGCTGGGAGCAACCCAGAAGCAGCAGAGGCATGAATGGGATATGATTCAGAAAACCATTCAGGATTTAATCCAAACTGTACATCCACTGTCCAATTACCTTCATGAATCTGATGAAACACACCTGATACCCATGCTTTTCCAGAGAATCGGTCGCCTACTCCTTCCAATTCAATACAGGTATTCGGTAAAACAGATCCAATTCCTTGAAATTTTACACGTCCTCTGACTTTTGCCAGCTCCTGAAATAGCATCGTTCCTTGGCTCCAAGCTTGAAGGAGTTCATCTGAAATATTGGCACCATTTTTCAACTCATACTTCTCCAAACCAATAACTGCTGCAAGGCTTTCATTTCTGAAATTTCCATGGAGTGAAATATTTTCCAATGTTTTTTCCCATTCCACAAGCTCTTGAAGTTCTTCGTCCCAGGTTTGGGCTGTTACCTTTTGATATTGATCACGTGCATCCATTTGGGCATCAAAATCCAGTATAGTGCTTCCCAAAGTAACTTTTTGCAAAGATTCCTGATTTGTTTCAGGTTTGGAAACTTTCACTATTCCATCCGAAACAAAGCATAGAAAGCCGCAGGATTGAGCCCGAGAGACCATAAAATCCCAATCAGTGGCATGATAGTGTACAAGCTTTTTATGAATTCCTGGGGAAGACTCTACTTCATGCTCCAAAGCATAATTAGATAAAATTGACTCTATGGCTTCTGAATCTCGCATGTCATGGAACGTATTACTTTTTCGTCCCACAGTCATTTTTACAGCCTTATCCTTGCATTCTACAATCAGCATGGAGGAGGAAGCTTTTACCTTGATCTGATGTTTAATGATGATTCCTTTGAATATACGACTCTCATCACTATGGTAGCCTGCAAAAATTTCAAGCATATTCCCTGGCATTAGATCAGGTAAATTACTGACATGGAAATCTCTTGCCGCCACATCTCCATCCGAAAATATAAGCTTGGCCATAGGAATTCTATTCACTTCTTTATGCACCGTCACATGCAGCAACTGAAAGGTATTGGATAACTCAACACCGTCAATACGAATGGTGGTGGTTACCAAATCCGGGTTTCTGCCAGTATTGATTGCTTCTGAATTCATAGGTTGGTTTTATCTAAAGGCGGAAAGTAGATTTGGGTACCCACTTGGAGATTTCTGAAATCATAAATTTTATTGGCTTTAGCTACTTCTAAATAATACTTAGAATCTCCGTAGATCCTACTGCTCATCAAGGGCAGTGTATCGCCTTGCTTCACCTCCCGGAAATGTGTAAGATCCGGGGATTGATTATTTTCGATGGCAACTCGCAAGTTATCTTCGACAAACCCAATGACCTTCAAACTTGCTACGGCTCTCAGAGGAGTTCCATCCGGCCGAAAAAGCTTGAATGCAATATCTAGACTTGTCAACACTCCTTTAAAAAGCAGGGAGCCCCATGCAATCTTCAGGTAATTGGGTCTATGCTGATCACCCTGATAATCATAGGTTACCCGCTTAAACTGCTCGATATCATCGATGATACCATCAGGACCTGCGGGACTATCTTGGATAGCTCCCGTTCGGTCAAAGAGAAACTCAAATGTCAACTCTTGAGGCAGGATTTTATTAAACTTCGGAGCTACACTACTCGTACCAGGTGCCTGATCTTCATTTTGAACAGTCGTGTAAGAGAAGGTGTAACTATCAGGGTTCAGTAAAGCTGTATAGGTGCCATTAGGTACCTCATTCTTAAATTCTTCATCCGAAAATGCCTTGATAAATAATTTTTTAAGGGCTCCTGAGTTTTTCATTATCGTTCTTTCTTGCGTTCAATAGTTTCCATAACTGCTTCCACTACTTCCTGCACTATATCTTTTCCCGTTGCAGATGATTGTCTCGGCGCTTGTTCGCGCTCGGGAGTGACATTTACTTTGATATGCAGCTCTCTGATTTCTATGGGCATTACTTATAATTTAATGATTTTGAAATAATTATAGCTAAGCTCAAGCGTTTCCATCATGACCTTGCTCTCAAGAGAATTGAATTCGGCTACTTCCCATTTCACAGGAATCGCATGTACTACTGACCAGCTAAGGAGAGGTTCATGTTTTTCATTAAGTAACTTGACTGTCAAATCAACTGGTGAAAACTCAAAATCTTCCAAGGCTCTCTGACACCATTGGATAAGTTTAGAATCCACCACTATACCTCTTCGCAGGATGAGGTTGCTATACTTACTTTTGATTGGTAAGGTGTGTTTAAACCTATTCTCTCCCCCTTCGGAGATTTCTTCCAGCTCCAATTCCGACGTCAACCCAGCAATTGATTGAAATTCGACATCCAACTGCTGTTCAGAAATACCTGAGAATTCGACTTTAAAATGAAATGCAACAGGGGGATAATAAGTCATGGGTTATTGATTAAGGATAGTCAAACCTTCGTGTACCAACTCCATACTTTCAATGGCCACCTCATTTCCATCTGCTTTTAAATCAGTGGACTGTATTTTGGTAGGCCAGGCATTTTTTACCTGCCATACCACCACGGGCTCATGTTCTTCGTTGAGCAAGGAAATAGTGAGGTCCCTTCGTTCCACCTTATTCATGGATATGGTTTTGTACCATTCGAAGTACTCATTGTCAGAAGCAAATGTGCCTCGCTTCAACGTGATTGCGGCTTCTTTTTTGAGACCAGGCATTTTTATTTTCCCATACTCAGGACTTGCCCCATGCCTGTATTCGATAACTTCAGTTTCGAGGTCCAAACCAGATACCTCTGTAAAACCTATTTTTGCTCCACCCCACTCTACTGCGAAGTGAAACTTGGATAAGGGATAGCTCATATTTGTAATTGTTAGATGTGGTCAATTGATTAAGATTCTTGCATTTTGTGAGAAAAGTTCAAGATGATGAACTCAGCAGGTCTGACGACTGCCATACCGATTTCTACAATCATATATCCATTTAGTATATCCTGTGCTGTCATCGTTTGTCCAAGCCCAATTCTGACATAGAATGCATCGTCTGGTTTGGCTCCAGCCAAGGCTCCTGCCCTCCATTGTAGAACCAGGAAATTTTCTATCATCGCTCGCACTTTCACCCAAGTATTGGCATCGTTAGGCTCGAAGACAAATTGTTCAGTTGCTTTCTTAATTGACTCTTCTGCCATGTTAAAGAATCTCCTAACAGATATGTATCGCCATTCGTTATCGTTTCCAGCCAGAGTTCGCGCACCCCATACCATAATACCTTTACCTGCAAATGGTCGTAAAGCATTGATGGATTTGCCAGTGTCAGGATGGATATTCAAGTTATCCTGTATCTGTCGGTCAATCAGGGTAGTGACATCGACTACTTGATTTAAGGAGATATTGGCAGGAGCTTTCCACACACCTCGTGAATTATCCACCAATGCATACACTCCTGCAATGCTCGAACTTGGAGGAAGGGTCAGGTATTCTTTTCTGATCGCTTGAAAAATATTTTTGAGGGCTGGAATGACATCTTTGGCCACTTCTTGAGTGCTTTTGATCAAATCTTCCGTGCTCTCTAAAATAAAATCTAGAGAAGATCGCAGCACTGGCCAAAACCCAGCCACAGCCCGTATATGCGGAGAAATGCGTTCTGAATTATTGGTACCTTCACCAAAATAAACGGTCGAGGATGAGCTTCCTGTCGTCAAATCCAAACCTGATGCAGATACAATGGCAAAGGCGGAAGAAAGGGAGCTGGAATCCGCCATCATTTTTCTGATTTCTTCTACAACCTCAAAAATAGCTCCAGAGGATTCCGATCCTGCCAACTTACCCTGAAGAGTCTCAAAAAGAAAACCTGCATCATCTCGATGACGAATAGTGATATTGGTCAATGAACCCACATCGATGACATCCCTTACAGTATCAATGACCTGCACATAAAATGTCAGCAGCTGAATGAGGGAGTCTCTGTTTCTGTTTAAGCGCAGATTAGCAATCAAGCGTTCTACTCGTGCCTCAATGGAAGTAAATGAAAGGGTTTTGATGCTGTTGAAAGCCGATTGTATTTCTTGAAAGTCATCCACCAAATTATCCAAACTATCTGCTAGGCTTTTGACTCTCGCATCATCAACCAAGTCTGCCAGTGTTATGGTTGACCCACCGGAAGAAATACGTCCTTTGAGGTTTTTATATGAAATATCCCGTGGAAGATTAGCTTTTAACCAAGGAGTATATGCAGCACCGTATTTGAGGAAACTCATCCCAATTCCATCCCGAAAGTCATCCACGATTTCAGCGTAATCCTTGTCTGAATTTTCCTTCAAATCAAATACACAAAAACGATCTTGCAAGTCATTGCATTGTCTCAACATGGCTGTATGAAGGGTATTCATATCCGCTTGGGACATAATAGAAGCGTCAGGAGACAGGAGAATGGTGGGTTCATCCTGCTTGCGGATAGCATCCAAACCTTTCAGCAATCCTGGACCAATTCCATCTCCATTTTGTACAGTATCTCCATATTTCCCTACCGATACAATGTAGCAAGGTCCACCACCATTGGCATAAAACATTCTTATGGCTTCATAGAGGTAATAGCGCTCGGACACGTCTACTCCCAAGACCTCATTGTTTGGGCCTAGATTGATAGAAGTGATAGTCACATCGGGAGCACCGCCAAACAGGGTTACAAAGTCCAAAACCGATGTAATCCGGGTAGGCTTATTCAACAAATCATCGTTATTGATCTCTTTGGCTTTTTGGGTGTAGCCGATAAAAGCCGGGATGGCGGTTTCTACCTGTGCAACTGAGGGAGGGAATTTGGAGACCTCCCGCACATAGACACCCGGGGTTTTGTATGTACTTGCCATAATTTGAATGTTTTAGATGGTTAGAAATATTTGTGAAATAGCGTTTGAGTTTTCCAGTAGTATGCTTGGAGATGAAGGGTTTGGAAACTGTATATCAAAAGATTCCACATCATCGATGTAATCATCGGTCATGTGAATAAATCCATTTTTCGTCATGGGCAAGGGTTGCGAAGTCGTCAACACCTCACCTGATTGAAATATGTACCTCCAAAAGGTTTGCCTATTAGGAAACCGAATGGTCCAACTAAGCGGAAGACGATAGGTCCCATCTCCTGCCAATATGCCCTCATAGCTTGGATCATAAGGATCTACTGCTATGGAAAGTAATCCAATACAACTTGTAGGAAGAATCATCTCCCCGATAAAATTTCTAGCCAATTGTTCTTTGGAGATTAAAAAATTTGATTCAAGTATCCCTTCATTCACTGCTGGTAAAGATGGGATATGATCAAATGGAGGATGATTAGCCAATAACAGCATCCGACTAGTATTTAAGTCTAAGGCTGTGTACTGAAGAAAATCAGGATCCTTGACCACTAAGAAAAATTGAAGTACATCTTGCGAACTCAAGGAGATCAATGGTGTACGATCATTGTACAATTGCCCAATCAATGTCCAACGGTCCCTGCTGCTTCTAAATAGTAAACGATGATTGGCCAATAGTTCAGAGGTAGCCTTGCTAGGTACTAATGACAGAAAATGATTCCAGTGATAATTACTGAGCCGCTGTGCCTGAATTTCCGCTTCTACCTCTTCAAAGCGGGACAATCCTCTATCCAAAAAATAATCATGTAAAATAGTGATCTCAATGAGTGGTCGATATGTCAAAGCAGTCGCCATCATCCTTGAGTTTTGAGTTGAACACTTGTAATTTGACCTACCTGCGATTGAGGTTTTCGCAATTCGATATCAATTACACTAACTTTATATATAGCGGAAAGTACCTGCTTGCCACCTAGAGTACCCCAAATCTGATTTAATTCATCAAATGATGGGCTAAACAATTCTACAGAAAATCTAAAATCCGCCAAGTTTCTTAACATTTCACTTTCCCTATTGAAAAAAGTGTTTTTATCTGTGAATACCTTTTTAGCTTGAAAATACTCGAGGATAAAGGATAAGTTTTTGAGCGCATTATCGTAGTCCGAGAAATTACTGCAAAAAATCACATACAGATTCAAGGGAATTTTTTTATTAAGCCGTTGAACTTGATTGTCTTGCTGAATCTGATTTGGAAGATTTTTAAGCGTAGCCTCCTGCATCACATGCACCAATGATATAATTACTTTATCCATTTGGCCATCTTCCTCTAATTTACCTACATGGTTGAGTTCAACGATTCCCGTCTGCTCAGTCAGTTCAACAAAAGCATTTGCTAGATCCGAAGCGATGATATGTAAGGTTTCGTAGATCATAAGTTTTGGCTTACAGAATTTTCCCCTCCTTTTTAAACTCTCGCTTAATTCCTTTCATTAGGTGCTGCGTTGACAGCTTTTTTTCTTTCATATGGAGAGACTGCAAACTGGCGTAGTGAACTATATTGATAATATTGGCTCCATTCAACTCATATTTTTGTGCGATGGAGGTTAAGCTTCCTGCTTCCTCTAGAGGCAAACTTCCAGGAATGGCTTTCTTCCATATTTCCAATCTTTCGCTTGCTTTGGGCGTTTCAAATTCGATGATGGATTGAAATCTCCGAGTAAAAGCTGTATCAATGTTTCCTTTAAAATTGGAAGCTAATATGACTAAGCCATCATGGTTTTCAACCTGTTGAAGAAGGTATGAGACTTCTTGATTCGCATACTTATCATGAGCATCCTTCACATTGGTACGTTTACCAAAAATGGAATCTGCTTCATCAAAGAAAAGTATCCAATCCCTATCTTTAGCTTCCTCAAAAAGTTGAGAGAGATTTTTTTCAGTTTCCCCTATATACTTTGAAATCACCTGTGATAAATCTATTCTATAAACGTCCTTGCCAGTGTATGTGCCCAATAAAGTCGCTGTAAGCGTTTTCCCAGTACCAGAGGGTCCATAAAAAAGTGCTACATAACCGGACTTAATCTTCTTTCCCAAAACAGAATCTTTCATCAACTCTGCATTATGATCCAACCAGATTTTGATTTCTTCAATTTGAGTAGCTGTATTACTTCCCAAAACCAGATCGGACCATTCCAACTGTGTTTGGAGGAGTTGTGCTGGAAACTTGGGGCTGAGTGAAGGACTATACCTCTTACCCAAAACAAAAAGATCGAAGTACTCCTGACTAATCAGGTATGGCTTCGAATAATGGGGTTCTAACTCCTCTTGTTTGGAAATACTTAGGATCTTTTTTTTCGAAAACAAGTGATCACTTTCAAAAAGATGCATGAATTGAATCCTATTGCGTAAGTCTTCTCCAGCCAAGAGAAATAGTGCTAATTCAGCATTCGGTAATATACCACGATGATTTTTGCCCCGATAGCCTCCGATAATGGGCTTATCCTTGATGGCATCAAAAATTTCTTTAATGGCATGAAACAAAAAGTTGGGATTCAAAAAAGGAATAAGCCCTAAGAGTAATACGGTTGTTTCTGCAGTCTGTAACTTGTGCGTTGCAATAAAGTCATCAAACACAGGACTTCCAGAGCTTTTGAACTGTTGCTGTTGTGGTTTTGTAGGGTGAATTACCCTAAATTTAAAAAGGCTCACAAGAAACGTTTCTATTTCTACAACATCCATTCTACAATCATTACTAAATTGATGATAACAGGATACTTTGAAAACCAGATTTTTGGAACCCAAAAAACAATCTCCAATTAAAATTAAAACACCTCTACGAACGAGGACCCTAAAGCACTAAGTGCACGCAAAATCAATAAGTGTAATCTGAAAAATCTTTATTTTTTGAAATCCACAAAAGATTTTAAATAAGAATTACACCGAAGAACAAACTAAAATAGGTTTAAAAGAAATTTTTATGGCGAAGACTATTTTAGAATATTCTTAATACTTAGTTTAAATTTATGGAATATTATTTAATAAAACAAAAAATTTACCGCAGAATTTTTTGAAACGAAACACTTAATGTTGTTTTTATTACCAAAGATTTTCCCTAAAAAAGAAATGGAAAAAGAGAAAAGTGCTTAAGATTTCAAAAAACTAATATAATTATCCGCAATTAAGCAAGAGTCAAAGTAATATCCGAACTATTGCGGATAATGGACCACAGTCAACTATCCACTGTCAACAGATGCTTGAAAGCATAATGAATATATTCATTTGTTTAGCTACTGGAATAAAAGCGGATAATCATAAAAACTAAATATTCTGCGGTTGAGTGTATCAATTATTGAACCTCAACAAAACCTGACTCCAAGACTGCCAAAGACAACTTGAACCAAAATTAATTTTTGTATGAGTAAACATACACGTAGTTGGAGCATATGCTGAGTAGACAGTACTAACTTGCATAGCCAAAAAAAACTGATTAAAGTTGCCTTCCTAATCGGAAGGTAAACTTTGTTCATGCTACTGTTAAAGGTTATGGTAGCCTCTTACTTTTCCTTACATATTATTCAGGAATCGCACGAACGCTGGCACTTCATTTCTTTTGAGGTCACTAAGAGCTTTTAAAGCTTCTGGATTGTCCCAGACAAACTCTTTTACTACTTTTTTCCAATTGCTAAATAAAGCTGTTGTAAAATTGATCGTCTCCCCGCTTGACTTCATTAAGACGTAATGGGAGTTGGGTACTTCTGCCGTTCGATCGATTCCTTTTACCTTGTTTTCATAAAGTAAAAAATTATCTCCATTTTCTATCAATCGGAAAAATGCACTTCCAAAACTTCGTTGGATATCAAAAAAACGGAAAGAATAACTAACCTGATTCAATTTAAATCCATAGCCTAGCACTTGCTTATCTGCCGCCTGAAATAGTTGTTCTCCTCTCGCATCATCTACTGTAACCAAGATTTGGGAATTGGTAATGGGAGCTCTTCCAGCTATTTTTATGGATGTCTGAATGGTATCTTGATTAGCCATTACGATATACCCATTAACCAATTCATTGGCATGAAGAGAAAAAGAACACAGCGTACAAATCAGAAGTAGGTAATATTTCATGGGCAACTAATAAACTTTAAATCAAAATTACAAAAAAAATGGATACCCAAGTAGGATACCCATTTTTAACCATTCGTTTTTACTTGGTGAGAGTAAAACACATTTTAAACCACTTATTAATCAAAATTATTTTGGTAATAATACTGAATCAATTACATGTACCACGCCATTGCTACCTGCAAGATCTGCAGCTACAACAGTTGCGCCATTGATCATTACTTTACCATCTTTGATGCTTACAGTTAGAGTTTGACCATTCAACGTAGTCACAACTTGTCCATCAGATAGATCACCTGACAACACATTTCCAGCTACTACGTGGTATGTCAACACAGCTGTTAATTGATCTTTGTTTGCTTCTTCCAATAAGCTTTCTACAGTACCTGCAGGAAGTGCAGCGAATGCATCGTTGGTAGGTGCAAAAACAGTAAATGGACCATCACCGCTTAAAGTTTCAACTAGACCTGCTGCTGATACTGCTGCAACCAAGGTGGTATGATCAGCTGAACCTACTGCAATATCTACAACGGTCGTAGGAGTTTCTTCAACCTCTACAACTTCTACAACTTCTTCTTCAGTGACTTCCGAAGATTTGTTATCGCAACTTACTGCGAAAAACATAGCACCGCATAGGGCGGTAAGGGATAAGGATCTTAATAAATTCATCAGTTGGATAGTTTGTTTAACATGGATCAAACAAGGAAGTCTTTAGATTGTTTAAAAAAGTTTTTAAAGCAACTTTGGTTTCAAAAAAAAAGATCGAAAAGATGGAGGTATTGCCTGTGAAGTGACATTTGTGATCTTTCTTTTATGCCCCATCTATATTCAAAACAACAACAAAAGCTACTACCATTTCAGCTCCTCTTGTTGTGTGTACTATTGATTTACCCAATAGCACCTTAAAACCATTTCTTCCTACGAAAATAAATTACCATACCAAAGAAAACACTCAACATAATAGACCATATACCCACATAACCATATTTCCATTCAAGTTCGGGCATATTTGAAAAATTCATTCCATAAATACCCGCAATGAAGGTCAAAGGAATAAATATCGTTGCCACGATAGTCAAGGTTTTCATTACTTGATTCATCCGATGACCTTGTACAGAAAAAAATAAATTTGTCTGACTCTCAAGCGATGAAAGAATCATATCACTATTATCAATCAGGGTTAAGCATAAATCCTTGATTTCCAAAAAATATTTTAGGTGCTTTTTTTCAATATAATGACATTCTCCACGCTCCACTATTTGTGCGAATTCTTTGATTGGAAGAATGGACTTCTTAATAAAGTGGACAAATTTTTTATGATTTTCAATCAATTCAAGTGCATTTGGAGATGGTTCTTTTTTAGTATTCGTGAAATTAAATTTCTCAATCTCTTCGTCTACCCTACTTAGAGTCTTAAAATAATTGTCTAAAATTGATTCAAGCATTGCATAGAGCAGATAATCAGCAGAACGCTCCCTTAAGATCCCTTTGTCTTCTCTTATCCTGATTCTGAGATGTTCAAAAAAGTCTGCTTTTCTTTCTTGAAAAGAGATCAAAAAGTTTACTCCAAAAACAAAACTAATTTGTTCAGTTATCATTTCATTTTCGGAAGGAACAATGGATTTTAAAGTCAAAAAAGAAAAATATTCATACTCTTGAAATTTAGGTCTTTGATTTACATCTAAAATATCTTGGATCACTAAGCTGTGGATGCCTTGTTTCTCACAAATTGATGCTATGGTTGCCGTTTCATTTAAGCCGTAGATATTCAACCAATAATTATATCCGTTCTTTTCAAATGTATGAAGGATATCAGGTGATATATTTTTCTCTTCAACAAATGCTTCTTTTCTGTATTTAAACAGTTGAATATCGGTCTCCTGAATGGTTAAGTTACCCGTAAAAACAAATTTACTAGGATCGTCTTTTTTTCGATTTAGGATAGATACTAATCTTACGGGTTTTAAAAATTCCATTTTTCAGACTATTTTAATTCTTTCCATGTTGAAGGCTAATGTAAGAAATGTATGAAAAATGATAGCTGTGAGAGATCAATGAGATCGTCATCAAATATCATCTAAGCGGCTATTCCAACAATTATTACTGCTTCTAAATTCTTTCGCATCGTTGGTTCATTTATTTGTTCCATCTCGGTAATTTTCTTGTAAAAGCTATAAATTCTTGCAACATTTCAACTTGCTCTGACTTTCTTTTTTCCTGATCATTCGTCACATACTAATAAATGTCAGGCGCCTCGGTTTTATCTTTAAGCATTTGATAAGTCCAGCCAATTTTTCTAGGATTTTTGTCGAAATGAAGTCCATTTACAATTTCGTTGTAGAGACCGCCGCCATTAGAATAACCAATGTAAACTAATTCCACCTTTCCATTTCGCAATTATAAAACTTTAAATACACCATCTTTATCTTGTGGGGCATTGCATATTTTCTCCAAATCCTGTGTGGGTTAAAAAAAGAAGTGGTCGTTATCTGTGTATTTTTTGGGTTCCTGAAACATGAGTTTTCTTTTCAATTACATAGCGAATATAGATCAAAAACTTGTCCGTTCCAACGGGAGTAATGCCTGTACTGACGAATGAAGGTATATCACTAGCCTCGGGATACTTCTGAATGCTCCATTAGTGGCTGGTATTCTTGTTGTATGATATGTCTGTAACTTCCAATTTTAACCAAGTCCAATCTCTATCGTCGAGCTTCCAAGTAGATGTCATTTTTGTTGGAACTTTTATACCTTCAAATGATTTATAATCCAATATGTTCATTTCCCAATCGTGCCTTTTTGCGTCAATTTCGTTGCCTTTATAACGCAATGCCGAATATTTTGTAATGTCACCATTTGAATTAAAATGAAATGTCCCGCTGCCAGAAGTTCCTTTGTAGGTCATGGTCGCTTTTGCTTTATTCTCGTCGAGTTGTTCCCAAGTTATGTATGAACTCAAAGCCAAAGAAGGAAACCAAACCATTTCACCAAGGTAACGCTGCAATGTGCCTTCATCTAATTTTTCTCCCCGCTCGTTTACAATGTTGAATAAGGAGTTCAATTTAATCAGCATTTCGCCCTTGCCATCCTCAAACTTATCTCGTCCTTGAAAGTGCAACAAGCTATTCATTCTCGCATCTACTGACCATATAAATCCAGGATTGTCAATACTTGTATATTGTATCGCTGTTGCCGTCAACCAATTGTCTTGCTCTGGTTTCATTTGCATTTCAGCCACTTGAGTTACTTTGCCATAACTTATAAGTGGTTTTCCTATTACGCCTGAATTTTTCAACCATTTTTTTACCGGTTCGGGTAAATTGGTTAAATCACTTTCAAGTAAAGTTCTGTTTTCTATAGTGACATTTTTATTGAGCAACTGTGTTGTCTCTTGTTGAATGACTTTCTGAAAGTTATAATAACCAAATGAAACTATTGAAACCACCAAAATGATACTATTGGGTATAGTCCCGAACTTTGCGTCTTTCCAAAAAAAGATAATTAGCACTTGTGAAAGAATTACTGCAACAAGTCCTATTAGCCAAGCATATTTGGAATTTAATAAGTGCAATGATCCATACGTCAAAAATAGGAATGTTGAAGTCAACCAACCAACCCCCATTGGCTTTGAAATAGGAAGTGTTAATTCTTTGACTTCTCTCAATTCAAAGCCTTTGACAAATCCAAGCAGATGGATTAGTCCGTGAATCAGAACAATAATCAAAAATATAACTTTCATTTTCAACGGTTAATCTTTTGTCTTTTTATGCTTGTCACGTAACGCAAGCCACCAACCTCATGGGATAAGCTGTAAAAACAGGCCCTTATTTTTCTTTATTCAACTGTTTTACAACCCTACTAAAATTAGTAAATTTTGTTGTATTTGTTACCATATGGCCAACAAATTTCTAGGAACCATATCCAAGGAATAGACCGGCTACAATGGACCTTTTGCAAGAAGCTAGACCCAGGACTCGTTGAGTATCGTATATGCGACTCATTCTTTAAAGTGGTTCCGGTACCACGATTGTCTTATCAAGCATTTAACTAACCGTGATTTGCGTGCATTGCTCAAAAACATCTCAACTCTCACAAACAACGGATACTAGAGTAAAAGGCTCCAAAAAAAATAGCTGTCTAATATCACTATCAAAACTTTCTATATGCACCCAGTTTTTTTAACCAATAGGAATCACTCCGTACGTTTAATCCCCATGGCTAAACCATCCTTTAAAATTTCTTCTGCTATATTCGTTAAGTCAGTTAGGTCATTCAGCTCTTTGATAGTTTCCTTACCTAATCTTAAAACCATCTCGGCATGCTTCATGACAGCTTTTTTATGGTTTTCTTTGCTTGTGAATTTATATATGGTTACTAATGCTTTCATTAATCTAATGATAACAGCTATACTTCCTATTGAATACTGTCGGATTTGGTTGAAAGCAGCATCTAAAACTCCCTCAAAATTCAATACATCCGCAATAATCCTGAGATTACCCTTACTATCAAAACGATATTTTGAAGGAAATTTAGCTTTGGCCAGATAGCACATAGTAGTTGTCAGGTTATCAATGCAAGAGATCGCTGTGAATGGATCATTAACTCCTGGCGAAAGTGCACGGGAAGCTATTTCAACCATTTGATAGATAGAGAATTCAAGGTCTTGTTGAGATGTTTTTGTTTTACCTATCACCAAATGCTCGAAAATGCTTGTAAACTCCGGTTTTTCCCAATTTTCATTCAAATAGAGCACCCCAATCTCTAGTCCTTCCACTAGGTGCCCTCCAGGCCTGTAATACAACTCCAGTAATGAATCACGGTCTCCTAACATTTCTATCAACGCTTCATTATCAATGTACTGAAGATAACCGCTTTTAGGAGAATTTATAGGAATGCGCTTTTTAAAAGCGGAAATTAGATCATCATTATCTTCAAATTCTTTTTTCTCCTCTATTTTTTCAGGAAACAAGGTTTCAAGCTGTTGAGATATAAAGATTGAAATATCAGATATCACTTTATCTGCTTGAATGCTTACAGCAATCCGATGGATAAAAATGATTAGTAAAACAATATTGGCTATGGCGATTACAATCGCCATGATTATGGATATGGAAGGGATAAAAGTATAGTTTTCTCCATCTTTTATAGCATTTAAAACTAGCAGACAATAGAGATAAGTTGAAATATACGAACCTAATACTACCTGATTCAACCTAACATACATAAAATTTTTGATTAGACTCGGGCCGAATTGAGAAGATGCCAGCGTAAGGACCACAAGTGTGATGGAAAATACAGTCCCAGCCACTCCCAACATTGCCCCAGAAATAGTGGACAAAATAATCCGGGCAGAATCCGAACTATTCACAACAAAGAGACGGCCAAGGCTATTTTGCGGCAAAGTAAAAATACTATCCAAATACACTAAGCTAAATGATAGGAGAATTGAAATAATGATGATCATCACTGGAATAAACCAGAAAGTCCCACTTAATTTATCCCACTTAAATAATAGTTTTTTCATTTTTTTAAATCATACAGTTCAAGTGATTTAAGACAATTATTCTCACCATTATCTACAACAGTATCAGGCTTGGGTACGATAGGCAGGCATTCGGAGCCCTCCCCTTCCAATCTACTCCCGACTAATTAAAGATGGTAAACTTTCCATTTACTTTGAACCACCCGACTGTTCTCCAACAAAAGCTGCATCCAAGCTGAAATTAGCCCAGCGCCTTTGGATATTCTCTGTTTTGCATCAAAAATCAATTCAAATTTTTTTCAAGTGCTTTATTGTAGCCCTGAGTGTTCTTTTGACATTAACTCTCAAAATCTTGCATTAATTAATTATAGTAAATGTAATTTATATAGTTACCAAAACGGTAACTCATGATATTTTTTTGCAAGTCAGCTAACGTAAGCCACCAATCTCATGGGACAAGCTGTAAAAACAGGCTTTTATTTTTCTTTATTCAACTGTTTTACAACCCTACTAAAATTAGTAAATTTTGTTGTATTTGTTATCAGATGGCTAACAAATTTCCAGGAACCACATCCAAGGAATAGACCGGCTACAATGGACCTTTTGCAAGATGCTAGACCCAGGACTCGTTGAGTATCGTATATGCGACTCAATCTCTAAAGTGGTTCCGGTGCCACGATTGTCTTATCAAGCTTTTAACTGACCGTGATTTGCATGCATTGCTCAAAAACATCTCAACTCTCACAAACAACGGATACTAGAGTAAAAGGCTCCAAAAAAAATAGCTGTCTAATATCACTATCAAAACTTTCTATATGCACCCAGTTTTTTTAACCAATTATTTTTTTCATTACCCATTCTACTGGTCCATTTTCTCTGCGTTTTAACCAAAAAGTTGCAAAAAATATACATAAGAAACTGAATAATAAAGCATAACCCACTGAAAATTCTATTGGATAATTCCCCATTTTTTCTGGGTTAATCGCCTCAATAATTCCCATCCCGATAATTACGTGAGCGACATAAAAAGTTAAAGCCAGTTGCCCTGTTTTATTTAAAGCCAAGAGTAATTTATTTTTTGAAAATATTTTACCGATTATGATACAAGCTGATATAATTGATATGGAAATTGCAATTCCATTAGCCATATATATTGGCAATGGTGGCATTGGATTTGTTCCAATTATTTGTGATAATTCATTTACTGTTTGCTCATTTCCTTTTGATAAAAATGAAATTGACACGTGTGATAAAATTAAAATTACAACAAAAGCGATGGAACTAACCCAAAAGGCTTTTTTGATGAATCGGTCGTTTCTTAAATCCTGTTTACCAAACCAAAAACCAAAAAGCATAAAAGAAGCCCAAGGAATTACTGGGTGAAAACCATTGAAGAGTAGATTTCTAAAAAAACCATTAAATGTCCAAAAATCGAGATAGTGTAAAGTTTCAAAATCCCAACCATTTTCATAATCCAAAACTCCTAAAATAAATGGGTAGATCAGGATTAATCCAATTGTCGAAATAATAATAGTTTTCCCATTGCTCGTTAACAAAATTAAAATAAAGAGCATATAAACTCCATAAAAATGCAAGATATCCGCTGGCCAAATTACAATATACGAAAGACCAATAATGAAAAGAAACAAGGCTCTTTTGGCAATTTTTATTCGGGCTATTTGTATTTTTTGGAAATCATTAGTTCTCAATGCTGAATTTGTCATCAAAGCAAGTCCAATACCTGCTAAAACGACGAAAGTTGCTGATGCCTTTCCATCAAAAGCACTTGCAAATGATTTGACCCAATTCAAACCATTTTCGCCAAGTACAATTTTAAAATTAACGATTATCATTCCAAAAACAGCTAATGCTCTTGCGATATCAATTCCGATTATTCTTTCTTTCACGGCTTTTCTAAAATTGGCGGTAACTAACTTATCTATCTGGATAAACTCACAAATGTTCCCTGAGTAGGATCGATCAATCTGACTTTAGTTGCAGTATTTTCAATTCTTTAAACCTACCCAATTCCATCCAATAAAAAAATCCTGATAGCGCGAGTTGAAAATGAAAATATGAATAAATCATCTACAGCTGCTGTAAAAGGAGCTACTAAAAATGGAATAACCTTAGTCAGAACCAACCGCTTCCTTACGGATCAAGTGATTTTGAAAAATGAAGCAGAAGAAGAAAGCCTTAGGACAGTTCTTTCTGATAATTTGTCCCCACCTAAACTGTTAACCCTAGTGCTTACACAAACCAAGGCCGCAATGAAATCTAGAATTATTTTTTCACCTATTGATAAACTTGCTTTCAAAGTAGTACACATAATGCTTCTACATCTATGAAAAGGAACATCCGACATCTTGTAACCATGGGACCGCCACAACCCCATGGTTTCAATTGAATTAGCTCCAGCCATAAGCTTTCCAAATCTTAGATACCCTGAGATAAAATTTCATCTTATTTCTTTGACTTCCGCGGATTCCGCGCCTTCAGCGAGCCCACCCCTATTTGCGTCAGCAAAAAATCTGCGAACCTGTAAAAATCATAGTCTCAATTGGTGTCTAAATAAGTCATCAAGCGAGAGAAGATCTCAGCGCTACGCGCCTCTGACCACCTTATCCTTCATTTTCTCTACGAAGATAACAGGGCTACGCCCCTAAATATCAGGTTACTATAGGATCTCTTCCTTCCATTCGTAGCAAGAGTTGATTTTAGAATTTAGATTTGGTTTTTTATTGGTGAGAATGTTTCGAAGTTTTAAAGACCTTAAGATAAAATTTCGCATTATTTCCGAGGATTCCGCGGATTCCGCGCCTTCTGCGAGCCCTTCTTTGCGTCAGCAAAAAATCTGCGAACCTGTAAAAATCATAGTCTCAATTGGTGTCTAAATAAGTCATCAAGCGAGAGAAGATCTCAGCGCTACGCGCCTCTGAGCACATCATCCATGATTTTCTCTACGAAGATCACAGGGCTACGCCCCTAAATGTCAGGTTACTATAGGATCTCTTTCTTCCATTCGTAGCAAGAGTTGATTTTAGAATTTGGGGGGTAGACCAAAATTGCGACAGGCAGGTTTTAGATTTGGCTTTCTCAATTCTCCTACCGACAGAAATCCCTGTATCTGTGAAACCTCTGGACCGCCTCCAAGGAGCCATGAAACAAAATTAATCCCTGATTTTCAGCATATACTGTGGAGTTCGCACCCCCTTCGTGCCATTAGTGGACATCCATTTTTTCCGTGGATTCCGCGCTTTCTGCGAGCTTACTTCCCGATACAGAACTTAGAGAAGATGTTCGCCAATAAATCATCTGTCGTGATCTCGCCTGTAATCTCTCCTAAATAATGTAATGACCTTCGGATATCCATCGCTAAGAAATCATTGGTCACTTCGTTATCCAAGCCTGTCAACACATCGATCAATGATTCCCTTGTTTTGTTCAAGGAATCGTAGTGGCGGATATTGGTCACAATGGTATTGCCAGTCTTGAACTTGTCTAGATTCACCAACTCCAAAATCCTTCTTTTCAAATCATCCAAGTTTTCCTTCTGCCCTGCGGAAATAAAAATCGTATCCTTATACGTCCTTTGAAGCTCTTCCAAAATTGCAGGAGCTGCTTTATCGATTTTGTTGGCCACTTTTAAGAAAGGAACACCCAAATTTTCCAACTTATTGACATCTCGGTGAATCTCCACCATGGAAGTATCGGTCAAATCAAACAGATACAAAATCAACGAAGCCGTTTTCATCTTTTCCTGCGTTCGACTGACACCGATCGCTTCAATCACATCCGTAGTCTCCCGCAGACCTGCCGTATCGATAAATCGAAAAATCACGCCTCCAATATTGATCTCATCCTCGATAAAATCTCGGGTAGTTCCCGCAATATCGGATACAATTGCCTTTTCCTCGTTCAAAAGAGCATTCAACAAGGTGGATTTTCCCGCATTGGGTTTACCAGCAATTACAGTTGGTACCCCATTTTTAATAACGTTTCCTAGATCGAAGGATCCAATCAGTAATTCCACCACTTTCAGCAAGGCCTCCACTAATGTTCTCAGGTCGTCCCTCGAGGCGAACTCTACATCTTCCTCTGTAAAATCCAATTCTAACTCGATCATAGATGCAAAATGGATCAATTCGGCCCGCAAGCGACTGATTTCATTGGAAAAGCCTCCTCGCATCTGACTCAAAGCCGCCTGATGGGAAGCTTCGGAATCGGAATGGATCAAATCTGCTACAGCCTCGGCCTGGGCTAGGTCAAACTGCCCGTTTAAAAAAGCACGCTGGGTAAACTCACCCGGTTTGGCCGGACGAGCACCTTTGCGAATCAAGAGCTTGAGCACTTGATTGACGATATAGGATGAACCATGGGTGGAAATTTCCACCACATTTTCCTTCGTGAAAGATTTAGGTGCAATAAACAGGGATACCAATACCTCATCTATGATCTTTTCCCCATCCCGAATCGTGCCAAAGTGAATGGTGTGAGAGGCTTGTTTCTCCAAGTCCTTCCCTTTAAAAACCTCATTCGTGAGCTTGATAGCATCCTTACCCGACAAGCGGATGACCGCAATGGCTCCTACTCCCTGTGGGGTTGCCAAGGCTATGATAGTATCTTCTTTTTGATGCAATGCAAAACTCATAATCAGATGAAATAGGATCCGTAGGTGAATAGATTACTTACCAAAGCGCTCTAAAATCGCTGTTAAGCCCTCTAAAAAAGGCTCTGGTTTTCTGTATCCTGGGTATTGGGTAATGTTTTCCATGGAAGCATCCATGATGATAAAGTTGGGGTAAGAGGATACGCGCATAGCTTTGGCCATAGTAGCCTCCGTGTAGGTCTGCCCTCTAAAACTGATCTCACGATCGGTTTTCTCTGCATTGAGCTTGACTGCATAAAAATTAGCATTGATATAAGTCACCACGGCCGGGTCAGCAAATGTTTCTTTATCCATTTTTTTACACCAACCACACCAATCGGTGTACACATCCACAAAGACCATTTTTGGTTGCTGCGTAGTTTTTTCGGCGGCTTCCTCAAAAGTCAACCACTCGATTTGGTCTTGAGCTAAGAGCAAACCAGTGGAAAGCATCATGCAAGCAAGGACTATGAAGGATTTTTTAAGAGTGTTCATAAGCATAAGATTGATTAACAAACATCTGCACCGAAGATACAGTTCACGATCAATTGAATTTGATACCAATGGCTACCTGAGCAGAATGGATCACTGGATTATTGACGAGCCTGGATCCGACTACGCTGAGTTCGTATTCCAAAATAGCAAACAGAAAACTGGTAATTCCCAATTCAACCCCTGCCCCGACACCTCCATAGAAACCGTACTCTTGCCTTTGTCGATTAAAGTTATCAGCAGTGACAGTAGACCTGGTTTGTTGGGCACCGATCATGGCTTTTACAAAAGCTTTGGAGTCGTATTCACTGAACATCAACTTGGGCGCAAAGGCAACCGGAATGATGCGCATGCGTTCATTAAACTCTCCATTAGGACGTGTATAAGCTGCATCAGACTCCATCAAGGAGGCCGTAAAGCCAAAAGCAATAGGAGACCGGTAGGGCTGATATTCGTAAAGGGCATGGTAGCGAATACCTGCCACTCGCTCCTTGGACTGTTCTCCTTTGATCAGGGCCTGCCCTACCCCCAATCCAAACTTGACCTCTTGTGCCTGCGCCTGAATAGCTAAGAGGAAGAAAAGTACAGCAAATACCCTTACCATGCTTAGGTCCATAGTCTGAAACCGCCCTCATAGGCAAGCTTATTGTTACCCAGTCTACAGCCTTGGGGCACTTCTGTCAAGTACTTGGATTTGCCACCACCCAAAACAATATCATCCGGAAGAAAAGCTGCTTTGAATCGCTCTACCACCGCAAAGACATGCTGCTGCCATTCTTCTTTTCCATATTTTTCCATCCCACGGAAACCTACATAGTCTTCAAATGTGCCGCTTCTATAACTCAAATGTGCCAATTCCATCGGGAGCACAGTGCCATCAACCACCACCGCTGAACCCAAACCGGTTCCCAATCCTAAAAACAATAAGACTCCTGATCCTTGATAGGACCCCAAGGCCTGCATAGCTGCATCGTTCATTAATTTGACAGGTTTGCCAAAAGTTTTTTCAAAATCAAATCCTGCCCATCCATTGCCCAAATTTGCTGGTTCGTTGATGATTTTTCCTCCCTTAATGATCCCGGGAAATCCGATAGATATGACGTCAAATTCCCAATCGCTGACCATTTCCTGAACTCCGGAAACCATGATTTCGGGTGTGATATGTGTGCCGGAAGGAAACTTTCTCCGATCTTCCGGTCCTTCAATTTTTGCTTTAATATTGGTTCCGCCTACGTCTAATGTGAGTATTTTCAATGGTATCTTTTTTTTTGCTACTGTCTAAACAGCTTGTATGAATGAATGTAAATTATTTTCTTATTTCAAAGCCAATCTTTAAGTCAGACCCGAAAGTACGGATCTTTGGTTTATTTTTTTTCGCAGGTCAAAAATACGAAATTTTACATTGCTTTGGATGGAAAAATAAAACTCTAAAAGCATTCACATGTGTGTTGCTTTAAATAATTGAATTTTGCCATTTTATTTTACAAGTTTTTTCTACTTCTGAAGAAAAGATAAAAGTATCTACTTGCATTTTAAACTAAAAAAAAAGAATTTGACCATATATTAGACTGAATAAGCTATTGAAATTAAAATTAACCAAACTTTATTTTTTGTTTTTAAAAATTTTATTCGCTATAATCGAAAATTCATTTTATAAATTTATAACCATCAATCTATTTATGTTTACAAAAAAATACGCTCAATGGCCAACCAAATGGGGAGCATTTCTTCTTGGTTTGGTCTTTCTCGCAGCTTCTTGTCAGGAAAAACAAGAAGACCGATCCATGATTCTTGATGCAGACATGGCATCTATCGACAAACTGGAAGGTCCCATTCCAGGCAAATACATTGTAGTCCTCCATGAGGAAACCTTGAATTTTAGAAAATCTGACAACTATGAGCTTGTACAAGCAGGTATGCGTGAAGTTGCTAGTGGTATCTTATCCCGCTATGATGTTGCGGATGAAGCAGTAGATGTAGTATTTGGTAACTTGATGCCTGGATTTGCTGTTTCCTTAACAGATAATCAGGTAGCTTTATTAAAAAATGATCCAGCAGTACATTATATCGAGCAAGATGGGTATGTACACGCTTATTCAACTACCCAAACGAATGCTACCTGGGGTTTGGATAGAATCGATCAGCGTAGCCTACCTTTAAATGGTACATATACCTACACTTCCACAGGTCAAGGAGTAACAGCATATATTATCGATACAGGTATTCGTACCGATCATGTGGAATTTGGCGGAAGAGCTCAAAGAGGCTTCGATGCATTTGGAGGTAATTCAGAAGATTGCAATGGTCACGGAACTCACGTGGCAGGGACCGTAGGTGGTACCACCTATGGCGTTGCAAAAAATGTAACCTTGGTTGGTGTGCGCGTATTGGATTGCAGAGGTTCAGGTTCTTTTAGTGGTGTGATCGCTGGTATGGACTGGGTAGCAGCGCAAGCAAATGGGCCTACTGTAGCAAACATGTCTTTAGGTGGCGGTAGCAGTACTTCTGTAAATGATGCGGTTGCCAGAATGTACGATGCAGGGGTTCCTGTGATAGTGGCCGCTGGAAACAGCAATGCCAATGCATGCAATGCATCTCCTGCTGGAGCTCCTAGAGCCTATACTGTGGGTTCCACCGTTAACAATGACACTCGCTCTTCTTTCTCCAACTTTGGAAATTGCGTGGACATTTTTGCTCCAGGTTCATCTATTACAGCTGCTTGGCATACAAGTTCTACAGCTATCAATACGATTTCTGGAACATCCATGGCCTCTCCTCACGTAGCTGGTGTAGCAGCCTTATTCTTGCAAGGAAGTCCTTCAGCTAGTGCTCAAGCAGTTTATAATTTCTTAACTGAAACCTCTACCAAGAATGTTGTAACTAATTCAAGTTCTGTAAATAACCATATGTTGTATTCCTTGGGAAGTGGCAGCACTACTCCTGATCCAGAGCCAGAACCTGAAAATCCAACTCCAGATCCAGAACCAGAGCCTGAGGAGCCTGCTGACGGTATTCAGCTGAGCGGTTCAGGTACAAAAGTACAAGGACGTTGGAGAGCTTCTTTAAGCTGGTCAGGTGCGGCTAGTGCACAAGTAGACATCTTCCGAAATGGTACTAAAATTGCAACAGTCAGCAATTCTGGCAGCTACACAGATCAGACCAACTTTAGAGGTGGTGGATCATTAACTTACACCGTTTGTGAAGCTGGAAGCAACAATTGTTCGAGCGCAGTCACCATAAATTTCTAAGAATTCAATCCTTTAAACATAAAAGCCAGTCCGAAATTAGGACTGGCTTTTTGTTATTCCCACTCACTGGAATCTGACAAACACTTTTACTTTGGCAGACTCGAGAGTACAAAGATTATACTGGAGGGTTGGTTAAGCTCCTTTCCTTGTGGCTCTAACAACTGCTGTAATTGAAAACCAGAATTTCTAAAAAGCAACATCCAGTCCTGTAGCGTACGGGCATACCAAGGATGTCCATTTGTGAAATTCCCAGGCAATCCTTTCCAAGCATCTGCCATCCACTGACTTTCATACCGCAACCCCATTGCAAGCATCGCTAAGGGATGGAGGGTTTGGATGTAGACTTTTCCATCTTGCCTTACCAACGGTTGTACTGCACGCAGCAGTGCTTCCGAATCAACATCCCCATACAAGCAAAAATTAAATATCAAGCCATCGAAAGGCTGATTAGCCAATTGATCCAACAATGGATATGTGATTTTCTTTTTGGACCAAGCAATGATCTCTTCAAAACTCAAGCATTCAAAAGAGTCTGACAAACCCTGTTTTTTAGCCGCTTCAATTAAGTCCCATGTACCATCAATGCCAAAGGTCCGTAAACCCTCCTTTTGCAGTGCGCGGCAAAGCCATCCCTCTCCACAACCAAGATCTAGGACACTCTTCCCATGGCAGCTTTGTAGCACTGTTGCCATGATGGCTGGATTGGTGATTGCCCTTGAAGGAATGCTGTTGGTATGCACAATATGAATCCACTCCTTTGCATTTGCCTTCCAGCTTTCAATTGTTTGACTCATTAGACTTTGTATTTATATGAAGGTATGATTAAAGGCATAAAAAAAGCTACTCTTTTCAAAGTAGCTTCTTTATTAACAAAGGTTAAATAGGTGGATTGGCTGGTGTGTTCGGGTTGTTGTTTCGTTCACGTAAGGGGAAAGGATAGAAATTTCTATTTCTTTCTTCTTGAAACTGTCGAGAACCCGTTGGAGCAGGACGATTGAATCTTCTACTATCGGCCAAACTCACCCCTGTTAGGAACAATTCCAACCTTCTATTGACATACACTTCATTTAATAAAGCTTCGATGGTCATTGCACCAGTGTATGGACTAAGGCCAGCATTGATTCCAAATGGATCATTAGTCTTGGTTCGCACTTCATTGATCGCAGCTACTGCTGCCGCCATATCCGGAGAAGGCTTTCTCAAATTTGCTTCTGCAATGATGAGAGGCATTTCACCAGGCAAATACACAGGAATCGGACCCGTATCTGTAGTGAAAAATCCTGCCAATGTTTCTAAGGGGAATCCGTTGATATTGACCGCCTCAGAAGGGACTAAGTAAAACTCAAACCTTCCATCGGCTGGGTCCAAATTGAAAATAGCCGGTAGACCAAAATTATCTCGTGGTCTAAAATTAGGAGCATTGTTTAAGAAAACACGTGCCCACACCGGGTTCTGATTCAATTGATCGTATGCAAATACGGAAGTAGATGCTCTATTCACTGCATTAGCCGCTGTAATCGCAGCATCATAATTCCCAGCAAATAAATTGAATCGGGCTAAATACGCATTGACAGCATTTCGTATGTCAATATTGCCACGAAGCAGGGCATTGCTAAACTCCGTACTGATATCTCCTGCAAGGTTGGTTCTTGCCACTTCCAATAGGCGGATAGCTTCTTGATAGGCCTGTTCTCTTGTAACAAACTGTGCTTGATTGTTTCGATTGGTCTGAATAACTACTTGGCTATAGTTTTGGGTCAATGCGCCAATAGCCATCGCCTTAAACCAAGAGCCATAGGCAATTAGATTTGCTCGTGTACTTGGTGCTAAATCAACTCGCTCAGCCCCTTGAATCAAATCTTCGCTCATGGACATTACCCGCAACATGGTAGCCCAAAGGCCTTCCACGTTGGCATTGAAGTCCTGCAAGGCATCTCCACCTTCCTCCAATTCTATCATATTGATAAAAGTCGTCGTAATGGCAGCTTCTCGTGTGGTTACTGCATTATTTTCTACCATAAATCGAATGCCAGATGTGGAATACACTTGTTTGATTCCCACGCCAAGTGCAAACAGACCCTCCCTTGAGTTGAGCACCTGTGCATCTGTGGGTGCATTGGGATTCGTAAATTCGGTTTCGCAGCTGACGCCTATCACCAAAATCAGGCTTAGGAATAGAGCTGCCAATGTATGTTGAGATCGTTTCATATATTGAAATTTTTGATCATTGAATTTCTTGATTATCATTAGAAAGTCAGATTTACACCCAACTGAATGGTTCTCGGAATTGGAACCCCACCAAAGTCAAAACCTCTGACTCCATTGCTTTGTCCCGGCGTATTGATTTCAGGATCCCAACCAGTATAATTATCAATCGAAAGAATATTTCTACCAATAAGGCTGAAGCGTACATTTTGGATACCATTTCCACGAGGTTTATAATTATACCCGATGGCCAATTCCCGTAATTTGACAAAGGAACCATCTTCCACAAACTCTTCAAAAATACCTGCTTGCACTCCTCCTGTTCCTTTCGGGATTTCTCCCAACAGTTCCCGTCCAGCATTTACGCCTCCTCCAAACAAGGCATTATCCAACAATCTCCTGTTCCAATTGAATACATCAAAACCGATCACAGCATCCCACTGCATTCTGAATGAGAAATTTTTATAGCTGAAATCATTGATGACCGAACCAAACCAATCCGGGTTTGGATCACCGATTACTTTTACATTTCTTCCCTCTTCCGTTACCCCTCTAAATGGAAAACCATCGGCATTCAGTGCAATATTTCCATTCGCATCCCTGGCATAAAACCCTTGGAAAAAGACTCCAATAGGTTCTCCAGCTCTAACCACCGAAGTACCAAAACTTCCTGGAAGTACCACTTGCTCTCCTACCACTTCCAATACTTCGTTTCTAATGCGAGTGTAGGTGGTGGTGATATCCCAGTTAAAATCTTTGGTTCTCACAGGATTGATGCGTAAAAGCAATTCAATCCCTTTATTTTGCATCCTTCCCACATTTTCAAATCTAGTAGTGAAACCTGTAGAGGAAGCCACTTCTCTTTGCAATAAAAGATCTGAAATTTGCTGGTTGAACACAGAAAACTCCAAGCCTATCCGGTCATTCCAAAAACTGGCATCCATACCATATTCAAACTCTTCCATGATTTCCGGCGCAAGATTTTCATTCCCCAACAAAGTAGAAGAAACTACCCCACTCACACCTCCTAAGGCAAAAGGGTTGTAATTCAAAAATCGGTCAAAAGCTCCAATTGCGGTTAAGTTACCTGCCTGACCCCATGAAGCACGTAGCTTTAAGTTACTGATATTATTACCAAAAGTTCTTTTAAAGAATTCCTCTTGGGAAATTACGTAAGATCCGCTCGCTTTTCCATAAAGCTGTGTCCGTTCCTCTGGTCCAAATACAGATGCACCGTCCAATCGTAAGGCGCCAGTTAAAAACAATTTTTCTTTGATCCCAAAGGTTTGTTGTACAAAACCACCCCAGTAAGAAACATCGCTTCTGCTGTCAATTGCACCGATGATGGTCCCTCCAATGGCTGTACGTACGGTCGGAGCAAGTCTGTCCGAAGTGAGCCCAATTCTGGTGAAGCCGTCTCGTTGCCAGGTACCTCCCACGACTGTGGTAGATCTAATGCTGGAAGAAAGATCTGTCTCATAGCTGATATTCAAATCATTATTGAATTGATACACATTGGCATCTCCTCTGGTAGCCCATCCCAAAGCATTGGAAGAAGTATTTCCCACAGGAATAAATCCAAAAGCAGATTGATTGTAATAATCAAAACCAAGAATGTATGTGATGTTGAGTTTTTCCGTAGGATTCGCATTGATCGTCAGGTTAGTGATCGCACGGTTGGTCGTCTGACCATAGTCAAACCGATTGACAGCTTCCAATGGATTGGAACGTGGCACCAATAATGAGGTCGCAGGATACACTCCCGATGCATCAGGTCTTGGATTGACACGGTTGTTGGAAAATACAAAACCTGTCAAAGCCCCATCTACTGCATTGATTCCACCGTTGGGCATATCCGCACTTTGACTGCGGCTGTAATTGACTCCAAAGCTGAATTTCAACCAATCGCTGACTGTTTGGTCCACATTTAATCGGGCACCAAAGCGCTCAAAATTTGTATTTTGAATGATTCCTCCATTATTCAAATATCCAAGGGAACCAAAATATTTGGTCTTTTCAGACCCTCCACTCACCGAAAGATTATTTTCTGTACCATAAGCAGTACGGAAAATCAAGTCCTGATAATCAAAACGCTCGACAGGAAAAGTTTCAAAATTGTTGCGATTTCCAGGAACTGTCCAATCCAATGGAACTTGATTATAAGGGATTTTTCTTCTTAATTCATTGGAACGGAAAGCAGTAGAAAAATTAAATTGTGGCTTTCCAGTCTTCCCTCTTTTTGTGAAAATTTGCACGACCCCGTTACTGGCTCGGGAACCATAGATTGCCGCAGCAGCTGCACCCTTCAACACTTCAATCCGCTCGATATCAGCTGGGTTGATATCTACGAGTCTATTTTGAGCTGTACCGCCGATGTCTACCAACTGATTACTATTATTGTTGATTAGAACACCATCAATGATATACAATGGATCTGAGCTTCCTGTAATGGTACTTGCTCCTCGTAAACGAACCGAAATACCACCCGCAGGATCTCCTGAATTTTGCTGTACCAAAGCACCTGCAATTTTCCCTGACAATGCTTGATCGACTGCAATTGCACCTGTTTCTTCTAACTCTCGTTGACCTACAGTAGCAATCGCGTTTCCGAGTTGCCTACGAGATGTGCCCGCAGATGTACCCGTGATGATAACTTCATCTAAGTTCATCAGATCAGGATTCAATGCAAAATTATTGGTGATCTCCGTTTGATTCCCCAAGGTAATCTCCAGGTTACGTGTGGCATACCCTATCGCTCTCACAACCAAACGTATTTGCCCAGGTCCTTGATTAACACTTAATACATAATTCCCGTCCAAGTCCGAAACAGCACCAATGCTCGTTCCAGTTATGGCTACCGTGGCTCCAAACACCTCCTCACCGGACCGGCTATCAGTAATTTTACCTTTCAGTGTATACGCCTGCTGACTGAAGGCCAACTGGGAGAATGCTAGAAAGGTAAAGGAAGTAAGCAAAAGCAACTTTCGAATGCTCTGCACAATGTTGTAATTGTCTGACATACTTTTATATTGGGTTAGTTAAAATGATTTTCAATAGGTTCATTAGGCAGCAAATAGTAGAAGCAACTATCTGTTTATCTCCTACGTTTTACTACAATTTTAGCAAATAATTGCTAAACAATAATTGTCTTTTATAAATTTTTTATTAAATACCGTTTGAAAAATAGAATATTTTGGCAGTTAAATGAAGTCAAAATTTTATTTTGAAGGCTTTTCTTTTTTCCAACAAGAACTGATTCAAAAAATCAGTCCTACTGTTATACTTGTAAATGAAATAAAAAAATAACTGGGATTGTAAGCAATGACATCTGTATGTAAATATTTCACTCATCATTATGCAGCTAATCGTCCACAGTCTTGCGAACATAGCGAATTGAAAAAAACTTCGTGAAATGATAAATGGCTACTGATAGGAATGCGGATAGATCTCATAATAAAAAAAGCATCCAACCTATGTTGGTTGGATGCTTTTTTTTAGATGCGATTCAATCTGCTTACTTGGAAGCAGCGGAGCGATGGCTTAACCAAGCCAGCTTTGCCAAGGAATCCTAGAGAGAATCAATACTAAACCAATTCCATACATCATGTAGATGGAGCGGAACTTAGCTGTGCTTTCGGTCAACTTTTTGGCACGAATATAACCTACTGAGATCACTGCGATGGCAATTATGTTAATGACAGGATGCTCCAAGGCTGTCAAACGTGCAACCTTATCTCCCATAGCTCCACCTCCGGTTAATAATGAGAAACCAATTGGGCTTACAAAATATAATATCAAACCAATTAAAAGCTGAAGGTGAGAGAGAATGAAGGCAATCATGGCAAATTTTCGATCTTTTTCTGAGAATTCACGCTTTCCTAGTGCACCTACCAATGCATAAATCATCACTATCAAGAGCGCTGCCAAGGCCAGATAAGCCAAACCCGAATGCAAATGCTTTAATCCTATGTACATATTTTCTGAATGTTTTAACTAAGGGACGAAAATAGCTTGGAAAGGTTGATAATCCAAGGGAAATTTAGTGTCTAGGTATTAGATGATAGGTTGGTGATGAATAGTGCTTATCTGATTACTTCCCTGTTAGCTGTCGTTTCTTTGTCCATTGATGCTGCATTTTGCGTTCCCTAAAAATATCTTTACTTTGGGTCTTTCAAAAAAAGACGCATATGCTCGAAACCATCACCTCTCCTACTCTTTTGATAGACGAAAAAATTTGCAGAAGAAATATTTCCCGCATGGCTGAGAAAGCAGCTAAGCATGGTATGGAACTGATCCCCCACATGAAAACTGCTCAGTCACATATCGTGGGTGAATGGTCCAGAGAGGTTGGCATTCGCGAAATAACGGTCTCTTCACTCAAAATGGCATCCTATTTTTCCAATAAGGGTTGGAGTACTATCCATATTGCATTTCCATTTAATCCTCGTGAGATTAACGCCTTCAACGAGTTGGCTTCTCAACAAAAACTATCCATTCAATTGGTGAATCCAGTAGTCACGCAACTAGTCGCAGAGAAGTTAACTTCAGCAGCTGGTTTTTTTATTGAAATAGACGCGGGATATGGACGAACGGGTGTTCCATACCAGCAAACAGCCATTATTGATGAGATACTTGCCGCAGCTGAGAAGAATCCCTTATTTTCATTCCGAGGGTTTTATATCCATCCGGGACATAGCTACTATACCAAAGATATTGTCGGTATTTATGAAGAAAGCAGGCTTGCTTTAGCCGAATTAAAGGCTTTATACATCGCTAAGTATCCAACTATTAAAACCAGAATTGGGGATACCCCCGGCTGTTCGGTGATGGATGATTTTGGAGATATTGATCAATTAGGGCCAGGTAATTTTATGTTTTATGATGTTACGCAGGTCGGTATTGGCAGCTGTAGCTTGGCTGACATAGCTGTTGCACTAGCCGTTCCGATAGTGGATATCCAAGTGGAGAAAGGTGAAATCCTCGTCCATGGAGGTGGGGTACATTTGTCCAAGGATGTTTTGTACGAACCCGATGGCAGTAAAAACTATGGAGAAGTAGTTTATTTGCGTGAAGGTGCTGCATGGGAAATTCCGAAGCAGCGCTCTTATGTCAAGAGTGTATCTCAAGAGCATGGGATAATCAAGGCTTCTGATGAATTATTGCAACAGGTCTCCGTTGGGGATCTGATAGGAATCTTACCTATTCACAGCTGCATGACGGCTGATTGTATGAAATCATATTATACCATTAATGGCCTTCATATAGATCATGCTGAGGGAGCTAGTTAATGAAATAGACTACCCCAAGCTTGAAAACCATTGCATTTCTTCCAAATGCTTGAAAACGGATTTCAGGGTTGAGTCCGATTTCATCTGACAATTTGATCATTCCTCCAGCTCCGAGATTCAATGAATTAAAATCAAATCTTCCAATTGGATTAAATTCAAACACCCTTCTGTAAAAACCGTAACCAGCAGTCACGTACCATTCTCGCTCTTTTTCAGTGAGGTAATAGCGAGCATTGATATCAAATCCTCTGGCATTACCAGTAGCAGGAGTAAAAAAAGTAAATCCAGAAGCAATAGAAAAATAATTAAGCGGAAAATACTCTCCAGTAAAGTTTAACCCTAAAAATGGAGTATCAGTTGGTATTTCGTAGGCATGTATTGCCCTCCACTGTCCTTTGTATTGAGCGTGAATACCGGAAGAAACCAATAAAAACAAAATCAGTAGACTAATTTTTTTCATATCTGCTGCTTAAAATGCGAAATCTCTGGTTATTGGTTTTCTATTTCCTCTAAAGTCAATGGTATACATGACGTTTAATCGGATCATGTGTCTGTTTCGATAGGTGCCTGGAATAGCTGTTGGCCCATAGGTCCACATATGCCCACCAAAAAACATATAATTATTAAAAGTATACCCAATAGCAGTGTACACTCGGTTCTCTTCAAAAATATTCCATGTCTGTCTATTCGATTGAAAAAAGAATTCATTAGATGGTGCTACAAAAAATGTTTTGTTTTCCATTCTTGGTTTATTCAAAGGAATATAACCTGTAATCTTATACCTCCATCTGTTTTTAAACTCATATGCTGAGCCCACTTCATTACCCCGTTGGAAGCGGTGTTCAAATCGAAACTGATGCAAAACTTTCACTGGCCCTACACCTTGCGTAAACAACCATTGATGCCAAAATCGTGTATCCAAGACAGAATCCAAAAAATCAGGATTTCCTCGATCGGGAGAAAACTGCCATACAATGGTAGGACCAAAAGTGACTTCAAAGTTATCTGTAAATAAGTAGGTGAATCCAAATCTATTATAGAGCTGACTCATCCTACCTACAAAATCCCAAGGGTTGTCTAAACTATTTCTCCTTCGGTAATGATTTTCTTGGTACCACCACCATTTTTCGGATAACCGAAGCTTGAGGTAAAGCCCATTCCAATTTTCAGTTGTTGTTTGAACATTTGTCCGTCCTGATGGTACTACTACGTCTTGAGCATAGGTATTCAGGTGAATCCCCATAAAAAAAATCAAAATTGCAGTAAATATAAAATTAGTTGTACGTAGCATATGTTATAAATTAAAGCTCCAATGCCGATTCGATTTTACTCGGCGAAGTTCTACGATTGAGCTTCCTTTCAATTGTTCTGGTATCTTGATTCCTTAAATCTGCCATTCGAAGTATCAGGTCTTGCACTTTTCTAGTCCAAACTTTTATTTGAGTGTAATCTTGTTCTTCTTGAATAGACTGCAAATAATATTCATACAATCGCTCAGCACTTTCAAATAAGCGCGCTTTGGTACGTTGATCGTAGCGTGTGTATACGTATGGATTGAACACATTTTCCATATACATCTCATCAAGCTTCTCCCAATTTTTTGTTAACCTCGATACTGAGACAAACTGTTCGCTCATCTCATCAATTAAATCCAACATCAAATCTGCCTCTGCTTTTTTCTCAGCAAACTTCTCAGCTTTGGCATATCGCTCGTTGATTTTATCAAAATTAGCTATCAATATATTGTTTTTGATGGCCTGCAGCATCAAAACCGTGGACTCATCTTTATTTTCTAAGCTATCGAATTTAGCTAAAAGCTTATCTTTGGATGATTTGATCGAATTCTCCAACTCTTTTAAATCAGCATCTTGTTCAATCAAAGATAATTGGCTATCCACATAGCGTGTGTATTCACCATTAATTGTGCTAATTTCTGAAATGTAAGCATCTAGTCCAGCAAAAAAATCAGTAGAAAAATCCTGGGTTTTATACGCTACTACGCGCGTCCTATTTTCTTCATCATATTGGTAGGCAATCGTATCGGTGGATGAAAGAAAGGATAAACCCTCTTCTGCCATGTTGACCACATCATAAAACTGTATGTCTTTTGATTTAAAAAGATTCATCAACTCATCAAACGCTTTCAACTTATTGAATTGATAATCGAAAAAGCTGTAAGCAAACGATAAACTGTCAGAACGTTGTCTATTTAACCTTAAAGCATTCCTGTCTTTATACGATTCTGTTGAACGTTTGAGTTGATCAAACCTACTTGGGAGTTCTTCAATGATTCGCTGCTGAGACCTACTCAATTCAAAGACAAACTTTTTTGTATGAATAGGGTATTCCTTTAATTCTTTGGATGGATTTACATATTGATCATCATACTGTAAAATCTTTACTAGAAAATCGGCCATGAATTTGTTCCCGTCAACTTGCGCCTGAAAAGCAATATTGTCAGACAAAAACCCATCGTTAAAAAAAATACCAAAGCTTTTATCAGCTATCCTAAAGCCTTTATTTTCTTCCGCATTGATTTGTTTTAATTTCTTGATTGTTTCAAAAAAGACAATCTCCTCTAGGACCTCATTCTCAAGTAGATCTCTCTGAACTAAACCGATTAAAAATCCATTCTCATAATTCCTTATTTCGCTAATCAGCATACCATCCCGATCGTAAACAAAGGTCCATTCCCCATGCATAATTCCTCCATCCTTAAGCTCTCCCCGAATGAAATGTGTATTTCTGCCTACGAAGGATTTAAATTGAAATTTTCCTTTGATATCTCCGGCACTGAATTCGAATTCTTCTGCCTCTGCCTTTTTTCGGAGTACTCCCTCAGAAAATTCATTTTCCTCAAATATCCAGCGTCCATTGGGAGTACCTTGGCTATAGTTGGCTTTAATTTTTATCTGACTGCTTTTTAGATCATATATGAGGTTGAAGTCCATAACATCTTGAGGATCTATTTGATGATCTTCATCCAAGTATTCCCATAACCCTGATTTAACATCCCTATTATAAATTCCATTAATTTCTGTTTTATAATACCTGGTTTTATCATCAGGATCTTGCTCTTTTCGTAGAAAATAAAACTCTCCTTGTTTGATCACTGCCCCTTCTGCACCCTCATTAAACTGAAAAGTTGCTGTACCATCCAACCCATTGAACTTATATTCGCCTTTGTATTCTCGTTGGGCAAACACATCATTTCCCAAGAAGATCAATAAAATCGTTTGTAGAATAATTGCAATGGAAAGTAATCTCATAAACTTTATTTAAAAAACACAATTTTGATTTAGAATTGAATTACAATTTTAAGAAGAATTTTATTCAATTTTGTGACCATTTATCAATTTTTAACGTTTGACCTTTTCTACAGTATCATTAAATAATTAAAAATTTTAATTATTTAATGATGATTACTTGATGAAGTATAATACACGAACGCTTCCGATTCTACCAAACTGACTCTCTGTTTGGATTTGGGGACGGACCTGTTCATCAATATATATGTGCACAAATTCTTTATTTTCCTCCTTGGCTTTTTTCACTAAGAGTTTTTCTAATCTTCGAATGATAGATTCACAACGCTCTAAAGAGTCCACACCCTTTAACTCCATAGATATCATTTCTGAGGTATCATCGGGCTTTGTTTCTAAGTAAACAACTTTTATACCATTAAGGTCAAATAGAAAGAAAAACGCAACACAAAGTATTAGATGAGGCATCATTGGATGTTAGTTTATAATAAAGAACAAAGAAGTTTGTATACTTTTAAAGAAATTGCAGCATAGATTAACCAATTTTTCACAAAAAAAGGCGGAAATCGAAACCGCCTTTTTTCTAAGTTTACTAGTAGTTATTGATACCCCAACACCTTCATCATACTTTCTGAGGTCTGCTCTGGTGCAAATAGCCAATGCTTAATGCTTCCATCAGGATTTCTATCGATAATCACATGCTTTGGAGCCGGAATCAAACAATGTTGAATTCCTCCATACCCGCCCAAAGACTCTTGGTAAGCACCTGTATGGAAAAAACCTATATACTGCTTTTGCCCTTCTTGAATCTTAGGCAAGTAAATATTGAATTGATGCGCTTCTGAATTATAATAATCCATGCTATCGCAGGTCAAGCCACCCAAGTTGATGTTGTGGTATTCCTCATCCCAATTATTGACTGCAAGCATGATATACTTTTGATTCAATCCCCAGCTATCCGGTAGTTGAGTGATGAATGATCCATCAATCATATACCAAAGTTCTTTGTCATTTTGAAGCTTCTCGTCCAAAACAGAATAAAGCACAGCCCCACTCTCTCCTACCGTATACGAACCAAACTCTGTGAAAATATGTGGTTCATCTGTATGGTTTTTAGCACACATCCATTTGATATTTTTCACGATTTGTTCAGCCATATACTGATAGTCATAATCGAAAAAGACATTATACTTAATTGGCCAACCGCCACCGATATCCATTGTATCCAAGGAAGGAGCAATTTTTTTCAAATCCACATATTTCTGAATAAAGCGCGTCAATTCAGACCAGTAGTACGCTGTATCCTTGATTCCTGAATTGAGGAAGAAATGAAGCATTTTTAAGCTTACCTGAGGATTATTTTTGATTTTTTCCTCATAGAGATTGATGATATCGCTGTAGCGAACACCCAATCGAGAAGTGTAAAAGCCAAACTTTGGTTCTTCATCCGCTGCAATGCGAATACCTACTTGAAAAGGAACGTTGACATGCTCCAAGTAATAGTCAATTTCAGTTAAGTTGTCTAATACAGGAATGCAATTGACAAAACCATCGTTCAATAACTCCGCGATGTATTGTCGATATAATTCACGCTTGAAACCATTGCAAACAATGTAAGTCTGTTTGTTGATTTTTCCTTGAGCAAATAAGGAGCGGACCAAATGAATATCGAAAGTACTGGAGGTTTCGATATGGATGTCATTTTTCAAGGCTTCATCTAAGACAAAACTGAAATGAGAGGACTTGGTACAATAACAATAGGTGTACTTACCTTTATAGTCGTGTTTTTCTATCGCATTCCCAAAATACGTCTTCGCATTCTGAATGTTTTCAGAAATTTTTGGAAGATAACTCAGTTTTAAGGGCGTTCCATACGCATTGATGATTTCCATCAAATTCACTCCGTTGAAATGTAATTCATTATTTTCAACATGAAACTCCTTTGTGGGGAAATCAAATGTCTGTTGGATCAGATCGTTGTATTGATTCATCGTGGAATGGGATAGATTTTTTTTGTAACCAACTACAAAATTTGCTTAATAGTTCGGAAAATCAAATGAAAAAAGGGAAAAATCAAAAGATCCTTCCCTTTAACTATAAATCTAAAACACCAAACAATTAAAATAATTCATTTCTCAATAAACGCTCTTGCGCGCGATGTTTCCTCTCATTGAAAATTACTTGCGCAAGAACACGCTTAAACCGCAACTCTTTTGATAGATAATTTTCGATCCTCTTTAACTGAATCAGTAACGCCTGCTCTTCATGCTTGTAAAGGCGAAAAATAAACGAATCATTCTCCTTTTGATAATCAATTAACTTCCCTGAAAGACCTCCCAACGACAAAATGGTTTTTAGTAAATGCTTTATCTTACTTTCCTTTACAGAACAATAAAAAACCTGAAAAACCTCTTTCTTTTCAGGGAAATTAGGAAATGAAAAAGATCCTGTGGAATCAACTTGTATCCAAGCACAAGAATGAAACCAATCGGCTAAAGTGGTTACCTGTTCCACTTGAGAAGTGGACTGAACACTCAACTGTGGATATACAATGCTTTTTGCTACTTGTGACATAAAGGATAGAGTTTAGAATCAATGACCCAAAAGTAGAAAGGAAAATTTATTTATCCTAATTACCCTATAATTTTTATAGGTTATTAAAGGATTTAAATGCATTTTTTCAAATTAAGCCAAAGAGGCACTACTGATTGGATTAGTGTGCCTAGCAAGTGTCAAATTTTATGAGCTTTTAAAAGAGCAGAGGTATCCTTTTAAAGTGTCCTACTACCTTGGGAAAGTGGAGCAACATGTTGAAGAGAAAAGAACTCCTGATGAAAAAATAGAGAGAAACCTTTGAAGATAAAAACTATTCGTTTCCTCATAACTGACTCAACTCCACAATGGAACAATCAAGGACTTTCACCATCTGAAAACGCAAACGGGCAAAAAGCTTTCGGATAGAACAGGTTTCCTCATCGGTACATTCCCCACAAGACTCGTAGAATTTCTCGGAGACACATGGGATTAATGCGATAGGACCATCAATCATCCTCATCAATTGAGCAACAGTAATTTCTTCTGGATTTTTTGCTAAAGTGTAGCCTCCTACCGCTCCTCTCGTGCTCTTAACTACTTGGTGACTTTTGAGTTCTCTCAGAATATTTTCTAAAAATTTATATGGAATCTTTTCTGACTCTGCAATGGTTTTAGCTGCTATTGGGCCCTTGCCATGCTGAGCATGTAAATAAAGAATTGTTTTGAGGGCATATTTTGCTTTTTTAGAGAGCATAACGATATAATTATGCCCCAAAATACAGAATTCAATGGTAATTACACTATAGACAAATAAAAGGTCCGGATACTCAAGCCAATTACCAGCATGCCAACCATGAACATCAAGACTTTAGGATTTAACTTTTTACAGATCAACGCTGCAAAAGGTGAGGCAATTACACCGCCTATTATCAACCCTAAAATTGGCGCTAAACTTAATTCATGGACAAAAAAGAAAAAAGTACTAGCGCTTGCTAGGGAGACGAATATCTCCACAAAGTTACCAGTTCCGATAGCCTTTCGGGGAACCTGACCTTTACCCATCAACGTAGAATTTACAACAGGGCCCCATCCCCCACCTCCAATGGAGTCAACAAATCCACCCACAGTGGCTAGGTAAGGTAAAGATTTGGCCTGCTTATCAAAAGCTTTCTTTGGCTTTCTGAATACTTTTCTGATGATAATCCCTCCCATGACCATCAGATAGACTGCTATGTAAGGCTTCACTTGATTACCATCAATGGAAGAAAGAAAAAATGCACCAATTACAGCACCCAACACCCCTGGAATCAATAACCGCTTGGCCAAGGACCAGTCCACATTACCCAGTTTCATATGCGATATCCCAGATGCCAGACTCGTAAAAACTTGTGCAATATGCACCCAAGCGCTTGCGACTGCCGGTGGAATTCCAATCCCCAATAATATGGAATTGGAACTTACTCCATAGGCCATCCCCAAGGCTCCATCTATGGTCTGTGCAATAAATCCTACCAAAAGAAACCAAAAAAACATTTCTCTATCAAGGGTTTGAAAATCTAGCAAATCGGAAAAGGTATGGAAAGATAGGCTGACTAGTACCATAAAACTCGCCAAGAAAAATAAAAACCAAAATGGCTGATCTTTAATCGTAAGTACCAATCTTTCCATAATCCCTATAATTTTTATAGACTTCAAACTTAAGGTAAAATTTAGCATTACCCAACAAATCCTATATTTTTAATATGAATTATTTTTCAACAAAATTAAACCTCACGGTAAACCCAACTGTGCGTGGGTCTCCAAGAACTGCTGCAAAATGGCCCACATTGCCTGCTCCAGGTAGCAATTGTTCAAAATACTGCGTATCCGTCAGATTTCTTGACCATACAAAGAGCGTAAATCCATAGTCTCCTCTAAATCCAGCTCTTGCATTCATAACTCCATAGCCATCAATATTCAAATAGCGGGATGGTGAGGGACTGCTGGAAAACTCAGAACGGAAAAATAGTTCGGTAGCAACAAAGACTTCCCCTTTAAGTCCTAAAAATTTTGATTGGTGGCTCCATTCTCCTCCTGCTGAACCTGCCCATCTTGATATGCCCGGCAGCCTACCTCCTGAGATATCCTTGAAGCTCTCCCCTCCTACTTCCTCCAATGGAACAGGAGCATTGGTAAACTTTACATATCTGGCATCCGTATAGGCTAGTGCTCCAAATAGCTGGATATTTGAACGTATTTTTAGTGACACATCCAACTCTGCCCCGGCAACGTTGACTTCCTCGGCATTGGCAAGGTATCCTCTATTCACTGATAAGTCCGGAGTCTGAACTAATGTCTGAAAATTTTGAATGGATGTATTAAACAAGGTAAGGTTAGCTGTACTTTTAGAAGTTGGGGAAGTTTTGATTCCTCCTTCGATATGCGTGACAAACTCGGGTTCTATTCTCGCCAATTCAATCATCGTTCGCCCATTTTCTCTGGGTAATCCTCCCAAATTAATCCCCACTGGCTTAAAATTGGTAGAAAATGTACCAAAGGTATTGATCTTGGATGTCGGCCTGTAAGCCAGGGTTACCTGACCAGAAAAATTTGATTCGTCCACCATTGCCTGAAACTCCTGATCATTATAGACCGATTGTTGCAAGGCGATCAACACAGGGTCATCGGTTTGAAGACCGCCATACGTTTCCCGATTAAAATACACCTGCTTTTCATCGTAGTTCCATCTGATTCCGGGTAGGAGACTTACTTTGTCACTGATCTTCCAATCCAACTGTCCGAATACCGCTCCACTAAAGGATTGCAAGCGGTTGGTTGTTCTGATCCCAAATCCATCCAATAACCCCGGAGTTCTCCACAATGGGTTTTGGTTGTTTTGAACAAATCTCCACTGATGAATTCCTGACTCTTCGGTATGGAAAGGATCTGACTTTAAATCTTGCCATAAAGCAAATACACCTATTACTCCGCTGAGTCTGGAATTGAAATCACCAGCATAACGTATTTCCTGCGACCACTGATCATGGCGAGAGGGTGCTTGAGAAAGACTTAGCGCTTGTAAACCTGTAAAATCCCGGTCATTGGAAGGGTCCCAATTCCAATATCTCCAAGCACTTGTGGAAGTCAAGGTCCCACCCCAAAGATCTGCATCTACATTGACCGAGACCCCACCAACATCATTTCCAGATCTCCATGGAGTATCATGATCAATAAGACGATCAAATGGATTCATACTTGGCAAGGAATAGTTTAAATCTTGAATAATAGTATTGAACTGCCGAAAAGGTGCTCGTTGTGTTTCGACTACTCCTGCCACTACTTGAGCAAAACCATTCGGTCGCTGTCGGGTGACATCTCCCGCTACCAACACCTCTACTTTTTCAGATGGCACGTACAACAATTGTCCCCGTACCCCTAGATTATTCAAATCATTGGTGAATTTTTGAGTAGCTACATTGTAAATCAAGCCATCTCTTCTTGTACCCGAAAAAGAAAGTCTTCCTGCCAATTTTTGAGATAATGGACCTGTGATAGATCCTCTGGTTTGGACAAAACCATAGTTCCCAAAACTAGATTCAATGGTCGCATCCGGTTGAAATCTCGGCCTACGGGTGGTAATATTGAATGCACCTGCTGTTGTATTTTTCCCAAATAGTGTTCCTTGAGGCCCTCTTAACACTTCGATTTGGTCCACATCTATAAAATCCAAGGCCGTAACCGCAGGACGTGCAAAAAATACTCCATCCACATAAAAACCAACTCCTGGATCAATTCCATCATTGGTCAATCCGAAAGTTGAGCCCAAACCTCTAATGTTCAAGGTAGTATTCCGTGGGTTGGAGGAATACAACTGTACAGAAGGAACCAATTCTTTTAGGCGATTGACATTAAAAGCTTGGGCATCTTCTACCAAAGCCCCACCTATGACAGACACTGCAATGGGAACTGCCTGAATTTCTTCCTGTCTACGTCGGGAAGTAATGAGCACCTCTGCCAATTCGAAATCGTCCTCTAATATAATATCTAATCTAGAAGCCGCATTTTCTCGATTGACAGTAATCTTTTTTGCCTTGTAACCAACCAAAGAGACTTGAATAGTCACAGGAAAGTTGATTTCTCCAGTCAATGTAAACAAACCCTCCAAATCAGAGATTCCAAAAATATTTCCAGGAGGGATAAAGATGGAAGCTGCAGGAATCGCTTCTCCTTTTTCATCCACTATTTTTCCTTGGACAACTTGTTGGGCATAAGATGGAGCAAACGCCAATAATAAAAATATCAGCAGCAACAGTGTATTAAATTTATACATATCCTATAGTTTTTGTATGTTTTATTTTGCAAAACTAATGTGAATTTTTTTCAATACTATTCTTTTCCTATCTTTTTTGTAGGGAATAAAAAAATTGTTTCATGGAAACCCACATTGGGGCATTATCCCAACAGTAGAATCCCCAATAAATGGATTGAAACTGCCTCATTTCGCGAAAATTGGCATCGGCACAGTAAATGCCATTAAGTTTTTAAAACCAACATAAGCTACCAATGAGAAAAATTACTACCATAATTTCTTTAGGGTTATTGCTTGTACTTTTTGTAAGTTACAACAATACCAAGGCTCAGGGAGTCACGAGTGCTGGAATGACAGGACTCATCACTGATGATATGGATGAACCACTACCTGGGGCAACCATTCAAGCTCTCCATACACCTTCTGGAACATCTTACACGATGGTCACCCAAACAAATGGCCGCTTCACCATCCCCAACATGCGTACTGGGGGGCCCTACAGGGTTGAAGTTTCCTTTATTGGGTTTGAAACTAAAGTATATGAAAACATAAATTTGGCTTTGGGGCAACGCTACGTTTTAAATACAAAGATGAGTGATGAAGATTTTGAATTAGATGCCGTTGTTGTCGCTGGATTTAGGGACAACTTGCTCAATGATGAACGAACAGGTGCTGCAACTACTATCAATAGAGAGTCATTAACAACGATGCCTACCCTCAGCAGAAGCGTGCAGGATTTTACCCGATTGACTCCTCAATCCAACGGAGAGTCTTTTGCCGGACAGGACCCTAAGGCTATCAACTTTTCTTTGGATGGTAGTATTTTCAACAATGCTTTTGGACTTTCCGGATCAATCCCTGGGGCTCCAACCAACTCTACTCCTATTTCTCTGGATGCTATTGAAGAAATACAAGTAAACATTGCCCCTTATGATGTAACCCAAGGTGGATTTACCGGTGCTGCTATTAATGCAATCACACGGTCCGGAGATAATGAATTTAGAGGTTCTGCATTTATAACCAACAGGAATGAAAGACTTGTCGGATCCAACGCAAGAGGAACCGAAGTAGTCACCAGTGATTTCAATGTGCAGCAGTACGGATTTAGATTGGGTGGTCCAATTATCAAAAACAAGTTATTCTTTTTCGTTTCGGCAGAATCCGAACGAAGATCAGATCCCAATTCCCCATTTGTTGCAAGCGCACCAGGAAGAACAGGCGCCAATGTAACCCGAGTACTACAATCTGATATGGATGAATTGAGGAATTTCTTGGTTTCCAATTTTGACTATGACCCAGGATTGTACGAGGATTATAATTTACCTACAGTTTCTGACAAATTTTTGATCAAATTCGACTATAACATCAATGAAAACCATCATCTAAGCGCCCGATTCAATACCTTGATTTCTTCAAGAGATAGACCAGTGGCACGTACATCTTTGGGATTTGGTGGAAGAAACCAAAACCTATTTTCACTCAATTTCCAAAATTCAAATTACTTATTGAACGATAATATTTATTCAGGTATCATTGAACTCAACTCATCATTCGGGAACAGATTTTCTAATGAATTACGATTTGGGCTTACCTCCAATAGAAACTTCAGAAGTTGGGAAGGCGGAGATTTCCCTATGGTAGATATATTGCAGGATGGAAGAAATTACATCACATTCGGTACAGATTTACTTTCACCTAATAGAGCACTCAACTCGGATGTTTGGCAGTTTCAAAATAATTTTTCAGCTTACTTAAATAACCATACCCTTACCGCAGGGGTAAATTTTGAACTCTTTAATTTCGAATACACCTTTACTCCTACCTTCTTTGGTCATTATGTCTACAATTCTTTGGATGATTTTTATCGGGATGCGGCAGGAGAAGCAATTGAATTAAGGAGATTTCAACGACAATTCTCAGCTCTTGCCGATGGATCTGTACCAACAGCAGTGACCAGGGCATACATTGCAAGTGCCTATGTACAAGATGAGATCAATGTTACGAATAATTTTAAGTTGACACTAGGAGTTAGATTAGATGTGCCATTCTATGATCAAACAGCTCTACTTAATCCTGAAGCTGCAACGCTTGATTTTAGAAGGCCCAATGGAGAACCTATTGAAATCAGAACAGATAGACTTCCCGAACCGCAATTTATGTGGAGTCCACGGCTTGGCTTCAATTGGGATGTGACAGGTGATCGAACTTTCCAAATCAGAGGGGGGACGGGGTTATTCTCCGGTAGACCAATTTATGTCAACATTTCCAATATGGTCAATACCAATGGGATGCTGCAAGGCCAAATCAGAGAAGACAATACAACGAATTTCCCATTCAATCCAGATCCAAATGCTTACATTCCTCAGAATGGAGGCAGACCTGAAACTTACGATCTAGCGTACATAGATCCCCGATTTAGAAATCCGCAAGTGTGGCGAACAAACATAGGAATTGATAAAGAAATATGGGGCGGAATTGTGGCTACTGTAGAAGGTATTTACACTTCACAGGTGCATGATTTGATTTTCTATGATGCAAATTTACTACCATCATCGAGAAACTTAGCAGGACCGGACAATCGCCCACTATATGGTTTCTCAGATGAAGCTAATCGGAGAAATCCAACTATTACCAATGCTGTAGTTATGGATAATACATCAAAGGGATACTCTTACAGTTTGACATTCCAATTGAAAAAATATTTTGACAACGGTCTTCATGCTATGGCAGCTTATACGTATGCCGAAGCCAAAAACATGGTAGATGGAAATACGCAGCATTTTTTATCGTATGAAAACATCCACTCCGTAAGAGGAGGGAATTTCCCTGAACTTGGGTTCTCTCTAGATGACCAAAGACATCGATTGATCAGTTCAGTAGGTTATAAAAAAGAATATGGGAAAAATTACGCCTCTACCATTTCCTTGTTTTATGAACTTAGAAATCAAGGTGTAGATTCGTATGTCTATAACACTGATATCAATGGGGATTTGATAGCAGGAAATGATTTGATATTTGTACCAACCGAATCCCAATTGCAAGAGATGCAGTTTGAACCATTCACCTTAAATGGCATAAGCTATACGGCTCAAGACCAACGGGATATTTTCAATGAATTTATCCAACAAGACTCCCATCTTAATTCAAGAAGAGGTATGTATGCCGTGAGAAATGCAGTTCAATTTCCCTTAGTCGGTAGATTGGATTTATCATTCATGCAGGAATTCTTCATCAATGTAGGGGGCAAGAGAAATACCTTGCAATTGCGTGCGGATGTTTTCAACTTCACCAATATGCTCAATAACAATTGGGGAACTGGTCAAATCATTGCCAATGAAAGCCCTATCGGCATTGTCAATATTGATCCGATAACCAATGTGCCTACCTATCGCCTCAATCCATCAGGTGGAGAGATTCCTCGCAATTCATTTGTTAGAACAGCCAACATAGGTGATGTTTGGCAGATGCAATTAGGCGTTAGATATATTTTCAATTAAACCCCAACCAAAAAAAGGCAGCCAATCTTGGCTGCCTTTAAACACTTCATCTAAACTTTAATTTATTCCAAATTTTTTCATTTTTAAATACAAGGTTTTTCTGTCAATACCCAAATGAGCTGCTGCTTTCGATTTATTATGACGAAAAAGCTCTAAAGCCTCCGATATCAATTTTTCTTCCAAAATCTCTGTATGCTCTTTAAAAGAACCAACATCTGTAATAGAATAATCTGAGAGATTATTGGGGGATTCGTCCATCGTTTTAGGGCTTTTTAAAAAATCAGCAGGTAATAAGTCTTCTGTTATTTTGCTTGCTTCAGCTAACAGTACTGCTCTTCTCAATATATTCTTTAGTTCTCTAAGATTTCCTTGCCATGTATGTTGAAAAAAAACACGTGCTACTTGTTCACTCAATCCTTCCACCGATTTGTTAAACTGTACATTACTTTGTTGAAGAAAATGCTCAGTAAACAAGGCAATGTCTTCTTTTCTATCTCTAAGAGGCGGTACATCTATTCTGAATTCGTTGATTCTATGATATAGATCCAAACGGAAATTTGATTGCTGTTGATTTTCCAAATCTTCATTGGTGGCAGCAATAATCCGGATATCTAGGGGTACTTCCTGATTGGATCCTACTTTTTTAACCGAGCGCTCCTGTAAAGCACGTAATAGTTTGGATTGAATTTCTGGTTGAAGATTTCCTATTTCATCCAAAAACAAGGTTCCTCCATTCGCAAACTCAAGGTATCCCGTCTTATCCCCTACTGCACCCGTAAATGCTCCTTTGACATGTCCAAAAAATTCTGAACTTGACAAGTCACTCGATATGGCACCGCAATCCACTGCAACAAAAGGACCAGAGCCTCTATTGGATAAGGCATGGATTTTTCTTGCCAAATATTCTTTACCAGTCCCAGTTTCTCCAATGAGTAGCACTGAGAGATCAGTGGGGGCCACCAATTCCACGTGCTTGAAAATCTTTTTGAAGGATTGACTTTTCCCGACCACAAAAGTGAGTTCTTGAGATTGTGCAGAGCTCTCCTCTTTAGTATTCAATGCTTGCTTGATTGTCTGAAGCAATTCATCAGGATTGATAGGCTTAGTGATATACTCAAACGCGCCCACCTTCATCGCTTTTACTGCAATGCGTACTTCTGAATAATTGGAAATAAAAATTACCTTGAGAGCTGGATAGCTTATTTTGATTTGTTTCAAAATATCTAATCCTGTCCCGTCAGGAAGCCAGTAATCAGTGATTACAAGATCGATTTTTTCTTGTTCCAGCCATTTGAAAGCTTCTTTTTTTTGTTCACAAGAAAAAACTTGGAAGCTTTGTTTGGTCAAAAAACTTTTAATAAGCTTTTGATAACTCAAGTCATCCTCAATCAGTAAAATTTTTTTCATTCGCTCGTCTGCTTCAAAGAAAACTTATCAATAATAGCTATTTAATCATGAAATGAAGAAATAAAGTTCGGTTTTTATTCAGCCCACTCCAAAAGTGTAAAACCACTCCCAAAGCAACAACTATTGCACATAGAATTGTTGCTCTACTTCGTTCGCTTGAAATTGCTCAACTGGCTGTGTAGTATGCCAAATGATTTTGTTCCCTACATCTGTTAAGGCAAGTCCAATAATCAATAGATTTAGTAGAAGGAAAATATAGATGAGAATCCTCTTTTTCATACTCTTAGAAAAACAGAAATCGTTCCAGTAGATTCAATTCAAAATAAAGTTTTGCTTTTTCTATCAAAAAATCACTTTTATTCTAAAAAAACAGGTTCTTTTAAAAACATTGGGACAAAGAGACTTTTTAAAACTGTGTAAAAATACCTCAAATTGGGTCACACTTACACATGGTAATTCTTGATAGTTTAATCATTAAATCTAAATTTCCGTTAAAAATTAAACATTAAAACAATTTAGGCACGGTATTTTCATATTTAGAACTCGTTCCGCATGTGATTTTAAAGGATTCTATTTCAAGAGACTGAAGACTGCATGCTTTTTAAACAAAGCTTATTCATGCAACTAATACTCGTTTTAATTGGCGCCTTTATAGTATTCATCCTAAGCACCTTGACTGGAGGTGGAGCAAGCTTGTTGCTTATGCCACTTGTTGCGGTGGTTGTAGGTGTCAAAGCTGTAGCTCCTGTAATGGCAATCAGTATAGGTATGAGTAGTACTTCCAAAGTTTTTTTCTTTTGGAAGTATATCGATTGGAAATTATTTGGATGGCTTTTCCCTTCCACAATTATTGGTTCATTACTGGGAGCAAGAATGTTTGCGAGTCTATCTGCTGATTTTCTACAAATTTTAATTGGTCTTTTATTGCTTTCGACCGTTTTTCAATGGAATAAAAAGCAACGTAAAACAGGATTTCAGGTGAAAGCCTGGCATTTTGCTCCCATGGGTCTTGTCGTGGCCTTTTTGTCAGGCCTCATTGGTGGTGTTGGGCCTTTGATGAATTCCGCATACCTTAATTATGGTATCAGTAAGGAAAGCTTATTGGGCACCCGGTCGGCCAATGCGATCGTCCTTCACATCACAAAAATTATCAGCTATGCATATTTTGGGTTTGTTACGGGAGAAGTTTTGAAATTCGGAATCATGATCGGAATTTCTTCCATGATAGCCGTTTACTTCGGAAAATTAATCCTTGCAAAAATTTCTGAATTGTTTTTCAGAAAAATAGTGGTGGCCTCCATGGTCCTCAGTGGAATCCTGATGCTTTGGAAAAACAAAGATTACATTCAGGAACTAATCAACTTAAGTTAATAATAAGAATAAAGAACATATGAGACTTTCGATTTCCAAAAATGTCCATTTAGTTGAATCAGGTGATTTTGAGGCGACAGAGCATTGGTACCCCAGAGTGCTCAACTCCAATATACATCCTTTGGTTTCTTACTTCCTCAACCTTTCCCATCAGCAGATGGTAGAACGCTATCAGCGTCTGCATCCCTCTTGTAATCCACAAGCCATACTAAAAGTTTTGACGTACCAACCCACTTATTTTAGATGGGCGGGAACGGACTTGATGCATGTGACCAATCATGAGGGGAATAGAAAACTTGCTGTAATTGAGACCAACTCCTGCCCTTCCGGTCAAAAGTCCATGCCACTATTAGACCTGAATGTTGAGCAAGGTGGGTATAAACGCCTGATTGAAAAGACATTCAAGCCAATGGTAGATGCGCAAAACATGGAGGGGAGCTTGGCAGTGATCTATGATAAAAACCCTATGGAAAATGTTGGCTATGCAGCAACCATTGCAGATGTATTTGGGGAAAATGTGTACTTAGCTAAATTTGACAAGGCTGATACCAATCCACCTGTACACTTCAAAGAAGGAATCATGCATATCCGTAATCACCGGGAGGAATGGACTCCAATCCGCGCTGCCTTTCGCTATGTCACACAGGAACCATGGACCAGGTTGCCACAAAAAACCAAAACACTTATCTTGAATCCAATCGAGGCATGTCTGGCAGGAGGAAGAAATAAAGAAGTAGCAAGTGGTGCATACGATCACTTCAATAATGAATTCAAAGAGGAAGGAATCAGTATTTTTACCCCCAAGACCTTCACCAATGTGCCCTACCATGAATTGAAAAAATACTTCGATATTATGGGAGGAAATATGGTGATCAAAGTTCCTGATTCCAATGCAGGTCAAGGGGTATATACGGTTGTTTCTGAAAAAGAATTGGCTTTTGCTTTAAGCCAGATTGACCCAAAAGACACTTATTTAATTCAACAACTAATTCATAGCAATTATAACAAAGGATTGGACCCAACACAAGCATGGTATCATGTGGGAACTATTCCTGACAATAAGGGCAGAAGCTATGCATTTGACTTGAGATTAATGATGCATGCTACAGAGGAGGGCATCCGTCCCTTGGCTGTTTACTCCCGAAGATCTGGCTACCCATTAAATCAACCGCTTCCACAGGACATGAACTCTTGGGAAGTATACGGAACGAACCTTTCTATCAAAGGTGACGACGGCTGGACCTATGCAGATGAGCGGCTGATGCTCTTTGATATTCGGAATTTCGGACAGTTAGGTCTTGGGGTGGATGAATTGATCAAAGGCTTTGTTCAAAGTGCTATGGCTGTATATGCCATTGATCAAAATGCCATCAGAACCTTTGGTAACAAATAATTGAATGCTTAATTTCCACTTAAATTTAAAGTCATGATGAATACAAATATTTTGATCGTAGAAGATGACAACGTCTTTTGTAAACTATTAACTCGATTTTTGAGTAAAAAAGGCTTTTTAGTAAAAGATGCCCAAGATGGCAAAACAGCTCTCAAACTAATTGAACAAGAAGAGTTTTCGATTGGTATTTTCGATTATAGGTTACCGGATATGGATGGTATTGAAATATTGCAAATTATCAAAGAGAAAAACCCAACTACCAAAGTGGTCATCATGACTCGGTATGGAGATGAAGGAATCGCACACCTAGCAATCGCCAAGGGTGCAGATGCTTTTATTGCCAAACCTATAAATCCAATAGAATTACTCGAAGTTATCCAAGGAATTTGATTCCTCGGATAGCCTCAGGTTTTAGAGAACACAAGGCAAAAGACTCAAGTAACAGCGAAATCTTTCTTTAACACAGCTAAGACATGACTTACTTCTTCAATCAGCTGCTCCACTTCTTTATGCACCTTAGTGTTTTCTCCATTTTTGATAGCGATTTCAATGGATTTGGCCAATTCAGCACTTCCTGCTCGTATTTGGCGTAATCGACTAGAAAGCTGATGTGTCACTTCTCTTATCCTATTGAAATTGGCATTAGGAAGACTTTCTTGCAAAATAAGCAGGTCTTTTTCTGTTGCCACAATAATATCTCCCATGATCTCTACCACAAGCTCTTCATCTCCCAAACAAAACTTCGCTACATCTTCCTTAGTGTATAGAGAACACGGCTCTTTAGAATCCCCTTCCTGTTGATCATGTTGATCAACACTTTCTTTGCTATTACCAATCCCCAATTGCGCTAGTTTAGCCATCAACTGTGATTCACTGAAGGGCTTCAATAACAAAGAAGTAAAGCCTTCCTTGCTAAGTTTTCGCTCTTCTTCAACAAAAACATTTGCAGTCATGGCTAGAACAGGAATCTCTTGATAAAGCGGCTGATTTTGTAAAAAATGTAGCACATCAATGCCACTTACCTGGGGCATTTGTATATCCACAATGGCAAGGTCCAAGGGTACATCCGTATCAAGATTATCCAACACCTCCACCCCTCCATTGAAATCCATTACAGTGGCTCCTTTAGACTCCAAGAGATTTCTCAACAAGCGCAAACCTATGCTATCATCATCTACCAATAAAATCTGATACCCTTCCAATGAAATCAGCTGACTTGTCCTCTCCAAAGTGTCAATCTCAGATGCCTCCCCAAGTTCAATCGGTAAAATAACCCGGAAGGTGGTTCCAGTGCCTTGTTCAGACCGGAAGGTAATTTCACCGTCTAATAACTCCACCAATCTCTTGGTGATTGCTAAACCTAGGCCTGTACCTCCAAAGTTTCGGGTAATGGAGGAATCCCCTTGATGAAATTCTTGAAAAATAGTTGCCTGAACCTCGTCTGACATACCCATACCTGTATCCTCAACTTCAATAATCAACCATTGCTCGGCATCTATGGTCAAGGAAGTTTTTATAAAGCCCTGAGAAGTGAATTTCAAGGCATTACTCAACAGGTTATTCATAATTTGACTGATCCGCAATTGATCACCTACTAACCAACCCCCCTCTGGCAAATCCATTTGCCAAGAAAAAGCCAATTGTTTTTCTCTTGCCCGTAAAGCATAAAAGTTTCTGATGGTAACAAACAAAGATGCTGCATCAAAGCTTAATTTTTCTATATTAATTTTACCTGCCTCTAGTTTTGAAAAATCTAAAATATCATTGACTATACCAATCAATGTATCCGATGCGTACCCCATCATTTTCAGGTATTCAATTTGCTGTTCGTCAAGGGTAGTTCTTTCAAGCGCTTGTTGATAGCCTTGTATAGCATGTAAGGGGTTGCGGATTTCGTGACTCATATTAGCTAAAAAATCCTGCTTCGCTTTTGCTAAGTCATCCGATTTTTGCTTCGCTTCCTCTAATTTGGATCGATACGAAATCCCCTTCTTAATTTCGGTTAAAATACTATTGACAAATCCCAGGGAGCCAGCTACACCTAAAAATATCAAAATGCCTAAAATAACAGAAACCACATAGGTAAGCTCGTAGGCAGAATCGTTTTTTGCTTTGTATTCTGCGAGCAATTCTACTTGCATGGTAGCAATCAACTGCTGAATTTGATAAAACACATCCTTATTCTTATTGATCAGACGAGTTTCTAGGATGATAAAGTTTTGCCTCAATCGCTGCTCATCCTGATACATTTTGGTCATAAAGGTTTTTAAAGCTTCCAAAGCAGCATCTGTGCTTTCTGCTCGCTCATTGGATTTACGTTCGCTGGTTTTCCTCCCTTCTTGTTCCCCAAGTTCTTTGAAAAACTCCACAAAATCCTCGTCCAATTCAAGGTCTTCGTCGATCGATGGCAAAGAGTCATTTTTTTTCTCAGGAAGGGTGATTTCGGTCAAAAAATCTCTTTCTCGAATTCTCCCCAAAAACTGCATTTCACTCAATTCCTGCTGTCGCTTAATTCTTCGCTCGATATTCACGAGCGCTTCTTCACTGAATGTTCGACTCGTCAAATTGTACCGCACCTCTTCCAAACCTGCATAAACAACTAATAATTCGGATAAATCCATGCTAATCTTTTCCAAACTTTGAACTTCAAGGGGATCATCTGCCAGTCTTTTTAACCAGTCAAGCCGCTCCTTGATTCTCCGTTCGGTCTCTTCCAAAACAGAATCTTTATCAGATGTTCGTTCAGTCTTGGACATGTCCAATAAATATACATCTGCCATCAACCCGTTCAACTGCTCGAGCTTTTCATTTGGCTCTGTAAGGTTTTCTACGGTTGACAATAATTTTTGAATGCTGAAAAATGTAATTACTGAGACTCCGACAACCAAAACTGCTGCTAGCAAAAAGCCAATAATTACTTTGTTACCTATTTGAAATTTTGACTGATGGGTTGTTTTTTGAGACATTTGATGGATAATTTACTCTTAAAAATCTTGTTTTTATCTGCATCATCGTAGCATGCAAAAATCAATCCATAGCTAAAAAAACTATGAATCCATTTTTTACCCACTTTGGGACACAGGATGCAGCCCCAAAATGGGGAATAAAACCACACATTACTGTGGTATACATGCTCAAACCTAAAAAAAATACACTTTTTACATCTGGTACAGGGTTTGGACATAGGTTGGAAAATTAAACCAACATTATATGCTAATCAGACAAGAGCGTAGTTCAGTCGTTACCCGAAGCAAAGAGATAAGCAAGTTTATTTTACCTACTAATTTACCCAGCAGATTGCCGTTTAAAAATGTTGCAGTGGCTCCTTTTCCCCACCAAAACTTTTTACTCTGGGGCTTGGTTTTACTGGTATTCGTAGCCACTGTTTCTTCCTTAATCTTTTTTTGGTCGGATTTTAAGCTATTCCGCACCCAGCGGTTGGCTTCTTCTTGGGGATATTACACCTTGATGCTTTCCATGATTATTTTAGCTTTCAAGCTTTCTTTTCTAGCCTTTATCACCATTGCTTATAAATTTTACAAACCGATCGAATCCGTTTCTGACGATGAGTTACCTGTTTGTACGATCATCGTACCGGCCTATAATGAAGGCATGCAAGTTTATGATACGCTCAAAAGCATCGTAAATTCCAATTATCCGTTGAAAAAATTAGAAATCATTACGATCGATGACGGCAGTAAGGACGACACTTGGGCCTGGATGCAAAAAGCGAAAAGAGAGTTGATCGGAAATATCACTATTCTGCAACAACCACATAACAAGGGAAAAAGACATGCGTTATACAGAGCCTTTCACGCAGGTAGCGGCGATATTTTTATTACAATCGATAGTGACTCCATCATTCGTAAAAATACCCTCAGAAATATGGCGAGTCCTTTCGTTGTCAATCCTAAGTGTGGGGCTGTAGCAGGTAATGTACTGGTCTTAAATAAAAAAGATGGCTTTATCCCAAAAATGTTAAATGTCAGTTTTGCGTTTAGCTTTGAGTTTATTCGATCTGCACAGAGTGTATTTGGTTCAGTCTTATGCACGCCCGGTGCATTGGCCGCTTATAGAAAAGAAGCTGTAATGAATTGTCTTCCTGATTGGATCAATCAACGCTTTTTAGGGCAACAAACGGACATAGGGGAAGATCGGGCTATGACCAATATGATTTTGAAACAAGGTTATGAAGTACTATTTCAGAAAAATGCAGAAGTACTCACCAAGATCCCTGACAAATACAAAAATTTGAGTAAAATGTATATTCGGTGGGAAAGAAGTAATGTGCGTGAGAATATCATGTTAAGCAAATTCGCCTTTTCTAATTTTAGAGAAGGCTCCAAAATAGGTACCCGAATACTCCTATTGAACCAATGGATCAAAGTATTGATGGCATACCCCGCTTTACTTTTATTGATTGTTCTCTTAAGTATTCAACCGTTTTTAATCCTAACCAGTATGCTTATTGGAATTCTTGTTTTTTCAAGTATTCCCGCATTTTTTTATGCATACAAGCGGGAGTTTGAAGATGCAAAATGGGCCTACTTCTATTCAATCTATTATACTTTTTCACTGTTTTGGATTACGCCTTATGCGATAGCTACAGCAAATAGAAGGGGCTGGCTTACGAGAGAACTTCCCAAAAATATTCAATAGAATCACTTTTCTTTCTGTCCAATCCTTACCTTAGTGAAAATTTATCCTATAAATTATTCACTAAGGTTTTTCATGTTTATACGAAATATCCAATCCGAAAAATCAAGATTCAATCCACTTCAAGGTCAAAGTTTTCCTATTGGACCTACCCTCATGGAAGGTGGAGTTAATTTTTGTATTTTTTCCAAGCATGCGACCTTAGTCGAGTTGCTCATCTTCAACCATATCAATGAAATATATCCAGCTGAAGTCTTCACATTAAACCCGAAATATAACAAAACCTACCACTATTGGCATATCTTTTTGGAAGGTGCTTATGAAGGATTGATTTATGCTTATAGAATTCATGGCCCATACGAACCCGAAAACGGCCACTTCTTTGACTCATCCAAAGTGATCTTAGACCCATATGCCAAAGCAGTAGTGATTCCCGAGCAATACAGTAGAAAAGCACATACAAAACTTGGAAAAGGTGGTCTTCACAGCATGAAGAATGTCATTGTAGACATCAACAATTATGATTGGGATGGGGATTCACACCCAAGAACTCCATTTTCGCGTACAGTCATCTATGAAATGCATGTGGGTGGCTTTACCAAGCATCCCAATTCAGGTATATCCCCCGAAAAACGGGGAACATTTGCAGGTTTGGTAGAAAAGATCCCTTATTTGAAAGATTTAGGGATTACTGCAGTAGAACTCTTACCTATATTTCAATTTGACACCCAAGATGCACCTCCTGGGATGATCAATTATTGGGGGTATAGTCCTGTTTCGTTTTTTGCACCGCATCAGGGTTTTTCAACCGAACCAAATAGCCTCAAAGTATTGGATGAATTCAGGGATATGGTCAAAGCATTGCACAATGAAGGAATAGAGGTCATACTCGATGTGGTATTCAACCATACTGCTGAAAACAAAGAAGATGGGCCCACCTATTCTTTCAAAGGTATTGACAACAGTATTTTTTACATTTTAGAAAAAGACAAGTCCAAGTACAAAAATTATTCCGGCACAGGCAATACTTTGAACGCCAACCAATCCATTGTTAGGAGAATGATCCTTTCAGCATTGCATTTTTGGGTGAGGGACATGCACGTGGATGGATTTAGATTTGACTTAGCTTCCATCTTATCGAGAGATGAAAGAGGGAATCCCATAGAAAATCCTCCCATCCTTTGGGATATAGAATCTGATCCAATATTGGCCGGCACCAAGCTGATTGCAGAAGCTTGGGATGCAGCAGGTTTGTATCAAGTAGGTTCCTTCATTGGTGATAGCTGGAAGGAGTGGAATGGGAAATTCAGAGATGATGTGCGTTCATTTCTTAGAGGAGATACTGGAAAAATAAGTGACTTTGTCACCCGCGTCATCGGAAGTCCTGATATCTACGCAGCCAAAAACAGGGAAGCTGAGCAAAGTATAAACTTCGTCTCCTGCCATGATGGGTTTACCTTGATGGATGTAGTTTCTTACAATCACAAAAACAATCTTGCCAATAATGAAGGCAATAGAGATGGGAATAATGAAAATTTCAGCTATAATTTTGGAATAGAAGGACCAACTAATAATAAGTTGATCAATCGCTTACGAAAGAGACAGATTAAAAATTTCCATGTCATCAATATCCTTTCCTTGGGAGCTCCAATGATTTTGATGGGAGATGAAGTATGTCGAAGCCAACAAGGCAATAACAACGCCTATTGTCAGGATAATGAGATTTCATGGTTTGATTGGGACCTGGTAGAGAAAAATCAAGACATGTTCCGTTTTGTCAAAATCCTGATTCAAAAACGATTAATGCGTGAAACTTCTCAACGGGGATTTAATTTGAGTTTACTGGAATTCCTTCAAAAACCTCTAATTGAATGGCATGGCATCAGGATTGGACAACCTGATTGGAGAAAAAATTCACATGCCATTGCTGCAACATTTTCCTCCCTTAGTGGGCAAATGGCCATGCATTACATGGTCAACGCTTATGTTGAAGACCTTACTTTTGAATTGCCAAAACAGGTAAATGACTCCCCTATACGGTGGAAACGGTGGATCGATACCGCAAAAGATAGCCCACATGACATTGCGCAATGGAAAGATTCTCCTTGGATCATGGAAACACAGTACCACGTCAAAGCCCACAGCATAGTCATCGCTATGGGAAGTATTAAAAATAATGGCTTGTAAAAATCTTTCCAAAACAAAAGCCCTCATCCGAGGAGGATAGAGGGCTTAAACGTTAGATTGTCAGACTTTCATTGAAATTCCAATCAACTACTTGGACTATTTTTATTTGTTAAATTTCCGGGAATCTTACAGGATCTACTTCATGAAACATCCTGTAAACAGTCTCTACCACATCATCTACAGATGGCTTTGAGAAATAATCTCCATCAGATGAATATGCTGGCCTATGGGCTTTAGCCGCAATGGTAACAGGCTCTGAGTCTAAGTGATAGTAGGCTTTTTGTTCTTCCACTACTTTTTGCATCATATAGGCCGACGCTCCACCTGGTACATCTTCGTCTGCAAACAATACACGGTTGGTTTTCTTGATGGAGTCAACTATGCTATGATGCACATCAAAAGGCAATAAGGTTTGCACATCGATTACTTCCAATTCAATTCCCATCTCAGCTAATTCTTCTGCTGCATCCATGATAATCCTACACATAGAGCCATAGGTCACAACGGTTAAATCCGCCCCTGCTCTCAAAATTTCAGGTTGCCCCAAAGCTACTTTAAACTCACCGATATTGGATGGCATTCGCTCTTTCAAACGGTAGCCATTCAGGCATTCAATAACCAAGGCAGGCTCGTCAGCTTCCATCAGTGTATTATACATTCCTGCAGCTTGGGTCATATCTCTAGGCACGCAAAGAAGCATCCCTCTAAGAGAATGTAGCAACATACCTATTGGAGAACCTGCATGCCATACACCTTCCAGACGATGTCCTCTTGTACGTACAATCAAAGGTGCTTTTTGTCCGCCTTTGGTTCGGTATGTTAAGGAAGCCAAATCATCCGATAAGGTCATCAAGGCATAATGGATATAATCCAAATACTGAATTTCAGCCATAGGTCTAAGCCCTCTCAATGCCGCACCGATACCTTGCCCAATAATCGTTACTTCTCGAATAGAGGTGTCAAATACACGCAAATCACCATACTTTGCTTGCAATCCTGAAAAAGCTTGATTTACATCACCAATTTTACCAACGTCTTCACCAAAAGCAAGGAATCTAGGGTCACGTTCAAGAATTTTATCAAAACATGCTTGCAACACTTCTCTTCCATCTACCAAAGGTGCCCCTTCATCATATCGTACAGGAACTATGGCAACATTCGCGTATTGATCAGTGGATTGAGAATATAAGTGACTATTATACCTATCTTCATTGAGCACTGAAAGTTCTTTAAACCAATGTCTAAGTTCAGCTTTTACAGCTTCTGCATCTTTGCGCATCGCCCACAAAGCTCTTCTTACGGTGGAGACCACATCCTTCCGGATTGGATTCAATGTCTTTTGTAAATCATCCGCTAATTGTAACAAAGCAGCTGATTCGGATGCTTGAGGTGCTGCTGCTCTGATCAATTGTACAGCTTCTTGCAATTCCTGTTTGATGTCGGAACTGAATGCTGCCCATGCAGCATCTTTTTCTTTTTTAGCATAGACTTTCGCTTCATTTTCAATTTGAAATAAGTCCGCCTCTGTGGCAACTCCATTGACTAAGAGGTAATCTTTAAATTTTACAAGACAATCATGGTCTTTCTCCCAATCCAATCGCTCCTTTGATTTGTAGCGCTCATGAGAACCTGATGTAGAATGTCCTTGTGGCTGTGTCACCTCAATCACATGTATGAGTACCGGAACATGCTCTTCCCTTGCTATTCTGGAAGCATTTTCAAAAGCCTTATCCAAGGCTTCAAAATCCCAACCTTTGACAACAAAAATCTCAAATCCTTTTTGATCATCGTTCCGTTGGAGTCCTTTCAGAATTTCCGAAATACTTCCCTTGGTGGTATGATATTCATTTGGCACAGATATTCCGTAGCCATCATCCCAAACGGAAACTACCATTGGTACTTGCATGACTCCTGCCGCATTGATCGCTTCAAAAAACATCCCTTCAGATGTAGATGCATTTCCTATGGTTCCCCAAGCCACTTCATTCCCTTTATTGGAAAATTGGGTCATGGGATGAAGTGATTCATTATTTCTATATAATTTGGACGCCATGGCCAGTCCCAATAATTTGGGCATTTGTCCGGCAGTTGGAGAAATGTCAGAAGATGAATTTTTCATTTCCATTAAATTCTTCCATTGCCCGTCCTCATCCAAGGATCGTGTGCCAAAATGACCATTCATCAAACGTCCTCCAGAAGCAGGTTCAGCTTCTACCGAAGTATGGGCGTATAATTGTGCGAAATACTCGCGTATGGTCAATTGGCCGATGGCAAACATGAACGTTTGGTCTCTGTAGTATCCGGCACGAAAATCTCCGTTTTGAAAGTGCCTAGCCATAGCCAACTGCGCCAACTCCTTACCATCTCCAAAAATACCAAACTTGGCCTTGCCCATAAACACCTCTTTCCTCCCTATGAGCGAAGCCTGTCGGCTTTCATGAGCTAGTCGATACTCTTTTAACAAAAGTTCTTTATCTAAAACTTTTGACTTTTTGTTTGTTGAAATAGAAGCCACTGAAGTCATGATTAAACGAATCTCTAAATTATTTTGGGTTTAACTGCTACACGCAGTTATTCCAAAAATAGAAATTTTTGAATTGTTTACAAACAGTTAATTCCATTTCTTTTTTTAAAAAATCGATAAAATATTTTGATAAAAATAAGTAGATTATTTTTTTTTAAAATTTTATATCGCAAAATTAGGTTTTACTGATTTTATAATTTCGATATTTAGAAAAATACCCATACAATAGAAGGGGAAATTTAAGTAAAAAAATTTCCAAATTTTCAATTATTTTAAAGCCCTTTTTAAAATTTTATCAGGTTTAGACGCTTTAAAAAAAATTTAATTTCAATTTTTAACGATTTTCATACCTCATTCAAAATATATAATAGGTTTTGACCTATGTAATGCTTTCCCATATTATCTTTGCAAAATTGTTATTTAAACCCAAATGTTAGCAAGATGATAATAGGCGTTCCCAAGGAAATCAAAAACAATGAAAACAGAGTGGCTTTGACCCCTGCCGGTGCAAAAGAACTTGTAAAAAGAGGTCATCAAGTCTATGTACAACATACAGCAGGTGTAGGTAGCGGTTTTTCTGATGAAGAATACGAACAAGCAGGTGCTGTAATCCTTTCAAGCATTGAGGATGTATATGCCATTGCTGAAATGATCATAAAGGTAAAAGAACCTATTGAACCCGAATATAAATTGATCAAAGAAAATCAGTTGTTATTCACCTATTTTCACTTTGCTTCCTATGAACCTTTAACCAAAGCAATGGTAGAAAGCAAGGCTGTCTGCTTAGCTTATGAGACAGTCGAGAAAGCAGATAGATCATTACCGCTATTGGTTCCTATGTCCGAAGTAGCAGGAAGAATGTCTGTTCAAAAAGGAGCTAACTATTTAGAAAAGCCTTTGAAAGGTAGAGGAATTCTTTTGGGTGGCGTACCAGGTGTTTTACCTGCCAAAGTTTTGATTTTAGGTGGTGGTATTGTTGGTACTCAAGCAGCTTGGATGGCTGCCGGTCTTGGAGCAGATGTAACGATTATGGATGTATCTTTAGCAAGAATGAGATATTTGGCTGATGTCATGCCTGCCAATGTAAAAACCATGATGTCTAATGAGTATAATATCCGTGCAATGATCAAAGATTCAGATTTGATCGTAGGTGCTGTATTAATTCCAGGTGCAAAAGCTCCTCACCTAATTACTCGGGACATGTTGAAAGAAATGAAACCAGGTACAGTATTGGTGGATGTAGCCGTAGACCAAGGAGGTTGCATCGAAACATGTACACCAACTACGCATGAGAATCCAACCTATATTATTGATGATGTAGTGCATTACTGTGTAGCCAATATGCCTGGAGCTGTGCCATACACTTCTACATTAGCTTTGACCAACGCCACGCTTCCTTACGCTATTCAATTGGCAGATAAAGGTTGGAAAAGAGCAGCTCAAGAAAATGCTGAGCTTGTTCCTGGTCTAAATGTGATCAATGGTGAAATTGTATACAAAGCGGTAGCAGACGCCTTTGATATGAGCTATGTACCTGTCGAAAAATACTTGATTGACTGATCTTAAAAGAATCCGTTAAGCACAATTAAACCCGATCAAAAATTTGATCGGGTTTTTTGTTTTCATTATGCTGAGTTGAAAAAAAGTCGCCAAGCGATGGCTTGTAAAAATATTTGAGCTTCTATTCGAAGTGTTCATGCTATGTTGATTTTAAAAATCCAAGCAACAAAAAAAGCAGTGCTCTTTCGAACACTGCTTTTTTTGTAGTTTAATAGGTTACTTATAATCTCTGAAATACTCTTACATAATCTACTACCATCTGCTGAGGGAAGGTAGTAGTTCCATCAGGATCTCCAGGCCAATTTCCCCCTACTGCAATGTTGAATAAAAAGAAGAAAGACTCTCTAAGTTCTGAAAGTGCAGCAGGTGTAATATCTACAGTATGGAATGCAACGTTATCTAATAACCAAACAATCCGCTGTTCATCCCAGATAATAGAAAAAACATGAAAGTTATCATTGAAAATACCTTGTCTCAAAGTAGTGGATCCGCCGGTATTGGCCCATGATCCATTATTGTCCCAATGTACCGTTCCATGAACTTCATTATTACGAGCTGTTGCAGGACCTCCTACCATTTCCATGATATCAATTTCTCCACAAGCAGGCCAACCTACAGTCCTGATATTATCACCAAGCATCCAAAGAGCAGGCCATATACCTTGACCCTTTGGTAAAACTGCCCTGATATCTATTCTTCCAAATTGGAAGGACTGACGGCCTTCTGTTTTGATTCTCGAAGAGGTGAATTGTCTGCCCCCTAAATTTTCTCTCCTAGCGGTAATGATTAGATTTCCACCTTCTAATCTAACATTTTCCCTTCGATCTGTGTACCATTGAAGTTCATTGTTGCCCCATCCGCAAAGGCTATTTGCACAGCCATCACCCAAATCATAAGTCCAATCTTGAGATAATGCACTACCATTAAATTCATCTCTCCATACTAAGCGATAGCCCTCATAACTTTCAGGACTTACAAAACCAGTGGTAGGAATCCCTAAACCAAGTGCTGCACTCGAAATTTCTACTTGACGGGTATCGGAAATAAAATCATTTTCAGTAGTATGCGCTTGAACGGTAATCGTAAATGTACCTGCTTCTCTATAAGTAAAGGACATTTGATTGCCTGTTGCCAATTCAGGCAATTGCTCGTCCACGCCAAAACCAACCCTAAAAAAGTTAGCATTTTGCGCTGAAAAACTTACTGTTACATTTCCTCTTTCACCTTGCTCAACTTCAATTTGTAAATTTGTAGGCAATAATACTTTTAAATCTACTTCTTCTTGCTCGCAGCCCCAAAGTAGGGCTGCTGCAAGAAAAAGTAGTAGGATTTGTTTGAATTTTACACCCTTCATACTAATTAATTATCAGGAATCAAAACGAATGTCCACCATAAGTCGCTAGCAGGATTGATAGCAATCACTAACGTTAGTTCTTGCGTAGCTGGATCATAATTTAATACATCGTATGTCACAGACTCATTGGCCCTTGGAGGACCAGCTGTGTATTCCCCTCCATTGAATGCCTTAGGCAAAGCAATGAAAGCACCTGTACCTGTAACGGTAATTTTCGCACGATTGTTACCAGAAGACGGCTCAAAGCTGAATTGATGCGTTCCCGAAGCCCATGCAGCACCAGGAGTACCAGCTAGATTTGCTTCTGGTTGACACCCTCCACCTGAAATACCCATGTAATCTTCCGCATAAATATCACCTTGAGCATTATACTCATACACCCCACCCTCTTTAAAGATATATAGGTCGTTAAATAAACATGGGCGATCTCCAGCAATACTAGGTCCGTTCGGGAAGAATGCATCGCTACCAGGAGAAGGACCAACTCCGAAAGCACCCGCAGCAGGTTTTAACTTCCAAGCTTTTGTTCCGCTACCTATCAAATCATTGAGAGAAAGATTTACATCTGGATTTTCTGGCTCTGGTTCTGGTTCGGGCTCTGGTTCTGGATCAGGCTGACCAGCAAAACCAGCCGGTATCAAGCGCACGTACCAGAATAGATCTTCATTTGCGCCATCCCTAAATCTTAAGAACATTTGATTTTCTTCCAAGACCACCAACTGATAGGATCTAACACCCGTAAAGTAACCAATAAAACCAGGATTGGTGACAGTCAACACAGGGAAAGGACTTTCTTCTTCCAAAATATTCCAATTCAATCCTCCTGGGGACACAAAAGGAGCTGATAGATCACCTACCCCTGGATCAAAAGCACCTGGAAAAGCAGAACCCTGAGCTCCGTTTAAGTACACAAGACCATTAGTATTCCAGTCAAACTCAAATCCTGTCAATTTAAAAGTGTATCGCGAATTATACATTCCACTACCTACTTTTTCGTTAGGCTGAGCCTGATAGAAATCAGGAAAGAAGCTAGTAGCAGGTCCAACACCAAGGTGACCCAATCTCGCAGAGTCAATTACCCAAGTCTTGCCTTCTACCGCATCAACGCCACCTGTCAAAAGATTGAATATTGGTCTATCCAACAATGTAGGGTCTGTCTCTTCAATAATTACATCTTGGCTAAAGCTGGAGCTTCCTCCTTTATCATATACTGTCAATGTAACCGTATAAGTACCTGCCAACGGGTAAAAACCTCTTACTCTTCTTCCTTCTGTTCGTACACCATTACCAAGATCCCAAACCATCAAGAAGAAGTCACCGTCACCTACAAAGTCCAATATATTATCACTTTCTGTAGACGGTATGAAACTGAACCCTGCATCCTGTACAGTAGGTGCTTCAGCATCTAGTCTAAATTCCTCTACACATGACCATACAAATAGAATGGGCAAGAGAAAAGCTGCTATTTTTAAATATTTTTTCATCATCGTTCAATTAATAACCAGGATTTTGACTCCATCTACCACCCGCTAAGTCTATTTCTACTTGAGGAATTGGAAATAACTCATGTTTGCCAACTTGGAATCCTTGAATGGCTTCTGACGCCTTTCCTGTCCGGACCAAATCCCAAAATCTGTAACCTTCACCTGAAAGTTCTAATCTACGCTCTCTGTAGATATCTTCTAGCAATTGAGTACCCGCGCTTGTAATATCAGCTACGCCAGCTCTTTGCCTCACTTTGTTCAACTCTGTCCGTGCTCGTGCATCGTTACCAGTTTGAGCAAATGCCTCTGCTGCCATCAATAGAACATCCGCATATCGAATTGCCCGATAGTTCAAGGGACTGGTCAAATCATCATCAGGAAGTCCCCTTTCTGCATCTCTTTTGATGTACTTATTGTTGAAATAACCTGTATGCCCACCTGCTCCAATTGCAAACGTGATATCTGAAGCATTTGGTTGGCCTGCAATGAACGCCTCCAAATCCAAAATTGTCACGTCTCTTCTTGGATCATTTCCAAAGAAATCATACAAATTCTGAGTAGGTAAGTTGTAACTATTACCATCTCCATAAAAAGGACCAACATAGTTACGAATAGCGTGAAAACCTGGTGCAGGATTTCCCTGTAAACAAACCAAACAACCATAGTCTCCACCTTGCAATCCAGAATGCTGTATGGTAAATACGTCTTCAGAACTATTTTGATTTACGGCCAACCACATAGTGGACATATTTGGAACCAAAGCATAACCAGCCTCATTTGTGGTAATCAAATCACCCAAAACTTGCGCTGCTTCACCAAATTTGTTCTGGTACAATAAAACCTTCCCTTTCAAGGCCATAGCAGCACCTTTGGTGATTCTTCCTAATTCAGGGTTTGTCCAATTCAACACTTGGATAGCTCTATCCAAATCTTGCTCTATTTGAGCATAAACTTGGGCTCTTGGAGTTCTGTCTAATTGAAATACTTCATTAATAGAAGCTCTTCTGTCAACAATTAATGGAATATCTCCAAAATACTTTACCAAGGTAAAGTAATAATACGCCCTAATGAAAGATATTTCAGCCATTAAACGCTCCTTCTGTGGGAAGTCAATGTTATCCTCATTTTCGAAAACAAAATTGGCTCTTCCGATACCAGCATAATTAAAACGCATGACGTTCCTTAATTCTGCATTGATTCCGCCATGACGCATGCCATCAATTTCATGTAAGCCTTGCGTATCATTAACACTTTCTCCACCAGCGATGGAATTATCTGATGCGATTTCGCCTATCCATAGATGTAGGTAGTTTGCTTGCATCAAATCATACACACCAATTACCGCCCGCTCATAGTCCTCTGGGGTGAGGAAAAAGTTTTCTGCATCTTGAACAAATTCAGGTTCAAGATCCAACCAAGCATCACATGACACAAAGCTCATGCTGACTGCAAGTAGAAATATTTTTATTTTTTTCATGTCTCTTAGAATCTAAAATTTAAACCACCCATGATTACTCTTGCTTGAGGGAAGATCCCATTATCAACACCTGCAAACAATGGATTACCAGATCCTACATCTGGGTCAAAGCCCATATATCTAGTAAAGGTCAACAAGTTGTTTGCCGCAATGTAGAACCTCATCGAACGGATCCCGACTTTACCAGTTACAGCATCCGGCAAGGTGTAGCCAATCTGCACATTTCTTAATCGTGCAAATGAACCGTCTTCTACATAGAAGTCGGAAAACACGGTATTTCTAGTCTGACCAGTAGTTAAGCGAGGAATTTCATTTGTCGTCCCAGGACCAGTCCATCGATTTACATTGTAAGCCATTTTATTGGCAAATGGCTGCTGTCTTTCATAATTACGAATAATTTCCTGACCCAATGCTGCATAAATATTGGCAGAAAAATCAAAGCCTTTGTAGTCTACAGCAAAGTTGAAACCCATGATAAAATCTGGTATAGGAGAACCTAAGAATGTCAAATCAGATTCATCACTAAAACTGATGACTCCATCACCATTTGCATCTACAAAACGTAAATCACCTGGTCTAGCATCTGGTTGAACAACCGGACTTGATGCGATCTCCTCAGCAGTTTGCCAGATTCCGTCTGTTTGAAAACCTACGAAATATCCGATTGGAAACCCTTCTTGAAAACGTGTAGCAATATTACCACCTACTCCAAATCCAGCTCCCGGTATAAAGTCTAAACCTTCAGGTACTTTGGTCACTCTGTTCCTAATATAGGTCACGTTGTAATCAATACTGAAATTTACTCCACTTGGTCTCTTGGTCGCATACGCTATCTCCAATTCTACCCCACGGTTGGTAACATTACCAGCATTGATAAACGGAGGAAAACTACCAGGCCCATAAGAACCTAACAATGCAGAAACTTCCGGCTGGAACAATAAGTCTCTCGTATCTTTAATAAAGTAATTAGCTGTAAAGTCAATTTCTCTAAATAAGGTAAAGTCCAAACCAATATTCGTCTGAAGCGTGGTCTCCCACTTTAGATCAGGGTTACTGAATGTCCCAATTGCTGCACCATTAACAATGAAATCATTGAAAACATATCGAGCTAGTCCATTCATCAATCCACGATATCTAAATAAACCGATTTGGTCATTTCCTGATACTCCAAAACTAGCTCTTAGCTTCATGAAATCAATAACTCTTGAACTAAAGAAGTTTTCATCCGAAATAATCCAACCTCCAGAGATTGTCGGGAAATAACCTATCCTGTTGTTTGGACCAAAATTAGATGAACCATCTCTTCTTAAAATACCAGATATAGAATAACGTCCTTTATATTCATATTCTCCTCTCACAAAAGCAGAAACCAATTTCTGCATACTTTGAAAAGAACCTGTTTGATTTAAAAAGCCGCCTGGCGCTTGATTGGCAGAAATATCAGCAAATCTTACATCATTATTAGGTATGTTAAATGCTGTCCCATTCAACCCCATATTTCTATTGCCAAAGTAACTGACTCCCAAGGTACCTTTCACTCTATTATCGCTATCAAATGAGCGATCATAATTCAAAAATGCCTCTAGGTTGTAGTCCAAAAAGGAATCTCTTGATTCAAAGACATTAGCTCCTCTCTCGATCAAAGTACCACCTACATCTACCAACACTGGGTCTAAATTCTCATTTCTTGCAGAGTTGGCAAACTTACCTGGACCAAACCAAGCAAGAGGACTAAAGGATTTTACGTCGACCAATGCAAAATTGTATCCCGCTCTACCATTAATACTAAAATGATCATCAATTTGGTAAGACAATTCCTGCTTTCCAACGATTTTATTTACAGCAGCATTATTGAAAGTGTTTTCAATTTGGGCTAATGGATTAATAATATCTTGTACATTTTCTAGGTAAGAAAATCGGTTACCCACTCGTACCGGCTCTGTTGGATAAGCATTGATTGTATTAAATAATACCGAACCAATTCCTCCTTGTGGAATACCACTAGAACGCTCATGAGAATACAAGAATACTGAGGTCAACTTTAACTTAGGAGCGATTTCCGTAATAAAGTTGATACGCGCGTTGTAACGTTCAAAATTGGAGCGATCTCCACCTACGATACCTTGCTGCCCAAAATACCCCCCTCCAATTGAATAGGATGTCTTCTCAGAACCTCCATTTAGAGTAAGCATATGTTCTTGAATGGGAGCAGTCTGGAATATTTCTCGCTGCCAATCAGTGCCTGTTCCTAGATTAGTGTTTGCAAAAGGTGGCAAATTTCCTCCTGCTGCAAATGCCTCATTCGCTAATATGGCATATTCACTAGCATTTAAAAGATTCAATTGCCTTGCTGCCTCTTGAACCCCGTAATAGCTGCTAAATTCTAACGAAGGTTTTTGATTTTTTGTACCTTTCTTGGTCTCCACTATGATTACACCATTCGCCGCTCTCACACCATAAATACCAGCAGTGGCATCTTTCAAAACATTGATAGACTCAATATCATTGGGGTTTAACGAGTTTAGACCAGCTGCATCAAAAATAACACCATCCACCAAAATCAATGGATTGTTGTTACCGAATGTACCTAAACCTCGAATTCGGATATTAGATGTACCTCCTGGTGCACCGGAGTTTGTAGTGATAGTTACCCCAGAAAGCTTCCCTTGTAAGGCCTGATCTAATCTAGGCATATTCATGTCTGCGACTGCTTCACCTTTGATTTGTGAAACCGCACCTGTAAGTTCCTTTTTAGTGGCTGTACCGTAGCCTACAACGATCACTTCGTTAAGTGATGATATTTCATCATTCAAACGAATCATCAGTTCTGCTTGGTTTCCAACGGTAATCGTTTGGGTTGAGTAACCAATAAAACTAACTCTTAATTGATCCCCTGGTACAGCAGCAAGGGTAAAATTACCGTCTAGGTCAGTAACTGTTCCCGTAGATGTGCCTACCTTCAATATACTGGCTCCTGGAATGGGATCACCCCGTTCGTCGAGTACTTGTCCTCGAATGGACCCTGTTTGAGCAAACAATGACAATTGAATACCCAAAAACAAAAGTAATGTAAATAATTTTTTCATGTATTTTGGATTTATAATACTATCACAAGGACCGAAAGATTGTACATCAATCAAAAACTAAGAGTACATCAATACTACATCAACGAAACAAAATAACTTTCACAAAAACACATCAACTGCAAAAAAGGCATGAATTTCAATCGTTTTCGTAGTGTAAATGCATATTTTCCTAAGAAATGATAGATTAATCACAAATACATCAAAAAAAAATGTATTTTCGAAACTAGTTTAAGTTTACCCATTTCATGCGCATACATCATTATCTAATTTTACTCCTATTCATGAGCACTCAACTAACTGCACAGGAAATGGGGTTGCCTTTTTACCATTATTTTTCCAGTAAGGAATATGATGGGGGCATGCAGAATTATGCTATTAGCCAAAACAAATATGGCATCATTTACACTGCAAATAATTTTGGTTTACTTGAATATGATGGGGGAAATTGGGAACGTTATGGTCTCCCCAACAGTACCAAGATACGCGATCTCTACATCGAAAATGACGGCCGTATTTACGTCGCAGGTCAAGGCCAACTAGGATACTTTAGACCAAATCAAAAAGGATTGTTGGAGTTCATTTCTTGGATACCCAAACTCCCACTAGAATATCAAAATATTGAGGAAGTTTGGAAAGTATACAAACACCAAGATGATTTGATTTTTTGTTCATTCTATGCAATATTTATTTTTGATCAACATGGAACACTCAAACATACGATAGAATCAAAAGGTAATTTTCAGAGTTTCCACCAAACCAATCAACAGCTCTATTTTCAAGACAATGAGGCTGGACTACTTAAACTAAATAACGGAGGAACTACGATCAAACTATCAGATCCAGACGTATTCAATAATGAAGTTATCACTGGGATTTTTGAAATTAATTCAGGTCAATTACAAATCTATATGGCTGGAGGCAATCTCCTGAACTATGCTTCTCAAAAGGTACGCGTTGAAAATAACTCCAAAACAAAAGGTATCAGCTCTATCAATACAGTATTGCGATTGAAGAATGGTAACATTGCCATTGGGACCCAATACCAAGGACTTTTTATTTTTGATGAAAGCGGTCAACTCGTCTTAAACATGGATAAAGAACGAGGTCTAAGAAACAATACAATCCTTTCTCTTTTTGAAGATATCAATGGAAATTTATGGATTGGCCATAATAATGGTATTAGTCTATTGGAACTTCGACTGCCTTTCCGGGTTTTCGGAAGAGATGTTGGGATCAATGGGACAGGCTATGCAGCTGTACAATTCCAAGATGATATTTATCTAGGAACCAATATACATGTAAAAAAAATATCCAGAAATTCCAATGAATTATCAAGCGTAAGTAACACAGATGGGCAATCCTACAGTTTTTCAATCATTGGAAATGACCTATTATTGGGACACAATGCCGGTGGATTTGTACTAAATAAAAATGAAGCCATTCCAATGAATGGATTAGATGGGGTTTGGAACTTTTTAGCCTTAGAAAACCACCCTGGCTTTTTCTTGGCTGGGACTTACAGCGGAGTCGCCCTTTATCAAAAAGTAAATGATAACTATCAATTTGTCCGTAGATTAAATGGATTCAATGAGTCATCAAGACTCATTCAACGCGATGATTATGGTAACCTTTGGATGTCACACGGCTACAAAGGAATTTATAAATTAATCCTTTCTGATGACCTTACTTCTGTAGAAGCAAAATTTTATGGAAACAAAGAAGGATTACCGACTAACTTATTAAATTCAGTATGGAAGATCGGGGGTCGTTTAATATTCACTACAGAATTTGGTCTCTATCAATACAACCAACGAACGGATAAATTTGAAAAAGAACAATTAATCAATTCTTATTTCAATGAAGATATTTTGATCACAAGCCTAGTAGAGGATCCAGTTGGTAACATTTTTTATATTGGATCCAATGAAATCGGCATACTTGAAAAACAATTAGACGGGACGTATCAAAAATCAACACAACTATTTAATCGCTTACTCCCTTTATTGAATGATGATCTTCAAAACATCTCTTTACTCCGCACCAATGAAGTGATGTTCGCTGCAAAAGAAGGATTTATATGGTATAAAAAAGCCATCAACGAACTAGTGCCTCCTCCTTATCCAACTTTTATCAGGTCTGTGCACGTTACGGGCATGTCTGACTCACTAGTGGCTATAGGAAAAAACATAGACTTCATGGAGGAGAGATTTGGACTGGAAACAAAAGGTAAAAATTTGGTTTTGCCTTTCAATAAGTCTGACATCCGATTCGAATTCTCCAACAGCATTCCCAACAGCCAATTGAATACACATTTTAGAGTGAGGCTTGATGGGTTGGAAGAGGAATTTGGTGATTGGTCTGCTAAAAGTGATAAAGAATACACCAATCTTCGTGAGGGGTCTTATAAATTCTATGTGCAAAGCAAGGATATTTATGGACAAATAGGAGAAGCTATCCCCTTTACTTTCTCTATTCTTCCTCCTTGGTATAGAACCAGTCTCGCTTATTTCATTTACTTTTTGGGAAGTGCTGTTTTATTGATAGGAATCTTCAATAGAGTAGATCGTCGATATCAAAAGAAAACTAAAATAATCACGGCCAAGCAACAGGAGGAACTGAATCAAAAAGAAACTGATCTCGAAATATCCAAACAAGAGTTGGCCCGTCTTCAAACCGAAAAATTAGAAGCAGAGATCCAAAGTAAAAATAAAGAACTGGCATCTGCTACCATGCATTTACTGAACAAAAATGAATTTATTGATCATACCAAAAATCAACTTTCCCAAATTATTAAAAAAAGTAAAAATCAAGAAGTCAAAAATGAGTTAGAAAAAGTCATCAATAGCATTGATAAAAATATAGCGGAAGACAATGATTGGGAACAATTTGAAATTCATTTTGATCAAGTCCATGGAGATTTTATGGAACGGTTTAAAAAATCATTCCCAAGTTTAAGCCCACAGGAAATCAAACTCTCTGCTTACTTAAGAATGAATCTATCTACCAAAGAAATTGCACACTTGATGAATATCTCTGCAAGAGGAGTAGAAATCTCGCGCTACCGCCTACGTAAAAAGTTAAACTTGGAGCGAAGCGAAAACCTTCAGGAATTTATCTTGAAGTTTTAATTTCAAAAAAACTCATGTTAGTTCCTTAGTATTTGGTTTAATTTGCAACATGAGTTCCAAGCGCGTTTTGATCATCACCTACTATTGGCCGCCATCTGCTGGTTCTGGAGTACAACGCTGGTTGAAATTTGCTAAGTATCTTCCTGAGTTCGGATGGGAACCCGTAATTTTCACGCCCGAAAATCCAGCTTTTGAACTACAAGACCATAGCTTAGCCAAAGAAATCGATCCCAGTCTTGAGGTAATAAAGTTCCCGATCTGGGAACCCTATGGCATTTTCAAAAAATTAAAAGGCCAACAAGTAGGAGATCCATCTAAAATTTTAGAGAAGAAAAAACCTTCATTTTTTGAACGCTTGAGTATTTGGTTGCGGGCTAATGTCCTTATACCAGATCCTCGGGTCTTTTGGGTAAATCCTTCGGTAAGCTTTTTAGAAGATGCTTTCCGCAAAGGGCAATACCAAGCTGTCATTACCACAGGTCCACCCCACAGCATGCATGTAATCGGGATGAAGTTACATGAAAAAACTGGGACCCCTTGGCTAGCGGACTTTAGAGACCCTTGGAGTCAGTGGGAGTTTCTAGACACCTTGCCTATGCTGCCTTGGGTACGCAAGTACCACAGAAAACTTGAGCAAAAAGTGCTAACACAAGCCAATGCCATAACAACCATTAGCCCTACCTTTCAGCGAGACTTAGCCAATTTAGCTCAACGAGAAATTCATCTCCTAACCAATGGTTTTGATGGGGCTGATTTTCCCCAGGAAGCAGCCGTAGATTCCTTGAAAGAAAAGGATATTGAAATCGTGTACTCAGGAGTCATTGATGCCATTCGCAATCCCCTACCCTTTTTGGATGCTTTCAAGAAAGCATTTGAAAAGGGCTCGAAAACAGTTCGATTGAGATTTGTGGGTAAGGTTTCTATAGCTGCCGAAGAATATGTAAAGAAAGATGCTTGGCTTGCTGCCCATGTGGAGTTTGTGGGTTATGTCTCACATCAACGGGTTTTTGAATTTTACCAAGCAGCAGATATGTTATTATTGCTATTGACTACAACAAAGAATGCCCAAGGAAATATCCCTGGCAAATTGTTTGAATACATGGCGAGTGGGAAAATGATCCTTGGATTGGGAGATCCTGAGGGGGATGCTGCGAATATCATCAAGCAAGCCCACGCGGGGATGATTCTTGATCCAAGCGATGAAACGCAAATTATGGATGTCTTAGTGAATTTTGATCCTAAGGAGGAAATGTCTCATGTGGATTTCATAGAGCGGTTTTCGAGGAGGAGCCTGACGAGAGAACTTTCCTGTTTACTGCAAAAAATCACTCTTGAAAACTAGGCTTATTTCAAAACTAGTCCTAAAAACTATTACTTTTTATTATAAGCAGTTATCAATCACCATTATTTATCAACTAATTTTTACTGAAATAAAAATCCTTTTCATACTATTTCTTTTTTTTACCTAATTAAAGAATAACACTAATCCATGCCGATCATGTGACAAAAGTCATAGATATTTTTTATCGCTTTTAGTAATTTCAACTTCATAAATAAGAAGATTTAAATTAGATCTGATTTCATTTTTTTTACACCCCGAAATCAACTTTCTTAATTCTAACCAACACAAAATTTAATAATTTTAATTAAAAATATTCTGTGATTATTTTAAAACTATTATTAAACCTACTCAATAATAATATGTCTAAGTAAAAAAAGAAAACTTGTTTTTCAAGTTTCACAACACTTAAAACAGCCATAATTTATTAGTATTATGAACACCCATCTAAAAACCTCTCTGCTAATAGCATTTGCTGTAGGCATAAGCGTAGGAATCACTTCCTTTATTCCCAACTCAATAAGCCAAATTGGCTTAACCTTAAACACCTTAGAGCCAGAGTCCATTTCATCAACTGAGGATATTAAAGCTTTGAAATTAATGGCTCAGCAATGCTTTACTTGTCATAATCCTGACATGACCGGAGGAAAAGAAAACAGGCTTGCACCTCCAATGCATAAAGTACGGGAACACTATCTTAAGACTGAAACAACTAAAGAAGTCTTTATAAAAGATGTGGTAACTTTTGTCAAGAATCCACAGGAAGAAAAATCCAAAATGAAAGGGGCTATTCGTAATTTCGGATTGATGCCCGCCATCTATGTGGACACTAAAGATGCTCAGATGATTGCAGCTTACCTGTATAAAAATGATTTAGCTTCCGATGAATGGATGAAGAAATGGGAAGCTTTTAAAATCAGATAACAATACGACTGATGCAAACCACACACCCAACCCGAATATTTCTTGTAAGCTTGTTACCTTTCCTGCTGAGTATCGCTGCGATGGCTCAGCAAGTAACCGTTTCTGGAACGGTTAAAAGGCAGCATGATCGAGAGTCCTTACCCTATGTGAATATATTGGTACAAGCTACATCAGATAGTAGTTTTATTTCGGGAACAGTCACCAATGACCTTGGGATCTTTACTCTTGCACCTATGCAACCTGGAAAGTATTTAATTAGCTTCTCTTATGTGGGTTTTCAGCCCAAAACGGAAATCATCGAAGTTGGAAGACTTAGTAAGTTTATCGACTTAGGAACGATCTATTTATCAGAAACGACAGAAGACCTCGACGCCTTCACGGTTTCCGGAATTCGGGAAGAGGTAGAGGCTGCTTTAGATAGAAAAGTATTCACCTTAGAAGATAATATTAGCCAATTAGGTGGCTCGGTACTTCAAGCCATGCAAAACTTACCCGGAATTACCATAGATCAAAATGGAACGGTCTTTCTTCGTGGCAGTGATAAAGTAGCCATTCTATTGGATGGCAAGCAAACAGCTATTACTGGAATTGGTGCCCAGTCTGGACTGGAAAACTTTCCAGCATCCTCTATAGAGAGAATTGAAATCATCAATAATCCCTCATCCAAATTTGATGCAACAGGAAATGCGGGGATTATCAACATTATTTTCAAAAAAGAAAAAGAAGAAGGTTGGAGAGGAAATGTAGGCATGATCGCAGGAGTGGGTAACTTATTTCAAAAAAAGACAAGTCTTCCTGGTTTACGTGATCAGTATAGATTCACACCTAAACTCAACCCATCTATTTCCCTTAACTACCGAAAGGACAAGGTTAATTTATTTTTGCAAGGAGATGTATTGTGGCATCAGCAATTGATGAAAAATGAGTTTACCGATAGAATCTTCAATGATGGAACACATATACAGCAACAATACATAGAAAATAGAACACAGCCTATTTATAATTTCAGAACAGGCCTTGATTGGAATCCAAATGAACGTAATTCATTTACTTTTTCAGGCTTGTTCAATTATAGAGCTTATGTGGATCTGGGAGATATTGCCTATGTTGATGTACCTACAGATCGAAGGGTTCGGCTTTGGCAGTACTATGAAGATGAAGTAAATCAGACCCTATTTGCAACGCTAACTCATCGATACGCTTTTTTACAGCCAGGGCATACGCTCACGACCTCATTCAATTACTCTTTCCGAAGGAAAGACGAACTTTTCTACTTCACCAATCAGGAATTAGACTTTATTGGTACTGATACGACGGCACTGATTGCGGATGAAAATATTTTTGACTTTACCATGGACTATGTGAAGCCGTTGAGAAGTGGTAGAATGGAATTGGGAACTAAACAACGTTCACGGGTATTTCCAAATCTGATCACCTTTAGTCCGGGGAACAACTCTATTCTTGATCCTCAATTGGCGGGAAGTGCAGAGTACCGAGAATGGCTATCAGCTGTCTATGGAAATTATATTTATGAACGGAATAAACTTGAACTGGAAGTAGGACTTCGACTAGAATATGTGAAAGTTGATTATTTGGTAGATCCCAATCATGCCGTCTATGAAAGTGCTGGATTTGATTATTTTGAGCCTTTTCCAAGTCTGAGGGCTTCTTATTATCTCTCGGACAATAGCAATTTCAGCATCTTTTATAACAGAAGGGTTGATAGACCAGAGGAAAAAAATCTCCGTGCATTCCCAACTTACGCAGATCCTGAAATTTTAAGTATTGGTAACCCTACCCTGATACCACAATTTACCCAATCTGTAGAATCTGGATACAAGCAATCTTTTGACAAAGGCTTTGTATATGGTGCTGTATACCATAGAGCATCACAAAATATCCTGACTCGGATAATTACGGAGGTTCCAGGTACATCCAGACTGGTAGCTATAGATCAAAATGCAGACCGTGGATGGAATACAGGTGTTGAATTGGTTTGGACGCAAAAATTTAGCAAAGTCTTTACCTTAAATGCCAACTCCAATATTTTCCAAAACAGAATTGGAGCCTTTGACTTGATCAATGCATACCCTGATGGGATATCATTTTCAAGAGGTGAAGAAAGAGCACTTACGGGTAATGTCAAGCTCAATGGGGTATTTAAGTTACCAAGAAGTTTAGATTTCCAATTAACAGCCATTTACTTGGCGCCGGATATTGTCCCTCAAGGTAGAATCTTGGCCCGCTACCATATCGATGGTGGAGTGACAAAGAAAATCCAAGAAGGCAAAGGTGAATTATTCTTTAATGCTTCCGATATCTTCAATACCCTGATAATTCAATATCAACTTGAGGGGAATGATTTCACGTTAAACTCAACGGACTTCTTCGAAACTCAAGTATTTAGATTAGGCTACACTTACAGATTCTAGTGATGAAAAAGATTATAACCTTGATACTACTTCTAGTGGCTTTTGGAATAAAAGCGCAGGAGGAATCCTTTCCATATGAAGTTTCACTAAATCCTTTAAGCATACCAAACTTACCTGGATTGCACTCATACGCTTTTGGGCAACATGATGGTAAATGGATCTTTATTGGAGGAAGAATAGATGGGCTTCATGCCAGACAAGCCAATGCATCTTTTCCAGCATCCCAAAATAACCGACAAATCTTTGTAGTAGATATTAACAAATCCCTGGTTTATACTTCGTCAATAGAAAATCTTCCTACTGATTTAAAAGAACAGCTTCAATCAACCAATATGAATTTTTTTCAAGATGGAGAAAAACTTTATTTTATCGGTGGCTATGCATTCGCATCTTCCAAAGGTAATCACATCACATTTCCATTTATTACAGTAATTGACCTAGCTAGTTTGACTGAGGCTGTCATTTTGGAAAAAGATATTTCCGAAAGTTTCTACCAAGTTCATGATGAACGATTCGCAGTTACAGGAGGACAATTAGGGAAACTTGGAGATACATTTCTTTTAGTGGGCGGGCATCGATTTGATGGAAGATACAATCCAATGGGAAACCCAACATTTGTACAGAGCTACACCAATCAAATCAAACGGTTTAAAATCCAGACATCCACTGGTAATGCCTTTCAAATTTTTGACTATCAAGAGGATGCCGATCAGGTGCATCTTCATAGAAGAGATTTTAACTTAGTACCACAAGTGTTCCCATCAGGAGAATTGGGCTATATGATTTCTTCAGGTGTTTTTCAACTCAATGCAGACTTACCTTTTCTTTACCCAGTAGATATAAGCTTAGATGGATATAAACCTCGAACAGGGTTTAATCAATACCTTAGTCACTATCATGGCGCCAAAGTAGCTTTATTTGATGAAGAAAATAATCAAAATCACAGCTTATTCTTTGGAGGATTAAGCCAATATTATTACCAAAATGGCAGCTTAATCAAAGATGACTTAGTTCCTTTTGTCAGAACAATCAGCAGAGTTACACGCTTTTCAGATGATACTTTTCAAGAGTTTGTACTTCCTAAAGAAATGCCTAAACTACAAGGAACGAGCGCAGAATTTATTCCTAATCTATCCCTACCAATGTTTCCAAATAAAGTTATCAAACTTCAAGACATAGAAGCTGAGGAGTTTACCATCGGGCACATCTTCGGGGGGATATCAAGTCCTTCCTTAAATCCATTTTCTGTCAATCAAACCTTAACCACTCAGGCAGATCCTACAATTTTTGAAGTGAAATTACGTAAATCCACTATAACCTCTATTAATCCGATAGAAGGTTCAAACCCTTTTGAAATAAGCGTTTATCCCAACCCATTTATTAACAGGCTTACACTTAAATTTTATACGGAAGAGCCTTCAGATATTTCCTATTTCGTTACCAATTCGAAAGGCCAACTATTGATAAATGAAAAAATAATCTCCAACCCCGGTCTCAATGAAATCCCAATATTTTTGGAAGGACAGCAATCTGACTTATTCATTGTCAGCGTTTCTTTCAATGATATTTTCTATGATAGCAAAAAAGTAATTAAAGTCTTAAAATAGCTTTCAAGATTAAAAAACCTTTAACCTCAATCCCTCAAAACTGAACCGCCTATCATCGCTAAGAGTCAGCACTAGGCCCAAATCAAATTCGACTGAATAGTGCGGTGCTGTTAGCAGTTGTAGCCTGATCTGATCATTTTCAAAAAAATCAAATCGTAGGTTTAAAAACTCGTCTAAAGGTAAAAGATTGCCACCACCCATAATCACACCAAAAAGAAAAGAAAGATCAGTCCCAGCTTGATAAGCTTTGCCATTCCAATCAACAACAGTATTAGCAAGTACCTTTAAGTCCTTGACGTAATCTATGGATACAGGTGATATTGGAGAGCAGGCTAAAGCAGAAGGGATTAGCCCAAAATTAGTTTTAGCGTTTAGATATCCAATCATGGCTGTCTCCTCTATTGCTATAACTATTGCCACTTCCTTATAAGCGTATGCTTGGGTATGATCAAAGTCCTGCACAAGATTGATCACTTGGGCATCAAACTTTTCAATTCTAAAATCTCTTACCTTGGGTACTCGACCACAGCTACAATCATCTAAACAAAATAAATCACATGAAAGCGGAACAAACCCCATAAAAATCAAGAAAAATAAGAGCGATAATTTATTCCCTTTCATATACTACTGAAAATATAGTCCTAATCAAACGAAAGTTAATCACAAAAATCTAGAATACCTCTTTTGCTATCTGATACGTAGCCTCCGCCTTACTCATAGTATAGTAATGAAGCACCTGAAGTCCATTGTCAATCAGATCTTTACTCTGATAAATAGCCCATTCAATTCCCACTTGTTTCACATCAGCGTTGGTTTTACATTTTTCCAACTCGTCCATTAGTGCATCGGGCATATCAATAAAGAAAGTTCTCGGCAACATGCTGATTTGTCCCAAAGTTGTGATAGGTTTCAATCCTGGAATAATTGGCACATCAATTCCCATTTCTCTAACTTTTCTGACAAATTCATAGAATTTTTCATTATCAAAAAACATCTGAGTCACGATATACTCTGCTCCAGCATCGATTTTTTCTTTTAAGTATTTAAGATCCGTACGCAAACTTGGTGCTTCAAAGTGCTTTTCTGGATAACCACCTACCCCCACACAAAAATCAGTATGGAAGCTAGTTTCCGTCTCTTCGTGCAGGTACTTGCCATGATTCATTCCAATGATTTGTTTCACCAAATCTTTGGTAAATGCATGGCCTCCTTCTTCTGGTACAAACTTATTTGCTGTCTTGGGAGCATCACCTCTCAGTGCAAGGACATTTTGTACACCAATAAAGTTTAAATCAATCAAAGCATTCTCTGTTTCCTCTTTGGTAAAACCTCCACATAGCAAATGAGGTACTGCATCTACATGAAAGCGATTCATGATCGCTGCACAAATACCAACAGTTCCTGGCCTCTTTTTGGTAGCCACACGTTCCAAAAGTCCGTTGGGATGTTTCTTGTAAATAAACTCTTCCCGATGGTAAGTGACATCTACGAAGGGGGGCTTAAAATCCATCAATGGAGCTATGCCATCACACAAATCCTGCATGCTTTGCCCTTTTAATGGCGGTAAAATTTCAAAAGAAAATAGCGTTTTTTCTGCCTGAGAGATATATTCTGTAATTTTCATAACTGCTACGTTGCTATCAAATACTTAATTTTCAACTGTTACAAGCATTGGAGTATATGCTAAATTTGGGGATAACCATTTTTCTGCTTGTTGCTTGGAAACTCCTTTCCGTTTGGCATAATCTTCCACTTGATCTTCTCCGATTTTTCCTAATCCAAAATACTTACTTTCAGGATGTCCGAAGTAAAATCCAGATACAGAAGATGTCGGATACATGGCAAAAGAATCCGTCAGGGTAATTCCTGTAAGTTCCTCTACCCGAAGCAAGTCAAAAAGCGTGCGCTTTTCTGAATGCTCAGGACATGCCGGATACCCCGGAGCTGGACGTATCCCTGTATATTCTTCTTTGATCAAAAACTCATTAGTTAGATTTTCATCTGGCGCATACCCCCACAATTCTTTACGAACCAATTCGTGCAGATATTCGGCTCCAGCTTCGGCCAATCGGTCAGCCAAGGCCTTCAACATGATGTCATGATAATCATCGTGAGTGGCTTGAAACTCCGCTAATTTTTTCTCTATTCCCCATCCTGTGGTGATGGCAAAGCCACCCATGTAATCTTCTCTATCTGGATGTAGATAGTCGGCTAGGGAACGATTAGGAACTCCTCTCCCCTTTTTTCCTTGTTGACGTAAAAAGTGGAAGTAATATTCTTTGTCCACTCCCACAACTTCCACATCATCTTCCCTTCGTTGAACAGGAAATAAGCCTACAACCGCTTTTGCTTTTAACCATTGTTCTTCAATAATTGAATCCAGCATGCGATTAGCCTCTTGATAAAGTCGCTTAGCTTCTTCACCTACCACAGGATCTTCCAATATTTTCGGAAATCTACCCGACAACATCCACGTACTAAAGAATGGTGTCCAATCGATGTAAGATCTCAATAAAGACAAGTCCAAATCATCCAACACCGTAATCCCTGTCTGAATAGGTTTCACTGGATTGTAATGCTCCCAATCAATGAACACTGGATTATCTTTAGCTTGAGCGTAGGAAACCAATTGTTTCACTTGTTGTTTGGCCTCATGCTCTTCGCGCAAGCGTTGATAGGTTTCTTTAATCTGCAAATGGTAGGCTTCCTTCGTTTCTTCTGAAATCGACTCACCGGCAATTGGAACCGATTTGGAAGCATCCGTTACATGGATGACTGTGCCAGAGTATACAGGATCAATCTTTACAGCTGTGTGTATACGGGATGTAGTAGCTCCACCAATCAGTAAAGGAATCTTTAAGCCTTGTCGCTCCATCTCAGCTGCCACATTGACCATTTCATCCAATGAAGGGGTTATCAAACCTGAAAGACCAATGATATCCACCTTGTTTTTAATAGCCTCATCGATGATTTTTTGAGCCTCTACCATTACTCCTAAATCGATGATATGATAACTGTTACAAGCCAACACAACTCCCACGATATTTTTCCCTATATCGTGTACGTCCCCCTTGACAGTAGCTAACAAAATCTTCTTCACACTGCTTTGTTCAGCATTAAAATCAGCGTCCCCAGCTTTGGGCATAAAGGGCTCAAGGTAGGCTACGGCTTTTTTCATCACCCGTGCAGATTTTACCACCTGCGGCAAAAACATTTTACCTTCGCCAAAGAGATCACCCACCACATTCATCCCATCCATCAACGGCCCTTCGATGACTTTCAATGGATTTACATATTTCACACGGGCCTCCTCTGTATCTTCAATAACATGGTCAATGATTCCTTTGATTAGCGCATGTTCAATTCTTTTTTCTACATTATCTGAGCGCCAAGCCTCATTGACTACCTCTTTTTTACCAGCTGATTTGACTGTTTCGGCAAACTCCAACAAGGCTTCAGTCGCGGTATCCTTTCGATCAAAAAGTACATCTTCTACCTTTTCCAATAAATCCTTTGGAATATCATCGTATACTTCCAACATCGTGGGATTGACAATTCCCATATCCATTCCATGTTTGATAGCATGGTACAAAAATGCCGCATGCATGGCTTCCCGTACTCGGTCATTGCCACGGAAAGAAAAACTGACATTACTCACCCCTCCACTGACCTTTGCTCCAGGGAGATTTTGCTTGATCCATTGAGTAGCCAAGAAAAAATCCAAAGCGTTGCGTCTATGTTCTTCCATGCCGGTAGCTACCGGGAATATATTCGGATCAAAGATGATGTCATGTGGATTGAAGTTGACCACCTCCACCAACAAATCATAACTGCGTTTACATATCTCCACTCTCCGCTCGTATGTATCAGCTTGGCCTTTTTCATCAAAAGCCATCACTACCACCGCTGCTCCAAATTTCTTGATGGTTTTTGCTTGATGAATGAATTCCGCTTCTCCATTTTTCAAACTGATGGAATTCACAATACTCTTCCCTTGCACACATTTCAATCCTGCCACAATAATCTCCCATCTAGAAGAATCAATCATAATAGGAATACGGCTGATTTCCGGTTCGGAAGCAATCAAATTTAAAAAGCGTGTCATAGCAGCCACTCCATCCAACATCCCTTCATCCATACACACATCCAAGACCTGTGCTCCACCTCTAACCTGATCCAAAGCCACATCCAAGGCCTCATCGTATTGACTGTTGAGAATCAAACGGGCAAATTTTTTGGAGCCTGTCACGTTGGTTCGCTCTCCTACGTTGACAAAATTGATTTCAGGTGTGAAAACCAATGGCTCCAAACCAGATAATTTCAAAACTTGACTATTTCTGATCTTACTCATCACGTTCTACTTCAAATGTTCTTCTTCGGGGACTATAATTAGCCGCTATACTTGCAATCGCCTGAATATGCTCTGGAGTAGTCCCACAACATCCCCCCAAAATATTCACAAAGCCTTCTTTCAAAAAGACCTCAATCTGATCTGCCATTTCTGTTGCGCCCTGATCATATTGACCAAATTCATTGGGTAACCCTGCATTGGGATATGCAGATACCAGAAATGGAGCATTTTCAGCCAAAACCTTCAGATATGGTCTCAGTTCTTTGGCGCCCAAGGCACAATTTAATCCTACTGAAAACAGAGGCACATGAGATACAGAGATTAAAAAAGCCTCAGTAGTTTGCCCAGAAAGCGTTCGTCCCGAAGCATCTGTAATAGTGCCAGAAATCATGACAGGAATCCCACCCTCTTCGGGATTTAAAGGAATGTTTCGCTGCTCAAAGACTTCTTGAATTGCATACAATGCCGCTTTTGCATTGAGTGTATCGAAAATGGTTTCCACCAATAAGATATCTGATCCCCCATCCAACAATCCTTTTACTTGTTCTTCATAAGCAGTTACCAATTGATCGAATGTAATCGCACGATACCCTGGGTCGTTGACATCCGGAGAAAGAGATGCAGTCCTATTGGTTGGACCCAATGCACCTGCTACAAACCGAGGGCAAGCTGGATTTTTAGCTGAAAATTCATCCGCAACTTCTCGGGCAATTTTGGCTGATTCAAAATTGATCGTATACGCCAGCTGAGAAAGTCCATAATCTTCCTGTGCAATGGATGTTCCTGAAAACGTGTTGGTTTCGATGATATCTGCACCTGCTTCAAAATAAGCAGCATGGATTGCCTTGATGATGTCAGGTCGGGAAAGGGACAACAAGTCATTATTCCCTTTCAATGGTTTGGGATGATTGGCTAGTTCGGGCGTTCTGAAATCCTGTTCCGATAGCTTGTAGCGCTGAATCATGGTGCCCATGGCTCCATCTAAGATCAAGACTTTTTGTTGCGCAAGTGATAATAACTGTTCCGTTCTGTTTTTCATAATCGTTCATAAAAAGCTTATACGAGTAGAACCGGAAGATAAAAAGAGAATCAACCGCTCATCTTTTTCCGGCATTTCCGGAAGGGGAGTTAGCACCTTGAATACAGGTTGCTAAGACGTCATAGGGCCCATCCCTCAGTCTTTCTCGATAAGCAAGCTCAAAAGTACGGACAAAAGGTGAATTTATTGGACTTTTTTACAAAATTATACCTTCAAAAAAATGAAATCTTCAAAATTGAGGAGAAACATTGCTTAAATTGTAAATAAAAAAAACATCCCATGAGATATTTGATTATAATAGGGCTCTTTATTCTTGGTTGTACACCAAATAATGATGGTGTAACACGAACTCCAAGCTCACCTGCAGCTGAAAATAATACCTGGGACGCGGAGGCAAAACTCCAAGAACTGGGAATTTTCCTACCTGAACTTTCCACACCCCTTGCAAATTACGTACATGTTGTTCGGACAGGAAATCTCCTATTTTTAGCTGGGAAAGGACCTCAACTTCCAGAAGGAGGGTATATACTAGGAAAAGTTGGAAAGGATCTAAGTATAGATGAAGGAAGAGAAGCTGCAAGATTGACCGGCATTGCACAATTAGCCGTATTGAAGGCAGAACTTGGAGATTTGAATCGAGTAAAACAAATTGTGAAGGTATTCGGCATGGTCCATGCTGACAGTGATTTCACTCAGCACCCACAAGTAATCAATGGATTTTCCGATTTGATGGTAGATGTTTTTGGGGAAAAGGGAAAACATGCCCGATCCGCTGTCGGCATGAACTCCCTTCCATTAGGTTTTGCTGTAGAGATCGAACTGATCGTAGAAGTAGAGGACTAAGGCCTGATACCAATACTGAATTGCACATAGGGATTGCTCATGTAAGAGCTCATACCTAGATCTCCTAATCTGTAGGCACCTATAGGCTGCTCGTATCCTGCATGTACTGCTGCAAATAATTTAAAGAATTTACCTAAAGCCAGCGGAAGCCCATATCCAAGATATACCTCTGGCTTGACCATCAATCCCCTGCCTGTAAGTCTCCCATCAAAATTGGGGTTTTCAAACAACGTAGGAAAATCCGGTTTGGATGGGTTTATCAAGGTATAGCGAAGATTTCCATATCCAAGACCTCCCAGAACACCCATTTCAATGTTTTTGAATTCAAAAAACTTTTTCCCTAGATTGGCATAAAGTCGGACGGAGTTGAGGGTATGATTGTACTGTTCATTGGCTTGTCCACTCATGCCGAGGTTATACAAATCGACTCCATATAACCAATCTTTGTTATATCCAAGAACCTTCAATCCCCAATTATTTGGTCTGCCTCCAAAGGTATTTAGGCCGTTCTCTGCTAATTTTTCATTGAGATTTGTAGGACTGGTAAAATTCATACTTCCCAAAAAATGAACCCCTATATCGGCATCTTTATAAAAGTAATTATGATCTGGGATAGATATCCCTGCCCCCACTCGCAAAAACGCTCCACTCTGCGTAGAGCTAAAACTCATGCCATTGAGTTTCCATGAATCTTCAAATGGTGAAAAGGAATACCCAAACTTCGCAATCAGTTCCAAGGCTTCATTTCTTCCAGGGATCGGAAAATCATATGCTAAATGAAAACCGAATTCTGTTAGAAAACCTGTCAAATTCAAACTACCACGGTGAATATCTCCATCTCTCAAAATAAATCCTTGCCTTGGGTCTGTCATAAACTGATTAAAAGTTGATGGCTCCTCGGGATTAATCATTTGAAAATTCAATGAGCCAGTTCCAATAGCCATGTAATGAATCAATTGAAACCTTCCCTCTTCGGTAAAAGAAAAACCCACGTTTAGCATCGCCCGCGAGGTTCGGTAACCGATTTGATAATCATCAAAGTCTGCTCGAGGGCTCGTACTTTGGATTACTTCAAGGCCTAAAATAAAATCATTGAACCGGGCCATATACCCAATTGTATAATTGGAGTACCCCTTTCTCAAAGAACTTAACCCTTTGTCTTCCAATAGATTATTAAACTCCCTCAAATTAGCACTAGTCGTCCCAATAGTTCCATAAAAAGTCGAACGATTGCTCAAATTACTTTGGGCATGTAGTTCGTGGAAAAACAAAAGACTGATTAGAAGCCCTACAATTTTTTTCATCGCACCAATTTTGTACTCAAAAATACGCCTAATGTTGGGCAAACATCAAGAATTACTCAAATTATGTTGCAAGTGTTTGACCAGTTTAGCATACATGCTGTCAGGATTAAAAGGTTTAGGCACATAATCGTTCATTTTTAAAGCCTCAAACTGCTCCTGAATCTCCTCCCAAGGAGAGGCTGTCATTGCTATGATCGGTAATGTTCGTAAAATCTTATCTGAATGTGTACGCACGAACTTGGCTACCTCAATCCCATCCTTTTTGGGCATCTGAAGATCTAGTACAATTAGATCAAAACTTTCTTTTTGCAAAATTTCGATTGCCTCTTCTCCATCATTGACAATGGTAAAATCTCCTACCCCCCACTTTTTCATAAATTTCTTGATCATCAGTTGATTGACAATATTGTCTTCCGCAATCAAAATATGAGCATTCAGTAGACTCTCTTTTACTTGCACTATCTTTGGGACAGAGGAGTCGATTGCTATTTTGGCTTTTGGAAGTGTCAACACAAAACTGACGCTCGTCCCTTTATTTAGCTCGCTCTTGACCATTATCTCACTTCCAAAAAGCTGAATAAGCTTTTTTACAATGGCAAGACCCAAACCAGTTCCACCGAATTTACGGGTTGTCTCAGTGCTCGCTTGCGTAAATGCATCAAAAATATGCATCAACTTATCTGGAGGTATCCCAATACCGCTATCCTGAATAATAAATTCTAGTTCTATCGATTCGGCATTTGACTTCTTAGGTATTACGGCTACCCTTACAAAGCCCTTTTCAGTGAATTTAATTGCATTGGAAACAAGGTTATTGATGATTTGTCCAATTCTTACGGGGTCTCCTAAGAGCGTACTTGGGATTTGATCATCGTATTCAAAAATGATCTGCAATTCTTTTTCCCTGGCTTGAAACTTATAGGAAGCAAGCATTCTTCCTATCAGATTTTTTAAGTCGATGGATATATACTCTATTTGCAACTTCCCTGACTCCATCTTATTGAAATCCAAAATATCATTAATCAAGCCTAATAGGTTTTCTGCCGAAAACTGTAGGGTTTTCAGATTTTCTATTTGATCAGGTCTTGGATTATCTTCAATGAGTAAATGCGTCAATCCGATGACCGCATTCATGGGAGTTCTGATTTCATGACTCATGATTGACAAAAATTGCGTTTTTGCATTCGCTGCCATCTCAGCACGCTCTTTAGCCAAAATTAGTTCTTTTTGAGCTTCTCTCAACTTGGTGACATCTCGTGCGATGCCATTGTACAAAAACTCCCCATCACTCGTATACACCAGCTTGGCATTAGAAGCAAATGTCTTGTATGTTTCATCTTTAGTTCTGAGCCTAAACTCTAAAAACTGAGTTTTGGACAAAAAGCCTTCATCTTCTCGTAAAAAACGCTCAAAAGCCTCCAAATCAGTTGGGTGCATAAACTGAGTTAGTTTGGAACCTATAACTTTAGACGATTCAAAACCTAAATATTGTTCAATATTGGGTGATAAATAGGTAATAGTAAGGTCCCGCTGCAAAGAAAATATTATCTCCGTACTATCTTCAACCAAGGTTCTAAACTTCTCCTCACTTTTGACAATCTCTTCCCTACTTTTTTTGATTGCTGTTATATCAGTCAGATAACCATAGAGTTCGGGCTTCTTTAATTCAAAATCCGGTTTGGACTGAATACTGAAATATACAAATTTTTGAACTCCTTTTGCTGAATGAATCATTAACTCTCCTGTTTCACTCGCTCCGTTTCGAATGGTATTTCGGACTTTTTGAATGAATACTGGTAGATCTTTGGGTGAAATTAACTTCAATGCCTCTCTGATAGGGATATTTAAATTGGGAGATTGTAATTCGAATAAATCTCTAAATCCTGGGGTGATAACAACACGTTTTTGATTGGAACTGTAGCGCCAAGAACCGGATTTTGCTAATATCTCTGTATTTATCAATAAATTTTCATTTCTATCCAATTGCTTTTTGATCGATCGATTGACAAATGCGCCTGAAAAAATATCTCCTAATTGCTTGATAACTAATAGATCTTTCACACTCCAAAAATCTTTATTTTCAAAGCCGCTGATTCCAAAAAAACCAGAAAGAACATTCGCTGCATAAAATGGAATCAACAAAATATTACAACTCTTAGATTCACAAAAAATGCGAGGAAAAACAGTATAAACTTCCGAAACCTCCTCATTCTCATGAAGTAATACTATTCCTTCGGAATCATAAGCAGTCAAAAAGTTAACGAAAGATTCTCGATCAATATTTTTTGGTAAATACCCCAACTTTTCCTCCCATTGAAAGGCAAGTTCAAATTTACTTTTTTCGGATTTGACCTGATAAATAAATCCCTTTTCTGCTTTAAAAAAAGCAGTCATTTGTTCTAATGAATCATTAAATGCTTCATCTAGATTGGAATAGACTGAATTTAAAAATTTGGTCGATAGGCTTGCCAGTAAACTTTCCAATTTATACTTTTTATCCAAAGCACTTTTTGTATAAAAAAGATCTGTGATATCTCTACCATTGAATAAAACACCTTGAATATTGGGGTCATCAAATAAATTGATTGCTAAGTTTTCGATCAACATTCTTGACCCATTTGCTTTCCGCATCCAGAAATTGACTTTCATTTGTTCCTTTGATTGCAGCAATTGATCAAATATCAGCAAATCGATCTCAATCGCCCCTTTGGCTACAAATTCTCGAAAAGATTTACCTATAATTTGACTGGGTTCATACCCTAAAATATCAATGACTGCAGGACTGATGTATTTATAATAGCCATTTTTATCCAAAATCGCTACCATATCCAAACTTCGGCGCATGATTCCTCTCAAAAAAGAAAGTTCCGTTTCTTTGGATATAAAAAAGGACATGGGGTTTTCTGTTTTTTTAAATACGGTCATATCCTTGGCATAAAGGGAAGCTAAACAAACTGATTTAGCAGTAAATTAGCAAATTAATGCAAAACTCGTGTTCCGTTCTACAAATAAATTAACTCATGGATTATACACATCTTAAAAAGTCCTTATTCCTTCTACTTTGGGTATGTCTGGTGCATTTATCCTTTGGACAACAAAAAGAGAAAGTTCTCATTACGGATCTAACCAAGATCACTCAAACCACAAGGCATCAAATCAGCCCTGACGGGTCTCAAGTGTTTTACGTCAAAAATCATATCGCTGTCACCGGTGATGAAACCTATGAATACAAAGCACAAATCTGGAAAACCGAATTGAAAGCCCCTTTTCTAAGTATGCCAGTCACTTCCTCTGATTACAATGTGTCCTCATTTGAACTGTCTCCAGACGGGAAGTTATTGGCATTTACACGTGTCAAAGACGGGAAACCCCAACTCTATATTTTACCCACAGCGGGTGGTGAGAGCCAACAATTGACCAAAGAAAAAAACGGTGCATCAAATCCCGTTTGGTCTCCAGATAGTAAGAAAATCCTATTCTCTGTGACGCTCCCAATTTGGGCTATTGAAGGAACTCCCGATTGGCAACAACCAAGACCAGGTAGAAGCTACGGCGACGAGCCTAACTACAAGGCAATACAAGCTGGCATGTCAACAGAGGAAATTAAGCCAAATCCTGACGGCAGTTTGGAAGAACTTCGTGCTTACCTAGCGAAGAACAACTCCAAAAATGACCCAAAAGTGATTGATCGATTAAATTTTTTAGGTGAACTAGATCTCAATCCTGAATTGAATTTTTCCCATTTGGGTATAGTGGATGTAAGTGAGGGCACTACCGAAATAATTACCCAGGGATTTCAAAGTTTTTTTGGAGCTACTTGGAGTCCGGATATGCGCAGCATACTGGCCTCTTCTCTATTCAACGAAATTCACCCGGATGAGAGCAACACTACAGAAGTTTGGAAAATTGACCTCTCCAATAAAAAGGCTACAAAATTTTTTGGATTGGAAAACTACCGAATTGGAAATCCTACATTTTCTCCTGATGGGAAATGGATTGCTGTGGGAGGACAAAATGTAGAAGAACCATCGTACAACCAATCCATGATTGGCGTATTAAAAGCGGATGGTACAGGTTTTAAATGGCTTACAGAAGTTCTTGACAGATCTGTATCTGCCCCTACTTGGACCTCAGATTCACAAAATCTTTACTTTACAGGAGCTAGCAACGGCGGTTTTTACCTATGGAAAGCTGTCCTTGCAAGCGGGAAAGTCGACCCTATTATCAGCGGTCAGGTGGGGGTTAGTAGTTTCGATTTGGTTGGGCAAAAGTTAGTTTACAGTCTTACCACCGTCGAACAAATCTCAGAGATGTTTTTGGCTGATCAAAACAATCGCAATCCTCAACAAATCTCCCGTTGGAATGAGTCTTGGTTGGCTGGAAAAAAAGTTTCCAAACCAACATTTCATACGCTTCAGACAGCTGATGGCTTTGAAATCGACTATTGGGTCATGCCTCCAGTGGATGCCAAAGAAGGTGTAAAATATCCAACAATCTTAAATATGCATGGCGGCCCTTCAGCTATGTGGGGACCAGGGGAATTTTCCATGTGGCATGAGTTTCAGGTCATGGCAGCCAAAGGCTATGGAGTAGTATATGCCAATCCTAGAGGTAGTGGTGGCTATGGAAAGGCTTTTCAAAAAGGCAACTTCCAAGACTGGGGTGATGGACCTGCCTCAGATGTACTTGCTGCTTTAGATAAAGCTTCTGAGGAATATTCCTGGATAGATAAAGATCAATACTTTCTTACCGGAGGCTCCTATGCGGGATATTTGACTGCTTGGATCGTAGGACATGATCACCGATTCAAAGCAGCCTTTGCTCAAAGAGGAGTATATGAATTAACCTTCTTTTTAGGAGAAGGAAATGCTTGGAGATTGGTCCCTAACCATTTTGGCTATCCTTGGGAAGAAGGGGTAAAAGAAATCATGGACTATAACAGCCCACAAACATACGTTCAAAACATACAGACTCCCCTATTAATTAAACATGGTGACCAGGACTTGAGAACAGGTGTTCGTCAATCTGAATTGCTATACAAGAGTTTGAAAATACTGGGTAAGCCGGTTGAATATGTACGATACCCTGGGGAAGGCCACGAACTTTCTCGTTCAGGAGCCATTCCTAGAAGGATTGATCGAATGGCCAGAATTATTGAATTTTTTGAAAGATATGTTACCCATCCTAATTAATTTACACACAATCAAATGAAAAAATACACGATTTTATTTACCTGTTTATTCTTGATTTTGGGCCAAGTCCATGCTCAAAATCAAGCGAGTGAACCACGACCAATTACTTGGCAAGATATCCCTTCTTGGAAATCCATTAATCTGGGAACGGTGCAGCTATCACCTGATGGTCAATGGATGGTACATGTCATGGGCATGGTAGAAGGCGACAGTGAATTAATTCTTCAAAAAACAAGTGATCCTAATGTCAAGAAGACATTTATGGTCGGTTCAAGCAGCTTTCCTTCCATTTCCTTTGCCGAAAATGGGAAATGGTTGGCGTTCAAAGAATACCCCACCGATAAAGAGCGAAAAGCTGCTGCAAAATCAGGAGGTAAAGGATTGAAAGAAAAATTGACACTGATCGATCTTTCCAATGACTACAAAAAAACCAGCTTTGAAAACGTAGGTTCCTTCAATTTCAATGGAACTGCGGCTACCCATCTGGCAATTAATTTGAATCGGGAAGGTTCTAATGGAGATGCTAAAGGCTCTGATTTAGTTTTACTGCACTTAGCATCCGGTAAAAAGCAAAATATAGGAAATGTCACATCCTTTGGTTTCAATAAATCAGGCACTTATTTAGCCTATGCTGTAGACGCAGCTAATCAAGTAGGAAATGGAATTTACTTACTAACCTTAAGTTCTGGCAAAACTGAGGTTTTAGACTCCGATGCTGCCACGTATCGTTCCATCTCTTGGACAGAAGACGGAGGTGCATTTGCTCTTCTAAAAATGGTCAAAGACAAAAAATACAAACAAGATCATGGCAAAGTAATCGGTGTTAAAAACTTAAATGCACCTCAGGTGACGATTTATGATCCTCAAAAGGATAGTGTAAACTTCTCCTCAAGTGCTACTATTAGCCCCAACAAGACACCCATTTGGTCTAATGATTTAAACAGGTTGTTTTTTGGAGTCCATGCGTTGGTTCCAGAAAAAAAAGAGCCGATTGCCGAAACCAGCCCTAAGTCAAACAAAGATTCTTTAGAAAAAGTAAAATTACAGGCAATCTTAGCTGATACAACGGTGAAATCACTGGATGATTTGAAAAAAGCAATTGCAAAAACAACTGCTTCTTCGGAAAAATCAATTGGAGCAGTCGATGGAACTAAACCTGATATGACGATCTGGCATTGGAAAGATAGCAGACTGCAATCCAGACAGCAGGTATTGGAAAATCAGGATAAAATGTTCAATACCTATGCTATGTACGATGTGTCCAAGAAGCAGTTTGTATCCTTACAAGACAGCAGCTTCCGAGAAATGACACTACTCCCAAAGCACCAATTTGGCTTAGGGTTAGACTTACAAGCATATGAACTCGACATCAATTTGGATGGTCAAAATTATCGGGACATATACACCATTGACCTAAACACTGGAGAAAAGAATCTGATATTTGAGAAATTTTATCTTCCTACTTTTGCCTCTTTACCCAGACCATCACCGGATGGCACTAAGTTGCTATTAGCTAAAGATGGCCATTTTCATGTATATGATATTCCTAGCAAAGAATTAAAGGCATTGACGACATCCATAAACGTGAGTTTTGTAGATGAAGACAATGATAGAAATGTGACTTTGCCTATGCATAGTCCGATTGGATGGTCTGCGGATAGCAAATTTGTGCTGTTAAGAGATGGTTGGGATATCTGGCAAGTACCTGTCACAGCAGGCAGAGTCAGTGCAACCAATATAACCCAGAATGGGAGAAAAGATAAAATTCGCTACCAGAGCAGATTCGTTCTTGATCGTGAAGAGAAAGGAATAGATTTAAGCAAAGCTCAATATTTCGCTATCTACGGCGAATGGACAAAAAAGAGTGGAATTGCCCGTGTGGAGGGCGGGAAATCTGCATTAGTTGCGGGTCCACAAGCGCTGATTTGGGAAGATGCCGCAATCAACCGTTTTACCAAAGCTAAAAATGCAGAAGTTTATTACTTGACCAAAGAACGGTTCGCAGAACCTACCAATGTGTATTTGACAGATGCAAGCATAAGTAAACTTGATCAATTATCCCAAAATGCACCAGATGTAGAAAAATACACTTGGTCTTCGGGGGCACGCTTAGTGGATTACGTATCGGATAAAGGTGATACCTTACAAGCTGCTTTATTTTTACCTGCCAACTATACAGAAGGTCAACAATATCCTACCATTGTCTATTACTACGAGAAACTATCTCAAACCCTGCATAGCTATAGCAATCCAGGTTTTTCAGGAACAGGCTGGAATCCTGCAGTTTATACCTCCAATGGATATGCAGTTTTAATTCCAGATATTGTCTATCAGATGGACGACCCTGGAATGTCTGCCGTATGGTGTGTGTTGCCAGCTGTCAAAGAAGCTTTAAAAACGGGTGTGATTGATGAAAGTAAGATGGGCCTCCATGGACATTCTTGGGGAGGTTATCAAACATCTTTTCTAATTACTCAAACCAATCAATTTAAAGCAGCAGCGGCAGGAGCCCCACTAACGAATATGGTTTCCATGTATGACTTGATTTACTGGAACACAGGAGGAGGTAATATGTCGATTTTTGAGTCTTCTCAAGGAAGATTTAGAGGAGCTCCATGGGAAAATTGGGATGCTTACCATAGAAACTCACCTGTATATCATGTGAAAAATGTAGAAACTCCTTTATTAATGTTACATAATGATAAAGATGGTGCAGTGGATTTTACTCAAGGAATTGAATATTACAATGCCCTGCGAAGATTAAAAAAGCCAGTTATCATGGTACAATACAAAGGAGAAAATCATGGACTTTCTAAACTTGAAAATAGAAAAGATTACAGTGTACGTATGCTGGAATTTTTTGATTTTCACTTAAAAGGAAAGAATGAGAATCAGTGGATCAATAGCGGAGTTTCGAGATTGGATCTAGATGAGCATCTTTCGGAGCGAACATTCAGTACAAATCAGTATTGAAAATTTACAATCTTGACCAATAACCTGCAAAATTCTAGAAATTAATACCTAAACCCGACAAAAAATACCCAAAATTGGGTATTTTTTTTACCTTTTTATTTTTGTAAGTTTGAATCGGTAGAAAAACTCTATCAAGTGTTTAAGTTCAAATAAGGGTTTTCCAACAAAAAAGTCTCTGTTACTTGCAGTGAGTTTTTAAAAAGAGAAAAGCTGCTCAGTAATGAGCAGCTTTTTTTCATTTATTGTACTTCTTCAATTTGAGCAGAATCCAATTCTACTTCTTCAACTTCTTCTTCCATTACTGGAGCAGTTTCCTCGATAGCAGGCTCTTCAATTTCTACTTCTTCGGTGGTTTTGTTACCACATGATGCTAACACAAATGCTGTTGAAAACATCATTGCATACATTAATTTTTTCATTTGTTGTAAATGTTTGTTTGGTTTTAATCTATAACTATATGCCGAAAATTCGTGCCAAAAACATAGATTTTGTTAACGTATTCAAAATATATTTTCGCAATCGATTGAATATTCATGATTTTACAGAACTTAATTTTATTGAAGCCATCCACCACCTAAAGCTCTATAAAGGCGTACATTTGCTTGCAACTGTTGCTTCTTGAGTTCAATCAACTCAATTTCTGATTCCAGTGCATTTGTCTGCGCATTCAATACTTCCAAATAGCCTGCATAGCCTACACGGAACATGATATTTGAATTTTCCACTGAGCGCTTTTGAACTTCCACTTCAGCGGTTTTGAGCTCTAACTGCTCATCAAATGCATTGAATTCATTGACAAGGTTAAGGACCTCTAGGTAACTTTTAAATATGGTTTGCTCGTAATCCAAGTATGCGATCTTTTGGGATGCTTTTGCAGATTCAAAGTTCATTCTTATCTGATTTCTATTGAAAATAGGGGCAACCAAACCCGCTCCTAGTTGATATACAGATGATGCTGGGTTAAAGAATAGTCTAGAGAAATCAAATGCATTATACCCTACCATTCCACCTAGTTGAATCGAAGGAAAAAATGCAGCCTTTGCTACATCCACCTCTGCTTTGGTAGCCAACAACTCTCGCTCTGCCATTCGGATATCGGGACGATACGCCAATAATTCTGCGGGCAATCCAATTTCAATGATGTCAGGAACTCCATATACTTGCTCCATATCTAAGCGAATGAGCTCTGTATCATACACCCCTAACAATTGGAACATCTGCAATTCTGCTGTTCTCAATATCTGTTTTTTCTCAATCAATTGCGCTTTGGAATTAAGCATCAATGCCTCAAACTGGTCAACAGCTAATTGATTTTCTTTTCCTGACTCTTTCAAATCTTTGGAAAGATTGACAGCAAATTCCTGCAATTGAATATTTGATTCTAATATCTTGATTCCCTCATCTAGAGCTACTAACTCATAATACTTCTGGGATACTTCCGCAACCAGCCATGTTTTGATAGCATTGACCATATCTTCTGAGGCTAGAAAACGGGCAAATGCTGCCTTTTTTCGATTGCGAAGCTTGGACCAAATATCAATCTCCCAGCTGAATTGAGCTCCTACGATGAAATCCCTGTATGGATCAGGAATTTGTTTATCCTCTGGTACAGTTGGAGAAAGGTTGGAGTCGGCATTACCAACTCCATCCATAGTAAATTCTCCAAACCTCCTTACGGAAGCACCCGCAAGAGCATTTACTTCAGGGAGTAATCCCCCTTTCGCAATACGATAACTGGCACGAGCAACTCTGATTCTTTCTACTGCTTTCAGATGATCCTGATTATTTTCCAAAGCCACTTGAATCAGGGATTTCAGATGATCATCTTCAAAAAAATTGTGCCACTGAAGTGCAGCCGCAGATGAAGAACCATCCTCAATCATAGAAGTAGTATCAAAGCCTACAGGCAAAGCGGTATCTTTATCATCCAGAGTCAATTCTGCGGTTTTACAAGAAACCACCACCGAGCCTAGCAGAATAAATAGTGCCAGTTTATTTATTTTTCCTAATGATTTCATGTTACTGGTAATTCTTTAGAAACTTCTGTTGCTTTCTTTTTCTTAAACTTGGTATCGAGTGTCTCAAAGACTACATACAGTCCTGGAATAAGGAATACACCAACCAATGTCCCAATCAACATACCTCCTGCTGCTGCTGTACCGATCGTTCTATTGCCAATAGCACCAGCTCCAGAAGCAATGGTCAAAGGAATTAACCCAGCAATAAAGGCAAAGGAAGTCATCAAAATTGGCCGGAGACGCTCCACCCCTCCTTTGATTGCACTCTGAAGGATGGAAAGGCCTCGTTCCCTATTTTGAATAGCAATCTCCACAATCAAAATAGCGTTCTTACCTAGCAAACCTATCAGCATTACTAGAGATACTTGAGCATAAATATTATTCTCTAATCCTGTTAATTTTAAAAACAGGAATGAACCGAAAATACCAGCTGGCAAGGAAAGAATTACGGGTAGAGGTAAAAAATAACTTTCATATTGAGCTGCCAATAACAGATATACGAAAAGCAAACAGACCGCAAAAATATAGATTGCCTGATTTCCCGACTCAATTTGCTCCCGAGTAATACCCGACCAATCGATATCAAATCCGCGCGGAAGTACTTTCAAAGCAACTTCCTCAACAGCTTTGATCGCATCGCCTGATGCATATCCAGGCGCGGCATCACCTGTTATCAAGGCCGAATTAAACATATTGTACCTTGTCAATTGCTCTGGACCAAATACTTTTTCAAGTGTTAGAAAATTTGAGTAAGGAACCATTTGGCCCTTATCATTTTTGGCATACATCGATAATAAGGACTCAGGTGAGGTTCGATATTCTGGAGAGGCCTGAATCATCACTTTATACATCTGCCCGTATCGGATGAAATTGGAAGAATAAAAACTTCCAATATAGGATTGAAGTGTCTCCATGGCATCGTTCACAGATATCCCCAGTTTGGCAGCTTTATCATGATCTACATTCAAAACATACTGAGGGAAGTTTGGCTCAAAATTGGTCGTAACCTCTTTTAGCTCCGGACGAGCATTCAATTCTTCGATAAATTCCTGGGTAACTTGCGCCATGACATCTAAAGAACCACCTGTCTTGTCCTGCATTCTCAATTCAAAACCTGAAGCATTTCCAAAGCCAGGTACTGGCGGAGGTGAGAAAAACTGGATTTCCGCACCTTTGATATGGGATACTCGTTCCTGGTAATCAGTGATCAGCTCATTTACATTTTTGTCACGATCTCCCCAGCCGACCAAGTTAATCATTCCCATACCATAAGAAGCCCCGGCAGTTTCTGTCATTAAACTATAGCCGGCAAGTGTGGAAATGGTTTCTACTTCTTCCAAGGGAAGTAAACTTGCTTGTACCATATCCATTACCTCCGTAGTACGTTCTACTGTTGCTCCCGGAGGTGTAGTCACATTGACATACACCATTCCCTGATCTTCATTAGGAATAAACCCGGTTGGCAATACTGTCAAGCCTCCATATGTCAATGCAAAGAATAAAATCAATGCTCCAAAAGTCACTACTCTCCTACCAGCAATGGCATTGATTACACCGCTGTACTTGGCGGCTAAGGCATCGTAGCGCTTATTGAAACCATAAAAGAAGCGTTGAAGTCTTCCGTTTTTAGGGCTATGGTCCACATCAACAGGCTTTAACAACATCGCACAGAGTGCAGGCGAAAGCGTCAAAGCATTAATTCCCGAAATCACAATGGCTATCGCGAGTGTTAAAGAAAACTGACGATAGAATATACCTACTGGACCAGAAAGAAAACTCACAGGTACGAATACTGCTGACATTACCAAGGTAATTGCTACAATCGCACCCCCGATTTCTTTCATCGCAGCCAAGGTCGCATCCAATGCATTCATTTTTAAATCATGCATTTTCACGTGTACGGCCTCCACTACCACAATGGCATTATCCACCACGATACCAATTGCCAATACCAAGGCAAAAAGCGTCAACAAGTTGATGGAGAAACCAAATAACTGCATGAAAAAGAAGGTGCCGATCAAGGATACTGGCACGGCAATGGCAGGAATGAGCGTTGATCGAAAATCTTGAAGGAAGATAAAAACTACTAATGAAACCAATAAGAAAGCTTCCACCAAGGTCTTGATAACCTCAAAGATAGACGCATCCAAGAAACGGGAGACGTCATAGGAAACATTGTACTCCATCCCTGGAGGAAAGGAAGCATCTTGGAGTTCATCCATTTTATCCTTGATGTTTTGGATTACTTCCCGGGCATTAGAACCTGGGCGCTGCTTGATCATAATGGAAGCAGATGGCTTTCCATCAGTCATCGAAACCATGCTGTACTCCTGTGCATCAAAGACTACATCTGCCACATCTCTCAATTTCAATAATGACCCATCCGGCAAAGCCTTTAGAGTAATATTTTCAAACTGTTCTTCTTGATTAAATTTACCTGTATACTTCAAGACATATTGCAGTGCTTGGGGATCACGGTCTGAGGCGATACCTGATTTACCTGGAGCAGCTTCTACGTTTTGCTGCCGGATAGCATCTGAGACGTCCTGAGGGGATAGATTATAGGCAACCAATCTATCCGGCTTTAACCATACGCGCATGGCATAATCTTTAAAACCCATGATCTGCGCAAAACCTACCCCATCAATCCGTTTTAATTCAGGAAGGATATTGATATCGGCAAAATTGTATACAAATTTTTCATCCTGACTTGAATCAGAGGTTACTAAGTTAAGATAGAGTAACATGGAATTGACCTCCTTCTCTGCTTGTACACCCGCTCGGATTACCTCCTCTGGCAACTCATCCAAAACTGTCGAAACTCTGTTCTGTACATTTACAGCAGCCTGATCAGGATCTGTTCCTACTTTAAAGATAATGTTGATCATCGTGACCCCATCATTGGTGTTTACAGAGGTCATGTAACTCATCCCTGGTACTCCGTTGATTGCCCGCTCCAAAGGAGTTGCGACTGCCTTTGCTAACACTTCTGCATTTGCCCCTGTATACCTTGCTGTCACCATTACGGAGGGAGGAACAATCTCTGGAAACTGCGTAATCGGCAAAGATGTCAAAGACAACAAACCCAGCAGTGTAATGAATACGGAAATGACCGTAGACAAAATCGGTCTTTTGATAAATAACTCTAGCATAGCTTAAGACTTTACCAATGTATCATAGACCTCTATCTCGGGCGTCAACTCTGGCATAATTTCCATACCATCTTTTATCTGTTGAATACCCTCATAAATAATCTTATCCCCTGCCTCAAATCCGTCAGCAATGTAAAACAGTCCAAAACGCTGTAAAGGCTTAAAACTTCTTATTTTTACAACATTATCTTTATCCACAATGTAGACGTAGTTGAAGTCTTGAATTTCAAACGTAGATTTCTGGGGAATTAAATAAATGTCTTCAATAGACTCAGTCATTTCCACTTTGCCCGTAGAACCATGCTTGATCAATTGATCAGGATTTGGGAAACGTACCCTGAAAGCAATAGACCCTGTTCCACGTTCAAAATCTGCTTCCATAGTTTCGAACTTACCGGTGTATTCGTAATAAACACCATCTGATAAAATCAATGATACTTCCTGATCATCAAGCGTATCATTTTCGATTTTATCTCGCATGTATTTTAAATACTCGTTTTCAGTAACTTTATAGTATGCAAAAATTTCGGATATATCGGTAATATTAGTCAGTAGATCACCTGCTGTAACCAAGCTACCGGTTTTGTAAGGTATTCTATCGACTATTCCGTCAAAAGGAGCTTTAATTGTCGTGTAAGACAATCCTGTGCGGGCATTTTTCAACATGGATTCAGCCTCGGAAATAACAGATTCTGCCACCGCTTTTTTGGAAAGCGCTAACTGATACTCTGAATTAGCGATGATGTTTTTGTCTACTAATACTTTTAACCTATCTACCTCCAATTGAGCAGCCTGCGCCTCCGCTCTTGCCTGAAACAAACGGGCATTCGCTGAATTGACCATCTCATTATACTCATTGGACGTTAATTGAAAGAGATTTTGTCCTTTTTTTACAAACTGTCCTTCATCTACAAAAATCCTATCCACGAAACCTTCTACTTTAGCCCTAACTTCTACAAACTGTACAGCCTGTATGTCGGCAACATAGGTCTTAGGAAGGGAGATGCTCATGGGTTGAAGTTCCACAATCGGCACTTGGACAAGTACTTTTTTTTGATTTTTGCTGTTACCACTGCTACAGGCAACAAGATTCAATAGGGTCACAAATAAGACCACGTAACTCAAAACAGAAAGCATAACAGCCCCTTTCCGAGTGTGCAACAAATTGGTTTTCATAAATAAATGAATAGTGAATAATCTTTCCTAGAAAGTTATTTGGGTTTATGTGCTTAAAAATTGACTATTAAAAACTTAACTCAAGGAGCATTGGCGGCAATTGATTTGCCTATGAGATAGTCTAAGCCAAAAAATATTTCAACAGGAATGTAAACGACTACCTTTTCAAAAGACGTATTGATGTTAAAAACTTCTGAAAGAAAATCAACTACATTCAGCAATATCAATCGCTGGATTTTGAGGGTTTGATTATTGGAGGGACGAGAAATGGAAGTCGGGAAATCGACGTAATCGAAATCAGTTTCACTTAAGAATTCTCCTACATACTCTATTTCTTGCTCTTGTTCGAACCCATCAAATACAGCCAACACCACAAAAAATAAGGCTAGCATGATGCATGTAGCACGGATAAAAGTGGGAATATGGTTGATAGATAAATTCACGGCTGCAAAATTACGAAAATAATCTATTTTCCAAGTGTTTTTTTTATATGACCCAATTATTTGGTTAAAGTAGATTTTTTTTAATACCAAGGGGTGATTCAGTGGTTTTTCATAAGCTTAGGAGATCACTGAATCCACTATTATCAGATTTATTTCATATTCAAATCCCACCCAAAGAAATTGAGTTCTATCACCAACCCTGATGGCTTATCATTCCCCTTATTGGGTAGTAATATTCCTGCACAAAACTGAAAGCGCTTAGTGACGTTATACATGGCTCCAATGACGGCAGCCGAAGACTCATTGTCCCCACTGATCCAATCTCCCATCAAGTAAGTTCTTGGAGCTACCTTTAACTCATACCCTACAAGGAAGCCAACAGCTGTCCCATCACCTACAAAATTTCGATTAGTATGGTAGATTCCTCCAATCAAACGACTTTTTTTATTCATAAAATGATAGACGCCTATCCCATAATTAAAGTAAGCAATCTCCTTTTCAACCCATTGATCTGCCAAATTTATACCCGTTTGTGTACCAAAATTGACATCAAAGGTTTCTGATACTCGAAACTGTTTTTGAATAGATGGCATCAAATGTGGAGATAACGCTCCTAGGGCAGGGTTATCATTGGTAATAAATTCTAGCGTAGGATTAAAGCCAATGCCTTTACCTACCAAATTCACACCTATATCCCAACCCTTGCCCAAACCGTAAACAAAATGGCCTTTGGATTCAAACATTGGCTGATAGATATTGAATTGATGCTGGTAGAATACTTTGTTTTTTTCTGTGATATCGCCTGAGGGTATATTAAATAGATTTTGCTGAGCCATTCCGATATTCCAGACTAATACCAGGGCCACTAACATGAATAGTCGCATGTTTAACTTGATTTTTTTAAAAGAAAATAGACTATAAACTAGTAAAAAGCATTGCCTAAAAGCTGATATTCAGCTCTTCTTGAATAGACTGTTCAGCAAAGTTGACTTCCTAAAGTCACTTGTGGTTTAATGAAAAGACTTAATAGCAATGCACTGTTGGAAACAGCACTAGGGGGCATTTCTAAAAATACTCGTACCTACAAAAAACTGATATACTATTTGAATTTTTGGAGGCTGAATAAAAAAATCATCCTGGTACACTTCAAGTGGTACAATTACTGAAAGAAGAAAATCAACCACCTTGATTTGTTCCGTTCGTTCAAACAAAACCAAAGGATATTCTAGTGCTCGTGATATTTTAGCAGGAAAATCAAAATCATCAAAATCTTGCTCTGTCAAGATTTCAATATCCTGATAAAGTACATCCTCAACATCTTCGAAATGATCACATACAGCCAATGCTGAAAAAAGTAAGGCATTCAATACCAGTACAAGTTTCACAAAAGTTTTGTTGCTTTGGAGTAGGCTAATGGTCATATATTTCTAAAGATGAATTATCAAGGATCATCTTTGTTTTATAAAACGTGGAGACGAAGAAAAACTATTAAAGGTTACTTAACTGGAAAGTTTTTAGCCTCCTTTCATATTTTTTTACAAATTTTACAATCCTAATAGATACACAAGCGTACGATGAACAAAGATTTACGGATTATATATATGGGAACTCCTGAGTTTGCAGTTCCTTCCCTACAAAAATTGGTCGCTGCTGATTGGAAAGTAGTCGCTGTAATCACCGCACCAGATAAGCCCAAAGGGCGAGGCCAAAAGCTGATCCCTTCTCCGGTCAAAGAAGCAGCAACCGAATTAAAGATTCCTGTGTTACAACCTACCAACCTTAAATCTCCAGAATTTTTAGAAGAACTTGCCTCCTATCAAGCAGACCTTCAAATTGTAGTGGCTTTTCGCATGCTTCCAGAAGTAGTATGGGGTATGCCTACTATGGGGACTTTTAATTTACATGCTTCTTTACTTCCTAACTACAGAGGAGCTGCTCCCATCAATTGGGCCATCATCAATGGAGAAACCGAAACAGGTATGACTACATTTTTCCTCAAACATGAAATTGATACAGGAAATATCATTTTGCAGGAAAAAGAGCCGATTCATCCAGAAGATACTATTGGAACACTCTACAGTCGGATGATGGAAAAAGGAGCTTTACTTGTAGTCAAAACTGTTGAAATGATTGCTACAGGTACTGTAAAAACTACCCCTCAAAACGAGGCAGAGTTTATTCATCATGCACCTAAAATTTTCAAAGAAAATTGCCAGATTGACTGGACTAAAGATGCTCAATCTATCCATAATCTGGTGAGAGGATTATCACCCTATCCTGCTGCCTGGACAGTTTTGCATGATAAAGTATGTAAAATTTACCGATCAGAAGTAGTCCCAATCACCCTTTCAAATCTCCAACCAGGAGAATGGAGCAGTGATGGTAAAACCTTTTTATATTATCAAACTGGATATGGGACACTTCAAATAAAAGAACTGCAGCTCGAAGGTAAAAAACGGATGGCTATCGAAGAGTTTCTAAGGGGGTACAAGTTGTAACCTCCTTTTAAAAAAATTAAGAGACCACTTTTGATTCTTTTCTAAAATCATTAACTTTCAACGTTTTAACTAATCATTTTTACTATGAAAGCTTGTATTTTACTATTATTGACCTTATTCTTTACCTCCTCTGTTGATGCACAATTGATGAGACAGTTGAAAAACGCAGCTGAAAAGGGAGTCAGCAGGGCTGTAGAAAAACGCGTAGAAGCGGAAGCTGAGAAAATAGCTCAAAAGCAGCTCGAAAAAGCATTTGGAGAGATGTATGGCTCGGACGTCCCAAGGGGTTTTGACATGAGCAAGATTCTGAAGGGCCTCGGAGAAGATGTAGAGATTGCAGATGCTTATGCTTTTACAGGTCATCAAGTAATGGAGATTACCGGTCAAGACGAAAAAGGAAAAAGCAATGAACCATTGCAAATGAAGATTTTCTTCCCGGAAGAAGCGCATATAATGGGTTTTGAGGCTACTCCAGAAGGTAAAAATAAGAAAGATGGTAGTTTCTTTATGATTTATGATTTTTTCAAAAATGCTTCCATCATCCTGATGGATACCGATGGTAAGAAAAATAGAATGGCTTATGGGATTGATTTGATGGGAATAGCCACGGACACCATAGAATCCGAAGATACCAGTGACCCCAGTACCTATATGATATCTAAAACTGGAAAAACCAAAACGATTTTCGGGCACACCTGCGAAGAATATTTATTGGATAACGAGGAAGGAACAGCTCATTATTGGATCAGTTCAGACAAAATCAGCAGCAATCAGACATTTTTCGGCAATGGCAATCCCTTTTTGCAAGCCCGTCTCCAAAGCTCACCAAGTTCCTTTGAAAATCTACCCAAAGGCAATCTTTTTGAAATGGAATTCATAAGTAAAACGGATAAAAGTAATCTTAAAATGACAACGATAGCCTTAGAAAACGATCAAGCTACGCGCTTTTTAATGGCCGATTATCCAAGTTTATTTGAAAGTATAGATTGATTTTAGGATCATTCCTCATGCATCCCGATCACAAACTATCCGAATCAAGAACAATTTTGGCGAAAAGTGGCTTATATCGGAAGGATAAAGAGTCAAAATGATTTTCAAAATCATCAAACCTTGGTAACTTGTCAAAAAAATCACCTTGAAAATCTCTATTATAGTCGCTGTCGCTAAGAATCAAGTCATTGGAAATAACAATGAATTGATCTGGAAATTATCTGCTGACCTAAAGTATTTTAAAAATACTACCACCGGACATCATATAATCATGGGAAGAAAAACCTATGAGTCTGTGGGGAAACCCCTGCCCAACCGAACATCCGTTATCATCAGTAGAAATCCAAATTTTGTAGTACCGGAAGGGCATCATTTGGTGAATTCATGGGAACAAGCCGTTCAACTTTGTATTTCTAAAAAACTGGAAAAAGTGTATGTAATTGGAGGTGCGGAAATATATAAGATAGCTTTACCCTTTGCAGATGAATTATTGGTAACGGAAGTAGATGCATATCCAGAAGGAGATGCCTTTTTCCCAAAGATCCTAACAGATGAATGGACAGAAACCCATAGGGAAAGTTTTCAAAAAGATGAGAAAAATGAGTTTAATTACGCCTTTGTACTATACAAACGTAAATGAACATGAGTAAACAAACCATTTGGATAACAGGTGCTTCTTCTGGCATCGGAGAAGCAGTGACTCAAAAATTTCTTCAAGAAGGGTACCAAGTGATTATTTCAGCAAGAAACCGAACCAAACTAGAGGAAATCCGAAATAACAGTCCTTTCAAAAGCTCCATAGCAATCCTTCCGCTTGATCTCACTCAAAGTCGGGAATTTGAAGAGAAAGTAACAGAAGCTATCCATGCCTTTGGATCGATTGATATTCTCTTAAACAACGGCGGTATCAGTCAACGGTCATTAATCCATGAAACCTCTCTTGAAGTAGATAGAAAAATCATGGAGGTAAATTATTTTGGAACAATAGCTTTGAGTAAAGCCCTACTCCCCCATTTTTTAAAACAAAAAAAGGGGCAATTTGCTGTTATCAGTAGTCTCGTAGGAAAGTTTGGAACTCCCTTCCGATCATCTTACGCTGCATCCAAGCATGCGCTGCACGGTTTTTTTGATACGTTAAGAGCTGAACACGTGCAAGATAATCTTCGTGTAACGATGATTTGCCCTGGATTTATCCGTACAAATGTCTCTATCAATGCATTGACTGGAGATGGGTCAGCATTAGGAGTAATGGATGATGCTCAAGAGAAGGGTATGAGCCCGGAAACCTGTGCAAATTCAATTTATAAAGCCATCATCCAACAAAAAGAAGAAGTGCTGATCGGTGGTAAAGAAAAATATGCCGTGTATCTCAAACGGTTTTTCCCTTCCATTTTTTCAAAACTAGTCGCCAAAGCTAAGGTTCGGTAACAGAGCCCATTCCAAAACACTTGTATTCATGTCTCATTATCAAGAAGTAAAAGCAGAAATTATAGCCATCGGAGACGAATTGCTGTATGGTCAGATTATTGATACCAATTCTCATTGGATTAGTCAAGAACTCGATAAAATCGGCGTTCGTGTCGTACAACGTACAACAGTAGGAGATTCCCGTGAAGCAATTTTAACTGCATTCTCATTAGCCGCATCGAGGGCAGACATCCTTTTGATGACTGGTGGACTTGGTCCTACCAATGACGATCTGACCAAACCCTTGCTTGCAGAATATTTTAACTGTGAAATCAAACTGGTGCCCGAAGCCTTAGAAGCAGTACGTACATTTTTTGAAAAAAGAGGCCGGGAATTAACGGAGTTGAATAAGCTCCAAGCGCATTTGCCAACTAAATGCGAGTATATTCCTAATATATTGGGCACAGCTCCAGGGATGTGGTTTTATCAAGATGGCAAAATATGGATGTCTATGCCTGGTGTCCCTTATGAAATGAAAAAGCTGATGGAAGACCATGTACTCCCTCGAATAAAATCATCTTTTCAACTTCCTATCATTTACCATAAAGTTGTAAAAACTGTAGGCATTGGAGAAAGTTGGTTAGCAGATGTCATCAAGGATTGGGAAAAACAGCTACCTAGTCATATTAAATTAGCTTATTTGCCTTCACTAGGACAAGTACGTTTGCGATTAACGGCATTCGGAGAAGACTACGATCGCTTAAAAAACGAGGTGGATTTACAGTTGATACAGCTAATGCCTTTGATTGAAAAATATGTCTACGGCTATGATTCAGACACCCTCGAAGAAACCATTGGCCAAATGCTGAAAATACGAGGGAAAACCGTTGCCTTGGCAGAAAGCTGTTCCGGAGGTTTTATTTCTCATATGATCACCTCAGTACCCGGTAGCAGTGCATATTTTCAGGGAAGCATGGTTCCTTATCATAATCACTTTAAGCATGAGTTATTAGGAGTAGATGAATTAACTTTGCAGAGAAATGGTGCTGTTAGCGAAGAAACAATCATTCAAATGGCCGAAAATATTCGGGTAAAATATGAAGCTGATTATGGACTGGCCAGTAGCGGAATCGCTGGTCCTGGAGGAGGCTGGGCAGAAAAGCCAGTGGGTACAGTTTGGATAGCTTGTAGCAGCCAAAGCAAAACAATCACCAAAAAACTTCAATTGACACAAGACCGTACATTGAATATTCAATTGACAGCAATTGCAGGTTTAAATTTACTCCGTTCTTGCATTTTGGATCAAACAGAATAAAAATTTTGTTATTTGATTTTGCAATAGCAAAAATAAAATTTAATTTTAAAAGTCAGAAATAAACCCAATTAAATAAGTTAACTATGGCGACAGTAGAGATGTTGATGCCCAAAATGGGTGAGAGTATCATAGAGGGTACAATCCTTACTTGGCTAAAAAAAGAAGGTGATACCATTGAGCAAGATGAATCTGTTTTAGAGGTGGCTACGGATAAAGTTGATACCGAAGTACCTGCAATCCACGGAGGCATCTTGAAACAAATTCTTGCAAAAGAAGGCGATGTAGTTGCCGTTGGTGCTCCTATTGCCATCATTGAAACATCTGGAGAAGTTTCTGCTCCTGCCGAAGCAGCCAGCGCTATTCAAAACGAGGTAAAAGAAGAGTTGATCGCAGCAGCACCTGCACAAACCTCTACAATTATCTCCACACCAAGCGCTCCTGCCACAGCAGTAGATGATGACAGGTTTTACTCTCCATTGGTGATGAGTATTTGTAAAAAAGAAAATATTAGCAAAGCAGAATTGGCCAGCATCCCTGGTACGGGAAAAGACGGAAGAGTAACTAAGCAAGATATGCTTCGCTACTTAGAAAACAAAAGTAAAAAATCAGTACCTACCGTAGTTTCTACACCTGCCCCTGCTCCCACCTACGTTGCTCCTAAGGTTGAAATGAGCATCTCCGCTCAGGATGAAATTATCGAAATGGACCGCATGCGTAAAATGATTGCCCAGCGTATGGTGGATTCCAAAAGAATTTCTCCCCATGTGACTTCATTTGTTGAAGCAGATGTAACCAATATTGTACTATGGAGAAATAAGGTGAAAGATGCGTATAAAAAGAAAGAAGGAGAAGCACTTACATTCACTCCTTTCTTTATTCAGGCAGTTGCCAGAGCTATCAAAGACTTCCCAATGATTAATATCTCCGTGGACGGAGAAAATATCATAAAGAAAAGAGACATTAACATTGGTGTTGCAGTAGCCCTTCCATCAGGTAATCTAATTGTGCCTGTAATCAGAAATGCTGATCAATACAACCTCACGGGTCTTTCAAAAAAAATCAATGATTTGGCCAATAGAGCTCGGATCAATAAACTTTCTCCGGATGAATTGGGCGGTGGTACTTACACTGTTTCCAATGTTGGTTCTTTTGGAAATGTAATGGGAACACCTATCATTATGCAGCCACAAGTAGCCATTTTAGCAGTAGGTGCAATCCAAAAGAAACCAGCGGTTGTAGAAACACCTACAGGAGATGTGATAGCTATTCGCCATAAAATGTTTCTTTCTCATTCCTACGACCACAGAGTAGTCGATGGATCACTTGGGGGGATGTTTGTCAAAAGAGTTTCTGACTATTTAGAAGCATTTGACCTACATACTGAATTATAAATGAAGCACTCCAATGGTCATGTGATTTTCGTTCTTTGAGAAATATTTTTCAGGAACATACAATCGCATGACCTCTTTATTTTTTTTGAACGCTAATAAAAATCCGGTAAAGAGTTTGGGCTATAATTTCAATATCTATAGGCTTGGACAGATAGCCAGTCATCCCTAGTTGGATGGCTTTTTCCCGGTCTTCATTAAATGCATTGGCGGAAAGACCCCAAATTTGGGGAGTATTAATTAAATCAAGCTTCAAAATCTCTTTAGTAGCTTCCAGTCCATTCAGTTTGGGCATTTGAATGTCCATAAACACCATGTCGTAATACTTGCGTTGGACGGCTGCGACCGCTTCTAAGCCATTGACGACAAAGTCTACTTCGTAGCCCAATTGGTCCATCAACATTTGCATAAAGACAATATTTGTATTATTGTCCTCTGCTATCAAGATACTTAACGGATATTTTTTACCGAAAGAAGGATTCAATTCTCTTTTCTCAATACCATCCGTAACTATCTGTTGCTCTGGTATTGCTTTTTCAGATATAGATTTAGCAAAAACAGAAAAAGAAAAAACAGAACCCAATCCTTCTTCACTTTCAATTAGCAATTCCCCTCCCATGAGCTCCAAGATCTTTTTTGAAATTGCAAGCCCCAAACCAGTACCCTGATACTCTCTGGTATTACTTCCATCTAATTGAAAGAAGGGTTCTGTTAATTCTGAAATTTTATTCTTGGGGATACCTATACCAGAATCTTTGACCTCGAAAAGTAACATGATTGTGTCGTCAATGATAGGTTCACATGATAGATTTACATGAACATATCCACCACTTTGGGTGAATTTGATGGAATTACTGAGGATATTTGAAATCACTTGTACAAGTTTTTCGCGATCTACCTCCACCAGGTCTGGTATATCACCTTGATATTGAAAGGAAAAATTAATCTTCTTTTCTTTCAACAAACCTTCGAATAGCTGAAAGCTTTGTTCCATTTCTTTTTTGAAATGAAAAACAATCGGTTTTAATGACATTGCACCGGATTCAATTTTAGAATAATCAAGGATATCATTGATAATTCCAGAAAGATTTTTTCCTGATGACCTCAACAGTTGTATGTATTCTACTTGTTGAGCATTAAGATGTGTAGTCTCAATTAAGCTAACAATTCCCAATAAGGCATTCATGGGGGTCCTGATTTCATGCGACATATTGGCTAAAAACTCCGACTTTGCTTTATTGGCTTGTTCCGCTGCCTCGACAGCTTCCTTCAGTCCCCGTTCCCATACTTTCTGCGAAGTTACATCCCTAGCTATTGAAATGACGCGGGTTTCATCTAATTTAAAAATTCGTGTTTCAAAAATACGAGTGCCTACGGGGACTTGAAGCTCCATATCTATCCGTTGAATCTGCTTCGATTCCTTGGCATTTTTAATCATTTCATATACTTTGGATCCAAATTTCTCTGGTAAAACTTCACGTACATTTTTACCTATGGAAGCTAAAGGAGGATACAGTAGAAGTGTTTCATCTTGCACATAATAATCCAAGAAGTTACCCTCATTATCATATATGAAAATCAAGTCTGGAAGTGACTCTAAAACTGATCTCAAACTCTCTTCAGATCGAATTCTTTCTTGGTCTACATTATACTGTTCATCAATATCCGTAAAAATCCCTACCGTACCTTGATAAGTCCCTTGTTGATCAAACAATAACTTTTCAAAGACTTTGACTCTAATTTTTTGACCATTTTTTTTGAATAAAAAGAAGTCTGACTTAAAAATTTCCTGTTTTTTTTCTATGCTCTTAGCCGAGGCTACTCTCAAAGGTTCTAATGACTCAGGAGCTATGAATGATTGAAAGTTTTTTAAGAAATCTTCTTTTTCGTAGCCCAATACATTTTTTACTTCTTCACCTACACTTATCATTTCATTTTTTTCATTTTGGAAATAAATGAAGCCATTCGACTCTTGTAGCAAAAGTGTTTGGCGTTTAAAAAGTTCTTCTATTTCTTTTGCGCTTTTTGCTAATGACTTGTTGGAAGAAGATATGGCATAATTAAATTGATATAGAATGAAAAACACAATGACAATTAACGATAAAAGAGCAATGATGATATAGATGTAGGCAGTATAAGCTCTGGAAGGATTGCCCTCAAATGATTGAATAAAAACCATGGAAACTTCTTTCTCCAAAGGGTATAAGCGCACTGGATAAAAATATATCCAAACAGGGAGATCCACTATGTCACTCTGGATCATCATTCCCTCCACCATTCCTTTTAACCCATTCTGGAGATTCTCTTGCACAAATTGTTGACTAGAATCATCCAATTGATACCCGAAAAAATAGGAGTCGTCCACTAAATCATACATTTCATTATCAATAATGATAAACTTTGAAGCTGTAGCACCCAAATAGTAATTTGACAACTGATTTTCTGCAAAGCGTTCTAAATTGACAAACACTTTCACCGAAAGACTTTTAGGGGAGTTTTTGAGTAAAAATGCATTACTTGTTACGGTCGCTTTTTTATCGGGATCTCTAAACTGTTGGATAAAACTATTTTTACTATCAAAATGGAAAGACACGAGATGATTCGGAAATCTTACGATTAAGGTATCTAGCAAATCTCTGTGATTATTAAAAATCCTTTTCACTCTTCGTTCAAAAGCCAACTGCTCATTTCCAGTACGTTCATAAGTCCATGACTCCAAATTATTAATGAGAAAAAGCATATCATCGAACATCGCATTAAAAGACTTTTCAGTTTCCTTTCCCGCAAGTTCAATTTGTTTGCTCATTGTAAAGTTGTTGCTTTGAATTTGGTTTTCTTCCAATGCATGAAAAAAGTAAAAAGCAAGAAACAAAATTGCAAAAACCAAAGAAACACCCAAATACACAAGTCCTCTTGATGCTTTGTCTATTTTAAAAAAACCAATTATTTTTTTCATCTCCAAGTTAAATCAACGAGATACCAGTCCATTTTATCAAACTTCTTAACTACTCCAGAAAATTGATCAAAGTCGTTTTGAAAATTAAACTCACGCTTATTTCCCAATAAAATATCTGAGACTAGGCTTCTAACCAACTGATTTTTACTTTTGAATAAGTTGAATTGCTCAGGTCTAAAACTATCTGAGATAATGGTTTGACTATACGTATGGTCTTTTAAAGGTGGAAGCGACAAGGCCTCGATTGCTCTAGACTTCCCTGCTACAAGCGTTCCTGTAGCATCTATGATGATCATTTGCTTGGAATATTGATTGATATAGTTTTCTATTATCTCCTTTAATGTTATATCGAAGCCAAGCACAAATAAAAGCTCATCATCATGATATACGGGATAAATCAGAGACACCATCCAGCCTTTCCCAACTGGATCAAGGTAGATATCAGATACCCATTTAAATCCCCCGGTAGGATTATTTTCAGCCAATGCTTCGTAATAAAAATTAAACTCTGTCAAATCAAGATCCGCTTCTAAATTGTTTTTTGCAGGATAGGGAGGAAACAATTTCCCTACCTGTAACCCTGAGTTGAAATAAACTTGGGAAATGGTTGGATTATTTTGAATAACCTGCTTGAAGCGCTCATCTAAAGGACTAGACCATATCAAAAGCTCTTTAACCTCCATCAGATCCGGTGTCAGCTCGGAGATGTAAACCGTACTAAGGTCGGGATTTGCATCTGGCTCTGAATTAATGATGAGATTCGATAAATCTATAGAAAAATAGGGATTTGATGGATCCGCTTTTTCAAAACTTTGATATAACTGTAATGAAAAAGCTCCGAGTTCTTGAATTTCGATTTCAAATTGGTTGAAATCATACTCCATCAATGCAATTACTGCCTCCAATTCTAAGGATCGTTCCATAGAATTCTTCTGAGGACTAGAGCAACCTAGATACCCTAACAAACAGAAAAGAAATACCAGTAATCTCAACATCTTTAGCTTTTAGTAAAGCTAAAGATTTTCTAATTCTTTTCGAAAAGTTTCTCCCATTTCTTCGAAACGCATCAGCACAGATTCAAAAAAGACTCCCTGATAAAAATTTTGCAAATCCCCTTCATCCATTACATCTAGTTCCGGGATTTTAAAGGTTTGCTCCATCGGCCCCAATTCAAATTTGACCAAGTATTTATTATTCCAAGAGAATATGGATATCCGTACCTCTTCTTTTATAAACTCCTGAATCACCCTCATGGCTTTCTTACTTCAGATGTATACGAAATCTCAGATTTGATGGAAGAGGCTACTGAGCAATATTTATCCACTGATAAAGCTACTACTTTGGCAAATTCTTCTACTGTGGCATCGGGAGAAACCAAAACAAAATTCATCCGAATGTGCGTGTAAAATGCAGGAACACCATCCTGACGGGTACCTTCTACTTCTACAAAAAAATCAACAATAGTTTTCCTTTTTTTCCTCATCATCAAGACTGCATCTACTGAACTACAACCTCCCAATGCTGACAAAAGCAAGTCCATGGGGGACTGCGCTTTTTTGTTGGGGGCATCGTACATATCAATGGCTACCGTATTGCCTTGTTGGTTGGTTGCTTCGTATTCGTAGTCACTTTTCATACGGACTACTGATGTGCGTGTACTCATCTTACTAAATATATTTTATTAAAAACCAAAACAGGCTGAAAGAAAGTTCAGCCTGTTTTGAAAACTTACATATTTCTTCGGTATTGTCCACCAACGTCGTAGAGGGCATTGGTGATTTGGCCCAAAGAGCAAACCTTACTTGCCTCCATCAATCGCTCAAAGATATTACCGTTTCTAATGGCAACCTCCTGAAGAACTGACAACTCTTGTTTAATTTGCTTGGTATTTCGAAGATGTAAGGACTGAAGTGTACGAATTTGATCTTCTTTTTCATCAATAGTTGCACGGATGACCTCCCCTGGAGTTACTGTAGGAGAACCTTCCGAAGATAGAAAGGTGTTTACACCAATGATTGGATATTCTCCTGTATGCTTAAGCATTTCATAATGCAGACTTTCTTCCTGAATTTTTCCTCGTTGATACATAGTCTCCATCGCACCAAGTACCCCTCCTCTTTCAGTAATCCTATCAAATTCAGTGTATACTGCTTCTTCGACCAAATCTGTCAACTCTTCGATAATAAATGCTCCCTGAATAGGATTTTCGTTTTTGGCAAGTCCCAGTTCTTTATTAATGATTAACTGAATAGCCATTGCTCTTCTTACTGAAGCCTCTGTAGGTGTTGTAATTGCCTCATCATAGGCATTTGTATGCAAAGAATTGCAATTATCATAAATCGCATACAACGCTTGTAATGTCGTACGGATATCATTAAAATCAATCTCTTGTGCATGCAACGAACGACCGGATGTCTGAATATGATACTTCAACATTTGGGAACGCTCGTTTGCACCATATTTTAGCTTCATGGCTTTTGCCCAAATCCTTCTTGCTACCCTGCCGATCACCGAATACTCCGGATCAATTCCATTGGAGAAGAAAAACGAAAGATTTGGAGCAAATTTATTAATATCCATGCCTCTAGAAACATAATACTCCACATAAGTAAAGCCATTGGATAGTGTCAATGCTAACTGAGTAATTGGATTGGCACCAGCTTCAGCTATGTGGTATCCAGAGATAGAAACTGAATAGAAATTTCTCACCTGATGATTGATAAAATACTGCTGTACATCTCCCATCAGTCTCAATGAAAACTCTGTAGAAAAAATACAGGTATTTTGTGCCTGATCTTCTTTGAGAATATCTGCTTGAACAGTTCCACGAACAGTTGTTAAGGTATATGCTTTAATTTCTTCATACACCTCTTTTGGCAGCACCTGATCGCCTGTTACCCCTAGAAGCATCAAACCTAAGCCATCATTTCCCTCAGGGACTTGGGTATTGTACACTGGTCGTGGCGTTCCTTTTTCTTGGTAAATGGCTTCAATCTTTGCATTAACCTCATCCTCCAAACCATGCTTTTTTATGTATAGTTCGCATTGCTGATCGATGGCTGCATTCATAAAAAATGCCGTCATGGTTGCCGCAGGGCCATTGATGGTCATGGAAACTGATGTTTTGGGATCAGCAAGGTTAAAACCTGAATATAACTTTTTAGCGTCGTCCAAACAGCAAACGTTCACTCCTGAATTTCCAATTTTACCATAGATATCTGGTCTGTAATCAGGATCTTCTCCATAAAGTGTAACGGAGTCAAAAGCGGTCGACAAACGCTTGGCAGGCATACCTTTAGATACGTAGTGAAAACGCTTATTGGTACGCTCAGGTCCACCTTCACCGGCAAACATACGCGTAGGATCCTCGCCTTCTCTCTTGAAAGGAAATACGCCTGAGGTATATGGAAACTCACCCGGAACATTTTCTTTGAGTCCCCATTTCAATAAATCCCCCCAAGCCTCGTATTTTGGCAATGCCACTTTCGGGATTTTTGTTTGAGAGAGTGATGTGGTATAGGTCTGGATTTTAATTTCTTTGTCACGGACTTTAAAGATGTAAAAATCATTGGCATATTTTTCAACCTTTCCAGGCCATTCTTCCAGCCACTTTTTGTTTTTAGGGTCCAAATCAAGTTCGACTTCCGCATACACTTCCTGCAGTTCTTTCAAAAGCCTGTCCTTATCTGCTACATCAATAGACTGAATGGCTTCCATGGATTTTTGAATAGAGAATAGCTTTTGCGCAACTTCTTTTTGATCCTCCACCCACTTGTCATAATGCCTGTTATTTTCCGAAATTTCAGATAAATATCGGGTCCGAGCCGGTGGAATGATATAGATTTTTTCAGACATCTCTTTAGTCACTTCAAAGGAAGTCTGTAGGTCCACACCAGTCTTTTCTACTAACTTATGAATAATCGCCTTGTAGAGATTATTCATTCCAGGATCATTAAACTGTGATGCGATGGTACCAAATACCGGTATATCCTCATCCGCTATATCCCAAAGGTTGTGGTTTCTCTTATATTGTTTTTTGACATCTCTCAAGGCATCCTGAGCACCTCTTTTGTCAAACTTGTTCAATGCAATGATATCGGCAAAATCCAACATGTCTATTTTCTCCAACTGCGTAGCCGCGCCATACTCTGGAGTCATGACGTAGAGAGACATATCCGAATGTTCGATGATTTCGGTATCGGACTGACCAATTCCTGAAGTCTCTAAGATGATCAAATCGAAATCCGCAGACTTCACGATATCTACCGCATCCTGTACATATTTGGATAATGCCAAATTAGATTGACGAGTGGCCAATGAGCGCATGTACACGCGCGAATGATTAATGGCATTCATACGGATCCTATCACCTAACAAAGCTCCGCCTGTTTTTCTCTTTGATGGATCTACTGAGATGATGGCAATATTTTTATCTGTAAAATCCAACAAAAATCTACGCACCAACTCATCCACTAAAGATGATTTACCTGCACCACCGGTTCCCGTAATTCCCAAAACAGGAGTTTTGCTAGACGCAGCTGTTTGCTTATAGCCTGCAAGCATTTCTTTACTTTCTTCAGGGAAGTTTTCTGCCGCAGAAATGATCTTTGCGATGCTTGATTTATCAGCCATGCTAGGAACGATACCTGCAACATTTTTACCAACAGGGAAATCAGCTTGTTTGACCAAATCATTGATCATGCCCTGTAATCCCATGGCACGTCCATCGTCCGGAGAATAAATTCGAGTGATGCCGTAAGCATGTAATTCTTTAATCTCTTCTGGAAGAATAGTTCCCCCTCCACCTCCAAAAATCTTGATATGACCGGAGCCTTTCTCATGAAGTAAGTCATGCATGTATTTGAAAAATTCTACGTGACCACCCTGATAAGAAGTGATCGCTATGGCCTGTACATCTTCTTGAATTGCACAATCTACAATTTCCTGCACAGAACGGTTATGACCTAAATGAATAACCTCACAACCCGTAGACTGAATAATTCTACGCATGATATTGATAGCAGCATCATGACCATCAAACAAAGAGGCCGCTGTTACAATCCGGATGTGATTTTGAGGTTTGTAACTCTCTTGGGAAAAAGACATTTCAATTTGGGTTTATATCGCTGAATACTTGTCAAATACTTATTGGCAAATCTAATTCTACCAACTTGCGAATATAAACAAAAAACATGACTACAGGTTTCCGTTGGAAGAAATTTCAAAACAATCTTCTGAAATACCTCATGAAATTCACAAACACCATCTAAAAAAATCATGCATTCGAAAAAAGTATAAAATTATTTTGTATTCAATGAAAAAAGCAGAACAAATATCCGCACCTTTTTTTAATGCTTCAATTGTTCTGCCTTTAATACTCACATGCATCAAGCATGCAAGCAACTAGAACCCTAAACCTAAAACCTAACCACTATTTTCTTTTTATCATTATTTTAGCATCATTTCTATTGCCTGGTTGATCAGCGTACCATTCTCTCGAATTGTTTCCACCGGAGTTAGCCCAATCTCTTAATTTTAAAAAACCATCCGTAACTCGTTCCCTTTCTATCATATATGGCACTGATTCATTAACCCAAATTGCCCAAGGCAAACTTCCTTCTTTTGTCATATAAGTATTGGAGGTTCCTAAAGCAGAGTTATCAGCTCCAGTTCCGAATAACACTGGATTCGCAAGAGAGGTAGGCTGCTTACCTGGTAAGTGAACTTCTCTTCCTCTATCCTGATTCACTATTAAGAATGGATTAAGCATGTCCATTGTCAACAATCTTGAATTTACAGTATTGGGTACAAAGGTTATTGTGATAACCTGAGTTGTAACTTCACTCATGGGTCTATCCGTCTCCACATTGACCCCTGTCCCTCCACCAACTCTTGGGAGAACCTTAAACGCATCATCATATAAAATAACTGTTGCATGGGTCTGATTGGACTCAAGACCATTGGAACTTACCCTGACCAAATCGCCATCAAGTATGGTCCCAGATACTGAGGCAACTTGATTCGGTTGAATACCTGTCAGTTCAATCCCCAATGCATTTCTAAAGCCTGCTCCAATAGCTCGCGTCCTAGATTCAATGATCATTTCTACCAAGTCATTAGTCGCATTGGTTACTTTAGTGATTCTCAAATCATTTACCAAGTCATTGAAATCATAATCTCCTAGGGCGGGCCACAAATCTTCAAATTTCAATGTAGAGTATTCTGCATTTGTAATAAAGGATTTATATGCTCGAGCGGGATCATCTGGAAAATCATCTTCTTCGTCTGGAATACCATCACCATCTCTATCGCTTTGATTTCGGGTGGGCAAGCATCTAAAGGTTGGATCTGAGGCAAAATTTCCTGGGATGACAATATCATCCACAATGGCACGGTTGTTACCACCATTTCCATTAAATGAAATTCTAAACCGAACAGTTTGATTCAGCAACTCTTCCGGAATATCAAATTCATACAAACTGACTGTTGTAGTGTTACTAGGTAAATCTACAGTTTCCAATAAAACAGCTTCTCCTTGAAGATCGGGAATACTTTCATCAATTGGTATGTAAAATAATCGCATAAACCGTGTTTGGCTAGCACTAACATCAAATCTCATCCTGAATGAAATCTTCCCATTCATGGGTTGAATCCAAGGAGTAGTAATTGCGGCAGAAGTTGAATTGTCGCTATTACTTAATGAAGAAGACCGAAAGGATACATTTCCAGAAATTACTGGTTGAGTACCAGATGTAGTGTTAAAGCCTTGGAAAACCCAACAAGTATAAAATGATCGATTTCCCAATTCGGCATCGGCCTCTACTGTTGGAAGGTCAATGGCTACATGTTGGGTCTTATTTTGACTTGAAATTGTCGTAAAGTTTTGAGCATGCAGACTTCCCGAGATAAGCAAACATGCGAGTATGAATAGATTTTTCATGATATAGCTATTTAATCGTTGGAAGGTTCTATTACAGGAAAGGTAAAAGCCATACTGCTTCCTGTAATACTTTTTTCTAGGAGCACTTCACCTATCTCCATAACTAATTTGTTCACATGATTGGGAACGGTAACTGTTAAAGAGAAATCTTGAGTTAAGTCATGAGACCCTTTGAATAATTGGGTACCATCTCCATCCTTCAAGACAAGCGTCCTAACCAAGGAACTAGGGAGGAAAATTTTATCTAAAGTAACAGAGATACTTCTTGTAGTTGTCCAAGTAAATCCCACCGGAGCACTTATCTCAAGTGGATTGTTCACGACCGGATTTTGCGGGCTGTTTGTCTCTTCAGGAATACAGGCAAATGCTGCTAAACCAATCAAGAAACTAAGGAGTACTTTTTTCATATGAATGAATAGTTAAGATACCAACTTTGGCTGTAAACATGCCGTTTTTTAGGCCTTGAATTAGATAGAATTTTTTTTATTTTTTTATCCAAATCCCCTCTCAATTACAGCTGGTTTACAAATAAATATACTTTATTTACACGAATATATCAATTAAAATCAGGGAATAACAAGCGATTTTCGAACCTACTAAAAATGCTTTTTTCACATTTTTCATCAAATACATTATTATCAATTCAAAGAAATTTTTATATATTACATAGGGTGATTTTTGTCAGTATTTTTTTTAAAAATATTTTCGAAATTTATCCACCTAACCATTCGAAACCATACAAATGAACCTTTCCCTACCTCTTGGAACCTACCGAAACATCAAAGTATTTATTCATTGGACCTTCTCTCTACTCCTTTTGTGGATCATCATTTCCAACTACAGACAAGGCATGCCCCCCATGGATATTGCATGGATTATATTTCTGGTACTGGCACTCTTTTTTTGTGTGGTACTCCATGAATTTGGACACGCACTTGCAGCTCAGAAGTATGGAATTCAGACGAAAGATATTGTCTTATATCCTATTGGGGGTGTTGCTCGGTTGGAAAAACTACCAGAAGATCCCAGACAAGAGTTATGGGTAGCAATTGCCGGTCCTTTGGTAAATATTATCATCTTTTTGGCACTTTCTTTCTTCCTTTCCATTCAAGGCTTTAATGTAGATGCCTTGGAAGAAATCAACATTGGACCAGATACTTTTCTTTTATACCTAGCTTCGGCAAATTTGCTTTTGGCTGTATTTAATCTTATACCTGCTTTCCCAATGGATGGGGGTAGAATCCTTCGCGCATTCCTAGCTATTCGACTACCAAGAGCCAAAGCAACTGCCATTGCTGGGGGCATTGGGCAGTTTCTAGCCGTATTTTTCATCTTTTACGGTCTATTTAACAACCCTATACTAGTTCTAATTGGAATTTTTATCTTCTTAGGAGCTGGTGCAGAAGTCAGTCATACCCAACAGGAAAGTATGTTGAAAGGATTCAAAGTCAAGGATGCTATGATGATGAAGTTTCAGATCATAGGATTTGATGCGCCCCTAGAAAAAGCAGTGGAAAAACTACTTAACTCCCAAGCAACTCATTTTGTAGTAGTTAAAGATGATGTCGCAGTAGGAACCTTGAGCCGAAATGAAATCATCAAAGGATTAAAAGAATTTGGCAATCAAGGGAAAATTGAACAAGTAGCTAATATGGAACCATTTAAACTTGAAACTGAAGAAGATCTCAACGAGGCTTGGAGAAATATGCTCACCCGGAAAACAAAAGTCGCATTTGTTATTGAAAACGGTCACTTCTTAGGTATCTTGGACCAAGAGAATATTAGTGAATTTATTTTAGTTAAAAAAGCAATGATTCCTACCATGAACCATTAACCTTAAACCTATGAGTATCCAAGATCCAAAAGCATGGCATGCATTACCTACCGAACAAAGCCTACAAGAGCTTCAAACGAGTACTGAGGGTCTTGCAGGGGAGGAAATTAAGGAAAGGCAAAAGGTTTTTGGGTTTAATAAACTGCCTGATAAATCCCAAATAAGTATTATTAAAATGATTATCAGTCAATTAATCAATCCACTGATTTTCATTTTGATCGCAGCGGCTATTGCTTCTGTGCTGATAGGAGAAGGCAAAGATGCCATATTTATCTTCCTAGTGATTCTAATCAATACCGTCATAGGTGTATATCAAGAATATAATGCCGAAAAGAGTGCCTCTAATCTTACTAAGCTGCTGCGAATCAAGGCAAAAGTAAAGCGATCTAGTGAAATCCAAGAAATTGACTCAGAAGACTTGGTTCCGGGAGATGTAGTAATCTTGGAATCAGGTAATAAGGTTCCGGCAGACCTGAGGCTTATCCAAACAGCTGGATTGGAGATAGATGAAAGCTTTTTGACAGGAGAATCCCAGGCGATTAAAAAAAATACAGAAACTCTTCCTGAAAAAACCCCTATCGCTGATCGCAAAAATATCGCCCATGCTGGCGCAACAGTGATGTCAGGTAGGGCACAAGGCTTGGTCATTACCATTGGCCTATCTACAGAAGTTGGTAAAATTGCCAAAAATGTACAGGAAGGTGAATCGGCCAAACCTCCGCTCATTCAGCGAATGGAGTCTTTTACGAAAAAAATAGCCAATATCATCATCATATTATCGGTAGTTTTAGCCCTCCTACTTCGATTTCAAGGGATGGAGATATCCGCTATCTTCTTTTTTGTAGTTGCTTTGGCAGTTTCTGCTATTCCAGAAGGATTACCTGTTTCGTTGACAGTAGCCTTGGCAGTTGCCACCCGAAGAATGGCTAAAAGAAATGTGATTGTTAGGAAACTAACCTCTGTAGAAAGTTTGGGTAGTTGTACAGTAATCGCTTCAGATAAAACAGGAACGCTCACGGTCAATCAACAAACTGTCAAAAAAATCTATTTAGCCGATGGTACGCATTATGATGTCAGTGGTGAAGGGTACAATGGCATTGGTGAAGTCTCTACAGATGGGAATAAGGTAGCTATCCAAGACAATCCGTCACTTTTAGGAATTTGCAAAACAGCATGCTTAGCCAATGAATCTAAGTTGGAAAAAAAAGACGGAGATTGGGAGCACTATGGCGATGCCATGGATGTAGCGTTATTGGGAATGGCTTTCAAAGCTGACATGGATCCAGAAACAGTTCAGGATGATTTCCCTATTCAGTCTTTGATCCCTTACGAATCTGAGCGGAAATTTTCTGGAGCGTTTTATAAAGAAGAGAATCATATACACCTTGCCGTCAAAGGTGCAATAGAAACCATCTTGGGCTTTTGTAAAACAGATGAGCAAGAAACAGAAGAAATAACCGAATTGGCAACCCAATTTGCCTCGGAGGGGTATCGCGTGTTGGCTTTCGCTTCGGGAGTGGTAGATGACTTTAAAGCCAAAGATTTTTACCATCTTTCTGACATCCCTCCCTTGACCTTTCAAGGATTGGTTTGCTTTATTGATCCCCTTCGTTCGGAAGCAATAGAAGCAGTTGGGAAATGCAGACATGCGGGGATCCAAGTAATGATGATTACAGGCGACCATCCTGCCACAGCTTCAACCATTGCAAAAGAATTAGGACTCAAAGAAAAAGCACGAACAGTCGTGACGGGAGCGGAATTGGAAAAAGCTGGTGGTCCTGCTGATGCAGCATTTCAAGACTTAGTCGCATCTACCAATGTATTTGCACGCGTCTCCCCTACCCAAAAACTCGAAATAGTAGATGTTTTAATCCAAAAGGGAGAATTTGTCGCAGTCACTGGTGATGGAGTAAATGATGCACCCGCACTTAAAAGAGCAAATATTGGGGTAGCCATGGGTTCGGGTACGGATGTGGCCAAAGATGTGGGTGCTATGATTGTGGTGGATGATAACTTTTCATCCATTGTCGCAGGTGTTGAAGAAGGAAGGTTCGCCTACGACAATGTCCGCAAAGTTATCTACTTGCTGGTTTCCACAGGAGCCGCAGAAGTCATCATGTTTATTCTCTCGATTTTTGCAGGCCTACCACTTCCCTTACTTGCAGTTCAGCTCCTTTGGCTCAACTTGGTAACCAATGGAATTCAAGACAAAGCATTGGCCTTTGAAGCGGGTGAGGCGGAGACAATGAGTAGAAAACCAAGAGATCCCAAAGAAGGAATCTTTAATAAAATCATGAGTAAACAAATTCTGATCTCAGGTTTGATCATGGGTTTAATTGCATTTGGTTTGTGGTTTTATCTCAATAAGTTTACTACTATGAGTGAATTGCATGCCAGAAATATGGTCCTCTTATTGATGGTTTTAATGCAAAACCTACATATTTTCAATTGTAGGTCCGAAAGAAAATCCACCTTCACCATTCCTATTTCTCGCAACTACCTACTCATTTTATTTGTACTCCTCACACAAGGTTTACACATTGCAAGCATGCATATTCCATTTATGCAATCCATGCTCCGGGTAGAGCCCATTACTTTAAAAGAATGGGGCTACGTGTTGCTATTAGCCATTCCTTTACTGGTGTTTATGGAGCTATTCAAATTCTGGGAAAGAAGGAGGGAGAGGATTTAGGAATGAAGAATGAATGTTTAGGGGAATGAGCTAGTACGTTGGTTTCCAATCAATAACCATTCGTTTTTCTTTTGGTAAAAAGGTAGATAATGAATGAATGATGCGAATGCCTAAACATTCGACTGGGGAATAACCCTACAAATTATAATCCCCGAAATTTTGCTTTTCGATGCAGCATTGTACATTTTTAGTTTTCATTTAAACAAACACATGAATATATCATCTATCAGCGGTCCTGAGGCTGTTCAATTAATCAAATCAGGAAATCGGGTGTTTTTACATGGAAGTGCTGCCACTCCCACGCATCTGATCAAATGCCTTGCCGAACGAGCGAGCGAGCTTAGCAATGTGGAGATAGTTTCTATCTCTAGTTTTGGTCCCATGCCTTTGGCAAATGAAGAAAACCGTGATAGCTTCTTTTTCAATTCGCTTTTTGTATCTCAGAATATACGCCATGCCGCCAATTCTCTTTACGGAGGCTACGTTCCGATTTTTCTAAGTGAAATAGGACAGCTATTCAAACGCAAGATTTTAGCATTGGATGTCGCTATTGTTCAGGTATCTCCTCCAGACGCCCATGGATATTGCTCTCTAGGTGTATCGGTAGATATCGCCAAAGCCGCTGTTGATTCTGCTCCAATTGTAATCGCTCAAATCAATGAGCAAATGCCTCGTACCCATGGAGATGGGCACATCCATATCAGCCGTTTTACTGCATCGGTATACATAGATGAGCCCTTGCATGAAGTGAATTATGCTGAAAAAATCTCAGAAGAGGAATTAATCATCGGAAACTACATTGCGGAATTGATAGAAGATCGTTCCTGTTTACAATTGGGAATCGGTGCCATTCCAGACGCAGTTTTACAAGCTTTGACCAATCACCGGGACCTAGGAATTCATACCGAAATGTTTTCCAATGGCCTCATCCCCCTTTTAGAGTCTGGGGCTGTGACCAACGCTTATAAAAAGAAACACAAAGGCAAAGTTTTGACATCATTCGCAGCTGGTTCCAAAAAACTATATAATTTTATACATGACAATCCATTGTTTACATTTCATGAAGCTGAATATGTGAACGATACTGCCGTAATCCGAAAAAATCCTCGAATGATTTCCATCAATTCATGCATTGAAATCGACCTTACAGGTCAAGTCTGTGCGGATTCCATTGGAACTTTTCAGTTTTCAGGAGTGGGAGGACAAATGGACTTCATCCGAGGTGCCTCCCTATCTGATGGAGGAAAGCCTATCATGGCACTTAGCGCCTGCACCAAAAAAGGACTGAGTAAAATTGTACCTACGCTTCAAGAAGGTGCAGGCGTAGTGACTACCCGTGCCCATATGCATTATGTAGTAACTGAGTTCGGAGTTGCCTATCTTTATGGTAAAAATTTGAAGCAACGAGCTAAAGCCTTGCAACAAATTGCACATCCTGATCACCGGGAAACCCTTGACATCGCGATATTTGAACGATTTGGAAAAACCTATTACTAACCCAGTTTACCATGAAAAGAAATTATTGGTTATTATTAATCTTACTTTGGGCGGTACATGCACACGCTCAAGAAGTCAGCTCTCCTAATGGAAATGTTGCGCTCAACTTCTCCGTGGAAAACGGTCAAGCCGTGTATGCATTGACATACAAAGGTAAAGCAGTCATCAAACCAAGCACCCTTGGTTTTGAAATCAAAAATCAAGAACCACTGGCAGATGGCTTTACATTACTGTCTTCTAGCATCAATTCTTTTGATGAAACATGGACACCAGTGTGGGGAGAAGAAACAAGCATTCGGAACCACTACAAGGAACTATTGGTAGCTTTAAACCAAGAAAGCACTGACCGGGCCATCCATATTCGTTTCCGAGTATTTGACGATGGCTTAGGCTTTCGGTATGAGTTTCCTTCCCAGCCTAACTTGGGGCATTTTGTTATCAAAGAAGAGTTGACACAATTCGCTATGGCCGGCGATCATACTGCCTTTTGGATCCCAGGAGACTACGATACACAAGAATATGATTATACCGAATCCAAACTCTCTGAAATCAGAGGATTGATGGAAAAAGCTATTACGGGTAACTTATCTCAAAAGCCCTTTTCTACGACAGGCGTGCAAACATCGCTGATGATGAAAAGTGATGATGGCTTGTACATCAACCTTCATGAGGCAGCATTGATTGATTATTCCACTATGCACCTTGATTTGGATGATACGCGCATGATTTTTCAGTCGTGGTTGACTCCAGATGCTATTGGTGATAAAGGGTATTTGCAATCTCCTTTCAACAGTCCATGGAGGACTGTCATTGTATCGGATGATGCACGAGATATTTTGGCTTCCCGGATGACTTACAACTTAAATGAGCCTAGCAAAATCGAAGATACTTCTTGGATCAAACCTATGAAGTACATCGGTGTTTGGTGGGAAATGATCACTGGAAAAAGCTCATGGGCTTATACAGATGAATTACCCGCCGTCAAATTAGGAGAAACAGATTATACCAAGGTGCTTCCTAACGGACGCCATGGAGCAAATACGAACAATGTGGTACGTCATATTGATTTTGCTGCTGAACATGGTTTTAGAGGTGTCTTGGTGGAAGGCTGGAATATTGGTTGGGAAGATTGGTTTGGAAACTCCAAAGATTATGTATTCGATTTCTTGACTCCTTACCCCGATTTCGACCTGCCTTATCTAAGAGATTATGCCAAATCCAAAGGAGTGGAATTGGTTATGCACCATGAGACATCCTCCTCGGTCCGCAATTATGAGCGTCATTTGGATAGAGCCTATCAATTTATGAAAGATAATGGTTATAATTCCGTTAAATCTGGCTACGTAGGAGATATTCTTCCAAGAGGCGAAAACCATTACAGTCAATGGCTGGTCAATCACTACCAATTTGCTGTAGAAAAGGCAGCTGAATATCAAATCATGGTCAATGCTCATGAGGCAGTAAGACCCACGGGAGTAGCAAGAACATGGCCTAATTTGATTGCCAATGAATCAGCTAGAGGTCAGGAGTATCAAGCCTTTGGAGGAAGCAAACCTAATCACCATACGGTATTGCCCTTCACCCGACAGATTGGAGGACCTATGGACTACACGCCAGGGATTTTTGAAATGGATATCAGCAAAGTAAATCCCGAAAACAACTCATGGGTCAATAGCACCATAGCCAACCAGTTGGGCTTATATGTAACGCTTTACAGCCCGCTTCAGATGGCAGCTGATCTGCCTGAAAATTATGAACGTTTCATGGATGCTTTCCAATTTATCAAAGATGTACCCGTAGAGTGGGAAACAAGTAAATACTTAGAAGCAGAGCCGGGATACTTTGTGACTATCGCGAGAAAAGAAAAGGGAAGTAATAATTGGTTTGTAGGCAATGTCAATGGAGTCCCAGTTCGAACTTCTACAGTTAACTTTGACTTCCTTGATCCGGAAAAGATTTATATCGCAACGATTTATGCAGATGCGAAAGATGCGCATTTTAGAAATAATGCGCAGGCATATACCATTCGAAAAGTAATTGTAACCAATAAGTCCAAGCTAAATCAGCAGACAGCTTCAGGAGGTGGATATGCTATTAGCATTATGGAAGCCAGCAAAGAAGAAACCAAAGGATTGAAACGCTTGAAATAAACACAAAAAACAGAGGTAGCGCAGACATGAATCCATGGTTGGCGTTACCTCTGAATGTTTCTACCTTATTTTTTGAACGGAAGATTATTGAAAATTATAAATTGTAATTGTGTTCGGGAAAAATCCCTGTTGTTAAGCGTTTGATGCATCAGTCCCACTTCCACTCGGACACCTCTATTGACTTGATAACCTATGGCTCCAAATAGCCGATTTCGATCAAAGAGCGCCACTGAAGTATCATCAGTCACATTTAGGAAGACTTCATTATAAAAAGACAAATAATAAGTCTTTTCCATCATCAATTGATTATTCAATGGTATGTTGGCCGCTAAGAAATACCTCCCTCGCAAGCGGAAATCCCCGTCATTGAAGAATCGCTGTTCAAACCGATAGCGATGTGTTAGCACAACTTTCCCAATAGGCTGTCTGGTCAGATATTGCTGCCACAGTCTATGCTCTTGAAAGGCGTTTGCATCATCAATTACTACTAATCCATCTTCCATACCCTGAGGTCGGGTACTGATAAAAGCATACCCACCTGAGACTAGATTATTGTTTTCTGTGAGATATCTACCAACTCCTGTACGAAGCAGAAGCTGTTCTTTAGACCCCAGTAAGCTATAATCTCTGTATTGGATTTCATTATGCCAGACCCATTTATTGTTGGCGAAATTCTGATTGCCGAAATATATTAACCAATTACCTGGTTCTGATATTTGAGCAAAAACCGGATTCGTTCCAATTAGGAAAACAATCCATATAATTGAAGCTGCCTTTTTTAGCATAACCTTAATTTCTAAAAAAGCTGTCTCACGAACAAGCTCTTGTAATAGCGCACGAAATTAGTAGATATCCCCTCTCCTCTTGGTGACTTTTGTCCTCTAAAAATCCTCCATTTTTGCAAATCATCAGCAACCATATTTACGGAGTTGTTAATGAGAGTACGTACTTTTTTTCATGAATTTTTAAGATGCTTGTGATAGCTTTTTTTGATGGATTGACTTACAAGCCCATGATATCTTTCTGGGAAAACTTTGTTGATGGTAAGTCAACCATAGTTTCTTCCAAAAATTCCACTTTACCAGTAGCTAAATCGTAAACACCACCTACGATTAGGATTTCTCCTCTTTGGTACATTCTGGATAATACCGGTTCCAATTCTCTCAATTCGTTGACCTGATTGATCACATTTTGACGTACAGCAAATGCTAGTAAATTATCACTCACTCCAAAATATCGTTTGGTTGCAGGTTTAATACTGTTGATCAAGGTTGCAATATGACCTGGAGGGTTTTCAGGAAGACTAATGGCAGCCTCTACAGCACCACACTTGGAATGACCCAAAACCAAGATTAGTTTAGTACCCAAAGCAGCAGATGCAAATTCAATCGTACCATAGGAAGCTTGCGCCATTACCTGACCTGCTGTCCGCGTTACAAAAAGATCTCCAAAACCTTGATCAAATAAGATTTCTGCAGATACTCTAGAGTCACTACAGCCTACGATTGTCGCAAATGGTTGCTGTCCTTTGGCTAATTCATTGATGACATCAGCATCTTGCCTTGGGTGAATGCTTCTACTCTCTGTAAATCGTTGATTTCCCCATCGTAATTTTTGTAGGGCGAAGTATGGGTTGGCATAGGCCGAATCTCTGTTGATGATGTAGTTTTCTTTTCTCCACTTGGGATCATCATATAAGGCCTTTTTAGCGTCTTTTACCTGCTGACCAGTTCGCTGTGCAAAAGAAGCTGTTGCTAACAAAAGTAGCATAAAAGCGCTGAAAGCCGCTTTTTTGAATGAAATGTGAGTAAACATAGATTAATAATTTTTATTTGAGCTATAAGACGCATTAATACGCTCAAAAAGTTTTTTGGCTTGAATCAGCATACCAAAATTGTAGATAAAGCCCTCAAAAAAAGAAATGAACGACACAAAGTATTTATCATTTTAAATACTAGTCTTGTAAAAACATTTAGAATAACTTATATATAAAATGGTGGAATTTAGGGGAGGAAGTATTGCTTCTACGAGCTGATATGGATCCAAGTGTCATTATATGATTGAATGGAAACCATCGATTGATTAAAAAACACACTCAACTATGTAGTTGAACTACACAAACTGACTTGAAAAAACTATCCAATTTCCAGTCAACAATCGATACTAAATTCAGGAAAAATTACTATTTTATTTTGAAGGGCTTGGTTACAAAGCCCTTCGCACAGCATCCACATCGTCTAAGCTATACCTAGGAGTTCCCCCCTTCTGAGTAGCAACATATGCCCCCAAAGCACAGGCAAAATCCAAAATTTCCATAGGCTCCCTACCGTCCAAATAGCTTTTTACAAAACCACTTAAAAAAGCATCACCTGAACCTACAGTATCTGCTACTTTTACTTGATAACCAGCATGTCTGAATACTTTTCCATTTTGATAAATCATTGCACCTTTACTTCCCAAAGTCACGCAAATCAATTCAATCGGAAATTCTTCTACCAAAAAATCACATACTTTTTTAGCAGTTGGCAATACTTCATTTGAATCCAATTCAATTCCAAAATACGTAGCCATCATCGCCAATTCATCTTCATTGATTTTTAGAATATCGGTATACCCCAAGATAATTTCAATTTGCTCAAAATCAATGTAAGGAGCCCTCAAATTGATATCAAAAACCTTGAGTACAGGACTGTGGATCAATTGATACAAGGTTTCCCAGCTTTGTTCATTCCGTACTGCCAAGCTTCCGAAAATAAATGCATCCGAGCCGTTCACTTCAGCTTGTATAGACTCAGACCAATCTATAAAATCCCAAGCCACTGGATAAACGATCGTGTATTTGACATTTTGAGGGTCATCATCATTGACTACTACTGTCCCTGTTGCATGTTCTTCATCCAATTGGATCATCTTTTGATCCAAGGAATATTGAGATACAAATTTCTTCAAACCTTCACCATACGTGTCTTTGCCTAGTCTAGAAATTAAAGCAACATCCAAGCCCAGTTGGGAAAGATGTAAGGCTACATTCATTGGAGCTCCTCCAGGAATTTCATGTGTAGGAAAACAATCCCACAGCATTTCTCCGAAACATACGACGCGTTTAGACATGGTTTTTTTGTAAATCTTGTTGAATTTCTTCCAAGGATCTTCCTTTGGTCTCCGGCATTCGGAAAGCTACCCAAAGCAACTGTAAGACCATCATTGCTGCGAAGAAAGCAAAAATATATCCAGCTCCAAAATTTGAAGCAAAATAGGGAAATAAATTAGCGATCACTGCTGCCAAAATCCAGTGGGTAAAAGAACCTAAAGATTGCCCATAGGCACGTAATTCATTGGGGAATATCTCAGAAATGAATACCCAAATTACCGAACCTTGACCAATGGCATGCGCTGCTATAAAAATAAATACAAAGTATGGCAACAAGTGCGGACCAACAGCCCCACCAAAGTAACTGTAAGCCATCAAAGAAAGGGAAATGATATATCCCACCGAACCTATGTACATTAATTTTTTTCTACCCAACTTATCAATAAAATACAATCCTGCCATGGTCGCTACCAAATTGATAAATCCAATCCCAATTGTGGATAATAAAGCATCTTCTGTGGCAATGCCTGCAGATTCGAAAATTCTGGGGGCAAAATAAATGATTGCGTTAATCCCTGAGACCTGATTGAAAAAGGCAATTAAAAAGGCAAAAAAAGTGATTTTTCTATACTTGGATTGAAACAAACTAGTAAAAGAAACTTTTCCCTTAATCTCCTTGCTTTCGGCTATGGCCAATTGCATGGCTTCTTCCACTCCCTCAGGGTCAGTTTTAGTCAAGATCACCCGTGCATTTTCAAAATCCTGCTTTTTCGAAATCAACCATCGTGGACTCTTGGGAACTTTGACAATCAAGATACTGTAAATCAATGCCGGTATAGCCTCCACTCCTAACATCCATCGCCATGATTCAGCTAAATTAGCTGTTCCAATGAGGTAATTTGAAAAATAAGCCATCAGAATACCAAATACGATATTAAATTGATATAGGGCAACCAATTGCCCTCTTCTGGCAGCTGGAGCTATTTCAGAGATATACATAGGGGCTACGACTGAAGATGCTCCTACCCCTAACCCTCCTAAGAAGCGGAAGAACATAAAGGTATTCACGTCTGGAGCCATTGCCGAACCAATAGCAGAAACCAAGTACAGTACCCCAATCCAAAATAAGGATACTTTTCTGCCCAATTTATCCGCAGGAATCCCTCCGAATAGTGCTCCAATGACTGTTCCGTACAGGGCCATTGCTACTGCCAAGCCGTGACTCCAATCCGAAAGCTGCCAAATCACTTGAATATCCCGCTCAGCACCGGAAATTACAGCTGTATCAAAACCAAATAAAAAGCCACCTAAAGCCGCTGTGATGGAAAGGAAAAGGACATAACTTTTATTCTGTTTCATACAAGTCAGGTTAATTCCAAATAGAATTCAAATGATAGATTTTACCCGCAGGATTTATACCTACAAGGTCCATATGTGTATAAGCTCTTTTTGGAAAAACTAAGTTTGTCATCGCAAGCTGACCATCATTGATAAAAATTTCAATAGAGGATTGATCAAAATAAATAGAAATCATATCCAATTGAATATCAGGTAATTTTACAGCATTTACTCTACCAAAACTTTCCATAAAGGATGTGTTTCCTGATTTACTTCTGTTAAAGACCAGATGACCTCTCACTTTATAAATATTTATTTCATTTTGAGAATCGTTGCTAAATGTAATTTCAAACTCTTTTTCATCAGATAGTGGAATATGCACTTCAAAAGACTTAGAGCCAATTTCAGTGGTTGAATTTAGAATAGGAAATTCTTTACCTCTCAAAGCTTTTAACTCCTCTACTGGTTTAGATTTCAAATAGACCTTCCCTTTCACTGTATATAGGGATAAAGCTCTAGGTAACGTCATAGCTGAACGCCATGTGGTAGTAGGAACTACTTGTGCATAATCCCAATTACTCATCCAGCCGATGAATAGTCTTCTTCCATCTTCTTCTGGTATATTGGACCAAGTGACACCTGCATAGTTATCCGCCCCCCAATCTATCCATTCCACATCTTCTTGGGTTGGATTGAATGTTTTTCCATCGAAATCACCTATAAAATATTGAGTAGCAGACCCACCTTGGGGTCCCCCGGGATTGATGCTCACCAGCAATACCCATTTTTCTTCACCAGATTCGGTTTTTAAAGGAAATAAATCCGGGCATTCCCACACTCCTCCATAAGCAGCCCAAGATGGTTGAAAATCACTGGCAAAAGTCCAATTCAGCAGGTTTGGTGAGGTATAAAATCTGATCTTATCCAAAACAGCTAAAGACATGATCCACTGTTGCGTTTGTTCGTCCCATATCACTTTGGGGTCTCTGAAGTCTTTGATTCCCGGGTTGGCTAAAACAGGATTATCCTGATAGACTTCCCAAGTACGGCCATTATCTAAGCTATACGCAATTCCTTGGGTCTGAAAATCATCCCTACCAGCAGCCTCGCCAATGGGATCATGGTAGGTATAAATTGCCACCATGGGAGGTTTACCATCTTTACCCAAACCAGAAGTATTCGCATGATCTACAACAGCCGAACCAGAAAAGATATAGCCCAACGAATCAGGATACAAAGCGATGGGTAAATGCTCCCAATAGACCAAATCTTCGGATATAGCATGTCCCCAGTGCATGGGACCCCATACATTACCGTCTGGATAATACTGATAAAACAAATGATACTCACCATCCCAATACACCATCCCATTGGGATCATTCATCCAATTAGCTTCTGGAGAAAAATGAAATTGAGGTCTATACTGCTCTTGATATTTTAACTTTTCGCCCTTTTCTTTATTTGGCGTACAAGCCAAGATCATCCCTATGCAGATCAAAGATATTAGAAGGATTGAGTTTTGTCTAAACATCATCTTACCAGAAAATTATGTATAAAGCAGCGATAATGGCTGAAATTGCTATTGCTCCAATTTTGAAAGTCATGCTGGTTTTAAAGAGTTCTCTATTAACTTCAATGCTATTCGGATGATCTTTGCCTTTGCCTTCATACAAACTGATTGCAATGATTAACCCTGCAATGATCAAAAATACTACTCCCATTCGATCAATGAAGGGCAAATTTGGAAGACTAAATTTCAAGGCTGTAGAGAGGGGAATTGTCAATACAGCTGCTGTTAAGGCCGCATTGGAAGTCGTCTTTTTCCAAAACACACCAAAGAAGAAAATTGCAAAAACCCCAGGAGATACAAAGCCTGTGTACTCTTGAATAAATTGGAAGGCTTGATCCAAAGTACCTAAAGCGGGGGCAATCAAAGCTGCTACAACAAAAGCGACCAAGGCTGCCAGTCGACCTACAGTCACTTGCTTGGTTTCTGAGGCATCTTTTTCTATGTATTGTTTGTAGATATCCATGGTAAAAATCGTTGAAGTGCTGTTGGCCATGGATGCCAATGAAGAAACGATTGCCGCTGTCAATGCCGCAAACGCCAATCCTTTCAATCCTACAGGTAAAAGTTGGAGTAAGGTTGGATAAGCACGATCGGGTTTGATATTCCCTGTCATAGGGTCAGTCATGGATTGAATAAAACCAAGATCTGTACCTCCATTGACAATCACAAGTGCTGCAATCCCGGGAATAACTACAATCAAAGGCATTAACAACTTTATAAATCCCGCAAAAATAATCCCCAACTGGGCTTCATTAAGGTTTTTGGCTGCCATTGCCCGTTGCGTAATGTATTGATTAAATCCCCAATAGCTTAGATTGACAATCCACATCCCTCCTACCAAGACAGATAAGCCTGGTAAATCCAAATAAGCGTCACGCGTACCTCCTTGTCCATCAGGAATCATCATTTCACCCTTTTCCAAAATCATGGAAAAATGTCCTGGCACTTCTTGTCTTAGCAAACTCATTCCTGCCCAAGCGTCACCAGAACCCACAATATTCAATGCCAAATAAGTGGTAGCCAATCCCCCTGCAATCAAAAACACTACCTGCACTACATCTGTCCAAGCCACTGCTTTCAATCCTCCATAAATCGAGTACACCATCGCGAACAAGGCAAGGCCAGCTATTCCATATTCCAATTTGATATCCAAAATGGTGTTTAAACTCAATGCTCCCAAGTAAAGTACAGAAGTGAGATTAACTAAGACATACAAAAGCAGCCAAAATACAGCCATCGTGGTCCGAACACGTGCATCATATCGATCCAACAAAAAACCCGGCATGGTGTAAATACCTTTCTTAATATACACCGGTAAAAAGAAAATCGCTACCACCAGCAAGGTAGCAGCAGCCATCCACTCATAAGTTGCAATCGCCAAACCCATTGCAAAACCTGAACCAGACATACCGATAAACTGCTCTGCGGAGATATTGGATGCAATCAAGGACGCTCCAACAGCCCACCATGGCAGTGCTTTGGAAGCAAGAAAATAATCTTTAGAATCTTTGACATGGCCTTTTTTTTCTCTGGAAACAAAAATACCCATGCCCACAATCAGGCAACAGTAACCGATAAATACAATCAGGTCTAATGGTTCGAGTAACATAGTTTGGAGTTATTGTAATGTATTTGAGTTCTACACCTTATCGTCCATGGAACTTTTTTCACTAGACAATAACTCCAAATATAGTACTTTCAGTGAATCCTGAAACAGTTTTTTATGATAATCAAATCAACTCATTCCAAATATAACAGTCTATCACCACTGATTTACAATAGGTAAAGCCAGAAGCTTGGTCTTATTTTGACTATAATTAAAAACTTCCACTGAAAAACTTTCCCCAGTGATGAACATTGCACTGCTCCCTAAAGCATTGAAGTCCAAATCAGCAGTATTCAAAGTTCTCAAATGATAGAATATGGATTCCTCATAGTTTTTAGGTCGATATTCTTCAATTACTCCTGTTTTGCTTCGAAGAAATCTCATAAAATAGCGTACAGATGCCTTATCGGAATTGGGATATTTGGCCTCTATCACCTGAATATTTTTGGGGCTTTCAAAATATTTCTTCTGATAAAAATCATGGGTCATCAACTTGATAGAATACACTGGTTTTTTTAAAAACTTTTTTGGTGCCGTCTCCCTCACTTCAAAAATTGAAAAATCTTTTGGGGCATAATTCTTCAATTCATCCAAAGAACGTTCTTGTCCGTCTATAGTTAACTCGACATTCTTTGTTTGCAACCATAACTCATACGTTTCTTGATTGATTTCTTTTTTTGCAGGAGGCATCCCAAACCTAAGAGTCGTTTCAACCTGCGGATAGGCCTGCTGCAATAAAAGTAATTCCTCAAACACTCGTTCTTCAAAAAAAGGAAATTGAGAGGTCTTTTCCCGCTCTTCTGGAGTAAGAGTCCAGTAAATTTTCCGCAATTGCTCTAAATCCAACTTATGCAAGCCTATAACAAAAGGCGATTCTTCCAAACTTCCTTTCATTAATAATGCTTCAAATTGGGCTACTTTATCCGAATCTAAGCCAAATGAATCCGAACTTATAACAGTTTTATAGGAGGATAAAGAAAATAGCAAAGTAATTGCTAACAAAACACTACATGTTTGCAAGCAGACTAAGCGAAACTTGTTCGTTTGCTTGCCCATCATCAGCAATCGCCGCTTAGTCACTTGAAAATTGAATGCAGAACTGAGTGTTTGATGGGAAGCATAGATAGATACTTTCTGTAGCAGTAAATACTGATAACTGGCTTTATTAATCGGTTGGCGTAGTACTCCTGCATCAGCCAAAAATTCGTGATTGAGCTGTACAGACTTTTTATACAAACCGATGAGTGGATTAAACCAATAGGCAATTTTCACCAATTCCAACAAGATAATATCCCAAGAATGCCTTTCGCGGATGTGAACCAACTCATGGTCTAAAATAGCCTTTTCAATCCGACCTGTTAAATACTCCTCTTTATTGATAAACAGGTAACTCAGAAAAGTAAATGGCAGTTCTACTTCTTCCAAAAGAACATACTTTATACCATTTTGGAGAATTAGCCTCCCCTTCCGGACCATTCTTCTTAATTGAATCAGTTGCCAAACGAATCTGGAAAAGAAAAAAACGACTCCTAAGCCATACACAACCCACAAGATGGATTGCCATGGGATGGATGATTCACTTGATATTGGTGTCACCGCTACCTCTGTATGGGATGCTTCTGTAGTCTTTTCTGAAAGCATATCAGATGTTACTTCTGGTAATGCGTTCGAAAAAACAGGTTCATCGGACAGGATTTCAAAACTTGGTTGTTCAATGAATGAGGGAAGTGAGATGAATGGAAGTGAAAGTGCGAAAAACACCGAAAAAACCAAATAAAACCGATTAAATGTAAACATACGTTCACGAATCAAAAAGAACTGATACAAAGCAAGTAATAGCGCAAGAGCTATGGTAGATTTGAGTAGTAAAGTAATCATGGCTGTTGGGATTTTAGTTGGTCTTCAATTATTTTTTTGAGCGCTTCAAGCTCTCCTGTATCCAGGTCCGTCTCTTGTGTAAAGAAAGACGCAAATTGGGCCGGTGAATCGTTAAAAAAATCCTTGATCATCACCTGGACTTTTTTGGAGAAATAGGTGTTTTTTTCAATCAATGGGTAATACTCCCGGGAATTCCCAAATACTTCAAAAGCAACGGCTCCTTTATCTTGCAAACGTTTCAATAAGGTTGCAATAGTGGTACTCGCTGGCTTGGGGTCAGGATAGGCTTCTAGGATATCCTTCATAAAAACCTTTTGCTTTTCCCAAATCAAATTCATCAATTGTTCTTCGGCATTGGACAGGCTCATATTCTATGGTTGTATTGTTTGTTCTACAAATATAGAATTAAAAATTATTCAACAAAATCATTAGGTGAAAATTATCCATTTTTTTATGCAGTCTTGCCATTGAGCAAGTTTTTGCAAAAAGAGAAAAGATGCTACAATGACAAAAAGAACATAAAAAAAGCCTTCCAGGAATTGCTGAAAGGCTTTTTTTGCTTTTGTTAAAATAGTGAAGCAGGTTCAATATTTCACTTAATCTCTTCTGTTCACTGTTCCCCACCAATGCCGGGGCTTAAAAACCACGGCAATTGATGGGTGTATACTTTGGAAATTCGGATAGGTTTTGTCTCAAAACTTCAATTTCAGTGGTGGGTTAAAACCCACAAAACAGTGTATCTAACAGAAAAACAGTACTTGAACCACTAGTCCACAAGTTAACATTTAAGAATTAACAGCTGAACCCACCCCCGCAGGTTCTTAAGACAAATTTTTCATTCTTAATTCCTCATTCCTAATTTGTTCACTATGCACTGTTCACTATGCACTGCTCACTGCTCACTGTCACCGCCATCCCCTAACTCATACTTCAACGTTCTGCCTTTTTCTATAGCGGGAAGTCCCTCGGTCATCCAAAGTGGTGCTGGAGCTCCTTTGAGGTAGTGATCAAAGAATTGAGATAATCGTATAGAAAGATCTTTTCTATTTTTTCTCTGTACCAAGTTATGGTCTTCGCCATTATATTGTAGCAACCAAGCTGGCTGATTCAAACGTTTCAATGCCATAAACATCTCTATTCCCTGATACCATGGAACTGCTCCATCAGCATCATTGTGCATGATCAATACAGGAGTCTTCACTCGATCCATGTAGAATAAAGGAGAGTTTTGTAAATAATACATCGGTTTTTCCCACAAGGTACCACCGATTCTACTCTGCGTCTGTTCGTACTGGAACATTCTGCTCATCCCTGTCCCCCATCGAATTCCACCATAGGCAGAAGTCATATTGACTACTGGAGCACCTGCGCCAGCTGCTTTAAACATATTGGTTCTTGTGATCAAATGCGCCACTTGGTATCCTCCCCAGCTTTGACCTTGAATAGCCATATTATCCGCATCAACAAAACCTCTGGCAACAATAGCCTGAACACCCGGGATGATGCAATTGTAGGCACTTGGTCCTGGAAGGCCTAAGTCATATTTGATATCTGGCACAAAAACCAAATACTCATTACTTACAAAATAAGGGATATTGATGGTAGATGCACTTGGAGCAGGGGCTCTGTAATTGTGTAATCCATCAGAATTTCTTTCGTAGAAATACACCATCATCGGGTATTTCTTTGCTGGATCAAAATTCTCTGGCTTGAATAATAACCCTTGAAGAGGTACATTGTCATTCGTCAAATAATCAACCAATTCTACAGTCCCCCAGTTTACTTCCTTTTGCTGTGGATTAGCAAAAGATAATTGAGTCAACGTTGACATCTTCATATCGGTAGCATACACATCGGCATATTCCTGATAAGTTGATCTTCTAACTGTCAAAAGATTCGCGTTTTCTGCTTTGCTTAACCCTAAATATCTATTATCGGTAAATATGATTTCAGAGGGAGCTTTTTTACCATTGATATCACCTATGAAAAATCCGTTTTTCTTATTGAACTCATGAAAAGCAGACAACATAAATGGTAAAGAAGGATCAATACCTTCTCTTTCTTCTGTTTCTAATCGTTGTCTTCTAAACTCAATAGTTTGAGTTCTCCCAACTCCTAAAGTAATGTTTTGAGGAGCCAATTTCCCCGTTGGATCGACTTTCCAAACATCATATTTATCATAAAGCAAAAATCCTTTATCATCCTTCAACCAACCTGCAGCGCCATAGCTGCTTGGGAGAGATGGTGAATCATGTTGTTCATTGTAAACATTCACATCCAAGTTTTTACTTAAATTTTTGAATGTCTTGCTTGCAATGTCAAAAGCAACCCAAGCACTATCGCTGGCATCATACCAATAAACATATTTTCCGGCAGGTGACAGCTGCGGATTTCCTGACAATGCTTTTTTGATCAATGTTTTGGAACCTGTTTCCAAATTCACCAAGTACGTATCTCTTCCGATTTGAATATTCCAGCTGTATTCCCTTCTGTAAGGGGAATCATCTGTAGCCAAAGCGATTTTAAGTGTTGATTTTGGATCGTAGTTGATGCTGTACATCTGCTCATCGCCGATTTGAATCACTCTCTTGTCTTTAATATTGTAAGCAGCTAGGAAACTTCTATTTTCTTCCCTACCCTTATTTCTCAATTGCATGGGCTGAATTTCAGCATCTTGCCATCCCCAAATATCTAATTTCACCCGTTCCTCATCCAAAATGGTGGTATCAGATTCATAATCAAAGTCCCTATAATCTGGAGTGGTACCAAAATAAACTTGACTGTCGTCAGCTGAAAAATTAATTCTTCCCGACTTGCTGACCATTCCACCTGCAAGAATTCCTACTGTATTTTTATCCGCTATTTTTTGATTGGTCGCCTTCGTGACATCATATAAATAAAGGTCATAATATGGCTTTTTAGCTTTCAACGAATCCTCAGTCGTTATGTAGGCAAATAACTTATTGGAATCAGATATTTTTGGAGACATATAATCTGTCTTTCCTGTATCGATGGTTTGGGTAACACCGGATTTTAGGTCTAATAAAAATATGCCTGCATTTTTTAACGTATCCTCGGTAGCCTTCACGAAATGCAAATACCCGCCATTTTCAGAAAATCCATAAGACTTTACGCGGTCAATTTCATAGCTAACTTTTCCATCAAAAGATCTTACGAGTAAGGTTGTTCCATCGGTTTTCTTAGGCTTTTCGGGTGATGCTACCTTGGTAGTATCCCCTTCTTCTTTTTTTGCTGGTTTTTTGGGCAGCTCTTTTTCAAAATGCACTGCCAACCAATTCCCCTCTTTATCGGGTGTGGCGAATGATTTCACCCTAGCCATCTTCTCCACGTTACCCGATGCAAGGTTGATGATAAAAAGGCTGTCTTTCGGCATGTCATCTGCTTTTGTCTTTTTAAGTTTCAGCATTTTGATCGTATCCTTTGCAGCTACAATTCTACCTACAGCAAAATTATTGTCATGTGAAAATGACATTCTATTCGCTCGAGGAATGACAAATCTTTTTTGTGCATTACTATGGTTAACAATTTCAAGTCTTCCGTCTCCATCTTGTGGATTGACTTCAAAACCAACCCACTGTCCATTGGCTGAGATTTTATCTGAAGAAACGGATTCCCAACCGTCATAATCAGCGTGAGTCAGGGCTCTTTTTTGCTGTGCTTGAATGCTAAGGACAGTACAAAAGAAAAGTAAGCCTAACAGGTATTTTTTTCTATGTATCATGATTCGTTTAAATTTAATGACAAGTAAATAAAGAATGCTTTGAAATACCCTCGGTTTTATATTAATGGAAAACTATCATGGCTGTTGGGACTCGAGATGGTCTTCGGAACTATTTTTGAGTGCTATTTACTGTAGGATAGATTCATATGCATCCATAAAAGATATTATTTCAAACAAGTGCCGTCAGTGAAATACGGAAGTAAAAAATTTGAATTTTTGATTTAAAACCTGCCAAAAGTCAGGAATAGTCCAGTTTTAAAAAGCTACTTTTAACACGTCAAATAAAACCCTTATGAATCTTACAGACCTTCAAATTGCCAAAGCCACCAAAATGCAGCCCATTACCCAAATTGCATCTAAATTGGGGATCTCGGAGGACATTTTAAGACCTTACGGAAAATACACTGCCAAACTCCCGCTCAAGTTGATAAATCCTGAGCAGATGAAAGGGAAAAAGCTCATTTTGGTCACTGCCATTACCCCAACCGCGGCAGGTGAAGGCAAAACGACTGTTTCCATTGGCCTATCCGAAGGGTTGAATCGGATTGGAGTTCAAACAACGGTAGTCTTAAGAGAACCCTCATTAGGCCCTGTTTTTGGAATGAAAGGAGGTGCCGCAGGTGGAGGATACTCTCAGGTTTTACCCATGGAGTCCATCAACTTACACTTCACAGGTGATTTTTCAGCAGTTGAAAAAGCGCATAATTTATTAGCTGCCCTGCTTGACAATCATATCCATAGTCAAAAAAACACCTTGAACATCGATCCTCGAAAAATAATCTGGAAACGGGTGATGGACATGAATGAACGTGCTTTACGAGATATTGTAATCGGCCTAGGAGGTTCCGCTCAAGGCGTCCCAAGGGAATCCGGTTTTGACATTACTGCTGCTTCCGAGGTAATGGCTGCGCTTTGTCTATCCAATAGTTTGATGGATTTAAAAGAAAAGCTTGGAAATATAATTGTAGGATACACCCACCAAGATGAGCCTGTAAGAGCAAATCAGCTCAAAGCTCATGGAGCAATGACCGCTCTTCTTAAACATGCCATCATGCCCAATCTTGTTCAGACCATAGAAGGTAATCCAGCCATTATCCATGGAGGCCCCTTTGCTAATATCGCTCAAGGATCCAATTCGATTATTGCTACCAAGATGGGGTTAAGCTTATCAGATTATGTAGTAACAGAAGCGGGTTTTGCTTCTGATTTGGGAGGAGAAAAATTTCTTGATCTAAAATGTCAATACGGTGGTTTGAAACCTGATGTGGCTGTGATTGTAGCTACTATACGGGCATTGAAATCCCACGCGGGCACTCCCCTATCCAATCTTAAAGAACCTAATCCATCGGCTGTCCATACAGGTCTTGCCAATTTGGATAAGCACATTGAAAACATGCGGCATTTTACATTGGAACCTGTGGTAGCTATCAATAGGTTTAATACTGATTCAATCGAAGAAATTGAAATCGTCCGCAACCATTGCAAGCAGGTAGGCGTAAAAGTGGAACTTTGTGAGGCATGGGAAAAGGGAGGAGAAGGCTGTGAGCAACTGGCCGAAACAGTGCGAGAAGTAGCCGAAGGTGGATTTAGTAATTTTACTCCATTGTATCATTTTGACTGGAGTATTGAACAAAAAATAGATACAATTGCTCGTAAAATTTACGGAGCAGCAGAAGTTGAGTACAGTGTAAAAGCCAAGCAACAAATGCGTATATTTAGTAAAATTGGCTTGGATAAATTACCGGTTTGTATTGCTAAAACCCAATACTCTTTATCGGACGACCCCAAGCTTAGCAATCGTCCCTCAGGGTTTACCATTAAAATCCGTGAATTTGACATTGCTGCTGGAGCAGGGTTTATCATTCCTATTGCTGGCACTATTATGCGAATGCCGGGACTACCATCAGCACCAGCTGCAGAACTGATTGATATTGATGAAGATGGAAACATCACGGGCTTATTTTAAAAAACTAATTCGCAATGAATTATCCTTTCTATAAAATCGACAGCCTTTTACTTTAAAAAATTATGAAATTACCAGTATTTTGATTTCATTTAACTGAGCAATATTATTTTGCTTCATATCGTATGCGAAAAAAATCACTTCCTACCTACGAAAAAGAAAGATTAGCCAATCTATTTTCCTATCAAATCTTAGATTCCGAGGAAGATGAAGACTACACGAACATTACTCAACTTGCTTCAGATATCTGTGAAACACCCATTTCTTTGATAACATTTTTAGACGATACTAGACAATGGTTTAAATCACATACGGGGTTGGATATTCAAGAAACAGCTAAAGAGTTTTCCTTTTGTGCGCATGCATTTGATTCGCCAAATGAGCCTTTTATTATTGAGGATTTATCGAAAGATATTCGATTCCAAGAGAATCCATTTGTAAAAGAAGGTCCTCAATTCCGATTCTATGCTGGTATTCCGGTTTTATCTGATGAAAAAATGCCATTAGGGACACTATGTGTAATGGACTACCAACCAAGAATTTTGACAGAAAAGCAACTGGCACATTTAAAAAAACTGTCAAATCAAGTTGAAAAATTACTCAAATTAAGAAAAGCAAAAATTAATATTTCTGCCTATCAAGAAAATTTGGAACGGCAGCTTGCTTACAACGCATCCTTATTTAAAGCCATCCCTGATATTTTAATGGTCATGAATTTTGAGGGGACAATTCTTGAAGTCAAGTCAGGTAAAAAAGATGATTTTATAACGAATGCCGATGATTTGATCCATCGGAATATTAGGGATATTTTACCAGAAAATGTTTTTGAACTGTTTCAAAAAAAATTAAAAAAAATCAAACTCAATCAACCATTTAGGCTGCTAGAGTACAAGCTTACTACTATCAAAGGCATACAAACCTTTGAAGCAAACTTTGCTCCGTTTGATCAGGATAAAGTTTTAATTTGTATTCGGAATATCACCAATACCAAAGCCATAGAGGAGGAGCTATTTAGAACCAAAGATATTCTCTTAGAAGCGGGAAAAATGGCCAAGGTAGGCGCTTGGGAAGTAGATTTTATAAATCATAGGCATCTTTGGTCCGAAGTCACTAAAGAAATCATGGAACTTGGAGATAATCCCATCCCTTCGGTTGAAGAAGGAATCAATCTTTATCGAAGTGATCCTGAAGGGTTGGAAAAATTAACCAAAGCTTTCAATAAGGCTATCTATGAAGGTGTTTCTTATGACCTGGAATTAAAAGTCACTACTCTTAGAGGCAATGAAAAATGGGTCAGAACTAATGGGAAACCTATTTTTGAAAATGGTAACTGTGTGGGTGTTTTTGGTATTTTTCAGGATATTTCAGCTGCTAAAAAAAACGAAGATGAAATTTTACTTAAAACAGCAGAATACGAGTACCTATTTAATCAAATGAATCAAGGGGTAGTCTATCAAGACAATCAAGGTAAAATCATTAAAGCTAATCCCGCGGCAGAGATAATTTTGGGACTTTCACTGGATCAAATGTTAGGCAGGACTTCCATTGATCCTCGGTGGCACGCGATCCACTTGGATGGGAGTCTTTATCCTGGGGAAGAGCATCCAGCCATGATCGCTTTAAAATCAGGATTACCAAATTCAGGGAATGTTATGGGAATATTTGTCCCATCAACCAATTCATATCGCTGGATTTTAGTCGATGCCCTTCCTGAGTTTAATGATCCCAAAAGAGAAAAACCCTACAGGGTACTGGCTACATTTACTGATATTTCTGAATTAATCTCTATAGAAAATAAACTAAAAGCAAATGAAGCGAAACTTTCCTCTATCCTAGAAAGCTCAAGTGAATCGATTTGGTCAATAGACCTAGAATACAATCTTATTTATGTAAATGAAACATTCAAAAAGCTTTTCAAAGAAAACTTTAATCTGGAAATAGCCACGAACATGAATATCATTGAGTTGCTTCCAGAAGAAATCGTCAACATGTGGATAGAACATTATCAAATTGCATTCAATGGGCAACGGGCAAACTTCAATTTTGATTTACCAAATGCAGGAGCTACTAAAAATTACGAAGTGAATATTATGCCCATATTAGTAGACAAAAAGGTTATTGGTGCATCCATTTTTGCAAAGGACAATACAAGCAATATGGTGTATATCAGGGAAATTGAAGAACAAAACAGTAAGTTAAGAGAGATTGCTTGGAAACAATCTCACCTTGTCCGTGCTCCTTTGGCACGAATCATGGGCTTGGCAACGCTCATCAAAGAGGAATTTAATGGCACTCATGATAGCAGCTTTTTAGAGCATCTCTTAGAATCTACACAGGAGTTGGATGAGATCATCCGTTCGATTGTTGAGTTATCAAGTCCTCTAAAAAAATCTTGATTATTTTCTTTACAACATACCTAATAACTATGAAAAAGACCAGTATTGTAGCAATGATTTGCCTATTGATGTCAGCCTGTCAGTCGGAAAAATCAACCGTAGAAACCAGCGAAGATATGACTTTTGCGATGGGCGATAATAGCCGCAGCAGTGTTGATTGGAATGGAACGTATAAAGGCACCTTGCCTTGTGCAGATTGCGCAGGTATTGAAACCAAAATCATCATCAAATCCGATGAAACATTTGAGAGGTCAATGAAGTATCTTGGTAAGGAAGACGATCTTTTTTTTGATCAGGGAACGTTTGAGTGGGATGATTTGGGAAGAACAATTACCCTTACCAATGAATCTGATGAGAAACAATCATATCAAGTAGGTGAAAATATCTTATTTCAATTAGATCAGGATGGTAATCGAATTACAGGAGATTTGGCCGAGATGTATACGTTGGTAAAAAACTTTACAGATTACGAATTAGAAAATAAGAAATGGATTTTAATTGAATTGCGAGGCACTCCCTATGAAAAAAGATCTGATGACAAAGAGGCATTCTTATTCTTTGATAATGAAACATCACGGTTTTATGGAAATACAGGTTGCAATTCCATCAATGGAGGATATGAACTCCAAGATGGTTACCGAATCACCTTTGGAAATGTAGCAAGCACCATGATGGCTTGCCCTTCTCTGGAAAATGATCAAATCATTGGTTCTCTCCTCAAAGAAGTAGATAATTATAGCATTGGTGATGATCAACTCTCCTTAAACAAAGCGCGCATGGCACCATTAGCCCGCTTCCAGTTAGTTGAAGAAGAATAGGATAGAAAGCGGAATTTCTTTAGAAGAAAACTAACTGCATCTGTGGTTAGTTTTTTTTATTCAATATAAACACTGATTTTCTTTACAAAATCTTTGATCTGTAAAGGTTTTACCAAATAATCTTTAGCACCACTATCCAATAGGTTTTTTACTTGCTCTGGCATAGCATTTGAACTTACAATTATTACTGGAATGGTTGATGTTTGTGGATTTGCTAAAAGTTGCTTCAAAACCTCAGCACCATTGATATCAGGCAGATCCAAGTCTAACAAAATGATTTGTGGCTGATGTTGCATGGCTAAGGCCACCGCCTCTTGCCCAAACTTTGAATGAATTAGTTTTACATTAGGAAGTGATAATTCAAAAATATCTTTTACCAATTCAATATTTGATAGATTATCTTCAATATAGACCACTTTTTGGCTTTCTGATTTCGTCAAAATGACTGAATCCTCTCTTACTGTAGATGCTTGGGATATTAAGGATTCCGACCATTCTACAATAGGGAAATACATAGTGAATATTGTTCCTTTACCCAACTCACTGACTACCTCCACTTCTCCGTGCATTACCTCTACCAATTGTTTGACAATTGTCAAGCCTAAACCCGAACCTTCGACTAACGAACTTTCTGCTCCAAGTCTTTGAAAAGGATCAAATAATTTACTTAAATCCTCTTTAGCTATTCCCAACCCCGTATCCATTACCACAATCATTAATCTTTGGGAATTCGATGGATCTACCCCCCCATTGATCCAAACCTTACCATTTTCATAATTATACTTGATGGCATTATCTAATACGTTCAGGACAATCTGCTTAAACCTAAGCTTATCAAGAAGCCCAACTAAATCATTGGGGAAATCTGCTGAAATCTGAACACTAATACCTCTCTTTTGAAAAGTAGGCTTGGCCAAATCAATCACTTCTTGAATAATAGGTTTGACTGCCACCGCCTCTAGGGACATCTTGTAGTTACCCGACTCTATAGTTGTAATATCTAACACCTCATTGATTAATTGCAATAGATGTCTACCATTGGAAAGTATAAAATCCAATGATTTTTTATGAGAAGCTGAGAGCTCTCCTAGATCCATTAATTGCGCAAATCCTAAAATAGAATTTAAAGGTGTCCGCAGTTCATGACTCATGCGAGAAAGAAACTTACTTTTTGACTGATTGGCAATCTCAGCTTCTTCTTTTGCCTGTAAAATTTCTTTTTCTGCTTTTTTCCTACTCGTTATATCATAGGTATGTCCATACCAGTGGACACTTTCTTCCTCATCTACATAGGTCAAAGCATTGGTAAATACCCATTTAATTTTTCCATTCTCCTCTAAAACGCGGTATTCATAACTCAATGCCTTGGGATCAAGAAGGGAAGACCTTAATAAATTCGAAACCATTTCAATATCATCTGGATGGATTTTATCGAGAATACTTGAAGCATCAAAGGCGACGCTTTCTGGGTCAAGACCCCATAACTCTTTGATTCCGGGACTGACATATGGGAAACTTAACTTTCCCTCCTTGGTCCTTTTTAGCTGAAATATCATTCCAGGAACTCTACTAGAAGTATTATTCAATATCTCTAAGGAATCATTCAATTGCTTAGTTCGCTCTTCTACTAACTGCTCTAAATTAAGGTTGAGGCGCTTTATCTCCTCTTCTATGCGTTTTCTTTCGGTGATATCCTGGCCTTGAGCAATTGTTCCCACTGTTTGCTTTTCTTCAAAATCCACAATAGGAGCTGAATTCCATATGAATGTGAAAACCTTTCCCGAAATATGCTGAATAGGGATTTCTACAGTTTCTAGTCGTTCCCCATCACTTGTATGTTGAATTAAACTCATACAAGACTCGATGGCATCTGGAGGAAATAAAATCTCCAACCCCTTCCCAATGACATCTCTCTCTATTCTCCCCGTATAGTTTTCAAATGCCTTATTGAACTTGGTGATCTTATTATCCTTATCCCAAACTATAATTGGGGCGTTGGCGTATGTGAATAGATTATTAAGATATTGATTGCTTTTCTTTAATTCCTCCTCCGTCTTTACCGTTTCGGTAATATCTTGCATTGTACCAGTCGCCTTTATGGGTTTGTCAAACTCATCATAGGTTATCTCACTTTTTTCTTGAACCACTTTGATCTGACCATTTTTATCCAACAATCTATGGATGATTTCATAGGGCTTTTTGTGATAAAGTGCATCATTAAATGCTTGATCAACTTTGACTCGATCTTCTGGATGAACTACTTCTAAAAAATCATCATAGGTAATGGAGTTGTTTTTTTTGTCAATTCCTAATAAATGATAAATCTGATCTGACCAAAAAACCTCTTGGGTTTGAAGATCGAACTCCCAGCTTCCTAATTTCGCAATTCGTTGAGCCTCCACAAGTTTCTCTTGCCTGTCCTCAAGTTCTTGCTCCATCTGTACTTTTGATGTGATATCTTCTATATACACCACATAACCTCCAACTGTTCCATCGGCTTCAAACCATGGAATACAGCTCCATTTATTATATTGAATTTGATCTGGTAAAACAATTTTATCTTTTTCGCTTCTGGAAGAAATGCCTTGCAAAGCTTGAGCGTGGGCTTGGATAATATTTTCCGGAAGATTTGGAAAGATATCGTAAGAATATTCTCCAATTACTTTTTTATCAAGAATTCCAAAGTCTCTTAAATACTTTTGGCTGGTATACACAAATCGGTTGTCCTTATCAATCAAAGCTACGGTACTATCCATATTTTCGACAATGTATTTTAGCAAATTTTTAAAATGCTCTTCTCGGAGTTCCGCATGCTTCTGTTCGCTAACATCGGTCAAAATCCCCGTATACACCAAATCACCATTATCCCGAAGCCGGGGTGTAGCCCGAAATTGTATCCAAAAATACTCTCTCTCACCTGATTGACGCATTCTTCCTTCCCAAAAAAAAGGGGTTAAGTTTTGTACACAGTATTGATTTTTTTTCGCAAAATCTTCCTGCTCATCGGGATGAATCAATTGGGTAATTAAATAAATATCTTGCTTCAACGTGGCTAAATCATAACCAGTCAATTCGGTCATGCGACGATTTAGAATTTCTATATCAAGAGATTTATTTATTGTAAACCAATCTTTTCCTTGAAGCTCTTTAAATTTTTTGTAAACTATCCTGTAAACTCCCGAAGGCTGGGCATTTATTAAGTCTTCAAACTGTCTTTTCTCTTCAATTATTGAGAGTTCACTTTTTTTCCGTTCTGTGACATCCAATAAAAAACCCTCTAAAAAGAGTGTATTACCATTTTTGTCACTTACTGTCTGACCGCGTTCAAAAATCCATCGGAGTTCACCTGATTTGTGAATAATTCTATACTCAATTTCCCAAGCTGATTTTCCGTCAATGGCTTTTTGAACCTCCTCAGCAACAAATTCTCTATCCTCATCTACAATTAGCTGATCTAATCCTTGAAAGGTTTTTTTTGTTAATTCATCTGATGTATATCCGCAAATATGAAAAATATTACGTGTCGCATAAAGCATTGTCCACTCCTGATCAAACTTACACCGATAAATCGCCCCCGGAAGGGTTTGATTCTCTAGTTCATTCTTTTTCATATCAGCAGTAGTATCCTGCATGGATTCAAGAAAACTTTCTTTTCTAAAGACTAAATGTACATCTTCTTGGCTAAAGGGATAAAGAATGACCTCATACCAATCCCCTTTAATCCAAATGTGTTCGATCAATTCCTTTTCCAAGTGCTGAATATCCGGTAAGTGCTCTTTTAAAAAATGTATGATAGATGACTTTTCATCAAGTTCACTCAGCGTATTATTCGAAATCTTATCCTCATCACTTTTAAACAAGTTGAAAAATTTATTATTTGCTTCTGTTATGGCTAAAGTCGGCTTCGTACAAATACTAGCAAAGGCAATATGCTGACTGTTTTTAAAAATATTCATAGTAGGGCCTGTTAAATTTTCCATTCAATTGAAAGAATGTATACATATGTACGAAATTTATCCAAAAAGCGGACAAAAAAAAAGTTGGCGAAAAAATTCCGCCAACTCGATTATCAAATAAGCTAAGGTCTTAAAATGCGTTTTTGAAACCTTCCATTTTTTGATCTACTTGTGTATCCACCATAAAGGAAACCTTTACATTTTCCCACTTCATGGTGATCTTAGCAACTTTATTGTCTTCTGCTGATATGGCGTATTGCAAGCGCTCATATGTTGATGTGGTAGGTTCTGCTTTTACATTTACTGTAACCACATCATCCTTTGCCAAAGCCTCTTCATCAATTTTACCATCCTTCATGTAGGCAAAAACAGAATTTCCTTTAGAATTTAATCGAACAGTCCATTCTCCATTAGCTCTTGGAGTCATAAAGAGCGTATACTTTCCTGGGCGAATATTTTTCCCACCAATATTCACCATTGTACTGAATTCGATCGTTGTTGCAGCATTAGCTCCTGCTCTCCAAGTCACCTCATACTTTTCAATCTCACCGAATATCTTTCTTCCTTTTACTGCCGGGGATGAATAGTCAATGCTAATTTTAGTAAATCCAACATTTTGACTGATAGAGGCTGCTGGACTTGCAACAGGCGTCATCATTTGTGCGGATACTTCGTTTGTGAAAGCTAGAATAATCATCGCAAATGCTGCGATAAACATGTTGAACTTTGTCATAGTTGTGAATTTAATTGGGTTTAAATTTAGGTGTTTAAACACGAATTTATAAAACTTGTTGCATATCTAGGTCAATTCTTTTCCTATCCTAAAAAATCTTAAGCAATTCGGCCATTAGAAACCCCAAATAATTCCCCAAAGCATAACCAATTACACCGATAGTTATTCCCGGTACAATAATCTTTCGGTTGTTAAGTGCTCCAGCAATTACTGGAACAAACGGAGGAGAACAAATAAACGCGACAGAGGTTACCATGAGCGTATCCGAGTCGATCTTAAAAATCTTGCTAAAAATCAATTGTAGCAAAAGAGATCCAAAAACCACCAACGCGAGATATCCAAAAACAACAGGAGTAATTCCTAGCAGTGTTTGTACATCTACCATAGATGCTACAATCAAACTGAATATCAAAATAAGATACATACCTGTTTCATAAGTATACAAGCGTGTTCTGACCGACTCTTTCAAAGATGCAAGCAAAGAAAGTGTAGTAATTATCAAAATGATTGTAATCATCAATGCCGATGGCGGCACCTGAAATGCCACAGCTGCACTGATTGCCACTATGATCAGTGCTAAACCTAATCCTTTTGCGATAGAAGGAAGATGTTTTTTTTCAAATTTAACTACCAAACTATCAGGTTCATCCTTTGCATTGCTAAATGCAACTTGCTGATGATCGGGGGGCAATAACTTACGAAAGATCTTTTTTCCAATAGTCAATAAAAAAACCAAATAAGTAAATGACACGATCAAATCATAACTATGGATCAAAATGTAGGTAGCTGGCTCCACATTTAGCATCATTTTTAAAGATGCTAAATTGGGCGTACCACCAGTATAAACTCCCACGAGCATACCACCTACCTTCCAAAGCTGTTCTCCGTATATTCCTCTGAATATAATAAACCCTACAAAAACCATACTACTGACAGCAACTACCGCAATGAGGAGTGATTGAAGCGTAGTTTTAGCAGATCTTACCAATACTCTTAGATCGGTAGAAAACAACAATAAAGGTAATGCTACAAGAATGCTGATACTCATAAGCGTATCTTGCAACTGGTAAATGGACAACGCAGCATACTGTTGAGCTGTCCACTCACCAGAGGCAAAAAGATCTTTCGCTTGCTTCTTAACGGAAGCAGAATCCAATGTCAAAAGATCGTGTATATCTGGACTCAAGAGTGGGTAAATCCCAATATTTCCAATAATTAATCCTGCGGCATATGACAACATCACAGCACCTATTTTATCCAACCAAGAATACTTGCGGCAGGCGATCAATATAACTGCAGGAAATAAAAGATAAAATAGCGCAAGACCAATCATAGAGGAGTATAGTCGTGAATTACATTGATAAATCCGATACCTTATTCATCATTTGAGTGGCGTGAACTAAAGACGCCCCTCCCCTGATTGCGGCTGCTACATGCACCGCTTCCATCAGTTGAGCCTCATCACAACCTTTCTCCATTGTATCTACTGTGTAGGCATCAATGCAATAAGGACATTGAATGGCGTGAGCAACTGCCAAAGCAATCAGTGATTTTTCACGGGCAGTCAAAGCCCCTTCTTTAAATACCTCTCCATAATATGCAAAAAACTTGTCAGCCATTTCTTTTTGGAAATCCCCAATTTTACCAAATTTTTTAAGATCCTCTGGATTGTAATACGTTTTCATAAGCATTAATTTATTTTATTTTGGACGTGAAATTAAGGATAGCCGACAAAGATTATGTATAGTAAGGTACAATTCTGTAAAAATTAATGGAACTATACGAATACCTTCATAGTTTTGCATGGAAATTTAGATCAGATATATGAAAAATTCAGAAATAAAATTTAACGTACAGCTTGATGATAAAAATTTGCCAAAATCCATTCAGTGGGAGGCAACGGACAAAGAAGGAGGAGATGCAGAAAGCACCAAAAGTATATCATTGAATGTTTGGGATAATTTAAACCACAGTACCCTTCGAATTGACCTTTGGACGGAGGATATGTCTGTAGCAGAAATGAAACGCTTTTACATCGACATTATTGGGGGTATGGCCCAGACCATCCTAAATAGTACGGGAGATGAATTTATGGCAGAAGAAATGAAAGAGTTGTGCGATCGCTTGGTGCAACATGTGAATGAAGAAAATAAGAAAAACACCCAATAATATTTCTTAAAATTACTATTTAACCTCAGCTATCTTTCAAAAGCTGAGGTTTTTTTACATATTTTTTTAGTTGATTATGAGACAGTTTCCAAATTAATTAAGGAATTCTTAAAATTTCTTAAAAATATTTTTTGGGATTTCCTTTAGAAATGCTGAATTTCATCTAAATTTCACGCCAAAATCACTACAATTAATTGGAAGCGTCAATTATCAAACCAATAACCCAAATACCTTATGCAAACATTTACTAGAAGTACATGGCGTATAGTTTCCCTGCTATTCGTCATAGTTTCCCTTAGTGCCGCACAGGTCATTGCTCAAACTACTACCATATCTGGTACAGTGACTGAGGAACGAACCAAGGAGACACTCATAGGGGTCAATATTGTCGTAAAAGGAAGAGTGGTGGGAACCATTTCTGATTTAAACGGTAAATTTAACCTGCGCGTTAACCAAGCGCCACCTTTTACCTTGATTTTCTCTATGGTGGGTTTCTCCAGCAAAGAAGTTGAAATCACCTCTGAAAATGTAAGTAACCTAAATGTTACGCTGGAAGAGGCATCTATTCTAGGTCAAGAAGTCGTAGTGTCGGCTTCAAGAGTAGAAGAAAATGTACTCAAATCCCCAGTAACTGTAGAAAGAATGGATATCATTGCCATTCGAGAGGCTCCTCAAGCCAGCTTTTATGATGGTTTGAAAAACCTTAAAGGAGTAGAGATGTCCACTCAATCCTTAACATTCCAATCCTTCAACACTAGAGGTTTCAATGCCAACGGTAACGTTCGTACTGTACAATTAATTGATGGAATGGATAATCAAGCACCAGGTTTGAACTTCTCAGTGGGTAATATCGCTGGTATTTCAGAATTAGACTTAGAATCTGTGGAATTACTACCAGGTGCAGCTTCTGCATTGTATGGTCCAAATGCCTTGAATGGTATCTTATTGATGAATAGTAAAAACCCATTCCAATATCAGGGTTTCTCTGCACAGATGAAAACAGGTGTCATGGATCAAAACAACCGTTCAAACCCTACTACTGGTTTTTATGATTTTGCTGCCCGCTACGCTACTGCCTTCAACGATAAGTTAGCATTGAAGGTAAATGTTAACTACCTAAGGGCAGATGACTGGCAAGCCAATGACTTTAGAGATCAATCTTTATTGAATGGCTCTACCATAGAAGGCGGAACTAGACAAAATAATCCTGGTTTCAACGGTGTAAACGTATATGGTGATGAAACCAACGTCAATATGTTTAGCATCGCGCAACAAATGGTAGCGGCTGGTGCACTACCTCAACAAGCATTAGCATTGGTTCCTCAGACATTTGTATCTAGAACAGGATATTTAGAAAGAGAGCTAGCTGATTATGATACCAAATCATTGAAGTTGAATGCAGCTTTACACTACAGAATCAATGATAATGTAGAAGCGATTCTTCAAGGTAATTTTGGTACAGGTACCACTGTCTACACTGGAGCTGACAGATATTCCATTACTGGATTTAGTATCGGTCAGTACAAAGCAGAATTGAAAGGTGCTAACTGGTTTGTTAGAGCATACACTACCCAAGAAAGATCCGGAGATTCCTATGCCATAGGTATCGCTGGTCAAGGAATCAATGAAGCTTGGAAGCCAAGTACACAATGGTTCCCTGAATATGTAGGTGGATTCGTATCTGCTCTTTCTCAAGGTGCAAGTGTAGATGCCGCTCATGGAGCCGCAAGAGCATTTGCCGATCAGGGTAGATTTGCACCCGGATCTCCTGAGTTTAGACGTGCTTTAGCTGACGTTACTTCTAGACCTATTCCAGGTAATGCACAGGGTGTAGGTGCTCGATTTGTAGACAAAACAAATCTTTATCATCTAGAAGGTTCTTATGCATTTAAAGACATCAAATTTGCAGACTTTGTAGTCGGCGCTAACTATAGAGTATTTCAGTTAAATTCTGAAAGAACCCTATTTGCAACTGATGACGCGGGAAATGAATTCAATATCCGTGAATTTGGTGGTTATGCACAAGGTGCTAAGTCTTTATTAAACGATAATTTGAAGTTAACAGCGTCTATACGTTATGATAAAAACGAAAACTTTGAAGGGCAGTGGTCCCCAAGAGTTTCTGCCGTATACTCTGCTGGTAAACATAACTTCAGAGCATCTTACCAAACTGGATTCCGTATCCCTACTACCCAAGATCAATACATTGATTTGTTGACTCCACAAGCTCGATTGATTGGTGGGTTACCATTATTGAGACAACGCTATAACTTTGCCAATAACCCTGTTTATTCATTGGCAACAGTTACTGCTTTTGGAAATGCTGTTTTTGCAGATACTCAGCCTAACTCGCCTGTATTTCAAGCAAGCATTCAGCAGGCGACACAACAAGCCACGGCAATTGTTATGCAACAAGTACAGGCTGGTATAATCACTCCTGAACAAGCTCCTGCTGCTATTGCTGCACTTGTACCTCAAATTGCCGCTCAATTAGTCCCTGGAAATGCAGCCGCTGCCAACCAAGGTTTAAAGTCAGAGTATGAATTATCAGAGTTTAAACCTGAAACTGTCCGTTCTTATGAAATTGGTTACAAGAGTTTGCTAGCTAAAAACAAGTTACTAATCGACGGATACTTCTATTACAACCGATTTGAAAACTTCATCGGTGGACAGGTCTTGATTCAGGATGCTAATTTCAATCCTCAAAACCCTGCATCGGCTCTAGGTCTTAACTTATTGTCTGCTAATACAAGAAATGTATTCTCCATGCCTGTTAATCGTACAGAAATTATCAGATCTTACGGTTGGGCTTTAGGAGCAGACTACCAATTACCTAAAGGATATACTGTAGGTGGTAATATTTCTTCCGATGTATTGGCCAATATTGAAGACCTTGATGGTTTCCAGCCTGCATTCAATGCGCCGAGATACAGAACAAACATCACCTTTGGTAACAGAAATATTAACAACAAAAACATTGGTTTCAATATTGCCTACAGATGGCAAGATGAGTTTGTATGGCAGTCTTCTTTCGTAGCACCTGCTGTGTCAACGCAGCAATTGTCAGTAATGCCAGCATTCGGTACCTTGGATGCTCAAGTGAGCTACAAAATCAAGTCTATGAAATCAATTGTAAAAGTAGGTGGACAAAACCTATTCAACAGTTCAGGCTATCGCCAAGCTTGGGGTAACCCAACAGTTGGAACGATGTATTTCGTATCCATCACATTTGATGAGTTCTTGAATTAAAAAAACCAAAGGTTTTACAAAAAAAATTAATTTAGACATGAAATGCCCCCAAAAAATTAGATAGTTTTTGGGGGCTTTTTTTGCTATTGGGATGCTAATTTGCGATAAAAACAGCATAAAAACTGACTAAATCATGTCATGAAGATCAGGAGTGCTACTAGAGAATCATGGATTTCTCTCCATAATCAAATCCCTCCTGATATTTTTCGGAAGGGAGCAAAAAAACAGGAAAAGATAAATTCTTAACGCCTTATCGTTTCTTAATTAACTTCCACTTTGTATCGATAGAGATTTCGGGGTCCCAAGTTTTGTTACCTGACTTGCCATTAACCAAAACTGTTTCTCTATTGGTCACCTCTAGTTCTCCAGAAAAAGGTTCTGACGTTAGTAACTTCAAATGAAGATAGATTCTTTTATCTTTTGCAATATCATACCCCCAAAACTTGAGCATTAAAAATTCATTTTGTTCACTATCCTCAACCCCATCAATTAGAACAACTTTATTACCGTTTAAATACCCCTCTCCTACCAGTTGATCCATAATAATATTCCCCTTTAGGGCGACTTTAGAAACTTTTAAATCCAATTGAAGGGAATCACCTTTATCTGAAAGCCCAAGCCAAACACCGTCGATATCCTTTATATTAGTTCTCTCCAAAAATGTTGGTGCTGCATGCTGCCCAAAAACATAAGACGAGACGAGCATGAGAAAAATGAGGCAAATACATTTTAGATTTTCCATAACAAATAAATTAGTTTTCTAAAACTACCCTCCAAAAACTAAAAAGAGCAAGTGTTTGGTGAAATTTATTTTCACTAATGACTTTCAGGAAATGAATGATTTAACAAGATTATAAATTTTAATCTATTTTTACCTGAGTGAATAAATTGCCAATTTCCACCTAAAACTCCTGACAACTATGCTTCATCCTTCGGAAAACAGTTACCATGGAAGAACTTCAACCAATCAAGAATACTGGCATGAACGTATCAGGCAGACGAACATAAGTGCCCTTGATAAAATAGAAGCAGGAAAAAAACCAGCGCTTTTAGGTTTCTGTTCGGATACAGGGATTGAAAGAAACCAAGGGAGGATAGGGGCAAAAAATGGACCTGATACCATTCGACAGGCACTTGGTCCCCTAGCCTATCATGCCCGATTTGAGCATATTCAAGACTTCGGAAATTGTTGGGATCATGATGGAAATTTAGAGGAAGGTCATGATGAACTTTATGGACATATCTATTCCCTGTTAGCGCATAATTACTTTCCAGTAATTTTTGGAGGAGGCCATGATTTGGCATATCCTCACGGGAAAGCAGTCATTGATCATTGCTTGGCAAAAAATGAAAAAGTTGGCATCATCAATTTAGACGCACATTTGGACTTAAGAACTTTAGCAAACGATCAAGGTCATTCCGGCTCTCCTTTCTTCCAATTGGCAGAAGCTTATGGTAAAGACTTTCACTATTGCTGCTTGGGAATGCAACCTGCTTCCAATCCAACCACATTACTTACTTATGCAAAAAAAATAGGTGCACATCTTATTGATATAATTGATTTTCAGTTAGAAAATTGGAATGAAATTCAAGACCAATTGGAACATTTTTGCTCTGATAAAAACAAACTCTATTTGAGCATTGATTTGGATGGCTTTTCATCGGCATATGCCCCTGGTGTGAGTGCTCCTTCTCCTCTTGGTTTTTCCCCTGTCCTTGTAATGAAAGTAATTGATTGGCTTTTGGCTAGTAAAAAAATGATTTCTTTAGACATCGTAGAACTTAATCCCATTTTTGATCAAGATAATTGTACTGCAAAACTAGCAGCTCGATTGGTAGAATATTCCGTCCGTAAAATGTAACATAGTCCTGACGATAATCATCTATCAATGTGATCCTCGTCAATCTCTTAATCAATCTAATTTACTATTTTTAGGTATTGAAAATGAAGGCATTGATGTATTTAACAGAGGACGCCCAGTGAATGGGTTTAAGTAGGTTGATTGAATTTTTTTTCATAGGGAAGACCCCAAGTTTTTGACTTGGGGTCTTTTACTATCCACCTACAAAATATCATCAATGTATTCCCGAAAAGGGTGAAGTTTTGAGGAATCAGGCTCTAATTCAGTAATCAAAATATCTACGGCATTCAGATCACAGGTTTTGTAGCGCTGCACACTGAATAGCTTATTGGAAACAGTAAGTAATACCAACTTTTTAGTAGCTGCAATCATAGCCCGTTTGACTTGGACCACTTCCCAGTCAAATTCAGTCAAACCACTGCTTGGATCCAGATAGCCTGTACCTAAAAAACATAGGTCTACTTTTATTTGAGAGAGCACATTGGTTACCATCCCTCCCACAGCGAATTTAGCCTCATGCAATAGTTTTCCTCCGAGGAAAATCACCTCCACATTTGGAAAATTCATCAACTCAGATGCTACCTGCAAACTCGGTGTAAAGACAGTCAAAGGGATTTTGCGTGGAAAAAATTTCACTACCTCTAAATTTGTCGTACCCCCACTCATCAATACCACTTGATCTTCTTTGAGTAACTTTACTGCTTTGGCAGCAATTTGCTGCTTTTCGTTTTGCAGGTAAATCGGTTCATCTAAATTAGGGGTAAGAAAACTTCTAGAAATAGCTCCTCCGTGGACTTTTCTTAGTTTTTTTAAATGATCTAATTCCTTGACATCTCTCCTGACAGTATCGATGGAGACATCCAATTGCTCGGACAGATCTGTGAGCAAAACACGGTTATGGAGGTGAACTTGCTCCAAAATGAGCCGTTGCCGTTCTTCTTTAAGCATTTTTTGGGACTAAGCATTAAACAGATTTGACAAAATTCTTCAATGAATTGTCGACAGACCCATATAACTTCAATAAATGGGCTGCTTCTAGTGGTGTAATTTGCAATTCATTCACCAAAATATCAACCCCTCTACGAAAAAGCTTTTGATTAGCAAGTTTCATATGGACCATTTTGTTGTCTTTGACTCTTCCAATTTTGATCATCAAACTCGTACTGATCATATTCAATACCAATTTTTGAGCTGTGCCGCTTTTCATTCGTGTACTTCCCGTGACAACTTCAGGGCCAACAATGATCTCTATAGGGAATTCTACCGCCTCGGCTAGAGGTGTATCGGGATTATTGGTAATACAGGCTGTAAGGCAACCAAACTCCCTAGCTTTTTGAACTCCCCCAACAACAAACGGGGTATATCCTGACGCTGCAATTCCAATCACTGTATCAATTTCCTGAATACTTATGGCTTCTAAAGCCTTCCAAGCAGCATCTACATCATCTTCTGCATTTTCAACAGATGATTGAATAGCCTGTGCTCCTCCTGCAATGATTCCAACTACACGGTCAGCAGGCATTCCATATGTGGGTGGGATCTCAGAGGCATCCAAAATCCCAAGCCTTCCACTTGTACCCGCACCTATGTAAATTAAGCGCCCACCTTTCTCAAACCTAGGAAGAAAAGCTTCCATAAATTGCTCTATTGGAGAAATAACAGCTTTTACTGCTATCGCTACTTTTTGATCCTCTTGATTGATGGTTGCTAGGAGTTCTTTCAAACTCATCTGCTCCAAGTTGTTATAAAGCGAACTTTGCTCGGTTATTTTTTGCATAAGATCTATCGTTAATTAAACCAAACCAAAAATTATCAAAAACGGCATAAAACAGCAAGTAAATAGCCGTTTATTTTTGATTTCATCCATTTTTCGAGATTATTATAAAATAAATGCGTTTTTTTCTTGCATTAATGTGCAGTTTTTGGTTTTTTTAACCAAACAATTATATCAACCAAAAAACCTAATCATTTCTTTCACTAAACTAAATCAGCATGAAAAGACACTTACTTGCAGTGATGTTGCTGTTTTTTGGGCTTACCTCAGAGGGTTTTGCCCAAATAGCAATTACAGGTACGGTAGTTGCCTCTGATAATCAAGAGGAATTGCCAGGAGTAAATGTGGTCTTGAGAGGCACCAACAGGGTGGTAGTAACCGATATTAATGGTCGGTTCAACATCACTGTCCCATCTCAGGAAAGTATTTTACAATTCTCCTTCATTGGTTTCAAATCCAGAGAGGTAAGAGTTGGTAATCAAACTGATATAACTATCAGTTTAGACCCGTCTACAGAAGCCTTAAATGAGGTGGTAGTCACAGCCTTCGGTATAGAGCGCGATCGAAAATCTTTGGGCTATGCAGTTCAAGAAATCGACAACAAATTAATCCTAGAAACCAACCAACCAAATGCATTAAATGCGCTAAGAGGCCGTATAGCCGGTGTAAATATCACCAGTAGCTCTGGGGCCCCGGGTGCTGGAACTAATATTGTCATTCGGGGGATCAATTCCTTAAACCCAAATGCTGATAACCAACCTTTATTCGTAATTGATGGAATCCCTATTTCGAATGAAACCAATATTACGGGCGGTAGAGGTGGTTCCAATTTCACCAATACCAACCGTGCTGCCGATATCAATCCTGACGACATCGAATCAATCAGTATCCTAAAAGGTCCCGCAGCCTCGGTTCTTTATGGATTGAGAGCAGCTAATGGTGCTGTTATCATTACTACCAAATCGGGAAAAGCAGGAAAAACCACCTTCAACTATAGAACAAGTGCTAGTATTGATCAAGTAGGGCGCACTCCTCCTATGCAACAAAATTATTTAAGGGGTTTCAATGGTCTCTACAACCCTACTGACTATCGCTCTGATGGTCCGCCTGTTCCAGCGGGAACTCCTGTATTCAATCAATGGGATGAAACTTTTAGAACAGGTAATACTTTCCAAAATAATTTTTCATTCTCAGGAGGGAGTGACAAAGCCACCTTCTTTGGTTCCTTGGGCCGTTTAGACCAATCAGGTATTCTACCTAACTCAAACTTTGACCGAACCAATATCAAAATTGCAGGTTCACTCAAGGCTTCGGATAAACTTACCTTAGACGGTTCTGCTACCTTCATCAATTCTAATGGGATCAACCCAAGAATGGGCGTAGGTGGTGCAGGGGTTATTTCCTATGCTTCTCGATATGCACCGGATGTAAACATAAGTGATTTTATAAATCCAGATGGCTCTCAAATCCGTTATTCTACCATTCTTGATAATCCCTTGTATTTTGCTCAAAATGCTTTTCAAGAAGAGTCTGTCAACCGTTTATTAGGGAATTTGGGAGCAACTTATCTGATCAATGATTGGTTGACAGCAAGCTACCGTGTAGGTATTGACCAATATACTGACAAACGATTTATCTTAACCTCTCCTACTACGTTGATTGGAGCAGGTGCCAACGGAAGTATTTCCGAACAAATCATTGGCTACCAGGAACTCAATTCTAATTTCTTGTTGACAGGTGAGCGAAAACTATCCGATAATCTAAACATGGTCGTAACGATTGGTAATCAATTGACTACAATCAATTCTACAAGTCTTACGGCCTCTGGATCAAACTTTGTAATCCCTGATTTCTGGTCTGTCAACAACCTAAGCCAATATCAAGCACGCTCCTTCCCTAGTAGCAGAACTATTATTGGTGTCTTTGCTGATGCAAAGTTTGATTACAAACAAACACTCTTTTTGAATATTACAGGCAGAAATGACTGGTCTTCAACTTTACCAAGAGAAAACAGATCCTTCTTTTATCCATCTGTAAGTATGTCTTACATCTTTACTGAAACGTTAAAACTATCTCCATCTTCTGTACTTAGCTATGGTAAATTGAGAGGTTCGTTTGCAGAAGTTGGGAAAGATGCAGCTCCATTTTTAATTGGTAATTATTACAGCACTTTGGTGCCATTTAGAGGAATTGTTGGTGTGGCACGAAATGGCACCATTGGTTCAGAAAATCTAAGACCTGAAAGAACGAGAGGTTTAGAATTTGGTCTAGACATTGGATTATTCAAAAACAGATTACGCATCGATGCCAATTATGCGATCCAAACCTCTATTGATCAAATTATCCCAATACCTGTTTCAAGAGCTACTGGGTTTACCAATTTTGTAGTCAATGCTGGAGAAATCAGAAATAATATTTGGGAACTGACAGCGGATATTGCAGTAGTACAAAAAAAGGATTTCTCTTGGAACTCTATTTTCAACTGGTCTCGTTTGAGAGGAAAAGTAATTTCCTTACCTGAGGGACTGGATCAAATTACTTTCCAACCTGAAACGCCATGGGTCAAACAACGCGTACAAGTGGGAGGAAGACCGGGTGATTGGTTTGGTTGGCCCCTTAGCCGCGTAGAAGACCCCAACTCTCCTTTCTTCGGACAGCCTGTTATTGTAGATGGATATCCCAACGTAAATAACCAATGGAGAGGTGTACCACTAGCAGAGGATAGTTTCATTGGAAACGCATTCCCTGATTGGGAAGGGGGATGGAATAACTCTATTCGATATAAAAATCTCGAATTGTCATTCCTTTTTACCTTTAGAAAAGGTGGATATGTTTTTGACATCAATAGAAGATTACGTTACGGTCAAGCTGGAGGAGAAGCACCAACAGGAGCAGAAACAGAATTGAGAAATAGATTGGTTGTCTTTAATGGTGTACGAAATACAGGTACCATAGAAAACCCAGTATGGGTTCCAAATGATCAACCTGTGCCTATTGGAGTTAGCACCCTTTACGGACAGGCTTTCAGATACCGATTGGCGTCTGAGTTTAACGGCTTCCAGGAAGCCAGTTGGCTAAGATTACAAAACGTAGCCTTGAATTACACGTTACCTACCCGCTGGATCGACAAGACTCCGTTCAACTCAATCACTGCATCAGTAACCGCTAATAACCTTTGGCTGACAACACCATTTGTTGGTTTTGACCCAGAGCAAAGTGCGTATGGACCAGGCAGTAATGTCTTTGGATACGTTGGAACTAATGTACCAGCGACAAGTAGTGTGTTCTTTGGGTTAAACTTTAACTTCTAATCCGTCATGAATAGATTCTTCAAAAAAATAAGCATAGCATTGGTTACAGTATTTACTGTAAGTTCTTGCGACAATTTGTTGGACATCAATGTTGATCCTGGGAGAATATCATCCGATCAAGTGACCGTCCAAAACTTACTTCCTTCTGCCATTCGGTTTACAGCCAATGTGCAGTTTGGCGCATCTCAATTTGGCTCTCAATATCCACAATATTTAGGTGGGCAGGCAATCAGCCAATATACGCCTTATGGTTTTGACCAATTGTGGAGACCACTGTATACAGATGCTCTTCCTACGTTACAAGAAATCATCACGCGGGCAGAAGCCCAAGGGGCTTTCAACTACAGTGGGATCGCAAAAGTCATGTTAGCGATGAATATGTTAACGGCATCTTCTATTTATGGAGACCTGCCATATACCCAAGCCAATAGAGGGACAAGTTTATTGAACCCTTGCTATGACCCTATGCAGGACTTATACCAGATTCATATCCCACAATTGATTGATTCAGCTATTGAAGACTTGCAAAGACCCTTACCTGATCTCCCAACGTTGAGAATTGTCAGAAATGATTATGTATACAATGGAAATTTAGAAAGTTGGAGAAGGGCAGCTTTTGCCTTAAGAGCTCGTTACAACCTCCAATTATCTGTAAAAAATCAAGCATTGTTAGCTGCCGCTGCAGCTGATGTTGACCAAGCATTTACAGGACCTACACAGGATTTGGAACTTGTCTATGAAGCAAATATCCAAAACCCTTGGTGGAGTTTCTTGGGGAATCCAGTCAACAAAACACAACAGCCAACCTCCTACATCACCAATATGATGAACGGTACTGCTCAGTATCCTGGTTTGGTCGATCCAAGACTTCCTTTATTCATGAGTTCTACTAATCCTGATCAATTCATTGGTGTTGTTCCAGGAAGATTAGTGGGAGATGATCCAGCTGTCAATGTCAATTTAACTACTACCACTTGGCACAGTAGAAATATTGCACCCCTCCAAATGATCACTTATGCGGAGGCTCAGTTTATCAAGGCGGAAGCACTGTTCAGCACAAACAGAGCGGCTGCATACGAGGCTTATCTAAACGGAATCAGAGGCAGTATGACCAAGCATGGGGTCGGTATGGAGGCGATAAATACCTACGTCAATGATCCTCAAATCTCTATGGGGGCGACCAATCTTCAACTGAAAGACATTATGCTGCAAAAATACATTGCCCTGTATTTACAGATTGAAACATGGAATGACATGAGACGCTATCAGTATGACACAGCGGTATACCCAGGATTGGCCAAGCCTGTTATCAATCAAATCCCTGGAGAGCCTTGGATCCAACGGTCCAACATTGCAGATGATGAACCAGGAACCAATACCTGCATCCCAGTAATCCCTAATCAGGGAATCAAATTATGGTTGTTTGACAATTAAAATTAATCGGCTATGAAAAAGTTAAAAATAATTGCAAGTAGTTTATTGCTCATCTTTGGAATGGGAAGCATGTACTCCTGTGATGTCGCACCCACAGACGCACTTATGGAAATCATCAAGGAAGATCTGGGCTTTATCCCAGTCATTGCCAACTTTACTCTGGCAAGTCCTACTGCTTCAGCAACTGCCCCAACAGCAGGAACCAATTGCACCTTTGACCTTCGCTATTGGTCAGAGGGCGAAATTGATCGCGTACAGTTTTGGGTAAAACTCGGTACAGCAGATCCTGTTTTGGTAGACGACAGACCCTATGCACCTGCTTTCTCCAATATAAGCAAAACGGACTCCCTGTTGATCAATTATACGATCCCAGCTGCTTTACCAGTCGGTACAGTTGTTGGAATGGAAGCTAGGGTTACAAATAAAAATTTACCTAACTTTCCGGTCACCCGAACAGTGAACGTAACCGTTAGATAATGACCCAACGACGATCATTTCTAAAAAAATTGGCCATTTCTGGGGTTGGATTAAGTCTAACTTCCCAAGGAATGGCCAATTCCTTTTCTGAAGCAAATTTTTCCTTTTTACACTTGACCGATGCACATGTGCGAAGGAAGCGAAAAGGAGATCTGGGATTTGAGGCATGTGTGCAAAAGGTCAATTCCTTGAGTCCACAACCATCCTTTGTTCTGTACGGGGGAGACCAAGTCTTTGATGGTATGTACACGGAAAAAGAGGAATATTTGGACCAGTTGAGTTTATTTTCAAGCATATCATCTAAGTTGCAAATGCCGTCCTATCACTGCATAGGCAACCATGATATCTTTGGCAGGAGTAGCAGAAGGAAAACCAGTCCCAATGATCCAGATATCGGAAAGAAACTTTACATGGATACGGTTGGGATGGAGCAAAGCTATTACTCCTTCAATCATCAGGGTTGGCATTTTGTCATAATGGATTCCTTACTAGAAGTAGACGCAGACCACGGTCCAAGTCAAACCCATGCTTTCGGAAAAGAACAACTGGAATGGCTACGCTTTGATTTAGGCAAGCATCATGGCATGCCTACGGTCATTGTCACCCATATCGCTGCCTTCAACAATATCGGGCAAATCAATGCAAGTCCAGAACTACTGGCCATGAACCATATGGTGGTCGCAGACACAAAAGAATTCAGGGAAATAATCGAACGACATACTGTCAAAGCAGTCCTTCAAGGACATAGCCATATTCCCGAAGACTATCGGTTCAATGACATCTGGTATATCACCAGCCAATCTGTGAGCGCAGCATGGTGGGGAGGTAACTGGAAAGGATACGAACCTGGATTCACATTACTTGAAGTGAGAGGTGAAGAACTAAGCTGGAAGCGCATCTCTTATGTTTGGGAGGCACAGTTAGAACCCGAAGATAACCTCGAAAGAGAGAGAATTCAAGAATACAAAAACTTCCTCGAAGATCAACGTCGCTTAAGAAAAGAAGAAATCGGTCAATAAATGGGCCGATTTTCCTTTTATCTTTGATTTCAAATACATCTAACCTATGCATATATATCGACTGATTTCACTAGTTCTATTTCTGTTGAGTAGTCAATTGGTCACTGCTCAGACATTTAGGATTTTCGATAAACCCATTATCTTCAATGAAGAGCGGGAAAGACTTTCGCTGGAATATTTAGAAAAAAGACACGGAATCATTCAGGAAACCGCTACTATCAACCCAAAAATGGTGGTTGTGCATTGGACGGCTGTTCCTACTTTAGAGAGCACCTTTGACGTTTTTAACCCCGTGCATCTCGGAGGAAGACCCGAATTGACTACTGCTAGCAACTTAAATGTATCCGCTCAATTTTTGGTAGATAGAGATGGCACCGTCTTTCGCTTATTGCCCGACACCACATTTGCCCGCCACACGATTGGATTGAATTACATGGCGATTGGTATTGAAAATATCGGAGGACCAGATGCACCATTAACCAAAGCGCAGGTAAAAGCCAATGCAGAATTGATCCGCTATTTACATAAAAAACACGGCATTGAATATGTCATTGGACATCATGAATACTATGACTTTCAAGGTTCTCAATTATGGAAAGAAACCGACCCTAATTACTTGACTCAAAAAATTGACCCAGGAGATCGATTTATGAAAAAACTCCGAAAGCGCCTACAGCCATTGAACTTCAAAAGCAAACCATAACCAACTCCTTCAGGGATGAAAACTCGTCAACTCAAAACCCAATTATTCCTTTTTTTAGTCGTAATGCTGGGATTACAAGCATGTAAAACCTCTCGGACACCCACTTCTCAACCCAAAAGAAGTGTGGAAACACCTACACGTCCATCTACACAAGCACCTATTCCACCGAAAACAGTGACTCCGCCACCTCCAAAAGAGTTTTACCGCCAATTACCCATCTCTATCCCTGAAAGTCCACGGGAAATGAGAGCTGTATGGATCGCCACGGTAGCAAATATTGATTGGCCAACCTCATCCACGGCTTCCTTTGCATCACAAAAAGAGGAGTTTATAAAATTGCTAGACTACTATCAAGCCCTGAATTTCAATACAGTCATCGTGCAAATCCGTACCTCAGGAGATGCTCTTTATCCATCCAATTTTGCCCCCTGGTCTAGGTATTTAACCGGCAAAGAAGGACAAAAACCGAATACTTCCGAAGACCCACTTTCTTGGATGATCTTAGAAGCACATAATAGAGGCTTAGAATTCCATGCCTGGCTCAATCCTTACAGAGCTACTATGAACTTGGACACCAAGCTCCTAAGTCCTGATCATGACTTTTTCAAACACAAGGATTGGATGATCAAGTACGACACCAAGTACTACTATGATCCTGGAAGACCCGAAGTGCGTGCACACTTAACAGAAGTCATTCGTGAAGTGGTCAAAAACTACAACATCGATGCGATTCACTTCGATGATTACTTCTACCCCTACCAAGTACCAAAATTGAAGTTTGAAGACCAAGCGAGCTTCAAAAAATATGGACAAAAAGGACAAAAACTGGATGATTGGAGAAGAGAAAATGTCAATATTCTAATCCGTGATATTAGTCAGATGATCCGACAAGAGAAAGCTTGGGTTCAATTTGGTATCAGCCCCTTTGGTGTTTGGAGAAATAAAGACAAAGACCCTAAAGGCTCCAATACCCGTGCTGGGCAAACCAATTACGATGAACTGTATGCAGATGTTCTTCTGTGGATGAAAAATGGTTGGATTGATTACCTGATTCCACAATTATATTGGAGCATGGATTATAATTTGGCTTCACACCGAATCTTGGTAGACTGGTGGGATGAAAATCATAACAATACACATATTTATATAGGAAATGGCCCGTACAAAATCCGTGACAATGCTGATAAAGCCTGGGAAAACCCTATGGAAATCCCCAATCAGCTAACTTACTCCCGATTAGCTACCCATGTTCAAGGAAATGCCTTTTTCTCTGCCAAGTCCATGTACAGCAAAAACCGCGACGTGGCAGACTTAATCAAACGCAATCATTACCAAAGACCGACCCTTCCTCCAGCACCCTTGGCGTCCCAATCCAACAGCATATTGCCTACTCAGGTTCAGATGGTGCCTCATGGAAATGGGTTTGCCTTTGAATTCCCTGAGATGCTAGGGCCAGATGTGCGCTTTGCAATTATCCAAACAGCCGGTAATTTGGCAGATCTTCAAGGCCACACCGACCGAGTAGAATGGAGAAAAATCCACGTTGACATGACCAATCGAAAGACTATCCCTGTTCTAGGCTCTGTGCACTCCAAATATGTTTCTTTAAGCTTTATTGACCGATTTGGGAAAGAGAGCAAACCTATGGTATTTGAATTGAATCCTGTAATCCCCTAAAGCTATGAAAGACATGTTGGTTCGATTACTGGGATTACCCGATGTCCAAGACACGGAAAACTCTCTTGGAAAGAAAGGCGTGGTGTTTAGGAGACCAATTCCCCCCGAGAAGTCTTTTGTGGTAGACTGGGTGTTTGAACACTTTGGTGAGTATTGGAAAAATGAAGTTGAGACTGCTTTTTCTTCCCTACCCGTGCGCTGTTTTATTGCACAGCAAGGACATGAGATCCTCGGTTTTGCATGTTTTGAGACATCTGCTAAAAACTTCTTTGGACCTACTGGAACCAAAGAGTCTGAACGGGGTAAAGGTATTGGAAAAGTACTCCTCATCAAAAGCTTGGAAGCCATGAAGGATATGGGCTATACCTATGCCATCATTGGCGGTGTAGGACCTGCATCCTTTTATGAAGCCGCTGTGGGCGCTCAGCTGATTCCCGGTTCGGAAGTCAGTATTTACCAGCATTTGATCCGAAAAAAACCATGAAAACCCAACAAACCCAAAATAATCCTTGGTACTGGGTACCGCCCTTGTACATGACCGAAGGACTCCCCTATGTCATCATCATTGTGGTCTCTGTCATTATGTATAAAAATCTGGGTATAGATAATTCAGACATTGGACTTTACACCAGTTTATTATACCTCCCCTGGGTAATAAAACCGTTTTGGTCACCAATGGTGGATTTGATTGCTACCAAACGTAAATGGTTTTTAGGGATGCAATTGGTTTTAGCAGCCTGCTTTTTGGGTGTTGGTCTAGCCATTCCTACCAATCAGTTTTTTGTGATCAGCTTAGCATTTTTCTGGATGGGTGCTTTTGCTTCTGCTACCAATGACATTGCCTCGGATGGATTTTACCTATTGGCATTGAAAGAAGATCAACAATCCTTTTTCATAGGCTTAAGAAGTACCTTTTACCGCATTGCATCTGTCACAGGTCAAGGATTGATCGTGATTTTGGCGGGTTACCTAGAAACGCATTACGGAGACAACTCCAAGGCTTGGTCCATCACCATGCTTTTGGTAGCCGCATTGATTTTCATCCTTACGCTGATCAATTTCCTTACTACACCCAATGTTGAAAAGCAGGCTGATTATCAAAAACAGGAATCATTGACGTTTTTAGAAGTATTTGCGAGTTTTTTCAGAAAGAAAGAAATCAGTTTGGCCTTGGCATTTATCCTTTTGTATCGCTTGGGAGAATCTCAACTGGTAAAGATGGTTTCTCCTTTCCTCTTAGATAGTAGAGAGACAGGCGGATTGGCTATGAGCACCTCGGATGTAGGGTGGATATATGGGACTTTCGGGGTAATTGCCCTGACCTTAGGTGGAATTGTAGGCGGCGTCGTAATTTCAAAAGACGGCCTAAAAAAATGGATTCTTCCTATGATTTTGGCTCTCAACGTTCCTAATTTTTTCTACTATGTATTGGCTTACATTCAACCGGAATCCATGTTTTTTGCAGGCGCTGTAGTGGTCATCGAACAATTGGGTTATGGCTTTGGTTTTGCGGCCTTTATGATGTATTTGATCTATGTGTCCGACGGACCTGCCAAAACTTCCCACTATGCCATTGCTACGGGCTTTATGGCTTTGGGTATGATGATTCCTGGTATGGCCTCTGGATACATTCAAGAATGGTTGGGTTACGAACAATTTTTCCTCTGGGTATTGGTATCAGCTATACCGGGAATCTACCTGGTCAGGTATATCAAAATACCTGCTGATTTTGGTAAAAAACAAGAATCCAACACTTAAAAAGACCAACTGAACGCATGAATTTACATGAGAAAATCGGGCAGCTATTTACTCCAGCTGCTTACATACACGATACCGAAGAAAACATCCTAGCCATGGAGCGCTTGATTACCGAGCAGGGTATCGGTGGGATTACTTTTTTCCATAGCAGACATTCTGCTGCTGCCAACTTTGAGCAAAGGCAGGAACAACTCAGCTACGAACAAACCTTAGAAAAGTTGATTGCCTTGATCAATCGCTACCAAGCGCTATCCAAAATCCCCTTACTTATCAGCATCGACGCGGAATTTGGACTAGCTATGCGGATCGAAGACACTCCCCACTATCCTTTTTCCATCGCGATGGGTGCTTTGACCATGGAGCACTTATCATGGGTAGAAGCTTACGGAGAACGAATTGGAAGAGACTTAAAAGCGTGTGGCATCCATCTTAATTTCGCCCCTGTTGCGGATATCAACACCAATCCCAAAAATCCGGTCATTGGCTACCGATCTTTCGGTACTGATCGGGAGAAAGTCAGTGCTTTTGCGTTGGCTTGTTTTCAGGGAATGAAAAAAGCGGGAATAGCAGCCTGTTACAAGCATTTTCCCGGTCACGGAGATACTGCGGTTGACTCTCATTTGGGGCTTCCGATTATTAACAAAAGCAAAGCGGTTTTACTGGAAGAGGAGTTGTACCCATTTATCCAAGGAATTGCTGCCGGCATAGATATGATCATGGTAGGCCATTTAGCTATTCCCTCTCTCACGAAAGGAGAGTCTATCCCTGCAACTATTTCCAAAGCAATCATTACAGGGCTACTGAGGCAAGAATTGAGCTTTGACGGAATCGTAGTATCGGATGCACTCAATATGAAAGCCGTTGCAAACATGTTTAGCGAACCGGGACAATTAGAATTTGAAGCCTTTGCAGCAGGAACAGATCTCTTGTGCTTTTCAGAGCATGTTGCAGAGGGAATTGCAAAAATAGTCCAATTCGGTAACCAAGATCAAATCGAACGCAGTTTTGAGCGCATTCAAGAACTTAAAATTTCTTTGGGATTACTGGCACACAAACCTTTGGCAGTCCCTTCTTTTGACTTCCAAGGAGTACATGCGTTCAACAAGCAATTGGCAAAAAAATACATACATGTTTTCCATAGGCGGTCGGACCTTGACCAAATAAGCGCTAGTGCTGGCCTGATTATTGGTCCTATCCAACAAAATCATTTTCGCAAAGATGCACGCTACCCGGTCTTTCATTCTATCGATGAACTTATGGCTGCAATTCCTCCAACACGTGCAGTGACCGTAAGTCTTTTTGTCCCTTCTGCGAAGCCCGTCAAAAACTTTGGTTTGGAGATGAGTGATCTTGAAAATTTAGACAAATTGACCCGACACTACTTGGTGGACCTTTACCTATTCGGAAACCCTTTGTGCCTTCGACTGATACCTTCCTGGGAAGCCATGCGCTCGATAACAGTGGCTTATCATGGCTTTGAAGAGAATCAGCAAGTAGTATTCGAAGCTTTTGGGGGATAAAGAAGCCGACTTCCTATCCCCGTTTCTATTTTTCTCTTAATTTTGCGCTTCGAGTTTTATACAATCGTCTCAAACATGTCATTAGCTACAAAATATACACCTGAAGCCGTTGAGGCAAAATGGTATCAGTATTGGATAGAAAATAAATTTTTCTCCTCCCAAGTGGATCACAGTAAAGAAGCTTACACTATTGTCATTCCTCCACCAAATGTGACAGGTGTACTGCACATGGGACACATGCTCAACAATACCATTCAGGATGTATTGGTCCGCAAAGCCCGTATGGAAGGTAAAAATGCCTGCTGGGTACCCGGAACAGATCACGCTTCCATTGCGACAGAAACCAAAGTAGTGGCGATGCTCAGAGACATGGGGATTGATAAAAAATCCCTGTCACGAGAGGACTTTTTGAAATATGCTTGGGAGTGGAAAGAAAAGTATGGAGGAATCATCCTGGAGCAATTGAAGAAATTGGGAGCTTCCTGTGATTGGGATAGAACCAAATTCACCATGGATGCTGACTTGAGTGATGCGGTGATTTCTGTATTTGTGGATTTGCACAAAAAAGGTAAAATCTACCGAGGCATTCGCATGGTCAACTGGGATCCTCAAGGAAAAACAGCACTTTCTGACGATGAGGTAATCATGAAAGAGGTGCAGTCTAAGCTGTATTACATCAAGTATCAAATCGAAGGAACAGAATCGTCCCTAACCATCGCTACCACCCGACCTGAAACCATCATGGCCGATGTAGCGATCTGTATCAATCCAAACGATCCACGCTTTACCCATCTCAAAGGTAAAAAAGCCATTATTCCATTAATCAACCGAGCCATTCCCATCATCGAAGACGAGTATGTGGATATGGAATTCGGTACAGGTTGCTTAAAAGTAACCCCTGCCCACGATGTCAATGACTATGAGTTGGGCATCAAACATAAATTAGCGGTCATCGATATCCTCAATGATGACGGGACTCTCAATGAAAAAGCACAGATTTTGGTTGGTGAAGACCGCTTCATCGCCCGTAAAAAAATAGGAAAGCTATTGGATGAGGCTGATCAATTGGAAAAAATTGAAGAGTACAAGTCCAACGTAGGCCACTCTGAGCGAACCAATGCCGTGGTAGAACCGAAATTATCTTTGCAGTGGTTTTTAAAAATGGAGGATATTACCAAGCCTGCTTTGAGTTCGGTAATGGAGGACATCATCCAATTGCATCCACCAAAGTTTAAAAACATGTACCGTTCTTGGATGGAGAATGTACGCGATTGGTGCATTTCCCGTCAATTGTGGTGGGGCCATCAGATCCCTGCCTACTACCTTCCAAACGGTGAATATGTGGTTGCCAAAACGAAAGAAGAAGCCTTGGCACAAGCAAACACACAATTCGGTACAGCCTATAGCTTAGCTGATTTGACTCAGGACGAAGACGTGCTGGATACTTGGTTTTCTTCTTGGTTGTGGCCGATTTCGGTTTTTGATTCGGAGGTTTTCACGACTGGAAAGCCCAATGAGGATTTGAAATACTATTACCCTACCAATGACTTGGTGACAGCACCAGAGATTCTTTTCTTTTGGGTAGCCAGAATGATCATTGCAGGTTATGAATACTTGGGCGATAAGCCATTTAAAAACGTATACTTGACAGGCATTGTCCGAGATAAATTGGGTAGGAAAATGTCCAAGTCCCTCGGTAATTCCCCAGATCCATTGGAGCTAATTCAAAGCTATGGAGCAGATGGCGTCCGTGTTGGAATGCTCTTCTCCTCCCCTGCTGGTAATGACCTGCCCTTTGATGAGAAACTAGTGGAGCAGGGTAGAAATTTTGCCAACAAAATCTGGAATGCTTACCGCTTGGTTCATGGTTGGGAAATTGATCCTTCCTTGAGCGGAGATGCTAACCAAGCCTCTATTACCTGGTTTGAAAATCGATTCAATCAGGCCTTAACTGAAATTGAAGATCATTTTAATAAATTTAGAATTTCGGATGCCTTGATGGCAACTTATAAGCTGATTTGGGATGATTTCTGTTCTTGGTACTTGGAAATGATCAAACCTGCTTATCAGGCTCCAATTGATGCAGCTACTCATGCCAAGACCATAGCGTTTTTCGAAAATATCCTGAAGGTCTTGCATCCATTTATGCCATTCTTGACAGAAGAACTCTGGCATCAGATCAAAGAGCGTTCCGTAGAAGACTCCTTGATCATTGCTGCATGGCCAAGACCAGAGCGTTTCAACGAAGCTAACATTGCAGAAGCGTCCCAAGTTTTTGAAGTGGTTTCCCAAATCAGAAACATCCGCGCTTCCAAGGGAATTTCACCGAAAGAGGCCTTTAACCTAACAATCAAAACCGAACAAGCGGAATTGTATCAGCGATTTGAAGCGGTTTTGAAGAAGTTGGCTAACCTTGATTCTGTATCCTTTGGATCCTCTTTGGAAAATGCCGTCAGCTTTGTGGTAAAAGCCGACGAGTGCTTTATTCCATTGGCTGGTCAGGTAAATGTGGAAGAAGAGCGTGAAAACATCAGCAAAGAACTGGAGTACACCAAAGGCTTCCTTCAGTCTGTGATCAAAAAACTAAGCAATGAGCGCTTTGTCGCTGGTGCCCCTGAAGCTGTGGTAGCCAATGAAAAGAAAAAGCAGGCCGATGCAGAGGCGAAGATAAATGCCTTGGAGGAGGCTTTGAGGAAGTTGTCTTGAATGGATTTTATAGATATTCGTAGATAATGGATATTTAATTGATATTGGATTGGCAGATAGATTATCTCATATTAATTGGTTGAAACATGTTGATAATGATGGATAACTTGTCCCGATTTTCGGGATTGGATATTAGTTGATACTGTATTTTTGGATAGATTAGCCAAGGCTGAGAGATTGAAATAAAGTTGAAATATTTTGATCTCCTTAGTCTTCCTTGATTCATGGGGAGACACCTAGGGCCGTTAGGCCTGACACCTTCGTAGCTTAGATAAAATACCATATCATCAGAGGCGCGTAGCGCTGAGGTCTTTACTATCGTATAATGCGATCTTTAGCCAACAGTTAACCAATTAGCCCTTAGACCTCAGGGCTGACGCCTCTCTAGAGATCTGCTCTTAACAAATTTGCTACGAAGAACGCAGGACTAACCCCCTATTTGTGAATCGTTCAAAAAAATAGAGATTGTCAATCGACAGTAAGTTTCGTTTATAAGAAATTATTGTTGGGAAGATGGGGGGGAAATCTTTAACTTGTCATGATTCAATAAACATATGATGGAATCAAAAGACATTCGTTGGGAACAACGGTTTAGTAATTATAAAAAGGCTTTAGCTAAACTGGATGAAGCCGTTTCGAGGATAAAAGAAGACTATCCTACCGGCAAAGACGGAAGTATTGCGGAAGATTCTTTTTTGAATGATATTTTAAAAGAAGGACTTATCCAACGTTTTGAATATACTCATGAGCTCGCTTGGAATGTCATGAAAGACTTCCTAGCGGCTGCTGGAAATATTGAGATTTATGGTTCCAAAGATGCTAAAAGAGCTGCCTTTTCAGCAGGATTGATTACCAATGGAAACATTTGGATGGATATGATCAAAAGTCGAAACAAGACTTCTCATACCTACAATGAGGAAACAGCTGATGCTATTTTTTTTTAAGATCATCGAAGATTATATTCAGGAATTTCAAGCGTTTAATTCGAAAATGGACACCTTAAACCATGAAAACTAAAGAGCTTGAAAAATTTGGCCTCTCCCATACAACACTGGAAAAGATTAATTCTGTGTTTGGAAAATATCCCGAAGTAGAAAAAGTGATAGTTTATGGCTCTAGAGCCAAGGGTAATTATAGAACTGGTTCTGATATTAACCTAACGTTGATCGGTTCTGATGTTACATTAGATACACTTTTCGCTATTGAAGAAGACCTTGATGAATTATTTCTTCCCTACACATGTGATATTTCAATTTTTTCGCACTTGAAGAATCCTGATTTTCTAGATCATATTGAAAGGGTTGGAAAGGTCTTTTACGAAAAGTAAGTTTTTGGATAAAATTGCAGAAGAGTTTTTTATACAACAAATCTGCTGTATATTAGTAGCAAAAATATTGCTATGAAGACGATTCCATTTAAGCCAAGTCAGGACACCCTAAAAGCAGCTAAGCTTAGCTCCAACCCTTCCTATTCACTGGACTTTTCCGACAAAACCGTCGAATGGAAGTCCAATGCTGAGCGGGTGGAGTTGATTAGAGAAGGTTTGCCCTTTGATGCTATTGAAAAAGTAGCTGTCACCTATAAAATGCCTGTCAAGAACGTCCTTATGGTGATGGATATTCCACAGACCACTTACAATAAAAAGAAGAAAGACCAAGAAAAGCTCAGCAGTAGAGATAGTGAGTTGATTCTCGTTCTTTCTGAATTGATGGACTTGGGTGTGGATACTTTTAATGGTGAAGTGAATGATTTTTTAGCTTGGCTCAAAAAGCCTAATATTTCTTTGGGAGGAGTAAGCCCTGAGAGTCTTTTCGATTCTGTTACCGGTATAGAAGAGGTTCGTAATTGTTTACATCGCATAGCATATGGGAATCTTGCCTGATGTTGGTATTTAGGATAGAGCGGAGAAAATATCTCCCTGACACCCTTACAGGTATTGGCGCATCCAAATCCAAAGGTTTCCGCTGGAACAGTCTGAATACTTTTATGGTGTACACTTCAGAGTCCAGAGCGCTTGCATCTTTGGAAGTAGCTGTGCATATGGATTTAGCAACTGATTTCCCAAAAGACCGTGTGTTAGTTACCATAGAAATCCCTGATTCAGTTGTAATCAGTACACTTTCACCGGAGTACCTCCCCTATGATTGGGATGCCAAGCCACCCCAATTACTAACCCAACTTATTGGAGATGATTTTATCCAAAGTCAAGCAAGCGCGGTATTACGGGTCCCATCTAGCATCATCCCTGAGGAATTCAATTACCTTATCAACCCATCTCACCCTGATGCAAAGTTGATTTCCGTGGTTTCTTCAAGAGCTTTTGGGTTTGATGAAGGGTTGAATCAAAAATTTAAATAAAATATATGTTTACGTTTAAATCAATATAAAATATTTAAGGTATATTTATAGTTATATAGCTCTTAAAAATATTTAAAAATATACATAATTTATAAAATATATGAATATTGATATTTATGACCTTTTTGATGCGATAGGCCTTGATATATCAGATTTAAAATCAAATGCTGAATATAGTTTACCATTAAAAAAGGATTCTTTAGGAAACTTTTATCTTTCTAATCCCTATAATCATGCCCTACGGTTTATTTTAAAGTTTAAAGATTTTAACCCGAAACTATTGTTAAATTTCAATGTTAACTTTACAGCTGAAATTGTAAATAATCATGAAACTTTTAATGAACTTTTTTCTGAAATAAATGAAGGTTTAAACTTCGAGGATTATAGCTTTATATGTTACTTAGTCGTTGAATCAACCCATTTATCAATTAATGATAAAAATAAAATTTATCCTGAAATTTTACTTAATGAGAGTTTGGTCAACTTATCAAGTATTATTATACCTGAAGAAGAAATTGTTTCTAATTTCAAAATCACAAAACCTGAATTGAAGCTTTTACCTTTTCCCATTCCACCCAAAAAAACAAAGCTTATTAAGTCTCAAATATTAAAATGGAATGGTAACAAACTGAAAATAATTGTTTTATTTTTAGTTAATTTATTCTTGTTCGTAATTAATTATTCAGAAAACACAAATCCAATAGGGCTAGGTCTATTAATAATTGCTTTTATATGGTTAGTTTCTTTAGTTACTTCAGGATTCTATAAATATATACAATATGATGAAATAAAACTTACGGATGAAGAATACCAGAAACTTTCCTCCGACTATGAGGGAAAAAAGTTGATGATTTTAAACAAGAATTCAGAACTAGAAAACAACTATAAAATAGAAATTGAAAGCTTCAAAAATAAAATTAACTTGTTCAGACCTTTAGTTCGTAAAAATTTGTTCAAAAAACTCACTAAATCTCAAAATAATTATTTGAAAAAAACTGAAAACCTTTCAAGAGGCAAGACAGAATTATTTTTTTTAAAATATCTCTTAGAAAAGGATTTCAAAGTCCTAATTGACTTATCTATAACTTTAAATAACAAATCTTTTGAACCTGATTTTACAATAGTGTGTAATAAAACTGGTTTTCATTTAGACATTGAAATCGATGAACCATATTCTTTTACACCTGGCAAACCAATTCATCATGACCGATCACTTGATGGGTTTAGAAATAATGCCTTTTTAGAAAATAACTGGGGAGTAATTAGATTCTCTGAATTACAAATAATTAAATACCCCTTATCTTGTGCATTATTGATTTCAGACCTACTTGAATCGATTCAAAAACAAACTTTTGATTTATATTTTTATGGCCCAATTATAAAAAAATGGACTTATGAAGAAAGCATGATTATGATGGAGACTAATTTCCGAAATACCTATCTTCCGAAGGAAATGCAACAAGAAGTTAAAAGAGAATTGAAGAAAAGTATAATTATGAATAATAGAACTTTTACAGACGATGGTGAATTACCTTTTTAAGATTTTTTAAAATCTAGAAAACAAACAAGAATAGCTTTTTAAATAACTAAGATTCTAAACCTCAATAATTAATGATCTTGCTTATAAATTATTTTATTCAAACATACATAAATATGTAAATTTTCGGGAGAAAATAATATTTTAATTCATTATAAAATTATAAATCCTAAATGCAGGTGTTTTTTCTTTTCATAATTGAGACTCATAGCTAGAAAAAGAAGTCTTCTTCCACTAATAACTTATTCAACTCAATCAACCAATTCACTAACCCAGCCATCTACCATTGAGCAAAATTTTTACTTTTTTACAGTACATTTTTATTGTTTATCAATAAATTTTTATTGATGTTTGCATTATCAAACAACATCACTATGAACACTCAAAATAATTGGAAAGAAAAATGGGTCAACCAACCCACGCTGATGCTGACCACAGTAATCATTTGGTCTGTATTTATTGGCTTATGCATCAAAGCAGGTACGCTCACATTTGTAGCAATCATGAGCTTTTTCAATGCTCCAGTTGCGCAGGACCTTTATGAAGGTTTAAACCTTTACAATCTCATGCAGGAAAATCCATGGTATTACGTAGGGCTAATCAGTTTGATGCTCGGTGTAGCGTGTTCCAAAGCCTATTTGTTTTATCTGATGATTAGGATTTTCATGAGCATTGACTTACAACATCCATTTAATGCAAAAGTGGGCAACTATCTTTCACAAATGGGCAGTACAGCTTTGCAAATAGGTTTTCTCATCATCATCACCTCTTCCAGTATCAAATGGTTAATCAAACGAGGGTTTGATATACCTGCCATGACAGGTTTCGTTGGGGGTGCGATGGAATTTATCTTTATGGGCATACTGATATTCGCTATTGCACAGGTTTTCAAGCGAGGCATAGAAATACAATCTGAAAACGAGTTAACCGTCTAGACTATGCCCATAATTGTAAATTTAGATGTGATGATGGCCAAGCGAAAGATGTCCCTTAACGAACTCTCCGAAAAAGTGGACCTCACCCTCTCAAACCTATCCATTTTAAAAACTGGCAAGGCCAAAGCTATACGGTTCAGCACCTTGGAAGCCATCTGCAAAGTATTAGATTGTCAACCAGGGGATATCTTGGAGTTTAGGGAGGAGTAAAAATAAGGACTAGAAATCAATCCTTATATACCAGACTTATTCTACGCAAAGCGATATTGAAACTCTTTAAACATCGGACAGGAAGTATAAAACCACCCTTCCAATAGACTTATTTTATACTGAAAATCTAATTAAAAAATTTAACCTTTTTTTAAAATCTCATACTTAAGAGCCATTGAATTAAATCCGGTAATCTTACAATCAATATTAAGATATCCTTCTACCAATTGGATATTTTTAACTTTTGTCCCAGCTTTAATCGGCTTAGGTGCTCCTTTGACTGGTAAATCTTTAACTATTTCGACCGAATCACCATTTTCCAGCATATTCCCATTAGCATCTTTGACTTGAAATGTAGAACTCAAAGTTGTTGTCTCTTCCTTCCAAGTAAACACCATTCATGACAAGAAATAATTCCATCTGATTCATAACCATAAGGAGAAGCACATGAAGGGCACGTATAAAGTGTTTCCATATTAAAAAATAAGGAATATATTTCTCGTGAAATCCTAAAATTAAAAATCAAAGAAAAAAAACGATTCAAAAGCTCAATAATTAAGATATAAGTTTTATTTTTAAAAAAAGGTGAGGGTTAAATGAATTTCGATATTGAGCCTTTTTTTAAATACTATTTCACACTATTATTCAATTAAGATGTCTAGCTTTTTAAACAAACTATTTAAAGGATTTATCAGGTCTGCGGTTAATCAGGTAGGTAGAGACGGAGGAAGAGTCGTAAGTAATAAAGTATATAAAGATAATCATTCAATCCCAATTAGAAATGTTAACAATAACCAAGAGATATGGGATATTCAAAATCCTACCATATCTAAGATTGATTCAGATTCATCGAATGATGATAATATTCATTTAATAAATCGAAATCAATTAATTTCAAAAGGGTTTCAACCAGAACTTTTTTCTAATTCGTTTTTATCAAATTTTTTTGTTTTGATTGGATCGTTCGCAACCTTATTAATTTACCCAGTATCTATAGTTACGGCTGTTTATTGGTTTTACCTTGGTTTAAAAAATCTTTTAAAAACTACAATCCCATTCTACAGAATAGAGAAAGTACCCATTTATAAACAAGATAAGAGATATTCAGAAGGTAAAAGAATTGAGGGTCATAAAGAAAAAAAATATATTCAGAAGCTTCCATAATACCTAATAAAAAAGAAAAATTGATTTTCGTACTAAAAGGTCTCTTAGCTTTATTAATTGCTGGGGTTTTAAGTTATTTGATTTATGAAATAAACATTAAAGAAGACTCTGATTTAACAGAAAAAATAGAAGTAGTATCAAATGAATAACAAAAAATTATCTCTTATAAATGTTTTAATCTTATTACTTTCAATTTATGTTCTGATAGCACTTGTTGTCGATTCGTTTATAAGTCTTGATTAGGAAATATCTAAAATCTTAAGCTATTTTGACTACTTTATTTGTTTAATATTTTTGTCAGAATTTTTTTATAATCTATTAACAGCAGAAAATAAGCTAAAATATCTTAAATGGGGTTGGATAGATTTAATATCCAGCATTCCTATGTTAGATAGTCTTAGATATGGCCGCGTGTTCAGATTAATTAGACTTATTCGCGTAATAAAAGCATACAACACTTTTAATAGTTTCTTGAAAAACTTATTTCCTGATACTGCCAAAGGATCAGTCTTTTCTGTAATTATTTTGGGATTTTTTGTTTTAATTTTTTCCTCGATAGCAATACTAGTTCTTGAAAATGATGTTGAAAGTAATATAACAAATGCAGAAGATGCAATTTGGTGGTCCTACACTACAATAACTACAGTTGGTTATGGAGATAAATACCCAGTTACAACCTTAGGGAGAATTTTAGCAATGTTTCTTATGACTTATGGCATATCAGTATTCGGTGTAATTACTGCATATATCGCATCAATTTTTGTTAAAAGTTCAGAATAATAAAAAACCTTTTAGCTACCTAAATCTTCTAGATAAAATAAAAAGAATGATGCTCTTTTTTCACTCAACGAAAGTAATTTGTTCCAAAATTAGATTTTTGGGTTTTGAAATACCCCAAAGATATCTTCTATAGAATTATTGTCTCTAAAATAAATATTCTAAAAAACCTTCGAGGTCTGAAAGACCTCAAAGGTTCAATTTCCTTTTCTTTCTGCGGCTTCCGTGCTTTCTGCGAGCAATTACCTTTTGATTAGTGGAAACATATACCTACCTTTGAATCCCATAAGAATTCCAGCAAAAAAACTACCCACCCTTCTTATGGCGTCATCCACCAAATACATCTTTATCACCGGAGGTGTTACATCTTCACTCGGAAAAGGCATCATTGCCGCATCCTTGGCCAAATTGCTTCAATCCAGAGGCTTCCGAGTGACTATCCAAAAATTTGATCCTTACCTCAACATCGATCCAGGCACACTGAATCCCTATGAGCATGGAGAATGTTATGTCACTGAAGATGGAGCAGAAACTGATTTGGACTTAGGTCACTATGAGCGTTTCTTAAATAACCCTACTTCACAAGCCAACAATGTTACTACGGGAAGAATCTACAATAATGTTATTACCAAAGAAAGAAAAGGAGAGTATCTAGGCAAAACTGTACAGGTGATTCCCCATATCACCGACGAGATCAAACGAAATTTTTTCAAACTAGGACACGACGATGCATTTGATGTCATCATCACAGAAATCGGCGGTTGCGTGGGAGATATTGAATCCCTTCCATTTATTGAAGCTGTAAGACAAGCCAAATGGGATTTGGGAGCCAACAACTTCTTAGTCATTCACCTCACCTTGATCCCCTATCTTGCCGCTGCCAAGGAACTCAAAACCAAACCTACCCAACATTCGGTCAAACAATTATTAGAAGCCGGTATACAACCAGATATTTTGGTCTGCAGAACCGAGTATCACCTACCCTTGGATGTCAAGAAAAAATTGGCTCTTTTTTGTAACGTGCAACTTAACAGTGTGATCGAGGCCATGGATGCTGAGACCATCTATGATGTGCCATTGTTGATGAAAAAAGAAAAATTGGACGAGCGGGTGATGTCTAAATTGAAGTTGACCTCCAAAACCAATACAGATTTAGATCAGTGGAAGGCATTTTTGGGCAAACTCAAAAACCCTACCCAAGAAGTCAATATCGGTTTGATTGGAAAGTATGTAAGCCTTCCAGATGCGTATAAATCCATTATTGAAGCGTTTATTCACGCAGGTGCTGCAGCTGAATGCAAAGTGCGTTTGAAATTGATTTCTTCGGAAGAATTACAGCCGGAAACGGTCAGAGAGCGCCTACATGATTTGGACGGAATCCTCGTTGCGCCAGGATTTGGTGAGCGAGGGCTTGAAGGTAAGATAGAAACTGTTAAATTTGCTCGCGAAAATAACCTACCGTTCTTTGGTATTTGCCTAGGAATGCAGGTTGCTGTTATTGAATTTGCAAGAAATGTGCTTGGACTAAGTGATGCCAACAGTACAGAAATGGATCCTGCTACTGCATATCCTGTTATCGATATGATGCAAGATCAAAAAAATATTCAACAAATGGGTGGAACCATGCGATTAGGTTCTTATCCTTGTGAGTTGAAAAAAGGAAGCAAAGCTGCTCAAGCATACGGAAAGACAAAAGTATCTGAAAGACACAGACATAGATATGAGTTCAACAATACCTTCCTCAAAGACATGGAAGAGAAAGGGCTAATTCCTTCGGGAATTAATCCTGAGTCGCAATTGGTAGAGATTGTGGAGCTAAAAAACCATCCTTGGTTTATTGGAACACAATTTCATCCAGAATACAAGAGTACAGTATTGAACCCACATCCTTTGTTTGTGAAGTTTATAAATGCTGCCATTGAGAACAAAAAGTTAAAATAAGAGTATTTGTATATTCCGAAGCTTGAAAGGTAATGTCTGAAAATGCCGGGCATTACCTCTTCTTTTGATGAGGGATTTAAATTTAAAATTATGGATAAAAATCAAGCGACAGGACTGATCCTTTTCGCAGCCGTGTTGTTGGTGTATTCGTTCTTTTTTGCACAAGGACCCGAATCTCTTGTGGAAGAGGTGGTTACCGAAGAAGTGGTTACCGCCGTTGAGGAAACACGCACCTTGGAAGTTGCTCCCGTAGCACAACCCGACAGCATTCAGGACCTTTTGGCCGTACAGCAGTTTGGCCTTTTTGCACCCATGACCAAAGGTATCGCAGAAACGGTAATTCTTGAGAATGAGCAGATAATGGTGGAATTTTCTACCAAAGGTGCGGAAATCACCAAAGTTACTTTAAAAGACTTTAAAACTTGGGACCAGAGACCCTTGGTCATATTGGATGAAGAAAGTTCAGATTTGAGCTTCAATTTGCAGACAGATAAGGGGCCATTGAGCTTAAATCAGTTGTTCTTCTCTCCTACTGCTGCTACTTCCCAATTGGAAGATGGCATGGAGGTAAAAGTATTAACTTTTATTGCACAGTCAGGGTCAGCACAGATTGTTCGTACCTATACACTTCCTGCGGAAGGTTATGTGATGGGTAAAAACATCGCATTCAAAGGTCTAGGAGGAGCATTAAAAACCAATGAAGTTCAGATTTTGTGGGACGATCGCTTGATTCGTCAGGAAGCAGATATTGAAGAATCACGTAGAAAAACAAATGTCAACTTCTTTACAGCTGCAGGAAGTCATGATTATTTGAGTTTGACTTCTGAAAAAGCAGATGATGTCATTGAAGAACCATTGAAATGGGTAAGTTTTTCCCAGCGTTTCTTCACTTCCGCGATCATTGCAGACAATGCCTTTAGCCGAGGCCAAGTAGAGCAAATTACTCCCAAAGACACCCTATCCATCAAAAATGTAAAGGCAGACATTCTCCTCCCATTGACAGATGGAAATGCTTCGATGAGTTATTTCTTTGGCCCCAACAACTATAATTTATTGAAGACCATCACTCCAGGTTTTGAAAATAACGTGGATATGGGTTACTTTTTCGTAAGCTGGGTCAACAAATACATCATTGTAAACCTTTTCCAGTTTTTGGAAAAGTACATAGGTAACTACGGGGTAATCATCATTTTGATCGTATTGATTATCAAGCTGGTGCTATTTCCATTAACCTATAAGTCCTATGTAGGGATGGCTAAGATGCGTCTGATCAAGCCTGAGATTGATGAATTAAAAGAAAAGTATGGGGATGACCCGACAAAGATGCAGCAAGAACAAATGAAGCTCTTTGGTCAGTTGGGTGTTAGCCCTATCTCCGGCTGTCTGCCGATGGTATTACAGATGCCTTTCTTATTTGCCATGTTTTTCTTTTTCCCTAATTCCATTGAATTGAGGCAAGAAGCATTCCTGTGGGCAAATGACCTTTCTACATACGATGCGATCGCCTACTTGCCTTTTACCATTCCGTTTTATGGTTCACATGTGAGTTTGTTCACGATTTTGATGACCGTCTCTCAGATTGCTTATACGCATTTTAACAATCAATTGACAGCGCAAACAGGCCCCATGAAAAATATTGGTTACATTATGCCTGTAGTGTTTATGTTTGTATTGAACTCCTTCCCTGCCGCTTTGAGCTTCTACTATTTTGTCTCCAATATGGTGACCTTTGGTCAGCAGGCATTAATTAAAGCTTTTGTAGATGATAAGAAAATCAGACAAAAGATTGACGATTACAGCAAAAACAATGTCAATAAGAAAAAGTCCAAGTTCCAGCAGCGATTGGAAGACGCAATGAAAGCGGCAGAAGCGAAAAAGAAAAAATAAGATCAAAAGCGGTAGATGAACTCTACCGCTTTTTTTTCGTCCTTTCAAGTTATAGAATGACAAATTTGGGCACTTGAATACAGCTAAAACGAGGTAAACATTTTATTTTAAACCTTTTACACGCTATCCACATTTCTCTGTGGAAAACAATTCAATTGAACCAACGATAATATTGATATATTTGTATTACGAAAACTGTTAACACCTCAAGCCATGATTGAATTAACCTTTTTAGGACATTCTTCCTTTCTGGTAGGAATTCAGGATAAAAAAATTCTCTTCGACCCATTTATCAGCCCCAATGCCAAAGCCTCACACATCAATGTGGATACACTCCGCGCCGATTACGTATTGCTAAGCCATGGACATGAAGACCATGTGGCAGATGCTGAAAAAATCACCAAAGCAAGCAATGCTACCCTCGTATCCAATTATGAGATAGCTATTTGGTTTGCACAAAAAGGAGTTGAGAAATACCATCCCATGAATCATGGAGGCAGCAAAACCTTTGACTTTGGTACAGTGAAATATGTCCATGCTGTGCATAGCAGTACTTTGCCTGATGGGGCTTCTGGAGGAAATCCTGGTGGTTTCGTAATCAAACATGAAACAGGTGCCTTCTACTATGCTGGAGACACTGCGTTGACCTATGATATGAAATTAATTGGAGAGTCATTCAACTTAGACTTTGCCATACTCCCAATCGGGGACAATTTCACTATGGGGATAGAGGATGCCATCATCGCAGCTGATTTCGTAGGCGTCAAAAAGATCGTGGGAATGCATTTCGACACCTTTCCTTACATCGAAATTGACCTAGAAAAAGCAAAAAAATTAGCAGCAAAAGCAGGTAAAGAGTTGATTTTGCTTAATATTGGAGAAACTATCAAGCTTTAAATAGGCCTCATGGGAAAAGTAATTGCAATTGCAAACCAAAAAGGTGGCGTAGGAAAAACCACTACGGCTATGAATTTGGCAGCGAGTTTGGCTGTTTTGGAATTTAAAACATTGGTCATAGATGCAGATCCTCAGGCCAATACTACATCAGGCTTGGGGCACGATCCAAAAAGCATTGAAAACAGTATTTATGAGTGCATGGTGGATGGTGTAGACATACATACCATCATTCTTCAGACTGAAATTGAACATTTGGACTTGGTTCCTTCCCATATTGATTTGGTGGGTGCTGAAATCGAAATGATCAATCTTGAAAACAGAGAAGAAAAAATGAAATCTGTCATAGCGACCGTCAGGGATCTATACGATTTTATCATCATAGACTGTAGCCCTTCTTTAGGTTTGATTACCATCAATGCCCTGACTGCTGCTAACTCTGTTATTATTCCAGTGCAGTGTGAGTACTTTGCATTGGAAGGTTTGGGTAAATTATTAAATACCATCAAGATCATCCAAACCAGACTCAATCCTGACTTGGAAATTGAGGGTATTCTCTTGACTATGTACGATGTAAGGCTCCGCCTTTCCAATCAGGTAGTCGATGAGGTAAGACTTCATTTTAAAAATTTAGTATTTGAAACCATCATTCCTAGAAATGTGCGACTCAGTGAGTCTCCTAGTTTCGGTTTGCCAGTGATCGCTTTTGATGCGGAAGGAAAGGGAGCTGTTGCTTACCTTAACCTAGCACAAGAGATTGCTACAAAAAACGGAATGGAAAAAGTAAATTGAACTAACTTATGGCTGACAGAAAACCATTACCAAAGAAAAATGCACTTGGCCGGGGACTTGGGGCTTTGTTAGAAGATTCTCCTCAGAAAGCAAAAAGTCAGGAATTGATGCCTGCGACTCCTGCCTCGGGAATCTACGAAGTCTCCTTAGATGAAATATCCGTCAATCCTTATCAGCCGAGAACTCATTTTGATAAAGAAGCCCTGCAAGAATTAGCAGAGTCAATTAAGGTACAGGGAATCATTCAGCCAATCACGGTACGTAAACTTGGAGATGGAGAGTTCCAATTGATTTCAGGTGAGCGTAGATTTCAAGCTTCCAAAATTGCCGGTCTTCAAAAAGTACCTGCCTATGTTCGAACTGCCAATGATCAGCAAATGCTGGAAATGGCACTCATTGAAAACATCCAACGAGAAAACCTCAACGCACTGGAAATTGCCCATTCCTACCAGCGTTTGTTAACAGAATGTGAATTAAAGCAGGAGGAATTAGGTGATCGCGTCGGCAAAAACCGAACTACGGTCAATAATTACCTGCGCCTACTGAAATTACCTCCAGATATTCAGGCAGGGCTACGCGATTCCCAAATTTCCATGGGGCATGCACGTGCCCTGATCAATGTGGAAGATGTAGAAAAGCAATTAGCCATTTACAAGAAAACATTAGCAGAAGAATTAAGTGTACGTGCAGTAGAGGCATTGGTCAAATCTCTGAATGAAACAAAGTCAGATACCAATGTAGAAAAGCCAGCATTAGATCCAGTTAGAAAATACGAAATTAATAAAATCCAACAGCGTTTGGCTTCTCATTTTGGGAGTAAAGTGCAACTCAAAGCTAACGAAAAGAATAAAGGAGAGATTAAAATTCCCTTTACTTCCACATCGGATTTAAACCGTATTTTGGAAATATTAGAAATTATCTGAATTGACCCGTCCTACAAAGATGCTGACATTGGAACAGTTCAGCTGGAAAATTACCCTTCTAAAGGTATTTAAAAGCATAATTTTTGTTAAAAAGACTACAATCTTCTACTCCAAAAGAGGGGTATCAATGTTTTTTTTGTTTTTTTTCTTCTCCTTTGTATATGGCTTTACACAGCAGTTGACAATCAATGATACACTGAGTATCAGCTTAACTAACCGGGAGTTTAAAGATCCAAAAGTAGCAACGATCCTTTCTGCGGTGCTACCTGGTGCTGGTCAGGTGTACAACAACAAAGCTTGGAAAGTGCCTATTATCTATGGAGGATTTGCAACCAATATCTTCTTTATAGATTTTAATAACCGACGCTATCAGTTGTTTTTGAATAACTTGCGGCGCTTAGATAGACAAGAACCAACTGATTTTCCAAATCTTAATAGAGACGGATTGGTTAGAAATACGAATTTCTGGAGAAGAAATAGAGATTTGAATTACTTCCTTTTCATAGGAATCTATGCATTGAATATCTTGGATGCCAATATTGATGCTCATCTCTCCTCTTTTGATGTCAGTGAAGATTTGAGCTTTCGATTTGAACCAAGTTTTGAAACACTTACCGCAGGTGGTAATATCTTGGGGCTAAGTTTAAAAATTAATTTCTAAAAATGAATATACTCTTACTGGGTTACGGGAAAATGGGAAAGATCATTGCTGAGATAGCAGAATCCCGTGGCCATCAAATTGCAGGACGCATCAATATCGATAATAGATCCGACCTAGATAAATTAACCCCAGCATCCATCGATGTGGCGATAGAATTTTCACAACCTGAAGCAGCTGTAGAAAATATATCTTGGGCCATCAGTAGAGGAATCCCTGTAGTCTCAGGTACTACGGGCTGGTTGGAAGAAAAACCCTATATAGAACAACTTACGCAGGAAAAGGAAACTGCATTTTTCTATGCCTCCAATTTTAGCGTTGGGGTAAATATCTTTTTCAAGGTGAATAAGTTTTTGGCATCCCTGATGAAAGATCAAAGTGAATACCTTATTTCCCTAGAAGAAATTCACCACACAGAAAAAAAAGATGCACCCTCCGGTACAGCTATTACCTTGGCAGAAGGCATTCTTTCAGAAAAAGCTTCGTTGAAGCAGTGGATCCTGAATGAAGGGCAACCTATCGCCCATGACCTGCTTCCCATTACTTCCAAAAGAATTGACCCAGCCCCTGGTACACACACCATAACTTATAGTTCCGAGATTGATACGATCGAAATCACCCATACTGCACATAGCCGCAAAGGCTTTGCAATGGGCGCGGTTTTAGTTGCAGAATGGATCAAAGATAAAAAAGGTGTGTTGTCCATGGATGATTTCCTATCTTTCTAATATTTTTGAAAATCATGCAAGAAGAACAAAAGAAAAAAAAGTCTGCAACCCGAGAATGGGTGGATGCCCTAGTATTTGCAGTCATAGCCGCAAGTTTAATTCGTTGGTTGCTGTTAGAGCCCTTCACTATCCCTACGGGTTCTATGGAAAAATCACTTTTAGTGGGTGATTTTCTCTTTGTGAGCAAAATGCATTATGGTACGCGTGTGCCTAAGACTCCTTTGCAAATGCCCTTGACCCATCAAAAAATTTGGGGAACAGAGATAAGCTCCTACGTAGATTGGATCCAATTGCCTTACATGCGGCTTCCAGGATTCACTAAAGTAAAACGTAATGATGTAGTCGTATTTAACTTCCCTGAGGAGTTGGATGTTCCTGTAGATTTGCGGACAAATTATATCAAACGAGCTGTAGCAGTTCCAGGAGATATTCTGGAAATCAGGAATACAGATATCTATATCAATGGTGAACGAGGTACCGATCCTCCTAAAATGCAGTTTTCTTATGATATACTGACGGACAAAAACCTTAATGAGGAATTCTTTGACGATTATGGTATCAATAAAGACAGCTACATGCCATTCAGCAATGGAGTAGGCTATATGGCGATGTCAACTCAAGAAAATATTGATCAGCTAAAGAAATCCCCTGCAGTTGGAAATGTGATGTTGCGTGCCGAAAGAGCCGATATGGGAGATCCTCGTATTTTTCCTGATGGAGCTTACTTCGGATGGAACAAAGACAATTTCGGTCCACTAGAAATCCCAGGAAAAGGTTGGACGATCGAAATCAACGATGAGACCATGGCTAAGTATGCAAGTACAATCCAATACTACGAAGGCCTAAAAGATGTTCAGGTTCAAAATAACAAACTCATTATTGATGGCCAAGAGGTGACTTCCTACACCTTCAAACAAAACTACTACTTCATGATGGGGGATAACCGTCACGACTCTTACGATTCCCGCTATTGGGGATTTGTTCCGGAAGACCATGTCGTTGGCAAAGCCTGGTTCTTATGGCTGTCTTTGGATAAGCATAAATCCATGTTCAGCAAAATCCGATGGAATCGATTCTTTAATGGAATCAAATAAGAAAAAAATGAAGGGGCGAAGCGCCCCTTTTTTTATATACTTAACTCTTTATTTACTTTAAGCCTGATTGCTTCTTCAACAAAAAAATTATTATAAAAAGGCAAGACAAAAACATGGGTAACTACGTCTTTATGAAAAAGTGTGTCTATGAAAAAAAACCTTCTGTTTTTCTTGTTGATTGGACTTTACACGGCCTGCACTGAATCCGACCCAACGATGGGATTACCCACAGATGTATTCGAAGTGACCACTTGGGGTATTGATGGTGATTGTGGCTTTATGGTCTTTACTTTTGACGTGAATGATGTAGAGCGCATGGAGGAGTTAGTAGGATCCACTGCCATTAGGCGTAATCAACGTATGGGGTTGAGCTTAGACAGAAATCGCTTTGCGGAGGAAAACTTGCGGTTACGGGTAAGAATTCGCAAGCCTTTAGAAAGTGAATTAGGGTTTGCTTGTAACACTCGTGGCATCCCTCCGAGACCTGTGGTGGTCGTGAGTGCCCAACGAATAAACTAACAAAAGAAATTTGGTTAGAAAACCATTCGAAATCCTATACCTCCAGGACCCATGCTGACATTTTCAAGTAATTTGGGCAATTCCTTTCCATGGCTATTGTGGATCAAAAATTTGATCGCATCAAAACTCATCAAAAAGGCACCTTGCAAAATTACCGACTTCCCAAAGCCACTCAAACGCTCATTATCGGTTCTTCTGCCTCGCTCCAGCATATACAGCCCTCCTGCCATGTAGGCCACATCTAATCCTGCATTGACCAACAAAATCTTTTCTATGGACTGTTGACTTCTCATAGTCTCCCAAAAATCTGTGCTTGGCACTTCCTTCATGGCCGAGTAATACCCAAATCCTGCAATCAACAAATTGATGGAATTCCAGTAAGCATTCATTTGATGGAATCCTTGGATTTCTCCAGTGGTTCTTCCAGCCATGGAGGCTCCCCAAATGATATTACCTATGGCCCAAGACCCCAAAATCATCATTCCTTGTTTATTATAATCGATACGGACCTGATTGAAATCTTGAAGGATTTCCTTTTGGCCTTGAGCATGACTCAATTGTACCAGCATCCAAAAGCAACAAAAGGTCATGAATATTTTAGGAAATGCATTTTTCATATGTTTTTCTTTTAGTAGTAACCTCCCAAAAGGGCTTGATGTTTTTCATATGCAAACCAAGCCAAACGAATTCCGAATAGTACCAAGAATATCCCTACTCCAATATTCAACTTTTGCATCAGTTTGGGAGTTACAAAACCACTTAACTGCTTGGATACAAATGCTTTTAACAAATCAATAGAAAAGACCGTCACTAAGATCCCTGTATAATACAAGCCTATATCCAAGGCATCAAAACTATCCTTGATTGCAACTACTCCAGCTATTGAAATCCAAAAGAGTAATACAAAGGGATTGATGCCATTGATGCTGAATCCCTTCCAAAAACCCTTTCTTTTTCTATCCTTCAGAACGGGAATCCCCCCTGAATTGGGTCGGTGAACATTTTTTTTGAAAATGGAAGATAGTCCAAATCCACCCAACACAAGTCCTCCTGCATAACCCAAAACAATTTCAAAATAACTGCTTTTGGCAAATAGATTCACGCTGAAATAGGTAATCAATACATAGAGTAAATCACTAACCAAAATCCCAGATGCCAACACAGCTGTATGTCGAAAACCATTTTGTAAGCTGTTTTGAATGAGTGTAAAGAAAACAGGACCTACCATTGCTGACAGCAATAAGCCCATACTGATTCCTTCTAGCAACGCTGTACTCATAGTTGCACGCCATTGTTTTGTAGGAACTGAAGCCAGTCCTTCATTTTTTCTCCCTTCAATACCCTAGGGAATTTATTTTGTCCGCCCTCCTTGCCTTGTGCACGGAGCCAATCATAAAACAAATGACTAGGAATTTTTGATAAGCGCATTTCTTTCAAGGCATGCTTGCGCTCTACTGCATAATCATCGTTTAACTCGTGTAAATAGGCATCAATCCGAGCTCTTAATATCTCCTCAGAAACAGCTGAGTCTGTTCCAGCAAACCAATGATGCGCAAAGAGTGTCCCATGAGGAAGACCTGTAACAGTAAATTCCCGAATATCGATATTTAACTCCTCTTCCGCTCTCTTAACAGCCTGATTGATATTGTCTACCGACAAATGCTCTCCACATAAGGAAAGAAAGTGCTTGGTCCTTCCTGTAATCCTAATTTCTACCTCTGCCTTGCTTTCAAATCGAATAGTATCTCCAATCATATATCGCCAAGCGCCAGAGCAGGTGGATATCAATAAAGCATAGTCTACTCCCTCTTTCACCTGACTGATGTTTAATATACTGGCATCCGGTTTTACTTCCCCATGCTCATCAAAATTTGCATCGTTGAAAGGGATAAACTCGTGAAAAATCCCATTGTTGAGTACCAAGCGCATGGAGTTCCTATGAGGTAAAGCCTGAAAAGCCAAAAAACCTTCAGAGGCCAAATAGGTTTCCATATAAATCAGCGGTTTCCCTAAAAGCTTTTCAAAACCTTTTTTGTAAGGTTCAAAAGAAACACCTCCGTGCACAAAAATTTGAAGATTAGGCCATAGTTCATGAATATGCTGCAATTGATAACGATCAATAATCTTCTCCAATAATATCTGCAACCATGCAGGTACTCCTACAATAATTCCTATATCCCAAGAGGGAGCTTGTTGCACGATTTGCTCCAATTTTTCACCCCAGTCTTTATTTTTGGAAATCTTTTTTCCAGGTTTATAAAATCGTTGAAACCAAACAGGTAATTTCCCTGTAGTGATCCCGCTCAAATCGCCTGAGAAAAATGTTCCATTAAACTCCAAATCCGTGCTGCCCCCTAACATCAAAATTCCTTTGGTGAATAAATCATCTGGGATATCATATTTGGATAGACTGAGAATCTGACGCACGCCTGTGCGACGAATGGCCTTGACCATGTCTTTGGTGATGGGAATATATTTGGACGAAGCACCAGAAGTCCCCGAAGTCAGCGCAAAATAACGAATCGATCCAGGCCAAGTGATGTTTTTCTTTCCATCTTTTAAGCTATGCCACCATTCTTCATAAATCTTCTCATAATTATAGAGTGGTACTTTTTCGGAAAATTTTTGATGAAAAGCATCTCCTGATTGCTTGAATGATTTTAAAATCTCCGCAAATCCATATTTTTTACCGATCTCAGTATCTTTGGCTGCAATCAATAATTTTTTAAGCGACTGCTTTTGAAGCTCTAAAGGATTGCTGTACTCCTGTTCGAGCGATTCCCGTAATCTTATGCCTTTTTTTAGCAATGTACCCAATATAGCCATATCTTTGTCTGTGTGCTGAGCGTTGTTCCAACTTACCAAAATTAAGCGAATGAACCTGAAAGAAAATCTAATTTCCCTAAAAAATACATTTGCAAATCCATCCTGTACCTTGGTAGCGGTGAGTAAGACTAAGCCCAAGGAAATGCTTATGCAAGCCTATGAAGCAGGAGTTCGGGATTTTGGAGAAAACAAAGTTCAGGAAATGAGCGAAAAAGCCGAGCAATTGCCATCCGATATCCGTTGGCATATGATTGGCCATTTACAGCGAAATAAGGTGAAATACATTGCTCCTTTTGTGCATTTAATCCACAGTGTTGATTCCCTCAAATTATTGAAGGAAATCGATAAAGAAGCCAAAAAAAACAATCGCATCATACAGGTCTTGCTTCAAGTCTACATTGCCCAGGAAGAAAGCAAATTTGGATTAGATGAAAGCGAATTAAAAGCACTCTTGCATGCCCCTGAAACAGCCAAGTTGGATTCGGTGAAAATTGTGGGCTTGATGGGGATGGCGACCTATACGGAAAATGAAGCGCAAATTCGCAGTGAATTCCGCTCTTTGAAAAGCATCGCTGATGCACTCAAAAACGAAACATTACCTTCAAACGTATCTTTACAAGAGCTTTCCATGGGGATGAGTGGAGATTACCTTATCGCACAAGAAGAAGGTAGCACCATGATACGTGTGGGAAGCGCTATTTTTGGGGAACGAAATTATCAATGATATGAATAAGCATTCTTGGATTACAGTAGCTTCGCTGATGCTCGCATTGGCAGTTGGTATTGGTGCTTTTGGAGCGCATGGATTGCAACCAATCTTAGAAGCCAATGGAAGATTGGAAACATTTGAAACTGCCGTTAAATATCATTTCTACCATGCCTTGGGCATCTTGGTGTTAGCTATTTGGAACACACTGCAACCAACACTCAAAAATATAAAACTTTCTTATTGGCTGTTAGTGATTGGGATTTTGATTTTTTCAGGTTCTCTGTACGTGCTCAGCATTACGGGTATTACGTGGCTTGGCGCCATTACTCCACTTGGAGGAGTAGCCTTCATAGCTGGATGGTTAAATTTAATTCGAGTAAAAGCCTAAACTATGCGTATAATTCATGTGATTAGGCTTGCTTGCATACTGAGCATTTTTGTCCCTGCTTTGGTTTTTGCTCAATCAGAAGAAATCAGACAAAAATATGAGCGATTCGATGACCTTTTAGGCATAGGCTCCTTTTTTGACAATCACTTAACCGGCTTTGTCTTGGTGGATCTGGACAGTCAGCAAGTTATCTATGAAAAAAACAGCCATCTCAACTTTATCCCAGCTTCCACCGTCAAAATTTTTACTTTCTACGCTACCCTCAAAACACTTCGAGATAGCACCCATACTTTTCGGTATGTAACCGAAGGAAATACCATCAAAATTTGGGGAGCAGGTGACCCAAGTTGGCAATACCACAAGGTCAATAACAATAGCCGAATTGATCAATTTTTGAATCGATTTTCTGAGATTCAGCTTTCCTACAACAACTGGAAAGATCATGCCTTCGGCTATGGTTGGCAATGGGATGATTATTACTATGCCTATTCTGCTGAGCGCTCACCCCTTCCTATATTCGGAAATCTTGCTATTTTCAACATCCAGCAAAAAAAGCCACAAGCTCAAGTACCTGTCTTTGCTTCCATGATCAAGACCTATGACAAATCTACCTGGAAAATGGAGCGAGACCTGCATTCCAATACATTTTTTTACAATCCAAACACCTATAATCAAGCAAGAGCAGAGCTTCCATTTATCACATCTCCTGAACTCACCCAACAGCTGATGGAATATCTGCTAAAGAAAAAAGTAAGCTTGCATACACAGACTCTTCCAGCAAACCACAAGCTCTTCAAGTCCGGGAGTCTTCGACCCTTATGGATTGAATTGATGCAGGAATCTGACAACTTTATCGCCGAACAATTACTGCTAATGGTTTCTGATTATTTATTTGCAGAATTGGATGCCGAAAGAGCTATTGAATTTATCCAAAAAACCTACCTGAATGATTTGCCTGACAAAGCACAATGGGTAGATGGATCGGGTCTTTCCCGTCATAATCTCAGCACACCACGAGCAATGATTCAGCTCCTTAGCAAGCTGGAAGAAGAATTGCCTCGCGCTGAATTGATGCGTATTTTCCCTCAGGGAGGAATCAATGGAACCATCAAAAACAATTACAAGGCTCAAAGACCATACGTGTTTGCCAAAACTGGCACCATGTCCAACAATCATTCGCTGATTGGCTATATCAAAGGAGACTCAGGTAGGGTGTATGCATTTGCTTTCATGAATAGCAATTATCTTAATAAAGCCTCTGAAGTGAGAAGGGAAATGGAAAAGGTATTATTATTTGTAAAAGAGGAGTTTTAAATCCTCTTTTTCAATTCTTCCACCTGCTGACGCTCCTCCCCTTTTAATTTTAGCAGACGAACAATCCTATCTGGGGTAGGCTTGCCTAAGGAGAAAAAAATCAAGTTTAAGGCTAAAATAATGGTAAAGAGGGGGTTTTGAGTAATCATCAATGCAAATGAACCCCACATGGCAATCCCAAACAAAAACCAAAATCGAATCATAGTAGCTTTGGCATAAATTTGGACTTTTTGGGTGATATCCAAGGATGGGTTCTTTGCCTTGCCAAGATTACTATGGAAGGCAATGTAATGTCCTGCAAGAAGCGTAATGAGAAAGGTTAAGCTAAATCCACCCCAAAAAGAGTTTTCTGCTGGCAGATTTAATTCCATAATTGGACTTTGCGTATATAAATAGGCGAAGCCAAAAAAAGGAAGCGGAACAGCTATCAAAATCAAGGTGTTCCGTTCCAATTTTGCGTATATATTTCTAAGTGCTGTAATTTCCAAGGCTATTCAATTCTAATCTTTATATCTCCACTGGCTGGTTTTGCTGAGCAACACAAAATAAATCCTTCAGCAATCTCGCTTGGGCTTAAGCCGGCATCTTCGATCATGTCCACCTTCCCAGAAATAAGCCTACCTCTGCAAGCAGTACACAATCCACTTTGACAGCTATATGGCATATCAATATCTTGATCCAATCCTGCATCCAGAATTGTTTTTCCTGGAGAAACTTCAACTTGATAGGTTTGACCTTCTAATTCTATTTCTATTTCTCTGGTCAGGGAGGGTGCTAATTTACCCTCTGCCTCCATAGTCTTTTCTTTAGCATCCAAATCGCTGTAAAAGCTTTCGCTCAATAGTTGTTCAGTGGACACTCCCAAGGCGCTCAAAGTTTGTTTGGTCACGTCCATGATACCTTCAGGACCACAGACGAAAAACAAGGGGTCAAAGGTTGTATCTTCTGACACTTTATGATAGAATTCAGTAATTCTAGCCTCTTCCAATCTACCTGACCAACCTGTCCAAGCAGACCCAGGCTGACTCAAATTGTGTGTCACTTCCAAACGGTCTCCATACTTTTCTCCAAGAGATTCCAGCGCTTTTTTAAATATGATCTGCTCCTCTGATCTGCTGCAATAGAGGAGACTTACTTTAGACTGAGGCTCATTGATCAACACAGATTTAAGGATTCCCATGATTGGCGTAATTCCTGAGCCTCCAGCTACCATCACAAAGTTTCGCTTGTTTTGTGAATGAAAACTTGTCGTGAAATTGCCCAAAGGCTTCATGATTTCGATGGTTTTTCCTGGACGAATTTGATCATTTAAATAATTAGAGACCAATCCTCCTGCCACTCTTTTGACAGATATCCCGGGATACGGATCCACAAAAGGAGAAGTACACAAGCTATAGGAGCGACGAACTTCTTTCCCTTCGATTTCAAGAATCAGTGTTAGAAACTGACCCGGCTTGTACTCTAGGTATGGCTCCGGCTGCTCAAAATAAATAGTAACTGTATCTGCTGTTTCTTTGACTACTTCTCTGACTTTTAAAGAGATATACTGAGAGCCTTTGCTAGGCTCTGATTTTTTTTTCTTAAATAAATTAAACATACCCGCTTTTCCGATTACACGTTGATCCAATAAGTAAGCTTCAAAATTAATGCACGGTTCTTAATTTGGAAGTTCTCCGGCAAATAATTATCTGTGTACACAACAAACAAATCGGAAACAGGTTTGAATCTCCACTGAAATCGTGTGTTGATATTGATGTTTTCAATCTGAGAATTGTATTGCACAAAGGTACTCAAAAACAGTTTGTCTGTAAAAGAAAGTTCCATTCGAGGACCTATTAGCCATAAATCAGCTGAGTTGTAAGGCTCAGGAAATTGCAGTTTGTTATATTCAGCATATAAAGAAATATTCCCGAAGGGTTGTAATCTGTAGTTTAAATTGGTGTTTACATATAAACGCTCTCCGTTGAAAAACTCTCCAGTATAAACGGTGGAAGAATAATTAAACAGCTTTCTACTATCAGATGTATAGGTAATCCCTGCTCGAGTATAGCGATAATCCGTACCAGCCTCTAATTGCTTCCCGCCAGATCTTGTCGGATCAAAAGGCCTGAATAAATAAATGTATTCGTTGAACACTCGAGCTTGTATAGTGGACGTATTTTTGAAATACAATCGATAGGCAAAGGTCACATTCTGATCCAATGTCTGACCAAAATCCTGATCTTTGTACAGGTCATAGCGTACTTGAAAAGTTTGTTGAAATACTTTGCTCTCAGGTTTCGCTACAAGTCTAAACATCGCATTAGGCTCCAATCTCCAATAACTTCTTCTTGGGACAAAACCCACTTCTGCATTATAATCTTCTCCCACAAACTCTTGGTTCCATTGCAGGTTAAACTTTTTGGTGTTGTAACTCAAGTGAGAGGCGAAGGCTTGGGGATCAATATTGGCGGTTGGGCCAAAAGAACGATGATAAAAAAACTTTCCAGTCCACTTGTTATCGGCTGATAAGAGGTTGTAATCTAATCCTGCTACTCTATTGAACGTGGTAATGGGGCTTCCCTCACGAATTTCTCCTGTTGTCTGTCTATTAACAAAGATACCGGCTATATTGGAGCGACTGAAAATTTTCTTTTGAGCAGTAGCCACCGTATAATTTTGACCAGGGTATCCTACAGAAAGCTCATCCGCAGTCTGCATATTCAACAATCCTACACGCAAATTATCCCCTACATTTCCATTGAGTCTTGCCCCATACAAAATGCGATTGTTAGAGCTTCTCCCAATACTATCGGTAGCAATCCCTATTCTTCTAGAGAAAAAAGGGCGAATTTGCCGAAAGCCAAAATCCCCAAATAAGTCTGCATTTTCTAAGAAAAACTGCCTGCGTTCGGGGAAAAAGAGTTCAAATCGATTGAGATTAGTCTGTTGCTGATCCACTTCTACAGTGGAAAAATCAGGATTAAATGTCAAGTCCAAATTCATCGACGGAGTAATGGCTATTTTAGCGTCAAAGCCAGCAGCAACTCCAGTATTCGTAGGTTCTTCTGTCCTGTAATCTTTTGAGCCATTGACAGCAGTATAGGGAATGACTGCAATGTTTGCCCCAGGCTTTTTCAAAGGTTTATCCCAATTGAGGTAACCCGAAAAGGCTATGCCTTGAATGCGTTGATTGAGAGGTACAGGCACCCAAGATGAACGTTCAAAGTTTTTTCGATCATTTCTGATAAAATTCACCCTCCAGTAATGAGATCCTTCTGTATATCTCAGTGTTTTAAAGGGAATTGCCATTTCGACCTCCCAATGGTCATCAAAGCGCTTGACAGAAGAGTACCATTTATTATCCCAGACATCAGAAACACGATCTCCATTGTGAATGAGTCCTTCCATTTGTACATTGTAAGGACTGACTGCAAACATAAAGCCATTGTTACCATCATCGTACGGTCCTATGGTAATTGCAAATGCATCACTTTCATAAAAACGAAAATCTCTTTTTAAAGAGGAAACCACATACCCCTCACCTACTCCGTGGTAAAGCTTAGCTGCAACATATAAAAAATTCTCATCGTACTTTAGTTTGACTTCCGTACGGTTGGTGGCAGGCATTCCTTCCTTGGGAATTTGCTGTACAAATCCTTCAATCAAGTCCGCATCGGCCCACTCCTCCTCACCTATACTTCCATCCAAGGAAACTACTTTGATGGCTTCATTCACTTGCACCCCAAACTCTCGATCTTTGTTGTTAGCTGAAAAACCAGAAAATACCACAAGAAAGGACGCCGCTAAAAGAAAATATTTCATGCTGCAAACTTACGGAGGCTAGGTATCTGGAAAGCGTTCTTTTTTTCTTTCGGTCAATATCAGGTATGCAAACCAATATTTAAATTTGGATGGAACACCAAATTTTCATCCTAAACTACTAAATTTGAAGCTTGACAAACATTCCAGCAATGAACCTCAGTACACTTACAGCAGTCAGTTCTATCGACGGTAGATATGGAACAAAAACTGCCACTCTCCGTGCTTTTTTCTCAGAATACGCCCTTATCAAATACCGAGTACATGTGGAAGTGGAGTATTTTATAGCATTGTGTGAATTGCCACTCCCACAGCTTGCAACCATACACCCATCTAAGTTTTGGGAAATGAGAGCGATCGTAACTGATTTCACAGAAAAAGATGCTGAAATCATCAAAGAGACGGAAAAAGTCACCAACCATGATGTAAAAGCCGTAGAGTATTTTCTCAAGGAAAAATTTGATTCCATTGGACTGGGGGCCTACCAAGAATTTATTCACTTTGGATTGACCTCCCAGGATATCAATAATACAGCTACCCCCATGATGCTGAAAGATGGACTTGCAAAGGTACTTCTACCTTCTTTGCAGGAAGTTGTCAACAAATTAAAAACTCAAGTTGAGGCTTGGAAAGATATCCCCATGCTTGCAAAGACTCATGGACAGCCTGCTTCTCCCACACGTTTAGGAAAAGAAATCCAAGTATTTGTAACACGATTAGAGAACCAGTTAACTCAGCTTCATCAAGTGCCATTCTCGGCTAAGTTTGGAGGTGCAACAGGGAATATGAATGCGCATCATGTTGCGTATCCCTTGATCGATTGGAATGGTTTTGCAAAGAACTTTGTATCCTCCTATCTGCATTTGGAACGCTCCTATCCGACAACACAGATTGAGCATTACGATAATTTAGCTGCCTGTTTTGATGCGTTGAAACGCATCAACACTATTTTATTGGATTTATCCAAAGACATCTGGCAGTATGTGGCTATGAATTACTTCAAGCAAAAAATTAAAGCAGGAGAAATTGGTTCGTCTGCGATGCCCCATAAAGTTAATCCGATTGATTTTGAAAATGCAGAAGGTAATTTGGGTATAGCCAATGCAATATTAGAACATTTATCGGCTAAGCTGCCTATCAGTCGTCTTCAGCGGGATTTGACAGATTCTACAGTCCTTCGGACTATTGGCGTTCCATTAGCACACATGCTGATTTCTTTTGAGTCTTTGATCAAAGGGTTGAATAAACTGGAGTTGAATGAGGAAGCCATCGCGACTGATTTGGAAGAAAACTGGGCTGTAGTTGCTGAAGCTATTCAAACTATATTGAGAAGAGAAGGCTATCCAAGGCCATATGAAGCATTGAAAGAATTGACTCGGACAAATACGAAAATTACAGAAACGTCCATCAAATCCTTTATTGAGGGATTACAAGTTTCTGAGTCGATCAAAGCTGAATTGAGAGTGATTAGCCCATTTACTTATACAGGTATTTTTTAAAAAACTGCCATGAATAGAGGGAAAGACCTCTTCGCAAACCTACACAAAGACCTGCCAGCTGGCCTGGTTGTGTTTTTAGTTGCTCTCCCCTTGTGCTTAGGCATAGCATTGGCATCTGGTGCTCCTTTATTTGCAGGAATTATATCCGGTATCATTGGAGGAATAGTCGTTGGAATAGTATCAGGCTCCCATACCTCTGTTTCAGGACCTGCAGCAGGCTTGACGGTGATTGTATTTTCAGCGATTGGAGAATTGGGTAGTTTTGAAAGTTTCCTGGCAGCAGTCGTGCTTGCAGGTTGTATTCAATTGGTTTTTGCTGCTTCCAAAGCCGGGGTCATAGGTTACTTTTTCCCCACATCTGTGATCAAGGGAATGCTGGCTGGTATAGGTATCATTTTAATAATCAAACAGTCGCCTTATCTTCTTGGCTTTGGAGAATTGTCACAATTGACAGATTTAAATCCTTTTGAAATTTTCGGTGCTGCCCCTACTCAAGTCAAAACAGGAGCTTTCATCATAGGAGTGGTATCCATCAGTATCCTCCGAATATGGGATAGTAAAAGTGTCAATAAATTCATTCTGAAAAAGCTTATTCCTGCGCCACTCTTGGTAGTTGTCGCTGGTATCTTACTCAATGAAGGATTCAAAGCTTTCTGGCCTGTATTCTATCTTGAAAATCCTTTGAGAGTAACCTTGCCACATGCCGAATCTTGGAATGAATTTATTGCATTGTTCCATACGCCCAATTTTTCCGGAATTTTCAGCCGTCAACTATGGGTTGTTGCCATTACCATTGCCGTAATTGGAAGCTTGGAAACCTTGTTAAGTGTGGAAGCTGCGGATAAAATTGATCCACATAAACGAATTTCACCCCCTAATCAGGAGCTTTTTGCACAGGGAATAGGAAATATTATCAATGGATTCATCGGAGGACTACCATTGACAGCGGTAATCGTAAGAAGTTCTGCCAATATCAGTGCAGGAGCCTCAAGTAAATTAGCAGCAATTATTCATGGTTTTTTACTCCTTTTGAGCTTCATACTGATACCGGGTATTTTAAATTTAATTCCTCTTGCAAGCTTGGCTGCGATTTTGGTTATGGTAGGCTACAAACTTGCCCGTGTATCGCTCTTCAAAACACAAGCCAAATTGGGTTGGAATCAGTTTCTCCCGTTCCTCATTACTGTTTTTGGCGTAGTATTTTTGGATTTACTTTTTGGGATAGCTTTGGGGATTGGTGTTTCCATTATCTATATCCTCCTCGCCAACTTGCGTAATTCCCATTTTATGGAAGAGCGCATGGAAGAAAATGGCAAGACCTTATACATCACGCTATCGGAAGAAGTAAGCTTTCTCAATAAAGGGGCACTAATCAAGGCTTTAAATGCTATTCCAGAAGACCGAAAAGTGATTATCGATGGCTCACACTCCAAGGTAATAGATTACGATGTCTTAGAAGTGATCGAAAATTTTAAGGTTGCCGCCAGCACTAAAAATATCGAAGTGGAGACCATCCACATCGAACAGGTGAAAATCTCAGACCTTCACTAAAGGCAAGAAAATTTCTGCCATCATGCACCGTGCACTTCCTCCACCTAATTTTTCAATAGTAGGGATTGGGGGAGCAATTATTTCAGTATACTTCTCAATACTTTTCACTTGAGCTGTACTAAGGGAATTCAAAGCAGCGTTGGACATCACCGTAAATTTTTCCCCTTGTTCGTTTTGCACCTCCAGCATGTTACCTGCAAATTCAAATTTCTGTTTGGTTGTAATGGGAATTATTTTTTTACCAGTTTTCTCCAAATACACCTGCACCTGCAACCGCTCAGCAGAAGAGGGAATACTTTCTAAACAAATGACAGCTACATCGGAGCCTACATGCATCATTACATTGGTGTGGTAAATAGGACTCAACCGACCATTGATTTCCTGCATTGCATCAAATTCGATGAGTTCATAATCCATGATTCTACTAAAATACTCCAGAGGAACGGCATGAGTTCTAACCGAGCGGCAAGCATAGCAGACATGATTGACCCTATCTAATATCAAGCTGCCTGTTCCTTCCAAATACTGCTCATCTTGCTCAAAAAAACTCAAATCAATGATTTCATCTACCTTGAAGCCTCCATTGATCAGCAATTCGATGATATCCTTCCTTCGCTCCAAGCGCCTATTGGAGGAAAACATAGGATACAAAATAACCTTACCATCGTCATGGGTACTAAACCAGTTATTGGGAAAAATCGCATCTGTTTTTACAGGATTTGGGCTGTCTTCTACGACGAGCACATGGATACCTTTTTCTTGCAACAATTGTACAAAGCCATCAAACTCAGTAACTGCCAAGGCATTGATAGCATCCGCAGTTCTTTCGTCCTGCTTTTGATAAAAGTTATTGGAAGCTGTTTCAGGATTAAATCCAAAGTTGGAAGGTCTAACCATCAAGATGGTTGAACTAGTTTGCTGGCTCATAAATTGCTGATTTGCTACGAAATTAGCTATTTTTTATCATATCGATACAGTTCTGGCCAGATATTGAAACGCTTTTCGCTTAAGGTGACATAACGATCCAAGGTAGGATGCCATGCTATTGCTTCTCCTTGCGGTTCTGGTTTGTAAGGTAAAATCAAAGGGTCTTTAGACATGGCCTCTTCAATGGTTTGATCAGGCTTCCGTTCCCAAAAGAACACCATCAAATAGTTTTTTACTAAGATCTTAGATCCACACGTACTAATATCTCCGGCCACTGACATGGTAAAGGGTAGTTTTAATACCTGTTGAAGTACAGCTTGCTTTTGTTGAAAGGCCTTCTGGGAAACCTTATAGAGAATATTTGCACTATCCCTTTTGGATAAAACATAGATATCCTGTGACAACGGATCTACCATCAAGGTTTCGGCATCTTTTGGTCCATCAGGATAAGTTAAGATGAGAACCTCTGGTTCTACTTCCAGCGCTTCATCCAGGTTTTGAGGTTCAGGAAAGCGATAAATCTTAATTTCATTGTATTTAGCTTGATTGTCTCCAATTTCACCCACGTAAATGTAATTCACGTCAGCCACCGGTCCAGGACCAATTGAAATATCCTCCCAATCCCTGTTTTTTACACCTTTTAATGTAATGGTTCCTCTACTGTTTCCCAATGTATCAATGATAAATACGATTGGTTTGCCACCACTATCATTATGGGTGTACATAATTCCCGCATGATTCCTTGAAAAAACCAAGCCACTAGCCTCATCGATGGATGAATTCTTTAACTTACCCATACTTTTTGGACCTGAATACAGAGAATCCTGATATTCAGGGATGATGGGTAATTGCTTGGTTTGCGGTACTTTTTGTGAAATCCAAAAAGGAAACGCCAAGCCAATCAAAAACAATTTGAAAAATAATTTTTTTAAACGGACCATAGATGTGTAAACGCAAGAAATACAAAAATAATCTAAAACCTATCGTTAAGGATGGTTAAAAAAAAAGCCCGGGATGACCCGGGCTATTATTTTAGGACGCTTCCTCCTGTTTTTTGACACTGATAATTAAGGAATCGCCCTCTCCAGGGTAATCGGCAGTTATAATATCCCCTTCAGATAATTCACCTTTCAAAATCTCTTCTGCTAAGGCATCTTCCAAGTATTTTTGAATGGCTCTATTCAATGGTCTTGCACCGTACTGTTGATCATAGCCTTTTTCAGCCAAGAAATCTTTAGCAGTAGCAGTCAATTCAATTGAATAACCTAAATCTGTAATTCGACCAAACAACTTATTCAAACTGATATCGATAATTTGATGAATATGAGATTTCTCCAAGGAATTAAAGACCACTACATCATCCAATCTGTTCAAAAACTCAGGACTGAAGGCTTTTTTCAAGGCGCTTTGGATGGTAGACTTCATGACTTCATCCATGCTATTTTGTTTAGCCTTGGATGAGAAACCAATCCCAGCTCCGAAGTCTTTCAAATCTCGAACCCCGATATTGGAGGTCATGATGATGATTGTATTTCTAAAATCTACTCGTCTACCAAGACCATCTGTAAGGATTCCATCATCCAATACCTGTAAAAGAATATTGAAGACATCCGGATGCGCTTTTTCAATTTCATCTAGTAACACTACTGAATATGGCTTTCTTCTTACTTTTTCAGTCAATTGCCCACCTTCTTCATACCCCACATATCCTGGAGGCGCTCCAACAAGCCTAGATACAGAGAATTTCTCCATATACTCAGACATATCTATTCTAATCAACGAATCTTCTTTGTCAAAGAGGTAAGTAGCAAGCATTTTTGCTAATTCAGTTTTTCCGACACCTGTAGGGCCTAGAAATATGAACGAACCAATTGGCTTTTTAGGATCTTTCAACCCAACCCGAGTTCTCTGAATAGCCTTTGTCAACTTTTTGATTGCTTCTTCTTGACCGATGACTTTTGCTTTCAAATCTTCTCCCATATTCAGAAGCTTAGCTCCTTCTTTTTGAGCGATTCTATTAGCAGGAATTCCAGTCATCATAGCAATGACTTCCGCTACATTTTCTTCGTCAACCTTGTAACGTTTGGTTTTGCTTTCTTCTTCCCACTTTTGCTTTTCTGTTTCCAGCTGTTCTAGTAGTTTCTTCTCCTTATCCCGCAACTGAGCTGCTTCTTCGTATTTTTGACTCTTAACTACACGATTTTTTTCAATTTTAATATGCTCTACCTCGGCTTCCAATTTTAGGATATCCTCTGGTACATGGATATTATTGATATGAACCCGTGCTCCAGCTTCATCTAAAATATCAATCGCTTTATCAGGAAGGAATCGATCAGAAATATATCGATCAGACAATTTCACACAGGCTTCTATTGCCTCTGTAGTATAAATTACATTGTGGTGATCCTCGTATTTATCCTTGATGTTATTGAGGATTTGAACAGTTTCTTCCGGCGTGGTAGCGTCTACCATGACCATTTGAAACCTTCTTGCCAGAGCTCCATCTTTTTCAATGTATTGTCTGTATTCATCCAAGGTAGTAGCTCCTATGCATTGGATTTCTCCTCTAGCTAGCGCAGGCTTAAACATGTTGGACGCATCCAAAGAACCACTTGCTCCCCCAGCTCCTACAATTGTATGCAGTTCATCAATGAATAGAATCACGTTAGGTGATTTTTCCAATTCATTCATGACAGCTTTCATTCGCTCCTCAAACTGCCCCCTGTATTTGGTTCCTGCTACAAGAGATGCCAAGTCTAGCGTAACTACACGTTTATTGAATAAAACGCGAGAAACCTTTTTTTGAATAATTCTCAAAGCCAATCCTTCCGCAATAGCAGTTTTACCAACTCCAGGCTCACCTATAAGAATCGGATTATTTTTCTTTCTTCTGGAAAGAATTTGAGCAACACGTTCGATTTCTTTTTCTCTACCGATGATTGGATCTAATTTATCATCTTCGGCCATTTTGGTAAGATCTCTTCCAAAATTATCCAAAACTGGTGTGCGGGATTTTTCAGCACCACCTTTGGAAGCACCTGAACTAGAACCACTGCCCGAGGATCCTCCAAATAACTTAGAGCTATCATCATCTTGATCATCAGCTTCCGCCTTTCCTCTTGGACCAGTATCGGTTTGGAACTCCAACATTTCTTTGACAGCATCGTAATTGGTGTCAAATTTATGAAGAATTTGGGTAGCAATATTGTCTTCGTCTCTAAGAATAGATAACAATAAGTGCTCTGTGCCGATCAATTGACTTTTAAAAATCTTAGCTTCCAAGTATGTGATTTTCAAAACTTTCTCAGACTGCCTGGTCAAAGGAATATTGGCGAGATTTTTTACGTTGTGGCTGGCGGTTCCTTTTACAGCCCGCTCGATAGCATTCCGGAGTTCGTCCAAAGGAACACCCAATTTTTTAAGTATGGAAACAGCCACTCCTTCTCCTTCACGAATCATGCCCAGCAAGAGGTGCTCCGTGCCGATGTAATCATGTCCTAAACGCAAAGCCTCTTCGCGACTAAGAGAGATCACCTCTTTAACTCTGTTTGAAAATTTTGCTTCCATGTATTTCCTTTCTGAATTAAGTTGAATTCTGTACTAATGTTACCGAATTTGTTTTAAAAACACAATCCTTTTACTGATTGTTCAATGTTTTTTTTCTAGAAAGCTCTAAAATCCTTTTGGTAGAAGGTCCTTCACAGAATAACAAGTCGATAATACTTAAATTTGGAACAAAGTCTGCACCAAAAAGCTGGGAGTATGAATGGGGCTGATAGTAATTGCGTGTGCTAAATACAGCTTTATCGCGTGTCAAGAACCTTAAATCCTCCAAATCTTCTTCTTGACTATATACGATATTTTTTTTTATGGAGATGTTGATTTGTGCAAGTTGCAGACAAAGTGTCAGTAAGCCCCAATTAAAATCCCACAAAAAGGCAGGCTTTTTTAAGAATTCATTTTCTAAGTCAGGAAAAAAAAATTCAAAAAAAGGTGCTTTTCCGTATGCACTTTGGATTCCTCGTAAATGGACCTGCATCCATTTCTGGCTGTAGTCAATCTTTACATCTCTGTAGAGTTGCCTTTTTCTCGAACCAAAAACAGGAATTGAAAGTAACTCCACTTTATTTGACAGCAATATCGTAGTTCTATTGAAAGCCGACTGTTTTTGAAAAATAGCATGCTCATCAATCAGCAAATCACTGCAATCAAGAATTGCTGAGAAATACTCCAAAGGCGGGAGGTAAGAAACATCAATGAACGCAGATTTTTTTTCTCCACTCATTAGAACAATTCATCTACTGGCCCTAGGCCTTCTCTGACTAACTCGATAACACCCGATGTTCCATCCAAAACGGTAGAAGCTACGTTCTGTCCATATCCTCCGTCTATGACTACATCCACTAAGTCTCTGTATTTTTCATAAATCAATTCTGGATCCGTGCTGTATTCAATGACATCATCCTCATCTCTGATGGAAGTGGTGATAATGGGTGAACCCAATTCTTTTACTAAAAGTCTTGGAATATCATGGTCAGGCACGCGGATACCTACCGTCTTTTTATTATTGTTGAGCAACTTTGGAACATTGTTGTTTGCCTCGAGGATATATGTGTATGGTCCTGGCAAGGTTTTTTTCATCACTTTAAACACGGGTGTACTCAACGCCCGAGTAAATTCAGAGATATTGCTTAAATCATAGCAGATAAATGAAAAATTACTTTTTTTCACATTGACACCTTTAATCCGAGCGATTTTTTCGATGGCACGTTGATTACGGATATCGCATCCCATTCCATAGATGGTATCTGTAGGATAGATGATCACTCCTCCATTTCTCAATACATCTACTATCCGTTCGATTTTACGCATCTCGGGATTTTCCGCATATAATTTTATAAATTCGGCTGCCATAGGACTTTCATTAACGCACGTAAAGATACGGAATTTAAATTTGTCGTTGCTGAGCATCCCACCAATTAATGAATTCCTTCACAATCGGAATATCTGCTTCTGCCCAATCCAAGGTCAAGATATTTTTGGGTTCTAACCAAACAAAAGCTGCATGTTCTGACAAGGTAAGCCTCGGATGGCGGCAGCTTGCGATCATTGGAATCAGGCATATAGGCTGTTTTCCTGGGTATTGAAAAAAAACAGGACTAAGATACTCCATGATCTCAATGGCTAGATTTAATTCCTCTTTAATTTCCCGGAGTAGACAAGTGGGGGCATCCTCCCCTTTTTCGATTTTACCACCCGGAAATTCCCATTTAAACGGTAAATGCATGTCTTCACTCCGCTGTACGCAAAGTACTTTGTTATTCCACAAAACAATTCCGCAAGTTACATGTATAGGTGATGGCACAAAGAAAGGTAGTTATCCAATGGACAAAAATCGCTATTTTTGCCAGCATTCACGAATAGTTGGTGTATTTTATCATGTTTGAAGACAAAAAAACAAAGGTTTACTTAGTCCTAATTGTCACTTTCTCAGTATTGTTGACATCCTTTTCCTTTTATTTCTACCAAGCTTTTTTCAGCCCAAATACGCTCACAGAAGAAGATTCTCCCTACACTTTATATATACCAAGCAATGCAACCTTTCAGATGGTATTGGATAGCCTATATGAAAACCGAATCATCCAAGAAGCACTGACTTTTGGTTTTGTTTCGAAGACAATGGGCTATCAGGAAGCAGTAAAGCCGGGTAAATACACCATTCAACCTAAGATGAGTAATTTGAATTTGGTCCGACTCTTACGATCAGGTGCTCAAACACCTGAAAGAATCACTTTTAACAATGTACGAACCAAGAAAGATTTAGCAGAAAAAATCACACGCACGATCGAAGTGAATGAACAACAATTTTTGGATTTGTTAATGGATTCTGTCAATATCCGAAAATTTGGATTTGAAGAGGAAACTATCTTGTCCATGTTCATTCCTAACACGTATGAAGTATGGTGGAATATTAGTGCAGAATCATTATTTGATAGAATGTTTCGGGAATATGAAGCATTTTGGACTGATCACCGCAAGCAGAAAGCCGCGGACCTAGGACTAACGCTCAAAGAAGTGTCTACCTTAGCATCGATTGTACAGGCAGAGACACAAAAAAGTGATGAAAGACCGCGTGTAGCAGGTGTGTATCTGAACCGTCTTCGAATCAAAATGCCGCTACAAGCCGATCCTACACTGGTATTTGCTGTGGGTGACTTTGGGCTCAAGCGAGTTTTAAACATTCATAAAGAAATTGATAGTCCTTACAATACGTATAAATTTTTAGGTCTACCTCCAGGACCGATCAATTTACCGGAAATCTCAGCATTGGATGCAGTTTTGAATCCAGAAGACCATTCCTACCTTTATTTTTGTGCAAAGGATGACTTTTCTGGATACCACGCGTTTGCAAGCAATTATAATGAACACCTAGCGAATGCACGCCGATATCAGGCTGCACTTACCCGAGCCAAAATATTTTAACTATGTTTGAAGCATCCACTCAAGTACGCGTTCGTTACGCCGAAACAGACCAAATGGCCTATGTGTATTATGGCAATTATGCCATGTATTTTGAAGTAGCACGGGTAGAGGCCTTAAGAGCTGCAGGTTTCTCTTACAAACAAATGGAAGATGAAGGGGTCATTATGCCTGTCTTGGAGTTACATACACGATTTATAAAGCCTGGAAAGTACGATGAGTTGCTGACAATCCGAACAAGCATCCCAGAAATGCCAGGTATCCGAATCAAATTCGAATATGAAGTCCTCAATGAGCAAGGTGATTTATTGACCAAAGGTTGGACTACTTTAACGTTTTTGAAAAAAGATTCCCATAGACCCTGTAGACCTCCGCAATATTTGCTAGATTTATTACTGCCATATTTCAACTAATGCCTAGTTTTAAATCATACATTCGTTTATATTCTATCAAACTCGTCCGTCAGGCGAAACTTCTAAGAAGATTTCATCTAGGGAATCCCGACCAAAATCTGTACGACGTTGGGAGAATTTTTATCGAACAACTCAAGAAGGACGAGATCAGTGAAAAAGCATCGGCCATGGCTTTCAGTTTTACGATAGCGATGTTTCCACTTTTGCTTTTTCTATTAAATATAATTCCTTACATAGGTTATTTCTTCCCTTCGGTGACTACTCAAAACATCCTGATGTTTGTGGCGGAGATTATTCCCTCGGCAATCTACAACGAAGCTGAATCCACCATTATGGATATAGTCAGTAAACCTCGGCAAAGCTTGCTTTCCTTGGGTTTCTTTTTGGCCTTATTTTTAGCGACCAATGGAGTGGTATCCATGATGAATGCATTCAATGCAGTTTATAAAACCAAGGAAAACAGAAGTTTTTTTAAAACTAGGGCCATTGCCGTCAGTATTGTTTTTATACTTGTCTTATCCATCATAGGAGCGGTGTTGATTATGATTATCGGAAGCAGCATCTTGTACGCGATCTCTGAATGGGAGATCGTTTCCTCCAATCTCTATTATTACTTACTTGCAGCATTTCGGTTTTTGGTCTTACTCTCGTTATTTACCATCGCCACGGCATACATTTTCAGATTTGCACCTGCTGTACACGACAAATGGCGCTTTTTTTCTATTGGCTCCCTCACTGCAGGGCTCTTGATCACCTTCGGTTTTTATTTATTTTCTTATTACCTAAACAACTTTGCCAATTACAATAAACTGTATGGATCTATTGGAGCCATGATTGCTGTTATGCTGTGGTTGTTGATCACTTCTTTGATTATTTTGGTAGCTTTTGAAATCAATGTGAGTTTGGATAAAGCTGCCGATATTAAAAAAGAGCGGGTTATTTCCTTTCAATCGGGTATAGGATGATCCATTTGTCGAAGTAACGTAGTTATTACTGGTTTATGGTCACATCATCATATTTATAAAATCATCTTTTGAAATGTTACCTGACTTGAGGATACTATAAAATTTATCTACCACTTTCGTTGTGGCATTTCTATAAGCTTCAAGGACCAATGGATGGACCATAAAATGATCCCCAACTTCGTGTTCAAACAATAAATGCATCAAAAAGTAGGCAGCCCTAACTTGACCTGTTTTTGAATAGTAATAAATCCACGGCGAGTAAAATGCCATTAGCTCAGACTTATGAAACTTTTCCCTTTTTGGATCAATGTCCTGAATTTTTTGGATATGATTCATGGCATCAGGAATTTCATCTGCCTGTCCGATTCCAATCAATGATTGGGCATGACATGTGAGTCCAAAAAGGTAATCTGGGAATCTTCGCTTCATCTCAAGAGCAGTCTCTATCATTTTTTGATCATCTCCTACTACTTGGTAGTATTCCCATTTATATTGCCACAGTATTTTATTAGAAGGTGTTTCCTGTAATAGTTTCTCGATATCAGCAAGAATAACAGGATTGGTCTTTAAACCAGCATCATTCATATCTTGTAATAATTCATAGATCTGATGCATGTTTTCTATTTCATTTTTACTGTATTCTGATTTAGAGGTTGGATTTACAGTAGATTTGATTTTGGTGAATGGAGCAAAGAGTTTTTCCTGTTTCATTTTCTCAAAATCATATTCTGGAAGTCGGACAATAGTATGGTGCACAATATCTATGGGTAACTCTTCAAAGCTACCATTATCATAAAACTCGGCCCAATCTTCTTCATCCCAAAAAAGACAGGAATCTATCAAGAAGTCATCATCCTCCTCCCAGTCATCGTCATCCGACTCATCATCAAGGATCGGATCATTAGTGTGATAAAATATTTCATACGTTCCCTTTTTACCATATTTGAGAATTTGTTGCTCAAAGTATTTCCGTCTATCGTCTCCATTATGTAGGTGAAGATGAGCTTTACCATTGACACCTAAAGGCACATCAATTCTTGGAAAGCTTTCTGTGTCTTCTTCTAAGATCAACTCTACAAACCTAAAGTCCTCATGGGGAGCGATTCCATAATCTTCAGCAAATGCAACAGATTCAAAAATAATATTGTGAATCAACTCATATGAAACAGGAACAAACTCCACTAGCAGTGATTCTTCATATGTATCCCTGATTTCATGGTAAACATTTATCGGTTCATTGACAACAAACAAAACATCTTTAGAACCTGTACAAAGTAAGTCCACCAAGATAGAAGCAAATGTCAAATTCCCATTACTATGCTTTCTTGAAAAAAGTATGGGAAACTTTTTATCTTCCTTCCAACTTTTGGGGATCATACACTCGTAAATCGGTAATTTCCGAGCATTTCCAGACCTTAGGTAGCTTATCGGATTAAACTTGGTGTTTTGGGGTTTTAATTTCTTTTTTGCAACAGTTTTTTTGTTTTCAAGATAAACAGGGAAGTTCACAAAAATAAATTTTTATCCTAACAAAAAGTATTATTCTCATTTATTCGAGTGAAGATCGTTGAGCAGGATTATACTATTGAATATGAAAGTTAAATAACGCCTATTTTTTTAGTAAATTTCGCGACTATTGACCATCTTAAAGAAATTCATGAGGCCATATCAACTAGCAAACTTTTTCCTTATTTCCATGCTTGTATTCCTTGGAAGCTGTGGAAAAAAGAAATTAAATTCAGCAGTAACTATTGACTTAGACCTTGGAAAGGAGTATCTGGCATCTGAAATTTTTGAGGAGTTGGATTATGTACTATTGGATTATCCAGACGAGACTCCCATCGTCAATGCCTATAAAATGCTCTTTACTGACAAGCATATCATTGTTGAGAGCCTAGAAAACGCAAGTATTTTTATTTTTGACACAGCTGGAAAATTAGAAAACATTATCCGCAACTATGGGGATGGACCGGGTGAGTTTAGGATTTTTGATGGGCTGTCATTGGTTGGAAATGATCAGATAAGAGTGGATGTAGGATACCTAAAAAAAACCCTAGTATTTGATTTCAAAGGAAACTTATTAGAAGAAACCAAAAATCAGAACTCTGAATCTGTATATCATGGGCAAGATTTTATGTTGCAACATTTCCCGTATGGAGAACTGGATCAAAATTTTATATTTATAAGATCATCTGCACTCGATACTGTAGGATTTGTACCCGCCAGAAAAGGAACTGACCAAATGATACCCTTTGGCTATGTTCACACTTATTTACAAGGGCTAACGAATGATATTTATTTTCGGGAGAAATACACGAGTAATGTCTATGTATTTAATCAGAATGGCTATTTAAAAGACAGTATCGTTTTTGACTTTGGCAAGTATCAATTAGATTGGGAAACTAAAGTTCGACTGGGAAAAGACACGAAAGCTCAGAGAGAATATTTTACTGATAACAAAAAAGTTGAATATGTTATCAGTTTCTTCCCTATGCCTTTTGGTTACTTCCTTTCAGCTACCTATGACTACAAAAAACCACACTGGATTTTTTTGGATGTCGATAAACAGGTGAAAAAAGTAATTGCAGGGATTACCAATGATATTGATCAAATGCCTTTGAAGCAATATTCCTGGACTTACCATGATGATTGGATCATCTATCAAATGGATTCTCGTACTTTTTTCAACAGTTACGTTGAAACATTTCAGGGTCAATCCGTCGATACCAAAAATGTTAATCTTCATGCCTTTTTTAACCAAAAAAAAGATTCTCTTAAAGAGGAAAAGATTGTATTGGTGAAGATACAGTTGAAGCAATTTTAAAGACTCTAGTCAAAAAAACTATAGCTGCTTTTGAAAGACCCGCACATAATCTATGATAAACTGCTGTGGCAGTACTTTATCATCTATCGGTCCGGGCCAATTGGCTCCCATGGCGAGGTTGATGATGAGAAAATGAGGGTTGCGAAATGGATTATCTAGCCCCTTACCTGCTTGATCAATTTCGAAAGAATGATAGAGGATGTCGTTGACGAAAAAATCTATTTTTTCTTTGGTCCATTCGATAGCAAATACATGAAATTTTCTAGCTAATCCTTTTTTGGAAATGACTCCCCCATTGGAAATAAATTCATCTTTTTTACCTGTCGGAAAGTGCACTGTTCCGTGAACTTCCAAAGGCTCCTTCCCCACATGTTCCATAATGTCTATCTCCCCAGCATAGGGCCATCCTACTTCTTCAAAGTTATCTCCCAACATCCAAATAGCTGGCCACATTCCCTTTCCTTTAGGGAGCTTGGCCCGAACTTCTATCCTGCCATAAGTCCAAGCATGCAGTCCTTGAGTGGTAATACTAGCGGAGGTGTAGTCGGCATAAGGCTTTGAGGTCCTCCATTGGGGAGAACCAGGTTCATACGCAGCATTGGGGAATTTTTCCTTCCTTCCGGTAATAAGTAACTTGCCCCGTTTGACCACTGCATTTTCCAATCGTTGCTCAGTATAATACTGTTGCTCCATATTCCGCACATGCCCTACTTCAAAGATCCATTTTTCAGGATCAGGAAGCCCTTTATAGTCGAATTCCTCCGACCAAACTAACTTCCATGATTCCTTCTCTTGTGCATTCACTGGCAAGACCAATACTAAGCAAATCAAAAATACCAAACAGAATGAAAAGGGATACTGCATGCTGCAAAAGTAGGGTTTTTGGGATTGAATCCTTACTAAATTATACTAAATGACCAAGAGCTAGCAACTATAAACTCCTATTGTTTTACCTACTTGGACTTAAAAAAGAAAGACTTATTGGTATCATCGCATCTCTCAATATCAAATTGCTTCAAATTGACTCAATTTAAATGATATTGTGATAAATCTTAAAATCTAAAATAAAATGAAAAAAATAATCGTGGTTTCAATCATGGCATGTTTTTCGTTGACATGTACTGAAACATGGCAAAGACCAAAGCAAAATTTTGAAAAAATTGGATTGTATATCAGAGCAAATCCAGTCTCCAATCAGGAAAATCCGAGAAATTGACTAAAAGACCATTGATCAGTTAGTCAGAGATGAATTAACAAAAGATTAATTAGAGATAGTACTTACTCAAGCTAGGCTTATCTAAAAGCAGCTGATTCGGGATACAACCTGATACATTTTTTCAATTAAACTAATCAATATTTAAATACTCAACACATGAAAATTCAAATAACATCTGTAAAAACGATCACTGAAGTCGCATCCTATTGGTCTAATGAAGATTACGCCAATCTCCTGAAGGAATTTGACTTTCCAGAGCCAGAGACCATCAAGGCTGAAAACCTAAAGGGAATGTTGCATTTGGCAATCACTGACTTTGAAACAAATGAAGCAGCTGAAACTATTTTAACCTATAAGCTTGGTGAAAAATTAAGTGAAGGACAGATTCAGTCCATCAGCCATGAAATGACCGCAGACAAAGTAGCCGAGGAGTACCCAGAGCCCGATTTGCACTATGATCTTTTCTGCATCAACCAATTTTTGCGTCAGGCATATAATGGAAAATTTCCCAATACAGAGGCAACTCTAATTGACTTTAACGTCACTGATGATGAGGGTAAAGATGTAGGGGCTAACAAAGAAATCCTTGCAAAAATGATTGCAGGCGGATTGAAGGAAAGCAGCCTAGTCAAAAGATTATATTCAGACCAACTTGAGGGAAAAGTCAAATTTGAAGATGCGCATAAATTTATTTGGACAGTCAGCATTCCTGAGAAAAATAACTACCAAGTATTGACTTCCAATTACTGGATAAACAAGGATGATGTGACTGAAAATGAATATGATGTTACCATTATGAAATTTGAAGAAGAGCAGTCTTAAGTTCTGATTAATCAAATTGAAAATATTTCACTGTCTTTCCAACTCTCATACCAAGCCCTTCTGCTTTTCTCAAAAAAATTTCATCCACTTCCTTTCCAACAAAATCTCCTTCTCCAGTAATAGCAGAAGCACCAAAAGCAGCTTCCAGTTCATCCCCTCCTACTATGATCATTCCATGGATCATCATGGATCGGATCATAGCAAACATGGTGGCTTCCTCTCCAATAGAGAAACCTCCACCGGTTACAAACACTGCTCCTAGCTTATTTTTCAAAGGACGACCTTCAAAAGGCCAAGAATTGATAAAGGCTTGTACTTCGGGAGTCATATTTCCATTGTATACGGGAGAACCTAAAATGATAGCAGAAGCTTGAAGGATATCATTTTCGGTTACTTCTGATAGTGGTTTTAGCACACCACTCACCCCCTCAATAGCTGCCACACCTTTGGCTACGGCTTCTGCCATGGCTTGAGTTTTACCTGATTCTGAGTGGTAGGTAATAAGAATAGTGGGAAAGGATTGGGCATAAGTGGAATGAATACCTATTAAAATTAATCCTAGAAACAATAACAGTCTCCCAATTTTATCTTTAATCATAATCTAAATTATCTAAATCATCCAGATCCTTATATCTACCTGACGCCTTTTTAGTAGCCACTAGGTCGGACATACTCAAAAGATTGATTTCAATACCCTGCACTTCAATTTTTTTGACATTATTTATGGCAATTTTAAAATCATCATTGAAAATATTAAGTCTTACTTTTTCCACGTTTCACCAAAGTTCTTTCCTCAAAATAATTTTTATCCATTCTTGGCCAATCTTTACCTACAAACCCATAAGCCGCTTGCATCAATTTAAAGAAGAGATTTTCTTTTTCCTCTTCTGGAAGTTCTCTGTAATATTGCTTATGATCAGCTGCTTCGTCAAATGACTGAATTTTAAACGCTTTTTTGTCTAACTTCATTTTCAATAAGTTTAATGGCTTGTCACTGTAATGTTCAACTACTAATACCCCCGAAAATCAAATATAATATTAATTTAAAGGCCTTGTTAAATGGGACATATAATTCAAGGAAACTTTAGATTTGGAACCAAATCCCAATCAAGTCTTACTCATGAGAAATAATCCTCCCATCCTCCATCCAAATGGTCCGATCGGTCTTTTCGGCTAACTCTACATCATGTGTAACCATCAGCATGGTTTGATGAAACTCCTGCACTAAGTCCCGAAAGATTCCAAAAACCAAATCAGAGTTTTTCTTATCCAAATTTCCCGTAGGCTCATCACTCATGATGATCAAAGGATTATTGATTAAGGCCCTTGCGATAGAAACACGCTGCTTTTGTCCTCCGGACAATTGATTAGCTTTTTTCAAGGCATGGTCTTGCATGTCGAAAATACGGAGTTTTTCCATAGCTTCATGTTCGATCGCTTCTCTGGATAATTTATTGAGTTTGAGTGCTGGAATCATCACATTTTCCAAAACAGAGAATTCGTGAATCAAGTAATGAAACTGGAAAACAAAGCCTATTTTTTCATTCCGTAAAATGGAAAGATTGTGAGAAGACTGACCCGTAATCAGTTGGTCATCCAACAAGAGTTTGCCTTCATAATCCGTGTCCATCGTAGAAAGCACATAGAGCAGGGTTGATTTACCACATCCAGATTTACCCATCACGGAAACAAACTCCCCCTTATTGACTGAAAAAGACACCTCTTTGAGTACTTGCACTTTTAATGGGCTATAAAAGTACTTGTTGATGTTGATGGCTTCTATGACTTTTTGCTTATGCATGTTATTTTCCTCGGATGATTTCAACAGGATCAACTTTACTGGCTTTACGGGAAGGGAAAAATCCTGCGAAATAGGTGGTTACCAAACTGAAGATCGCTCCTATCATATAGTATTTTGGGTTGAAATTGACTGGGAAAGTCTTGATCGTAGGGAGTGCCTCTGTCTCAAAGGGAATGCGTTCAATGCCCAAGCATGCCAAATACCCAAACAATAAGCCCAGTATTCCCCCAACAAAACCAATGGATAAAGCAATTGTGGTAAAGACATGCTGTACATCGCGACCTGAAAAACCAATGGCTTTCAGAATAGCAATGGTATCCATTTTTTCATAAATCATCATATTGAGGATATTGTAAATCCCGAAACCAGACACTACCAATAAAGTAATTCCCACCGCGTAACTGATCATGGATCGGATATCCGAGCCTGTTTCAAATTGGGCATTGATTGTCTGAATATCATCTGCGGCAATTTCAAAGATGGAGCCATACTCTTTTGCTACCGCTGGAGCAAGGTTAAAATCATGTAATTTCACTTGAATATCGGTCACATAAGCGGATGTTTCCCCGATCATCTTTTGGGCGGTAGCTAAGGAAATATAGGATTGAACATTATCCAAATCAGCTAATCCAGATTGATAGTAGCCTACCACCTTCAACAGTAAACGATTACCTTGTGCTGTGGTGACCTGTACATAATCCCCTATTTCCGCCATCATGCGATCAGCAGCACCTTTTCCTAAAATGATACTATTTGAGGTGTGATTTAAGTCCATCAAATCACCTGCTACCACATAATCTCCAAATGCAAAGAGCCTACTTTCCTCTTCTACCTCCACCCCATTCAGAGAACCAGGAATATCTAAATTGCCCACATTAAAAAAGACCTGTACGGTGATTTTAGGCGCAATTCGAAGGATGCGTTTATCCTCTTGGAGTGTTTGGATGATTGCTTGATTGTTGTAAATATTTACCCGCGCACCGGATGGCTTGATGGACCGAATGATATTGAAATAGTCCTTAAATTGCTTATCCAATTGAATGGGTTGATCTTCGCTGGGTTTGACTTCATTGTAAAAGCGAATATGTGGCGTCCTATTGAGGATCAATCCATCCAATAAATCATTTAATCCGTTCATAAAACCCAAGAGCGCAATGAACATGGTAATGCTAAAAGTCACCCCAATAGCAGCTACCATTGTTTGCTTCACACGAGCAAGCATCAAGGCTCGAGCTATTTCTACAATCAATGCAAACCTCATGGATTAGGCTTTTTTAGTTTGGTTTGCTCGGTAATTCCATTGACAATTTCCACGATTTGGTAATTTTTCAAACCTGTTTCAACCCTAAGCGTATCACCCGAAGCATCTAAGACAGTACTTTCATTAAGCAAATATGAGCGAGGAATAGTCAAAACATCCTCCCTTGTTTGGATCAGGATATTTGCTTCAAAATTGAGGTTGGGGTAAAGAATTTCGGGGCGATTATCAAACATTGCTTCGACTGTAAAGCTTTTGCTTCGTTCGTTGAGCATGGGATTGATTTTGACCAAAGTAGCTTCAAAAATTTCACCCCGGTAGCTATCCATTTGAACTAAAACACGCTGTCCGAGCTTGATTTTTGCGATATCGTATTCATCAATTTGCATTTCTAGGATAAAATCATCTGCGTGCCCGATGATGGCGAGGGGAGTTTGAGGAGTGACAATCTCCCCTTTTTCTACCAAAAGGGCATAAATTTTTCCATCCAATTTACTTTTCAAGAAAAGATCTTGTTCATATGATTGAGAAATGGCTAGATTTTTCCCCGCATTTCGCTCATTAAATGCAATCTCATTTTTAAAATCTTCGTATCGCAGGTTGGAAGAACGATAAAGTGATTTCGAATTTTCAAACGCAAGTTGGCGCTGTTCGAGATCAATGGCTTTTCCAATTCCCTGAGACCAAAGGTTCTCCTGACGTTTGAGCAGCAATGAATCATTTTCATAGCGACTTTTGGCCAGTTGAATGGTCACTTCCAAATCTTTCAATTTGAGTTCATATTCCTTTTTATCAGCATATTTCCTCGCCAATTCAGCGGATTCTCTGGAAAGACGGGTAGCGTCATTGGAGATTTCCAATATCACCTGACCTTCCTGGACCAAATCACCTTCATTCAACAACAGCTCTCTTAAAACACCACTAGTATTTGCATAGGCTTGGTATTGCCCCTTTGCTTTGATAATGCCGGAGGCAAAAACCGATTCCGAGATATTGGTTCTAGTTGGGTTGATGGTTTCTTCAGACTTCCCACAGGAATAAAGTAGGAATGTAGCAAACATCAGGTAAGTGAAAAATGTCTTCATAATCTTTGTATTGGGCAACACTAAGATAAGGGCTAAACAGGGGAAAAATGAATTTTTATTAAAAATTACAGCTAAATTTCAACGGAGGAATCATTTATTTTTTTCATATATGTAAAAACCAAGGATTCCTTTATTCCAATTAACTTTAAGTTTTTTTAAAAATCCGTTGATTTTTCAGACCAAGTAAATCCATGGGAATTAGACCTTGGTTCCTATTTTCGACTACGCAAGAAAACACAATATTCAATCTACCCATTCATCTTCGCCATCATCTTCCTCAAAACACCAGGAATCAGTCGGGAAATGGCATACATCACCTTCCCGTGACCTGTGATTATGACCATTTTTTTTCGTTTATAAATCGCTTGAAGCATCACCTTTGCTGCTTTATTTGTAGGCCACATCAGATTCGCAGGTCTTGGATCCTTGGCTTCTGGATGAAAGTTTCCATCATTATCCACCCGTGTGATATTGCTGTCCACAAATCCAGGATGGATTGTCGTACAACTGACCCCCGAACCCAATAACTCAGATTGTAAAGTCTCTCCTATATTCTGAACTGCCGCCTTGCTAGCTCCATAAGCACCTAGATTGGGATTGGGAACGAAAGCTGCTACACTTCCTATCAAGCCTAGTCTGCCATTGGACTTTCGAAGTTCGGGAAGGGCATATTTGGCCGTAAGCGCAAGACCTGTCACATTCAACCGTAATTGTCTATCCCATTCGTCTGCAGAAAGCTTTTCAATTTTCCCCATAACCCCTCCACCTGCATTGGCAACACAGACATCTATTTTTCCAAAAGCTTGGACAATATCATGCATGCACTTTTCGATGGATTGCTCCTCCATTACATCGCAAAAAAAAGCTTGTGCACTTCCTCCTTCCTGTTTTATTTCCAGAACAAGCGCTTCAAGCAATGCCATTCTTCTCGCCGAAGCTGCAATGATGGCACCTTCTTTGGCAAAAGCTTTGGCCAAGTGGAGTCCTATCCCTGAGGAAGCTCCTGTGATCCAGATGATGTGGTTTTGAAATTTCATGGATTTGATATTAAAGGTCAAATTTTATCAAAATCTATGTCAGAAAAGCCTGATTCCCATTCATATAATAAACACGAATCCACGTGCAAGTAACAATAATTATTCCTTATTTTTAACCAATTACCAAAAAAAATCCCTATGACAAACACAAGAATCTTCACTTTATTTGGATGTTGGATAATCTTGCTATTCAGCATGTCTGACACATTTGCTCAAGAAAAAAGCAAACTGAAATTAGAACAGTTTTTCGATGTCATCAGCGTAGCCGATCCTCAACTTTCACCAGATGGGAAAGAAATTATTTATACCAGAGGCTGGGTAGATAAGGTGAATGATTCCCGGCGAAATGAATTATTCATCATGAATGCTGATGGTAGCAAAAATCGGTTTTTCACGAAAGGAAGTTCTCCTGCTTGGTCTCCAGATGGCGCAAGGATCGCTTACATGTCTTCAGGCGAGCCAAGTGGAAGTCAAATTTTTATAAAATATAAGGATTCGGAGGGAGCCACTCAAATCACCCGTATAGAAAAAACTCCTTCCAACATGAAATGGTCTCCTGATGGGAAATTTATTGCTTTCAACATGCTTGTTCCTTATAATGAGCCTTGGAACATCAAAATGCCGGAGCGACCAAAGGGTGCTAAATGGACCGATGGCCCAAAAGTAATTACCCAGATGAATTACAAACGTGATAGAGTCGGTTATTTAGAAGAAGGTTTTACCCATATTTTTATTGTATCAGCCGAGGGTGGAACACCTAGACAAATCACCCAGGGTAATTGGAATCATAGTGGTGTAGAATGGACACCTGATGGAAAAGAAATTCTCTTCACCAGTCTCCGCGTTGAGGAGGCTGAATACGAATACAGGCAATCGAATGTTTACGCTGTAAACGTTGAAACGACTGCAATCAGACAGCTAACCGATAGAAATGGAATAGACCGATCTCCCATGGTATCACCTGATGGCAAAAAAGTCGCCTATGTAGGGTATGACTGGACGGATGATACGTATATAGAAAATAAACTCTATATCATGGATATAGACGGTAAAAACTCCAAAGAATTAGCCGCTGATTTTGATCGGTCTCCTGCAAGCATGTTTTGGGCAACTGACAACTCTGGCGTGTATTTCAATGCAGATTACAATGGCACAAAAAATCTCTATTTTGCACCCATCCGAGGCGGTCATAAGCAAGTGAGTCAAGGCAACCATCTGCTGACAGTTTCTGACATCAATAAAAATGGAACCGCTGTGGGAATCATGACTGATTACCATACTCCAGCCGAAGTGATTACATTCAATGTCACCAACCCAAGTCTTAAAAACTTAACAAGTTTAAATGAAAGTATGTTGAAAAACGTACAATTGGGAGAATTAGAAGAGCTTTGGTATAAATCTACGGACGATTTTGACGTTCACGGTTGGATTGTTAAACCAGCTGACTTTGACCCAACCAAAAAATACCCGATGATATTGGTGATCCATGGTGGGCCTCATGGCATGTACAATGTAGGCTTCAATTTCACCTGGCAACATCATGCAGCGGAAGGATATGTTGTACTGTACACCAATCCAAGAGGTTCTTCAGGTTATGGATCTGTTTTTGGGAATGCCATCAAAAACGACTATCCTGGAAAAGATTATGATGACCTCATGAATGGCGTCGATGAAGTCATCAAAAAAGGGTTCATCGATGAAAAAAACCTCTTCGTCTATGGGGGAAGTGGTGGTGGTGTTTTGACCTCTTGGATAGTAGGGCATACAGATAGATTTGCAGCTGCATCTGTAAACTTTCCTGTGATCAACTGGCTTTCCTTTGTGGGAAATACGGATGGTGTAAGTTGGTATAAAAATTTCAAGGAGTACCCTTGGGATGATCCAAGTGAGCATATCAGAAGATCGCCTTTGATGTATGTGGGAAATGTGAAAACACCTACTATGCTGATGTGTGGAGAAGATGATTTGAGAACTCCCATTTCACAAACAGAAGAATTTTATCAAGCATTGAAAGTATTGAAAGTTCCTACCGCAATGATCCGTTTCCAAAACGAATACCACGGTACAGGCACCAATCCTTCCAATTATATGCGTACCCAGTTGTACTTGTATTCTTGGTTTGATAAATATAAAAGAAAGTAGATTAAGCTAGTAGACCTAAAAACATCAGTAAACATATTTTAAAAAAACAGGGCTGAAACCAATTTCAGCCCTGTTTTTTTTTGCAAATATTTTTTGAGAAATCTTAAAGCCTTCTTTTAGCTATTTTATTATTAGGATTTTCTTTTCCAAAATATCGTACTAATACAGTCCAAACATACCCAAAATAGCGGGTCCCCAAGATCCTTTGGTGACATTGTAAGTAGCTAGCGAAATAAAAACAATAACCAACCAAAGCATAAGGGAACCGGATAGTTGAATGGATTTGGGTAATTTGTTGGTTGAAGAGCGGATAAAAAATTCAGCGACCAGCAAATTGGGAACCCAAAAGAAAAAAATCATAAATACATCGATTGGATCTCTAAACTCCCTTGCCTCCAGAGGCAAAAATCCTGTAAAAAACATAAAACCATAGTACATCCTGTAGAGCCAAGAACCAATTGCCAAAGCATACAATCGAATAGCCCAAGCCTTATGTTGTTCCACTAATTTAATCCTAGCAAAGCGTATAGTTTGAATGCTACATATCAACATGGCTATACCATAAGCTCCAAAACCCACGTTCATGACGGGGCCTCCAACAGTTCCCCGAAGAAAAATAAAAGTCAATCCTCCTAAAGCCGTCAGCAAACATGCGAATATATAAATTCTACCAACTATCCTATGAAAATTCAAAAAGCGATTGCGTACCCACTCGAGTAGCTGTATACTTCCCAAAACCAGAATAATACCCCCTGCTACAAAATGTAATGCCATGCCTCTTGTGGCTTGGATATAATTCGGGTCATAAAGATTGGGATTGAATAAACCATTCCATTGCTCCATCTTACTACTAACAAAACTTCCACCATAGTGGGCCACAATGTACAATCCAAAAAGCCCTGAACTGATCCAAACAATAGCTACTAATAAATAGCCGGTAAGGGTAACAAAGCTATTTGAATGGGGAGTGCTTGATGTGGTATTTGATATCATAACGTGGTTTTTAAAGTAATTTACAATTTAAATGCAGGTATTTTCCCATAAGTCACCGACCTCCAAAACCACTCCAATGGACCGAACCTATACTTGCTTAGCCAAAATTTGCTAAAGGAAATTTGGAAGCTGAAAATAGCTAAGACCAACAAGATACCCTGCCAGACTTCGATTTCTCCAAACAAATCAAATAAACCTAACCTAAACAGCAACAAGGCTATCAATGAATGTGAAATATAATTGGTAAGGGCCATTCTTCCTACAGCTGAAAAGCCCGAAAACAGTCCTCGAAACTTCTCTCGATTGTACAACAGGATAAAGCCTGAAACATGAAAAAGAAGTAAATAAAACCAGTGGAAAGTATCTCCACCGTACTATCCCCAAAGGAAGGTAACATGATCAACTCCACTGCTGGTTTGAAAAAAGCTGGCATGTTGACCATAAGAATTCCGAAAATAGCAAATCCTCTCAAGGAATCTACCAAGTCGATTCTTTTGGATGGTGACAAAGGGGCAAGTGTTTCCATAGTGTGTAGGTTTAGGGTTAAACTTAAGGCTTCAACACCTGCAATCGCTTCTCAATTACCTGATTACAGGGATAGATATCCAATGCTTTTTGGTAGTATTCGACTGCATTGGTTGTGTCCCCTTGCATCAAAAAGCATTCTGCATAGCTATCCCAAACGTTTTGACTATGTGGAAACAAGCGGGTATTCAAAGCAAAAATCTCCTGTGCTGATTCAGCATCTTTTTCACCATTCATACTTTGGTACCCCATACCGTTAAGTCCATATTCCAATGAAGCTAAGTGATAATGTTCTGAGAGGCTATCCAGTTTGGTTTCCAATAGATCCAATAATTCATCCAACTTTCCTTCTTCTGCCATAGGTCCCAAAAGGGTCATCACGTCAGGCAAAGCAGCTTTCCTTTTAGCATTGGCAAGCATATCATCCAATTCGACTCGATTGAATATCTTGCCTCTGAGAATCACACTCTCAATATCCCGGACTGCATTGATATCCTCTAAAGGATTGCTATTTAGCAGTACCAAACTTGCCAATCTCCCTTTTTCAACACTTCCAATTCGATCATTATTCATGACTTTAGCCGGATTAAGAGTAGCTGTTTGTATAGCCTGTAGTGGTGTCATACCTGCCTGCACGTAGATTTCCAATTCATCATGCATGCTAAATCCAGGGAAGGCCCAAGGATTGGGATAATCTGTACCTGCTATGATTTGGGCTTTACTTTCAATCAGGATAGTTAAAATCTGAAAATCATTTTGATACAATTGCTGCATCAACGCTAAACTCGGCATCATCCGTTGGCTTCCCATGGTCCGTCTTGGTTTCCAGTCCTCAGTCATATAATTAGGCAAATACGAAATCCTAGGGTCTGATGTGAAAACACTATCCTGCATAGACCTAAACCCCCTCATGGTAACCATGGTTGGAGAAAACCAATGTTTTGATAGGTCCGATTTTTGAAGCTTTTCTTTCATAACTGAAGAATTGAAAAATTTCAGCTCCCGCCTGAATGCTTCAAACTGATTACCAACCTCAAATAAACTATCTAATTGCTTGTTTTCTTGTTCAGAAATACCCAACTGGTGCAACCCATACAGATGTTCAGATGTAAGCATTCCTGCCGCAAGGGCGTCAAAAATAGGTACTGCCTCAGGAACATGCCCTGAAAATGGAACGCCCAATTCTGTGGCTGTTTTACCTATAGTAAAAAAGCAAGCACTATCCAACCTGGAATAAACCTTGATAAAATCTGCTCCTGCCCGAACTTGACACCTTACCAATGCTTCCGCAGCTGTGGGATCAGTCACTTCCGCAGAAGAAGGCCATATTTTAGGAGCCCCATCCGTCAATACTCCTGCCGAATATATATCAATAATAGGCTTTCCTGCCGCTCTCTCTTCGATCATTTTTCTTAGAATGGCCATATTCCCCCACATCTCCCTTGCACCTGTAATACCATTAGCCAGCATCAGGTCATTGGTATCTTCGTAGTTCCAGTTATTATGAACATGCATATCCCAAAGTCCAGGAATCAGGTATTTATCCGTTCCATCTACCACTTCAGTTCCTTTACTAGGCTTAATGGTTTTGTTATAAATGGCGGTGATTTCATCGCCATCAATGGCGACTGTTCGGTTAGGAAGCACTTCTCCTGTAACTACATCTATGACATTGACATTGGTGATCAGGAGATCATGGGAAGGGCTGGAGCAAGCAAAAAAGATCCATCCTAAGAGAGTGAAAAGTGTGAGTTTTTTCATGTGTTTTTGGTTTTGGGGTTCACGCAACGAGCGCAGCGGGATACGCTGCGAGCGCGACGATTTTAAAACCCTACCGTTGCGCTCGCTGCGATTTTATCGCTGCGTCCGTGGCGTGAAACCATTCCCCTAAATTTCCCTCTATTTCAAATTGCCCACAATACCCTAATGATGTGATAAAGAAGCAATCATGCTCGCCTTAACTAACCCTAATTAATTTTCTACTTCATCAAATAAGCCCACTCAAGTAGTTTATGAAAAAGCGGTATCCCCAATCTGTTTGCGGAATAGCAAATGCAAAAACGACCATAAGCAACAAGACCATTAATCCTATGAAAGCATATTTCGGAAAGCGCTTGAATTTAATCCAGTCATGCACCACCAATAGAATGGGAAGCAAGAAAAATAAGGCCACCAGCAGACCTAGCCCGGAACTTGGAAACACAAATGCTGTTGCCCGAGCGAGCGCTACCACCATAAATGCGAATGAACCGGTCAATACGGAGGTTCTATGAAGTACCGGATTTTTTCTAAATACAAGGGCTATTGCAATAGCACCTGTAAAAACCACAAGTGACAAGAGGTCTAGAAATAAGGGAAAAGATTGCCCTCTCATTTCGCTTATACTTTCCGGATCAAGAAGACCCATTCGTACAGACCTTGGTGTGGAATCAAGCACTACCTGAACACCGGTAAAAACCACCAAAACTGCTAAAAAAGCCATAGCGAATCCAAGCTTCCTATGAATAGATACCTTTCGAAGATTGATCAGTGCCGACTGCAGCACCAACAGCATAAACCAAGCAGTCAACACAATGCCGTGAATTACATAGACACTTGGAAGTTGGTCGAGCTGCCAACGTTCAGGCTGTTCGAAGAATGGCCTTAAATAAAAAGTTCGTGAGAACCCAATCAGAACAAAGAGCAAAAGCAGGATAGTGATGATAAGGTAAAACCGGGAGTGGTGTTGTTTCATAAAATGTCATTTACTTCAATACATGTAAGGAACTTCCGTTACCTTGTTAATCTTGCTTTTCATCAATCTAAAGTCTTTGATTTCGATGGGAACTCGTTTGGCAGAAATCAATAAAGAGTCATTGTTAAATATACCTTTAAAATCAACCCTGCTGGCGTCAAGCAAATCATAATACAAGACAATTCCGGCTTGTTTTTCAATGAGCAAAGAATCCATTTTATCAAAACTTCCCTGCTCTCTGTATATTTCCTGTATCTGCAACATCAAACGAACCTCATCATCGAATACAAAAATCCGTTTTTCATCAAAATCTGTGTACATAAATGCAATGCTGTCACGACTCATACGAACCGCGTTCCTGCCTCTTTCAAAAACAAACTGATTCCAGCGTGATGAATTACCTGATGAAAGCGTGTCATTGTTTAGTACAAAGGATTCAATATCATAAATACCATATAACTCTGCGGGGGTTCGGTTTAGGCTTCTAGTATAGATTCCCCAATATAGATTTAGTAAATAACCCACATGTACCACAATTACAATCCATTTGAAAACCAAGGCTGAGACTCGCATCCATCGTTTTTTGAATATCGGTGCTTTCTGAATTTTAAGTGATACTGCCTCCTCGAAAAAAAAGAATCTGTATAAAGATTTAATACTTGGGAGTAGAAGGAACAGGGCCATCAACAACATCATTGATGCGTAAACCTTCGCATGGATGTCATAGTTGATATTAATCGCTGCCACATTGGCCATTGCAGCCACAGTAAGAAGGGCACCAAAATTTGCTGTTCTACGGAAAAGTAGCAGCAATGCAGCACTTTCTGCCAAGCCCATAAAAAGGTTGTAGCCATAAGAGTATCCAAAAAAAGCCCATGCCAGGCTCATTGGAGACATATCACCTAAAGGCTCTGACAATTGATAAAAACCTAAATCGGGGAACTGCACTTTGAAAAACTTCTCCAGTGCAAAAGCCAATAAATTAAGTGCTAAGAAATACCGAATAATAACAGTGAGCCAGTAGTATTGAACATCTAGGTTCTTACGTGCACGATCAATCAAACTCCAAACTATGGCTCCAATGACAGAGAGAGCTATCATGGTAAAATAGAGTATGTATATGTAGGTGCTGTCGCTGTGATTCCCCGGTGTAGGGGTTAAAATCGGGTAATCGATACCAAACAGCTTGTCTCCTATCCAAAAAATGACCGGATCCAAAACCTTATTTAACTCTCCTAAATAGAATAGCCCCAACGAAAATGCATTGCTATACCAATCCAACAGGAAAATGAAGAGGACGGTAAAAATAAAGGCGAAGCGGAGGGACAGCTTTTTTGAAAGTGACCAGGTTGATGAATGATTCGACTGTATATCCATATTTACATTTCATTAAAAATTCATAGTACTTTCAATTAATCCACTTTGGAGGATAACATTTCAAAAACCTGCACCCACTGATCGCCCATTTTCATTTCCCCGATTTCATAGATCTGTCCTTTTTCATTTACCTGCATGGAAAAACGTAAGTTCTTGTTCATGAAATAGATGAATGCCCCGTGTTCAAAAACTCCTGAATAATCCCCTTCTGGGGTTAGCGTAGAGTACACACGAAGGGGAAAATTTTCGGCTTTTTCATCATAAGTCCCTAGGATCAGACTTTTGTGGTGTACCTCATCTTTCACTGTGGTGGTATTTTCCAGCATTAGGAGCCTCCCATCCAGTTTGAATTGAATGGTATAGGCATGATGCCATTCTGTTTGTTGACCATCCTCTGTCAACCTCCAGCCGATTCCTTTCCATTGCCCGATAAATGGCTCCCAATGGGTCATTCCTAATGGATTATATGCCTGAAGCCTATCAGATTGTGCGAAATCATCGCTGATAAACAAGAAAATAAACAGGGGTATAAATAAAGACTTCATATTAACAAGATCTTTTGTATCACGCAGAGAACGCTAAGGAAATCGAAGCGAACACAGCGAATTTAAAACCCTCACGTGGCGCTCGTTGCGTTTTTTCCGCTGCGCTCGTTGCGTGAAACTATTCCCCTAAATTTCTTTCAATTTCTAGTTGCCCACAATACCCTAATGATGTGATGGTTTGATAAAAAATCCCTAATTCTCAATTTACCTTAGGCACTTGCTTGGTGTAACAATGAAGACCTCCACCATCCCAATTATAGGTTGTAGCATCAATCCAAACCAAAGTTTTATCAGGGTATAGAGTTGAAAAGATTTCTTTTACGCGTTCTTCTTTTTCAGGCGAACTGCCTACATGCAAATAGGTGGGCAATAAAACCTTGTCATTTGAAATCAAAAAATTCAAATAAGAAGACGACGACAAATATTGAAGTGTATCTCCGACTTGAACACCCTGGTCAGAAGCAAAATACTCTTTGCCAATCGTAGAATCACTCATTGCCCATCCTTCTATAACCATGTTAGGCCTATGCCGAAGGTCTGGCATGGGAACCTTAATGATCTTAAAAGGCCTGCCATCTTGATCTTTTGCCTTGATCAAAATATCATACGTTTCCTTCATTCTCAGATAGTTTTCAGTATGAACAGGGTGCAAATCTTTTTCTTTTTCATCCACCCAGGCTAGAAGAATCGTATTGGCATTGGCGAATCGAATGTATTCATCCGTATGACCAGCGGTGCCCATAGTAACATATCCAGGAATGATGATTTTCGACACATCACCATCTTCTACTAGGCCTTTCCCTACCCAAATAAAATGATGAACACCCAATGTGCGCTGCAACTCCTGCTCCATGCTTTCCTTGGTTGAAGTCGGATTGACCATAAACATCCACTCTTCATTCAGCAATATGGTACCTTTACCATTGACTTCAATTGCTCCCCCATCTAGGTTCAATGAAGAAGTAATGACTTCGATACCATTCCTTGCTGCTATCAGGCTATCTGTTTTTTGATTTCGGTCAAAGAACGAGGCATATACCTTTGCTGAGTCAGGTTCTTCTCCTTTCTCAATTAAAAAGCGCTCAAAGAAGTCCTGATATGACCACCTGAAATCTACTGCCTTTTTCTCTCCCAACCCATTGATCAGATACACAGGCCCAATATCTCTTAAGGCTAAAGCCTGCCGAATAGGGATGGTCAAAAAAGTAAATGAAGCCGTATCTAGGCCATTTTCTACTAGATATTCCTTAAATACTTGAGGATTTTCGCTGGTATCTGATACAAATATGACAGAAGTGGAACATTCAAGCGCTCGTGCCACATCTGCTGCCAAGGGGAAAAACTCAGGTTCCCTTTCAGCCCAGCCCAATAATATAGCTTCCTGTGGTTCCCATTCAGCAGGATAATAAAAAATAGCAGGATCTCTTCGCTCTTGCCTGCAAGAGAAAATAATCACGATCAAAAAGACAAAGAAAATTAGATTTTTCATGGTGGAATTTTTTTTGATTCTCGCGACGATCGCAAAGTAAAGCGCCACGAGCGCTGCGACTTTTAAAATAATTCCATAGCGAACGTTGCGCTAAATCCGTTGCGCTCGTGGCGTGAACTTATACCCCTAAATTTCACTAAAAATCAAGTTGCCCACAATACCCCAATGATGTGATGTGTGAAGTTTTGAGAAATAGAAAAATTAATCGAAAAGCAGCCCCTACATCAACTTTACCAAAGTGGCGGCAATCGCTTCTGTAAGCTTTGAGTTCACTTTATATTTTCCTGCATAGCTCGTCCAATTGGAAACGACTTCCTGTACTTCCTGGATAATGCCTTGTGGGTTACGGATAGAATTTTGCTTGGCTATCGCCAAAAAATCCTCTAGCACAAAATCTTTCCTTTTGCCATTGATGCTCAGACAATGCTGACTGACCCAAACACTATCCGGCCTGTAAGCATGGCAAATATCATAGGCTGGAGAAAGACTCCATTTTCCCTTCTGATTCATTAGGAAAGCAAAGTTTTTGGTATGATCGTCACAATTTCGGGCCAGCACATTGAACACCATCCTGCGGAACAACTGCTCTGCTTCTGCATAGGTAAGCCGAAGTTGGCGCATGGTCTGAAACAGCTGTTCGTAACTGTAGCTACTGACATTATTAAAATCAAAATGCTGCAAAGCACAAAAAGTCTGCATGTGTAGCTTTTCGGTTCCGTTTACTCTATCAAAACGCTTAGTCATAAAATGAGCCCTACCCTCTTCTTCAATCAGCCTGCTTTCAGCCATTTCAATTCCAGCGTCTATCGCCATGGCATAATAAGCCATCTCCACCCGTCCATAACCAAAGGTCTCTCCAAACTGCGTATCATTGACCCCATCAAACTTGATCAACCAATGCTCAAATCCAGCCTCCTGCAAGGTCTGCCCCGATCGGATCATTCCTGTGGAAAAATAAAAATCCTTTAATATCAACTTGGGTTTAGTCGGCGGAATTTAGGAAAAATTCGTCGGCTCCTTTCTTTTTACAAGATTTGGACTTAAATAGTTTAAATCTGATATCCTAACCAAAACTTCCCATATTTTTGACAAAAAACTTTAGGTATAACCTGTTTACAGCTTGATTAACCCAGATTGCAGCTATCCGCCTGTAAGTGTCTGTAATTTGGGTGTTTCTTTTTTTTTGAGTTCAAGTTTGTGTACTACGGATTTTCTTTTTGTAAACGGTTGGTATTTGGTCTGAAGGATGTCTTAGATTTCTTTCAGGTTTTTGTTTGGAACTGTACACTTGCGTGTGGTAATGATTTTATCATAGGTGTTTTTCCCTGAAGTAGTGATGACCTTTTGTGTGTTGCCTATTCTTACTATTTCACCCCAGCAGCTTTTTATGCCATTCTGTTTGATCTGGTACCTCACTGTATTGACTATCCAATATGCAAGGATTCCCAGATGTAGATGTGCCATGGTGGCATCATCATTTTTATGGTAAATCGGTCTAAGGTCCAAGTCGGTTTGAGGGTGCGGAAGGCATCCTCTATTTCCCTGATAGTGTTATAGATATTCCAGATGATGTACTCCTCCTGCACATTCAGGTTTGTCCGTAAAAAATAGATGCCCGGGTTATCGGCTTTTGCCTGCTCCCGTTCCAGGTTTTTCTTCCATGACATTACTGTCGCCTGTTCTGTTTTAGGGTCACTTTCAACAGTGATCTCATAATAACACTGGACTGATGGATACTTTTCTTTGGCCCTCCCGATGCGCTGGTGGACTTTATCGGTTTTTTTGACCCCTCCCTTGCTGTTGAGAGCATGGTGTATTTTTTGCAGCTCCTGTTCAAACCTTTCTTCGAACTGTAGCTTCAGGCCTTTCTCTTTCTTCTCTTTGGAAGGGCTTTTGACTTCTAAAAAATAATCTGTGTTTTTTCCTGTGGACACGGCTCTGAGTCTGATGTTCTGCTTTGATTTTGTTTCCAGCAGAGTTGTAAGTCTGTCGGGCACATAGCTATAATCCTTGAGTTTTGTCCTGCTTACGCAGAGGTAGCTGTATCCTTTGCTCTAGATAAGATGCAGGTTTTCTTCGGTGGTTATGCCTGCATCGAGTACCACTACCGAAGGTCCTGTACAGGTGTGGACGGAAAGCTTTTCAATCATTGCGGCAAGTGTGTTGCAGTCTGCTATGTTTCCTTCCAGGATAGAGGAGTACTTGATAAACCCTTCCACATTCACTACCAATGCCAGCACAACAAGTTTTGCGTCTTTTCTTTTTTCCTTGCTCCTTCCGTATTGTGCCAGCTTACTGTTCGGTTTTTCTCCCTCAAAGTAGGTGTTGGTCAGGTCATAAAGGATGATCTTATCCTGTAGATCAAAGAGTTCATTGGTACGTTTGGAAAGGTGCTTTTCGAGTGAATCTTTGACCTTGTATAGCTCAAGCGCACTTTTGTACAGCTTGTCCTTGGTTATTTTATCCATATCATAGCCCGTAAGCTCACAGACTGCCGAGTTTTCCTTTATCCAACGGACAGTATTGAGTTCGGAAGCGGGGTATACCGCACGGGATACAACCTGTGTGGCTGCAAGACTTACATCTTCGGCGCTGAATCCTGCCGAAAGTAATAAGGGTGTAAGCTGTAGCTTCTCCCATGTCTGGAAAGCAATATTCTCTGCTCCTATTTCTCTGGCATTACTATGCTGGATGGTATCCATATCCACCATCCGTGACAGTTGCTGTTCCGACTTGATATCCAGCTTCTTGGAAGATACGATCCGATTCCAGAAGTCTTCAACATAGCGTCTAACGATTGGATCTTCCTCCAGGTCAAAAAGAGAAGCCTTGTGCTAATACTTCTCGGTAAGGTGCTTCTGTATTTTGTTGAGCTGCTCGGGTGCGGCATCTTCAATGAAACCTATATTCAGGATAGTGCGATGACATACCCTGTTGTCCGCATTACGGTAACTTCCCACCAGCCGGTAATACCCGCTCAGTCTTCCCGTGTCGGGATGTTTACGTAAAGAGAACTTGAAATACATGGTGTAAAGTAATGGTATTGAACCCCAAGATGCAATACCCTTTGTGTACTAAAAACTGAAAAATGGCCTTAAACTGCCTGTAGAAAAAAAAATCACGTACGGGGGTACAGGTAATCGGAGCTAAAAAAAGAAAATTTCCCGAAACTTTCTTTTTTAAACCCTAAAGCTGCAATCTGGGTTAAATTCCAAATGTACGTCAGTTTTTTATTGATTTTCCGAATGTTTGGGACAGGATTCAAAAGAAAATCGGGTAATTACTATCACCGGTAATTCAAAATAATCATAGATTTCCTTACATGGGCTATCATTTCTTACATCCGATATTTCTTCTTTCGACGCATATCTGTATTCAAAATAAATAGAAGAACCTTGCAGGCTTTCCAATAAAGTTTCATTAAAATTATAATCTGGAATTATTGCTTCAATCACGTTAAAATATTTTACAGCAGGTTCTGGATGCTCACCTCTTTGAATTTTCGGTATGGTTACACTTTTCCCAATTTTTTCTGCACCGAAAACCTCAATCCAAAAGGTTTTTCGATAACAGTCAGGAAAAATTAATCTATAATAAACAAATGGAATGGTCCCTTCAACGCATTGTCCTGAATTATCGTCTTCAGGATTAAGGCAGCCAAAAGTCAAAAGTATCAATAATACCTGACAAAAACCTTTCAGAAATTTTTTCATAGGGGCAGTTTAATGGTTTTCATTAATTCTTAGACGTAATTCTTGATAAACATGCGACAAGATTGTTTAATTATTTTTATGGTTTATTTATCCAAAGTAGTATTATAATAATACATCATTCATAGATTCAACTATTCTTATTGGTTTTTTTACTTTATATTTAATTGAAAGTTAACTCCACTTTAAGCCTTACTTTGGATCTAAATGTGTTTCGTCAAAAAGGAAACTATAAATAATTTCCTAAAAAGATGTGTTTTTTTCTTTATTCAATTACGATTTGCTCTCTTATCATTTCCCCGTCCACTATAACATGGATGAAATAAACTCCCCTTTTCAGGTGGCTGACATCAAATACAATTTTCGATCCATCCCTAAATCCCTTTGAAACTTCCCTGCCATCTGAATTCAGCAAAATTGCGGAATCAATAATTGGAGCATCATCTTTGGATACATCATGGGAAAGAGGAATCATTTCAATATTCAAAACATCACTGGTAGGATTGGGGTAGGCGACCACTGCAAATGAACTGGGGCAATTCCAGTTTTGTCTCAACAGGAAAAAGTTATAGTTTACACCCTGACCGCAGGAATTCGAAGATCTTGCGGAAATTGTAATTGAAGACATATTTGATGGGAAAGTAAAATCCATGGTATTGTTCCCAATCCAATGGGGGACACCCTGTGGTACAGTCCAAGTAGCGGCTCCTGCATTTCCACCAACAGGGGTCACATTAAGCCAATGGTTGCCGGGGCACAAAGATACAGATTGGCTTGGAAATACTGGCTGGTTGTTGACCCGCATATTTGTAATATGTGGTGTACCTACCCAGATATTTCTTCTGACATTGGCCTGACCTAATGGCCCTGTAAATGTGAATTCAATGGTTGCCTGACCTCCAAAATTTGAAGCCGCTCTTAGGGTGGCTGTTGTTCCGTTCCCACTGGTTGCAGCACCGCCACCGGTAGCAAAAAAACCAGGCGGGGTAACCTGCCATGAAGCTGTAGTATTTGGAATAGCAAAACTGGGAGTGTAATTATTATTGGAAGTGCAAAGAAGACTATTTCCTATGATGGTAGGTAAAGATGCCTTCAGTGCGGCTTCTAAATTTAACCTTCCATACCCAAAAGTATTGTCAAACCCGGAAGGCCCCATATCGGTGGCTGTGTTTCTTAAAATATTTCTTATTTGGGTCAATGTAAGATTCGGATTAACTGAAATCATCAGTGCGTCAGCTCCTGCAACCTGGGGTGCAGCACCTGATGTACCTCCGAATGTAAAGGTATAATTACCATTGTTGTAACCAAGATTACCCATTCTATCAGTTGTAACCAGATCACCCAGATTATTAACATTTCCCGTTGGTGCCACCAAGTCCATCTGAGGACCTCTGCTGCTGTAGTTCCAAATAGCTCCATTGCGGTCAATAGCCCCCACAGTTATTACCCCGTTTACATTTGCAGGAAAAGCCACTCCATTAAAGCAATCCGGAAAACCACATCCCTGAGTTGGATGGAAATTCCCTGATGAAAATATCACAGGGACTCCCAGGGCCACTCCATTCCGTACCCTTCCATTGTTTTGGGCATTGATAATAGCATTGATAACCGGTCCTGAATTAGGAAAATCTGTACCAGCAAAGCCCCAAGAATTACTGATTACATCAGCATTACCCTCATTAGGATTAAATGCCCAATTTATGGCAGCAGCGGCATTTTCAAATGTTATTACTGATTGAAAAAGTCCTGTAAAAGGATTAAATATCCAATTTGTAAAAATATTAATTGGAACTATAATACTGCCAGGAAAAACCCCTGAAATGCCAACATTGTCATGCGTAGCTCCTAAGATCCCAGCACATGCTTGGCCATGTCCAAGAACTACTCCTGGAGGGGGATTATTTACAGGAGCTCCACCCCCATTATTATTTGGAGAAGTAAATCCAGGGACAACCCTGCCAGCAAGGTCTTCATGTGCCTCAACACCATCATCAATCACTGCTACCCTGACGGGTTGCACTCCCCTGCTTATTGCCCAAGCTTGCGGAGCATTTATATCAATATTGTTTGGCTGGTTGAGATAATATTGTTGCGGAAACAACGGATCCGTAGGCGTAACGGATTGGTGCTTGACAATGCTTACAAGGAAATCAGGTTCACACCATTCTACTAAATCACTTTCGTAGATTTGATTTGATAAAAGGAATAAGTCACTGACATTATCAGGTTTTATCATTAAACTTCCATAATCATTTTTCTTTACAATTGTAAATTTATAATCCGTTACAGCCGAGATATCATCAATTTTTGATCCTTCTTTTGGAAGCAAATTGATTAATCCCGTAGGAATCATTAAGTTTTCTTTATGAAACATAATTGGAATCACATTAAAATCTTTTATGTCCTGATTTTTGATTATGGATTTATCAGAAATTTCAACTAGGAATTCTTTTCTATTCACGATTGATGTTAAATTTTTCAGGTTCCTAACGCTTTCTGGTAAATCAGATATATCTTTTATAAGTCTTTCATCTTTGGGAATCAAAACAGAGTGTGATGAATCAGTAGTCAAGACATATTTAGTTTTATACCCATAATAGTACAGGCTGTTTTCCTGTGCATTCAAATAACTGCTAAAAAAAGAAGCTATAATCAAAACAATTAGTTTTCTGTACATATAATTCTCAGGTTTTATTTTTTAATTGATTTTATCGAATAGTGGTTTTTGAATTTACTACCAAAAGTTATAAAACTTAAGATTTATTTTTTGGAATTCCAAAAATATAGCTCCTAGTAACACCCTGTAATACAGTAGTTTGAGACCAAAAAATACCTAAAAACCGAAGAACATTCTAAATACTTCGCAGGTTCTAATAATTATAAACTTATTTTATAGGTTAATTTAATGTTTTCCAAATAAAAACTTTTTTTTAGTTTCAAGAAAAATGATCAGGAACTCTTAAATTATTAAAAACGGATTTACTTAAGGAACCTCAATTCCCTAGCATAGAAATTATGGAAATATCTTTTAGGAAATAGAATCAATGAATAAAAATTCGCCCCTACACCAACTTTACCAAAGTAGCAGCAATCGCTTGCACAAGCTTTGAGTTTACTTTATACTTTCCAGCATAGTCCTTCCAATTGGAAACGACCACTTGCACTTCTTGGATAATTCCTTGAGGGTTTCGGATAGAGTTTTGCTTGGCAATGGCCGAAAAATCATCTAGCACAAAATCTTTCCTTTTGCCATTGATGCTCAGGCAATGCTGACTGACCCAGACACTGTCAGGCCTGTAAGCATGGCAAATATCATAGGCCGGAGAAAGACTCCATTTCCCCTCCCGATCCATCAGGAAAGCAAAGTTTTTGGTATGATCATCACAGTTGCGAGCCAAAACATTGAATACCATCCTGCGGAACAGTTGCTCTGCCTCAGCATAGGTAAGCCGAAGTTGGCGCATGGTCTGAAACAGTTGCTCATAGCTATAACTAGTAACATTGTTGAAATCAAAATGCTGCAAAGCACAAAAAGTCTGCATGTGAAGCTTGTCGGTTCCATTCACCCTATCAAAACGCTTGGTCATAAAATGCGCCCTACCCTCTTCTTCAATCAACCTGCTTTCAGCCATTTCGATACCTGCATCTATCGCCATGGCATAATAAGCCATCTCCACCCGTCCGTAACCAAAGGTCTCTCCAAATTGTGTGTCATTGACCCCGTCAAACTTGATCAACCAATGTTCAAATCCAACCTCCTGCAAGGTCTGCCCCGAACGGATCATTCCGGTGGCTTCATTGTATGCAATGATGGCTTTGGGTCTAGCTCCTCCCGCAGAAGTCCCCATCTTCAATACATTCAACATGACATCGCGCATGGCTTGGTCCGTATGCGTTTCAAATTGCTCCCTGCTCTCCAACAACTTTTTGGTTGTTTCGATCAGACTCGAGAGTTCCAGTAACTGCCCTTGCTCTTGGACTGGCAGCGTAGAAGGCTCAAACTCCAAGGCACCCATCCCCCTATTTCCTATGAAGCAAAGCAGTTCCACGGGATTCAGGGAGTTTTCCGGTCTACCATAGCGGGAAAGCCAGCCATTGATCAATTCATTTCCATAGCGATCGGGTAAGGAATCCGCCAACAAACCCGGAAGTCCTTTGAATGTTGCATTGCCTCTCAATTCAGGAAAACCATAGATACGATTACTAAGTGGCATTCGAACAGGCGAGATATCCAGTTTACCAGAGGCAAATCTTCGGTCATATTCGAAAAAAGCCAATTCCTGACTCTCATCCCATACCACCGCACCAATCCGTTGTCCCCAGAGCTTGACAAATGCCGTCCTTACCATCCCAGATCATCTTTAGGGGAAGATTTCTTGCTTTTGGAAGCCCTTTTCCACTTTACCTCATCTTCTTTGGCCAGCTGCATAGGACTAATAGGCTTAACCTCTTGAAAATGCTCCAATACATACAGTGCATCCAACACCCGAAGCACCTTCAATAGATTGGTCAGGGCAATATTCTCTCCCCTTTCCAATAAACTAAGTGTGGACCGACTGATAGCAGCCCGCTCAGCCACCTCGTCTTGGGTGAGGTTCTGCTCAATCCTGCGGGATTTGATAAAGCCACCTATTTTTTTGAGAAGCGCTCCATCACTTAAGTATGATATGTATGAAAAATCACTCATTATAGTACGAATTAAGCTACTACGACTTATTTTTCATACAAAAATATAAATTCTTATTTAAACAAAAAATACATTTTGAATGTTTTTTCATTCATTAATACGATTTTTATGTATTTATGAATGATATTTCATTCAAAATATTGAATCAATAAGTCATATATTGGATGTATGCAGATGACATACAATCAGTATAACATGCCAAATAGCCACAAAGGAATTCTTTTGCCATTCTCACTTTCGATATCTAGGGCAAGTTAAGCATTAGGAATACCTTGGATTTGATCAGTGGTTTTGCTAAATCCCCCTACCTCAAAAACATAAGCAACATCCATCATGAAGTCCCCAAACTTTGGACTAGTAACATGATGGACAGCACTCAGTTGATTGATAAAATAGTTTTTACAAAAAGCATTTTTAGAAAATAGTTTTTCAAGAAAGTATGATGTAAGCCCTGCTTTACTTCACCCCTCTCCTTTTGGGTTCCTGCTGTGTACTGCAATGAATCCCTCCACCTTGCCAATTCAGCGGCATGGCATCAACGAAAACAATTTCACGTCCGGGAAAAGCTTTTTCATAATTTGATATTTTTTTTTGTTCTCGCAGAGTGCGCAAAGTGAATCGCAACGATCGCAGCGACGTTTTATTGATCAACTTTGCGCTCGTTGCGTTTTATCTTTGCGTTCGTTGCGTGAAAAAATTTTTACCACTCATTCCATAATTCTTCAAAATAAGGATGGACCTCATCACGCAAACCTTCTAATAAGGCTTCATCTTCCAAAGTCTCCTGATTACTCGAGAGAAAGGACCAAAGATTAATCAAGACATCAGCGCCTCCTTCATTGTAAAGCTTTCGTGCAGCATTGTGAAACCTGAACTGATACCATCCATAATTGCGAGGAGACTGCATTCCTAATTCCCAATAGTTATTTTGAAACTGATCAAGGGTTCTAAAGCTATAATCGGATTGGTCTTCATTGGACCAATACATGGGCAAGAGCTCTAAAGCCCCTAGGAATTCACCTCTTTCTTCAGCAATGAAGGTATGTAGCATCAGGTTACACAGCATTTCCGAAAGCCAGCGTCTTTGGGTATTCAGCCCCGCTTTTGAAGCCCAGGCATGCCCGAGTTCATGGATGGGCAATAAATCAAAAAAATACCTGCTACTTACTTCATCATTTAGACTATAAGTCATTGGAAAAAGCTCTTTATACGGAGATGATAATGATGGGAAATCTGGGAGCTGCATCCTCCAAAATGTATTATCCTCTGCCGCTACCACTAATCTTTTTTCGTTAGGTATAAAGTGAGGCATTCCGTAAATCAAGTTTGGATCAGTGTAATGTGGCCAATCCCCCTTAGAAAGCACATAAACCTTGAATTCAACTTCCAAATCAGCTAAGGTTATTTGGAAAAAACTGTTGGCTTCATAGCAGATTTCACCTGAAAACTGGGCAGAAACTTCTTGGTCTTGACTGTAAAAAACAGCCGTTTCGCCAATACTCCATTCCAAGAGTAAGGGTTTATCCTGAGCATGGCTTAAGGAACAGAATCCTTGTAAAACCAGACAGAGTATTAAAATCCTCTTTCTCATATAAAAGGAATCTATAAAATCCAACATCATAATGCTAAACCTGTGCGATGGTTAATAGCCCTTTTAAATAATCAGACAACATCATAAATAAAAAAAGTACAGCACCCATCAAAGCGGCGCAGCCCCCTATCACACAGGTCTGGGCAAGGAAGTTTTCAGTTTGAACGTTCATAGTGTTGGTGGTTTGGTAAAACATTGAATATGAATACCCTATAAATGTACGAAAATGAAACAGTGCGGACAATACCCTAATGATGTGATATCGAGGCAAAATGTTTAAAAATCAAACAGTGTGTTGCGAAATTAAAAACAAGATACTAACTTTATACGTTAGTAACGCAAGGCAATACTGATGATAAAAGATTTTGGTGATAAAGAAACTGAAAAAATTTGGAACGGTATCGTTTCAAGAAAACTACCAAATGAAATTCAGCATACTGCAAGAAGAAAATTAAGAATGCTTCATAATGCCCAAAGTATTCAAGATTTGAGGATTCCGCCAGCAAATAGACTTGAAAAACTCAAAGGAAATCTATCTTCATTTTACAGTCTCAGAATCAATGATCAGTGGAGGATCATATTTGTATGGGACAATAATGATGCTTACCAAGTTCAAATATTAGATTATCATTCATAAAATGGAAAAGCTTAAAAACATTCATCCAGGTGAAATTTTATTAGAGGAGTTTTTAATTCCTATGAAAATTTCTGCTTACAGATTGGCTAAGGAAACATTTATTCCTCAAACAAGAGTTTCTGAAATCATCAAGGGCAATAGAAGAATCACAGCAGATACTGCTCTTCGACTAAGCAAGTTCTTCGGAACAAGTCCTAAATTTTGGTTAGGGTTACAAGATGACTATGACCTAGAAGCCGAAAAACTTCAAAAATCTAATGAATTGGATAAAATCATTCCTGTTGAAGATTCAGTTGTTTAAGGCTTTTTTTAAAAAAAGTTCACGCAACGTGCGCAACGATGAACGCTACGAGCGCTATGTGTTATAGAATTCTTTTCCGTGGCGACCGTTGCGTTTCCCCCGTTGCGGTCGTTGCGTGAAACCCTCTGCTACAAATTCTAAAATTCCACAAATATTCTCACCTCGTCAGAAAGAACCAAACTCTTCTCCCCCAACCCAAAATCCAAACGGTCAATCACAAACTCACCCTTAAACTTCTGCTGCTTTCCTGTTTGGGACAAAGTAAATGGGATCTCAACTTCCCTTTTCACATCCCTTATCTGCAACTCAAAAACCCCTATAAAGTTGTTCTTTCCCTTTGACTGAAAAGACTTGGATTCCAAACTAATGAAAGGGAATTTTTGGATATGGAAGTACTCTCGTCCATGTAAATGTTTATCTCTTAATTTGATTCCGGTTTGGATACTTTCCGGGTTGGCTTTGCCTCGGATACTCGATTGATCCAATTTCTTTGAATCAAAATCCACCTCCACCTCCCAATCTGAAATCGTTCCATCCACAATAATTCCCGCATTTTTGATTTTGAATTGGATAGGGCTTTTAGGTTTAACCGATTGAGCTAAAAGCAAAAACGGAACTAATGCAAAAACCAAAAACAATCGATTTTTCTTATTAATTAAGGTAGGGTTCACGCAGCTGGCGCAAAGAACACACAATGATCGCAACGGGGCTACAACAATATCTAAATATCCAATATCCATCAATATCAATGTTTAAAGCGTCAACAAATAAGCAATCAACGCCTTCTTGTCCATTTCATTCAACTCCATCCCAAATTCATGTCCCTTGACCGCTTTGGTCTTGACATCGTGCGGTTTGAATGCCGTGGGCACATAATCATCTTTCAACCGGGTCGGATCAAACAAATCCTCCAATTTGGCCAAGGAAGCATCATGCAGGAATGGCCCTCTGTACCACAAACCCAATAAAGACGGGATTTTGTAATAGCCTGTTCCTCTCCTTGTCTTCAGGGTATAACCTGGATCTGTACCCACAGAAATATCAAAGATGTCATACTTGTCATAATGTGCATCAGGCACCTCAAACCCATCAGCCGGAGTCAATTTGTTGTTTGTAAATAGTGGCGGGGTATGACAGGTCACGCAACCTTGTTCCGCAAAAATGATCTTACCCCGCTCACTGACAGCTGATGGTTTATAAGGATTTTCCGGTGGTGTCAATGAATAAACATATTTAGCAATCGCATATAATTGAGCCTCTGAGTGCCGATCATAAGTTCCAGGAAAAAAAATGGGCTGACCATTGTTCAAACGTTCTTTGGTCAAGCCCAGTGAATTATAGTCCCCATAAAAATTTAAGAAATCAAGCGCTTGATTCATAGCAATGTAGCGCATCATATCTTCTATATTTCTGTGTTGCCCTAGACCTCCATGGTCTAGGTATTTTCGGTCCTTTACACCAATCAAGTTTGGCGCTTGGGGTGGATATAAGATACTTGTTCCTTGTCTACCAAAAGCTCCTTCTGGAACTGCCTTATAGGCTTCCAAAATACTTTCTCTTCCACTGGCCATCAATTTCCCATGAGGATCACCTTCTACAAAAGCACTTCCGAAAAGGATATTTGTAATCCCTTGTACACCTGTTTCAGAAACTCCATCGGATTCTAATGCAAAGGCAAAGGCTTTATCTCCCGGCCAGTTTCCTTGAGCTCCTTTCAACAAACTACCATCTTCCATGACTCTGGTATGACACATAGCACAGGAAAGATTACCCAAATACACCTTGCCTTTTCCAGCTACTACCCACTGTGCAAACGGCATAATTCCTTCAGGTGTTAAAGGCATGCCTGTACTGGAATAAAAATCCGGATTGCGTACATGCTGGGTATTGATTATAGCTCCAAGGGTATCTATGGGGTAATCAAAGAGCAACTCCCCCGCTTTGATCCAATCTTCCTCCGTAATCAGGTTACTTTCATCAAATACAATTTCTGCTTCCTGCTCGTGCAACCAGTCCCAATAGCCTTCAGGTTCATGGTCAGGATGATAGACAGGATATGTTTTATAAATTACCCTTTCTGGAAGATTGTAATAGAATTCCTCCGTAACAGGCTGTGCCGAATACGCTGGATTTGAATTTGGCAACTCCCAATCCTTCATGGCTTCATCCGTCCAGATACGAGGGATATCCAAAACAGAAAAGTAAGATGTTCCTTGCTTACTCAATCCAAAAGCCAATAGGGGCAACAACATACAGCCATAGAGCCACATGGGAAGATTAGAAAGCCATTTTTTGATTTTCATTTGGATGCTTTATTATCAATTACTTAGACAAGTTACTGCTTTCGGATACCTACCACAATACCCTAATCATGGGATAAGACCTGGCAGGTTTTCAAAACCTGCCGGGTCTCTGTTACCAAATCCTCAATTCAACATCCTGTCTTGCCTTAGTTCTGGAAATCACCCTATACTCAAATCGCTGATTGGTAGCCGGTATCGTTCCTTCCGATTCAATCACCAACAAATAGTCTTCCTCAGACCTTGGCTTATTATATTCTTCGTAGCGGGAAGCCATTCCTTTCAAGGGATTTAGCCCTTGCAATTCAGGAAGAGTCAAAATACCATCAGCCATGGCCGTCGCCAAAAGATTTTTATCCACAAACCAAACAGGCATATTTGTTCCTCCTCCATAAGCAATGGCAGGAAAAGTTCCCATAGGAGCATCCGGTTCAATTAAACCTTTTCCTGCTAATGTCAATGGACAAAAAAATCCATTTGGAACATGATATAAATCTAGCAGATTAAATTCGGGATCAATGCATTCAACCTGACGCATCATCGGAATCACCACTCTTCCATTTGATTCCATTAGTAAAGCGTCTGGGCCCAGAACTGCAATTCTTGCATAAAAAGGAGGGCCAGGGTCATCTGCAGGGAACGCCAACTCGATAAAAGCTGGATTAGCTTTCATCCGTTCATACTCTAATCTTGCTTTTTCAAGCTCAGACAATACCGGCTCAGCATCATTATTGGCGCAAGCCAAAAACAAAAAGGATATCCCTACGAAAAGTTTGATGGACAAATAATTTTTAATTCTATACATGACTTTAAGAATTTAGGTTTTAAAATATTTACTGTACAAACCTAAAATCTGAACCATATAATGTATAGTAAGAAAACGACATGTTGAAGGAGAAGCGAGAGACGAGAAGCGAGATATTAAAATCAAGAGGCATGAATTAAGAAAAAAAGAGAATTGGAAAAAGATGGAGTGTCTCGTTTCTAATCTCTCGCTTCTAGAATCTTATTGCCGTCTGAAATCGCAACGGTTTTCTTTTCAATTCCTCTTCCATCATCGTAGGTGTGATTCCAGCAAATTCTTTAAAGTCTTTGATAAAATGCATTTGGTCATAATAACCTGATTGATAAGCAATTTCTGACCAATTTGGCACTTCGGATTTTTCAAAAAGTCTGTATGCATTGGAAAAGCGGATCAGACGGGCATAAACTTTTGGGGAAAAGCCAACCCTTTCTTTACACTTTCTTTCAAACTGTCTCAAGCTCAAGCAGGCATTGTCCGCTACCTGTGTGATGGGAATAAGGCCTTGATACTGAATCATTTCATTTAGGGCTCCATCGATTGGCAACAGTTCTTTGACTCTACTCAATTTCCCAAGCAAGTAATTCTCTATGAATTCACATGTTGTATCAAATGATTCGACTTGAGCACAACGCTCCACCAAATCATTGATATCATTCCCCAATAACTCCAGACCATCAAATCCATCATCAAAAATCTCTTCCATGGGCATCCCTAGCAATCTAAAAAGCCCACCTGGATGGAAACCTATCACCGCAACCCTATAATCAGCATTCACAGTCAATTCCATGCGAGTAAGCTGTGGTCCTACTATTACCGCTTTTGACCTTTCGATAAATTTATCTTCGGTGACTTTTCTTGCTTTAAACTTTTCCCTGATATACAGGAAAATACAGTTTTGGGGCGTAGGTGGATACTGACCAACAATCTCCCCTTCGCCAGACTCAAAAACATGATCCACCACAAAAATACTTTGGACAAAAGTTGTTAAAAGTGGATGGGGATCGAAAATTTTATACCTAATCATTATTGATTTTTATTTTAGATAAATGACAAACTAGGAAAAAGACCAAAAATTCAACCCAAGAATTTGAGATAGAAACCAAAGGCTTAAACCAACCCCTCATTAATAGCTTTAGAAACAGCTTCCGTTTGACAATGGACCTGAAGTTTTTCATAAATCCGCTTGATGTGTGTGCGCACGGTATCGATACTGATCTTACAATCAGCCGCTATCAATTTAAAACTATTCCCTTTGCTTAAAGAAACCAAGATATCTTTTTCACGCTCTGTTAACCCATAATCTGTGAGTTGCTGGGGCCGCTGCATAGACTGAATAACCAACTTGGCCACTGCAGGCGACATTGGCGCTCCTCCTTCCAAGATTTCCTCCACAGCATCAAACAACCGATTGGCTATATGTTTTTTCAGTAAATACCCCGATGCACCTACTTTGATGGCATTGAGTACATTATCGGAATCATCAAATACCGTCATGATAAGAATATAAACCTCGGGAAATAGTTTTTTCACCAGACGTGTAGCATCTATTCCATTTCTTCCAGGCATATCAATATCCATCAATATCAAATCTGGACGATGAACTTTCACTTCTGCCTCTACATTATTGGCATGGTCAAATGCCCCCAACAATTCCATACCCTCCATGATTTGAAGCATACAACTGATACTTTCACGGAGGAGGTCATTATCTTCGTATAAGAGTACTTTGATCATTACTTTCCCTAAATTAGTTTTTGTGTTTCAAAAAAGATATTTGTAGATATTGGATATGCATAGATATTGTCATTAACATAGTTGATCCTAGTGCAATATCTATTCAATATCAAAAAATATCCATCAATATCAATTCTAAGCATTAAATATCCAATTTTGCTTTCAAAAAATAAATCCCCTAATCATGTGATATCTAGCTAAGCAATTGGAGCACTAAGTTGAATAGAAGTCCCCATTTCCGGAAAACTTTCGATTACCATATTCCCTCCCATCATTTGTGCTCTTTGCTGCATATTGAACAACCCATTTCCTTTTTTTATCAACGTTTGATCGAAGCCTTTTCCATCATCTTTGATCAACAGATTTAATTTTCCTCCTTGTACTGTCAAGCGAATATCCAAATGTTGGCTATCGGCGTATTTGGCAGCATTATTTAAAGCCTCTTTGAATATTAAAAACAAGTTTCTTCGTTTCTCTAGGTCCAATTTGATTTCCTTCGCCCCTTCGCTGACTTCAAATTCATAGGTGATTTCTTTGGGCTCTAACATCTCAGCTGCAAATTCCTGCATTTTGCTTAACAATTGATCGAGGTTATCATTATCAGGATGAATAGACCATACAATATCACTGAGCTTATCCATCATGGTGGCAGTTTGAGTATTGATTTTTGAAAAAACAGGATTGCTACCATTCGTTTCCCTTTGCAAGGCCATTTGGGACAGTATATGAATGCTGGAAAGGGTGCTACCCAAATCATCATGTAAATCTCTTGCGATCGCATTACGGAGGCGTTCTACCTCCAACAGCCGCTTGGTTTTGCCTACGATACGATATTTATTGACTAAAATACCCGCCAAAAGAATCAAAAAGAAAAAGATGGCCATAATCAAATTTTGATTGGCTTTACGTCTGGACAATTCTAATTTATCCAATTCTTTCTCGGCTTTTAAAAGATTAATTTCATTTTCTTTCAGATCCAAAGCATACTTGGACTCAAATTCTTTAAGTTGTGCACGTAAAGCTTCCATACCTACCGAATCTCGATAAGTATATTCTTTGGTCTGTGCCATCAATGCTTCTTGATATCTCCCCTTTTCTTGATAATATTCCTTTAAGTTTTTGAAGGCTGTAATTGCATCAAAATACTGCTTTTCACTTTCAGCAAGTTGAGAGGATTTCAATAGGTTGGCATAGGACTCTTGATCCATCGAGAGCATTCTTTGAACTTTTCCAATATCTGTTAGTAATAATGCATCCATTTTGGATATCCCCGCCTCATTCAAAATCTTTTGCGCTTCTTTAAATTGACCCAAAGCTTTTTGATAATCCCCCATTTTTTCATAAGTCTTACCCAGATTGATCAATGCTATACCCTTTTGATCTTTAAGTCCCAAGGACTCATTAATCTCGCTAGCCTGGATAAAAAACTCGATGGCTTGATCGTAAGAACCTCTATCTGTATAAATATTTCCAATGTTTGACAAAACTACTGCCTCTCCCCTTCTGTCATTCAGCAACTTTCTATACTCCAAAGAGCTCAGAAAATACTTCTCTGATTCACTATAATTTTTAAGCTGATAGTTAATGCTTCCAAGTAAGTTATATACAAAGGATAATCCAGTCTTATTTTGAGTTTTTTCAAAAATCTCTAATGCCTTGTACGCTGACTCCACCCTTAATTTTTGATCATCCAAACTTTGATAAACATTGGCCATATTAATGTAAAGACCTGCCACATTATCAAGACCAATCAATGACGGGTCAAGTACAGAAGCTTTTTTGTAATTGTCCAATGCTAAATCAGCCTTTCCAATTCTATTAAAATGAATTCCTAAACCACTATAAAGGTTATATGCAAGCTTGTGATCACTTGGATATGACTTGATTATTGACTCTGCTTTTTCAAAATAATAATTAGCAGAATCCAAACTACCTGTTGCTGAATAGTTCCCTGCTAACCTAATAGCAGCTGTAGCTTTCAGTCTATTAAAATCAGGATTATTTTTCATAGCCAAAGCTGCAAGAAAATTGGCTTTGGACTGTTGGAGATTTGTACGTTCTAGTGCTATACCCAAATTTACTAATGCTTTAAGATGCAAGGTATCTTGGTTGTTTTTACTGATAATATTCTGAAGGCTATCAATTAATGCCTGCTGGGCAACAAGTTGATCAGGATTAGAAACCCATAAAAAAAGGCAAATCAAGAAAACGACAGAATTTTTCATAACTAAAAAGGGTTTTCGTTATTAAAATTAAATCATTTATTTAAAAAATAAAAAATTGATATCCAAAAACTTCCTTAGCCATCTAGGAGAAAAATAAAAAAGTCTGCTGACTTCCCCTTTCCGGATAAATCAACAGACTATCAATTACTTAATGTGTATTAGGGAAAATTAAAATCAGCAAAAGTAGAGATTATCTAAACTTCCCTTTAAGAAGCGCCAATTTAGAAGCGAAATCTCCCGCCTCTTCTACTTTTTCCTTCTTTGGCTGTGACTTTTGACTGGGTTTACCTCGTTCTCCAAAAGGATCCGATTTCATACTCAAACCAATTCTTTTTCTAGCTTTATCCACCTCCATCACCGTCACCTCTACCTTTTGGCTGACACTTACCACTTCTGTTGGATCTTTGATAAAGCGGTCTGCCAAATGACTTAAATGAACAAGTCCATCTTGATGAACCCCTATATCTACAAATGCTCCAAATTTCGTGATATTGGTAACAATACCTGGTAACTTCATTCCTACTTTCAGATCCGTAATTTCATTGACACCCTCTTGAAAATTAAATACCTCAAAAGTCTCTCTAGGGTCTCTACCCGGCTTGGATAATTCCTCCAAAATATCCTGCAAAGTCGGCAAACCTACATTATCAGATACATAATTTTTTAAATTTATTTTGGAACGGATTTCCTCCGACGCCATCAAATCTACTACTTTCACACCTAAATCAGCCGCCATTTGCTCTACCAAGGCATACCGCTCCGGGTGAACCGCAGATGCATCTAAGGGATTTTTGGCATTCCGTATTCTCAAAAACCCGGCAGCCTGTTCAAATGCCTTGTCTCCCAAACGAGGTACCTTTTTTATTTCACTTCGACTCTTAAATGGACCATTTTCATTCCTATAATTTACAATGTTTTGTGCCAAAACAGATCCTAAACCAGAAACATACGTCAACAACTGCTTAGAAGCCGTATTTACTTCCACTCCTACTCCATTCACACAACTCATCACCGTATCGTCCAAGGAGTTTTTTAAAGCAGATTGATCTACGTCATGCTGATACTGACCTACCCCTATAGATTTTGCATCAATCTTCACCAACTCAGCCAAAGGGTCCATCAATCTTCTCCCAATAGACACAGCTCCTCTAACAGTCAAATCAAAATCTGGGAATTCCTCTCGTGCCACGTCCGAAGCAGAATAAATGGAAGCTCCACTTTCATTAACCATCGTCACAATAACATGCTTAGGCAGTCCTAATGATTTTACAAAAGCTTCCGTCTCCCTGCTTGCTGTACCATTTCCAATGGCAATAGCCTCAATTTTAAATTTCTCAACTAAATGCCTCACCGTAGCACCTGCCTCAGCTAGTTTTCGCTGGGGCTCATTCGGGAAAATCGCATCATAACTCAACACTTGCCCTTGTGGACCTAGGCAAACTGTTTTACAGCCTGTTCGGAACCCTGGATCGATGGCCATCACTGATTTTTCTCCCAAAGGCGCTGCCAAAAGCAGCTGACGCAAGTTTTCGGCAAATACCTTAATAGCCTCTTCATCCGCCTTCTTTTTGGTATACAATCGCACTTCTGTTTCCATAGAAGGCTTCATCAAACGCTTATAGCAATCTTTAATAGCCAATCTCACGTGATCAACTGATGAATTTGCAGCATTTTCTAACACCATCGCTTCCATCAAAGCAATCGCTGAAAACTCATCAGGACAGGAATCCAACATCAAAAACAATTCCTTCTCCCCTCTTCGCATGGCCAAGACTCTATGCGAAGGAGCTGTTTTAATCGGCTCTGACCAGTCAAAATAATCCTTGTATTTGGCAGCTTCCTCTTCTTTTCCTGGAATGACTTTACAGGTAAATGTCCCCTCATTGATAAAGAGATCCCGCATTTTTTTCCTCAGCTCTACATGCTCATTCACCCGCTCGGCAATAATATCTCGTGCACCTTGTAAGGCTTCCTCCATAGAGGCTACCTCTTTCTCTTCTGAAATGTATTTTGAAGCTTCAGCCTCCAAGGCTATGGAATCCTGAATAAAAATCACATCAGCTAAAGGTTCCAGACCTTTTTCTTTGGCTATTGTTGCCTTGGTTCTTCTTTTTGGCTTATAGGGTAAATACAAATCCTCCAAAACTGCCATCGTCTCGGCAGCCTGAATGTTCTTCTCCAAATCTTCTGTCAACTTTCCTTGCTCTTGAATGGACTTGAGAATGGCTTCTCTTCGTTTATCCAACTCGCGCAGTTGTTGCATGCGGTCGCGGATAGCTGCCACCTGCACTTCATCCAAACTTCCTGTAACCTCTTTTCTATAGCGGGAAATAAAAGGAACAGTCGCTCCTTCGTCCAATAATTCAATGGTATCGGTAACCTGCTTTACTTTTATTTGAAGCTCGTTAGCAACTTTTAGAAAGTGATTTGTATTCATAAGTCTAATTTTCAAACGGGCCGCAAAGTACGGAGGACTTAGGGTCTCTCAAAATATCCGTATTGAAATTACTCCTACAATTCAAGTAAGGTTCTGACTATCTGTAAAAAAAAGTCCCCTTTGAATTTTAATAGATCCAAAGGGGATGAAATAAGTTAAGTGAAATAGAATTACTTGGCTATTCTAAAAATCAAGCCTCCTGTAAATCCAAACTGAACAACAGAAGACCATCCACCAACACCAACCTGCGCTCCAGCTCCCGGACTCCACCACAAATTCGCCCCTACATTGGATATTGGCATCATCAAATTGGCTTGCAATCGAAGTCCGATATTATCAGAAACAAAATACTTCATTCCTCCATTGATCCCCACTGAAAATCTCGAAATATCACCAAAATCTCCATTTGGAAATGCTAGAATACCCGCACCGGCCTTCAAACCCGAAAACAAAGCCATTTGAGAACTAACTGGGAACAAACGATTCCCTCCAATCATGATATAATTTGCATTCGTTTGGGTATTGACATTGGATTGAATGGCCGTAGACCTGGCTGTACTTGTACCACCTTGCCAACTGTATAACACCTCTATTTCAGTAAAATCATTCAACTGAAAACCGAGCATCCCTCCCCAAGCCTGCCCACCACCAAGTGTGGCTCTGCCACCAACGATTGGTAAACTGTGATTAAACGTGTAACCAGTAAATGGGGTGATTTCTAGATTTTGTGACTTACTTTCTACCAATAGGAAAAAAAGTATCCCGAATAGTAATAGTTGTTTTTTCATAACACCAATGAGTTAAAATAAGATATTGAATTATAAATCAATTTAAAATCTTGTTTCAATAAAACAGTCTTTTAAAGAAGATTATTAAACAAAGCTAAGAAGAATGTCTTTTCAAAAAAACAAAAAATTCATTGACTTAAACACAATTACTAAAAATTAAAAAATCCACCCAGTTTTTTATATTTTTGTCAAAAGTAAACGGCCATGCTACACTGGAAAAAACTGTTGATTTTTGCAATCGTATTGCTTGCATTGGTTCCCATCATATCCATTATTGGACTAAAAAAACCAATTAAGAAAAGCCTCAACACCATTCTGTTGAATACCGGATTGAAAAAACCAAAAGCTATTTTGATCAGTGAGGAAACTGAACAGTTTTCCTATGAAGGGAATTTCGTGAATCAGCTGGGTGAAACTGTAGCTCTTGAAGATTATAAAGGAAAAACTCTTTTTGTTAACGTATGGGCCACTTGGTGCCCTTATTGCAGGGAAGAGTTACCAGCTATCAATACGCTTCATCAAAAATTCGGAGATAACAATGAACTTGCATTCTTGACTATTTCAGTAGATAAAAAGTTTGAGAAAACTCTTCAATACATGCAAGAAAAATCCTATAGTTTCCCCGTGGTACATGCGGTTGATGGGCTGAACGTATCGATTGACGGATCCACACTTCCCACTACACTCGTAATCAATCCAAAGGGACAAATTGTGTTTTTTCAAAAAGGCAAGTATGATTTTGGAACAGAAGAATTCGAAAAAATCCTACTCACTGCCTCCAACTAAAACCATATTCTAATACCTTCTTATTCAACTTCCCTGAAGCGATCGTGAGTTTTATCACAAGATGAAATTCACTTATTTCCATAATTTGCATCAAAATTAACACGTATGATTGATTGGAAGAAAGAATTGAAGAGTTGGGGAATTATGGCTGCCATTTTTGGTTTCCTATATTTTACTGGATTGCTTACCCCGATCATGGGCGGAGTTCAGTCATTGCTCTTAGCTACAGGTATAAAAAAACCAAAAGTCACCTTAGTCAATAAAGAAAAGGAACCATTTTCTTATGCTGGAGTATTTACTGATGCTTCTGGACAGATTGTACGATTAGAGGATTACGAAGGGAAAGCAGTTTTTATCAACCTTTGGGCTACTTGGTGCCCTCCTTGCAGAGCTGAAATGCCTCATATTCAAAGTCTATTTGAAAAAGTAAGCAAAGAAGAAAACTTGGAATTCTTGATGATTGCATTGGATAAGGAGTTTGATAAAAGCTTGAAATACATTGACGATAAATCGTTCACCTTCCCGGTCGTACATGCCAGTCACGGTTTAAATTCTGCATTACAAAGCCAGTCTATACCTACTACATTGGTCATCAGTCCCAGAGGAGAAATCGTCTTTTACCAAGAAGGTATGAGCAACTTTGATACAAAGGAATTTAAAGATTTCTTGATTGCAATTGCTAGGGAAAACATAGAAGATTAACAAGAGATGGTAAGATTGTCTCACCTCCATTGTTAATTTGCTTGTTTTGATGATACTCCACAGTATTCAACCTATTTCATGAGGGGACAAGGATACCGTGGACAGTTGACTGTCAGCAGTGGCCCCATGTCACTAATCACTCAATCAACTACTTACTTCATCAACTTTTCACTGAATTACTACCCTTATCCCACTTGCTTTCCAGTATTTTTTTCCTGAATTTGTCAGGACATAAACCCATTTGAACTTCAATGCTAGACGTACTTATCATCGGCGCAGGATTCTCTGGAATAGCTGCGGGTAAAAAACTTTTTGAAGTAGGAAAAACGTTTCGAATTTTAGAAGCCCGGGATAGAATCGGAGGAAGAGTCTACACCAAACGCTGGGAAGATGGCTTTTACCTGGATCTGGGTGGTCAATGGATAGGCCCTACGCAAGATCGGATGTATGAATTGTGCCGAGAGTATGGAGTCGACTACTTCGAAACTTACGATGAGGGAAAAAACTTACTAGACCTAAACAAGAAAATCCGCAGTTACGCAGGCCTAATCCCCAAAATGGATATCATCTCATTAGTCAATTTGGATTGGTTGATGAAAAAGATGGAAAAAATGGCTGCCTCCATAGATCCCTCTAGTCCTTGGACCCATCCAGAAGCAAAAGAATATGACAGCATTAGTTTGGAAGCCTTTATTCATCAAAATTGCAAAACACAAGCCTGTAAAAAGGTGATTCGCTTAGCTTGCGAAACGGTTTTTGCTGCGGAAATGAACGAAGTCTCCTTGCTCCATGCCCTGTTTTATATTCGCTCAGGAACTGATTTAAATACCCTCATCAGTATCCAAAACGGTGCACAGCTGCATCGCATCCAAGGTGGTATGGGAACCATAGCTGAGCGAATGGCCAAAGCATTTGAGGATTCAATCTTATTTTCTCATGCAGTGCATAAAATTGAACAAACAGATTCCTTTGTCACTGTATTTACAGAAAAAAGCTCATTTCAGGCTAAAAAACTAATTTTAGCAATCCCACCACCACTCGCTGCAAAAATTGATTTCAGTCCCATGCTTCCTGCTAATAAAAGACAAGTCCTAGACCGAATTGCCATGGGGCAAGTGGGCAAATGCTTTATGGTGTATAAGAAACCATTTTGGAGAGACAAAGGATTCAGCGGACAAGTCCTAGCCGACGAACACTCACCCTTTCAAACACTTTTCGATGCTTCTCCCAAGGATGGTTCGATTGGTATAATACTAGGCTTTACTATCGCCGAGCGCTGTCGGGCATACTTTGAACATTCGAAAGAGAACCGACAGAAAGCGATGGAAAAACAACTGGTATCCTACTTCGGACCCGAAGCATCCACCCCCATTCGCTACGAAGATTTCACTATGACAGATGAAGCTTGGTCCAGAGGCTGTTATGCAGGTTTATATCCAACAGGCGCATGGACAGGTTTCCAAGACGCTTATAGACAAACGACCGGAAATATTCATTGGGCGGGCACAGAAGCAGCTACGCGATGGTTTGGATATATTGAGGGAGCTGTATTGGCAGGGGAAAAAGCGGCTAATGACATTGTTTTGTCTCTCGTTGATACAGGGGATTGGGCGGATTGAGCGCGGATATTTTTTGGTTGGTTTTGGATGATTGAAAACAGATAAATACGCATGAAAAAGATTTGGATTGGTTTGGTGATGTTAATTTTGGGATGGATGATTTGGGCGAATGTGGGGCATTCGGTTGAGGCAGTTTCTATGGAGTCTCATATCAGTTTGGTGTCGAGTATTAATCCAAATGACGCAGATAGTTCTGCTGGCAACATTGTGGGGATTCAGCCTTATATGCTGACTTCAGATTATTTGAGCGAGGATTTGTTTTTGGAAAAGATGGACGCCTATTTTCAAGAAGCTCATCGGGCTGGATTTTTTGGAGATAAAACGATCGTATTACTTCCTGAATACCTTGGAACATGGTTGGTAATTGCCAATGAAAAAGTAGCAGTCAGCAAAGCTTCAACCTTGACCGGAGCGATGGCTATGCTGTTATTAAGTAAGCCTGTGACTTTTTTAAAAAACTACTCCTTGTCATCATCGGATGAAGATAGAATTGCCTCCACCCTATTCCGTATGAAAAGTGAGGAAATGGCACGCATTTACAACGCAACCTTTCAGCAGCTTTCCAAAACGTATGGCATTCATATCGTAGCAGGTTCCATCAATCTCCCAGGAGTTGAGGTGCTTGATGGACAACTAACTGTCAACCCAGAAGAACCAATCCATAACACATCATTTATCTTCACCCCAACTGGAGAGATTTTTCCCCATTCAGTCAAAAAAGCATTTCCCATTGATTCTGAGAAACCATTTATAACGGCCACCAATCCTGCCAATATCCCCACCATAAACTTACCCATCGGTAAAATCGGAGTACTTGTGTGCGCCGATTCCTGGTACCCTGGATCCTATCAAGCTGTACAGGAAGCAGACATTATCTTGGTCAATTCCTATTGTGCCGGCAATGGGGCTATGAACATTCCTTGGGCCGGATACAACGGCGCTCCTGCCCCTTCAGATGTAGCCCTTTCAGACATCGGAACCCTCACCGAACAGGAAGCTTGGAAAAAATACGCCCTCCCTGGCCGTATCTCCTCCACCCAAGCCCGCCATGGAGCAAACATTTTCCTTCGCGGCCAACTCTGGGACCTCGGCACTGACGGGCAGCCTTTCTTTATCCTCCATGGAGAATTGCAAGAGACCAAAGAGGCAGAGAGAGGGGGTATATGGAATCTATGGCTCGCTGAAAGCACGGAATTCGCAGAAAAATTTTGAAAAAGAATTTATTTGAAAGTCTTTGGCAAGTTTGGTTGATTCTTGAATTAAAAAGATTGTGAATTTCTTGGATAGACAAACCCTAAAATAAACGTTTATTGAAGTACTTAAATTGCTAATTCATTCCTAGTTCATGGTTATTTTTAAGCTATGGAATTACATGAACTTACATATGAAATAAAGGGCTCCATTTACGAAGTTTTTAAAGAGCTTGGCGCAGGGCTATATGAGTCGATTTACGAAAAAGCTTTAATCATTGAATTAAAAAGCAGAGGTTTGCAAGTTGAATCTCAAGTACAACTTCCCGTATTTTATAAGGGAGATAAACTTGATTTGGGCTATAGACTTGATTTACTAGTAAATGACCAAGTGATTATAGAAATAAAGTCTATTGAAGAGTTACATGATGTTCATAAAAAGCAACTGCTTACTTATTTGAAGCTTTCAAATAAAACCGTTGGCTACTTAGTAAACTTTAACGCAAAAAAACTAGTAGACAGAGAATCCTTAATAAGAATAGTGAATGGCTATTAAAAAAAAGAAGGAGCTCTTACACCCCTTCTTTTTCCTTATTCTTATTGTTGATTAAAATCACTATTACAAAAACTACTTTATAACTGAATTTTTTTCTTCATTTATTTTCTGCGTCTTCCGCGCCTTCTGCGAGAGCTTTTACCTGTAATTCCAGTGCATCATCGCATTCCATACCATCGGGGCTTGGTGCAAGTTGAGGTATCGATGGAGGGGATCGAAGGTGAAGGCTACTATGGAACCTTTGCCGAGAGGAACATGGAAGATGGCACCGTGACCAATGATTTCCTGTTCGTTGCGAACCATCCCGGAGACAACATATGAAGGGTTCTTGGTCGCAGTCTTGTCTTCTTTTGCTACTTTTTCTACAGATGGCATACCTAAAATCGGACCTTCGTAGGGAACCTCATCTTTCAACTGACCATAGCCATACTGAGCGACCATGTACTGACGGTTGTATTTATCGGTTTGTAACAGCGGACCGTTTCCTCTGAATAAATCGAAATCCTCTGGAAACCCATACAAGATTGGATGGATGGAATTTCTAGCCTTCCCTCGGACAATTGACCCCGGGTGAAATAAACTAGGCGTACTTACGGGAGACAATTCTGGAATTAATCCAGCTTCTGCCATGATCGCTGAACTGTTTTCCAAGGTTACCAGCATGCCTCCCTCTTCTACAAACTTTCTCAAATGCTCCATCCCAACAAAACCAGGCCCACCTGTCATATCCGAAGTACTGGAAGGAAATCCATGAGAGGGAAAGTCTGTAGTTTTGGTATAAGGCATGGGACCGAATTTACTATCGACTCCATGGATAAAGTTTTTCGCATTCCCACGTACTCTTGGCACTAAAATCACATCGTATTTGGCACGTAAATTACCAGCTTTCAAATCCTCTTTATCGATACTGCTGTATGGAATTTTTTTGGTATCAAATGTATAGCGTGACCAGCCTTCATCTTGCGTATTAAACCACGTATGGTAGATGGCAATGCGTGGCAATTGAATCGTTCGTAAGGCAGCACTCATGATCGTAAGTGGTTCAGGAACCAAGTCCAACCCAAACTCCTGAGCAACTTGCTTGGCTATTGAGGGACTGATTTTACGGATCAGAACTGTCCCTGCTGGATACAATTCACCTTTGATATCTGTACTATTGGGCAAAACAAAAAACTCCGAATTCCTAGCACTTGCCTTGATGGCATATAAAGCTGGCAACACATTCGCCTGCGCATGATAAGGAATTAGATAACTGTTAGCATCACCAGAAACTGTACCCTCGTAGCGTACACCATCCTCTACTCTTTTCAATTCAGCAGGATTCATTTTCAATTCCTCATGCGCTTCTACCTCCACCCCATACAAATTGGGTAAAGTCCAAGCAATCGCATCATAAGGTGGAAATTTCGCATCTTTCGGATAGGCAGTTGGGGTCATCAGTGAAACCAACAAGTTCCGGTACGGCTGTTCCGTCAAGGCAATGTAATGAGTGTCATTTTCATGCATCTCAATACCTTGCGCAATTAGCTGACCTGCCAAATAAGCCGCCATGCTAGGATCCCGCTGAGCTTTGGCAATGGAATAAGCTTTTGGGCCTTCTGTTTTTCCTTTTTGAAGACTGTTGTAGCCTTTCTTATAGAAGTTTTCCAACAGCAGTTTGCCATTATTCGCCGCATAGGACAAGGAAGCAATCACCCCAACTTGGGTGTAATTGATATTATTTCGGAAAGACCAAAATACCTGAGGAGTCGCTGGGTCAGGTCTGTACCATTCTTTGGAAGTCGCTAAATCTCCTGCATATCTGGACGTGGACAAATCCCTCAAATAGGTGTCTGCACCTGCATTGCCATAGGTTTCATAAAAGCGCCCATTGGAATTGTGATTATTGGCTACCCAAATCCCGTAACCCGGCCACCATCCATCGTAAAAGGCCCAAGTAAAGGCACCCGGCATTCCTTGGGAAGCTACTGCTGCCACATCATGATTGCCCATGACCTGCCATTCACTTTGGGTTATAGGGTCTACATAGTCATTGTAAGGACCTGTTCCTGTGGAAATATACAACAATGGAACAGACTCATGCAAATCCAACATTACCGTCGGATGAAACTCAAAAAATCCTTTGAATATACTTTTGGTGATGGCTTGAGAGATTTGTAAGCCATCTCGGTTGTTGTCGTGAAATACATATTTACCCCAATAAGGCGTAGAGCGTGGAAATCCATCATCAAACTTTTCCCGACCTTTGGTATATCTGTAATACCAATCCACCTGCTTATCCCAACCGTCGGGCTCCATAATCGGGTTGATTACGGTAATGACATTTTCCCGAATCTGGCGGATTTCATCTTCCGAAGAAGTCACCAAGCGATAGGCCAGTTCCATCATCATTTCTGGGGAACCCATTTCCGTCGCATGCATTCCTCCAGATACATAATAGATGGGTTTGCTGTCTTGAATGATAGCGCGAGCTTGTTCAGGACTGGTTATTCGAGCATCAGCCAATCGGGCTGTTTGTGTTTTGTAATGCTCCAATCGTTCTATACTTTTCTCATCTGCAATGATGACCAAGTAAAACGATCTCCCCTCCTCGGATTTACCCATTTCCTGCATATGAATCATGGGAGAGGTTTCTGCCAATTTTTTGTAATAGCCAAAAATCTCCTCTGTCCGGTGCACATGACCTTCTGCTCCGATGATATGTCCAAAATGTTTCAATGGAGAAGGAATCGTAGGATGGTCCACCACATTCAATAGCTTCTCGGGCAGAAATCGGGCATCGGTTGTGAAATCTTTGATGAGTTGATTATATCGTTCGTCTAGCTGCTGCTGGGCAAAAAGCGACGTATAGAGACAAAAAATAAATGCAAGGGAAAGTATTTTTCGTAGCATAAGAACAGGTATTGTTGATGATTGCAGGAATGTACCAAAAAAAATCATGGAGCAAAAATAAAATTCCTCGAAAGGTCTCTCGCTGATCAAATAGATTTTGCAGATATCTCACAGATAAAGGAGGTCAAACAGATTTAAGACAGATCTAAAAATTGAAATAATTATCTGCGGCAAATCTGTTAAATCAGCAAGATCTACGAGAGACTATAATGATTTACTAAGTACGTCGATGAATGCTTGGATATCCTCTTGGGTATTGAAAAGGTGTAGGGAAACACGAATCCCTTCTCCCCTAACTGAAACATAGACTTGTGCCTCTTCCAAGGCTTTCAAAAGATCCGTGCGCTCAATCCCACTTGGTAAGCCAATAGAAAACAGATGCTTGGCACGATAATCCTCTTCCTCTACCCAAAAGCCATTAGCTTTACAGAAGGCAATCAAGGGTTTGGCTAACTCATCCACATAAGCCGTGATCATTTCAGGAGTCCATTCCAACAATTGGATCAGTGCTGCTTCCAACATGGGCATCAGGTTAAAACTACTGAATTCCCCCATATTGAAACGTCCCGCACCTTCAGAGTACTCAGAAGTGTAATTGGTTAAAGCAGCAAAGTTTTCTGCATTGGCACGGTTCATCCATGATTCTTCCAAGGGTTTTCCGTGATTATATTTTTTAGAATAGTAAGCCAAGCCACTTGCATAAGGCCCCATCATCCATTTGTACCCTGCACAGACCAAGGCATCAATCCTGCATGTATTTACATCTATGGGCATGGCACCCACCGATTGTGTTCCATCGACTATGAAGTGACAATTATGTTTTTGACAAGCCTCTCCTATTGTTTCCAAATCAAAAATAGTCCCATCCGCCCAGTGAATGGTTGAAATCACAATCGCCGTGCAGGAATCATCAATAGCTGCTAAAATTTGTTGATTCCAAAGCGCACCTCTTTCACTGTGAACCTCAGGAGCAGGAACCACTGCTATGCTTTGCCCATGTTCCAAACACCAGCGCTCCGCAGTATAATAGCCACTTGGAAACTCATCCGAAACAACCAAAACCTTGCTTCCCTGATTGGTAGGGAGGTTTTTAATAGCAGTCATCAAACCATAACTCGCCGAAGGAATAATAGCAATTTGTTGAGTTGAAGCTTGAACCAACTGAGCAAATAGCCCTTTTACGCGAGCAGCAGTTGTAAAAAAATCGACCGGTTTGATTTGCGTAGGATTGCGTTTTTTTATCAAGGCCTGATATCCCGCCTCTTCAACCGAACGGAGTAAAGGAGACATGTAGGCGGCATTGAGGTAATGAATAGCTTCCGGTAATTGAAAGAGCTGCTTGTAGTGGTTCATGAGCATGGGGAAATAAATCAGGCTTTTATATTCCAAACATATAAACTACCGAGCGATTTTAGATAAAAAAAATAAAAAAGCTATTTGATGCATTCTGTAAACTAGTACTCAAATAGCTTTTTTTCATCTAATCCTTAAGGAAACTTCATACTCACCATCACAAAGAAATTCCTTCCCGGAGCAAACAAGGGTCTCCTGTCGGATCCAATAGGACGGTTTAAATGTTCGTAATAAGCTAGATTGAGTAAATTTTGAGCACCAACTTTCAATGCTAATTGAGACGTAATTGCGTACGATGCATCCACATCTACTAACGTAAACCCAGGAGTAGTCATTTCACCAAAGAGTGCTGAAACTCTGTTTTGTGCGGTCACATGCCGTAATCGGAGCGCTGTATGCAGCTTACTATCCAAATGATTTCCAATCAAAGCATATCGAATGTCCAACGGTGCAATTTCTGGTAGTGCTTCTGAGAGGCTAAGATTTTGACCATAAGTATAAGCAAAAGCAAACTGCTGTTGCAAGCCCCAACCCAGATATTGACTCAGGTTAAGTTCTACTCCTGTTTTCAATGCTCTATCGATGTTGATAAATTGCCTAACTCCAGGAGCAGAGGCTATTCTCGGAGTCAATTCCGTTCGCTCTGCTGTGATATAATCGGTTAAGTAGGCAGCAAAGGCATTGAACTCCACCTGAATTTTTTCTTTCTTGTAGCCTACTACAAAATCTAACTGATTGTTGGTTTCAGGTTTGAGTGCTGCATTCCCAACCAGCTCAAAAGGGTCCATGCCCACTGGAAAGTAATTGATAAATCGCTCGGTCAAACTACCGCTTCGTTGCACCCTAGCCAACCATACACTCATGTTAAGCTCATCTGTCAAGTCTTTCTTGAGCCCCAAAGAAATACCTGGGTTCAATTGAGTCACTTGGCTAGCCCTATTTGCCTGCTCGAATTCAGGCAGAATATCCTTCCCTACGGCGTGATTAACATCCAAACGCCCACTTACAGAAAACATGTACGCACCTAATGGCAAATTATAATTCACAAAAGTTCCTAATTTTTGGATTTGTGAATCCTGCCAAGCATTATCCAATACAACTCTTCCAGCCATGGGCCCCATCAAAAATTCCCGTTCCCGGATTCCTTGTGCAGACTCAGAGCGATAATCTGCCCCCGCATATATTCGGCCATTTCCCAATTTCCACAAACCTTCTGTACGCCCACCATAATTCTGAGTAAAGGCTGGTACTCTTGCATTGCTCATTCTAGGATTTAAATCTCTCAACAAGTTATCCATCAGGTGGTCAACTTTGGTTAGGTAAATTGAGGATGTCCATGATAATAAATTACGTTGCTGAAAAGTGCGTGTATGTCTCAACGAACCCATCCAAGTATCATCGGAACGTAAATCCATTGCTAAACTTGGGAAATCAACGTCTCTGGCAAAGTTTCTATTGACTGTCACTTGAACCAAATCCCTTCTACCCACTTTGAAATCCCCATACATTCCGACTGTTCCTCTTCTGAAATTAGCTGGTACAACATTGCCCTCACCATCTACATAATCAGTTCCTGCGGACCAAGAACCCATGATACCGATGTCATGATTCTCCCCTGACAAGCCTACTCTTCCCTCATGTCTCCAAATATTCCCGTTATGCTCGTACATACTTGAATACCGACCATACACTCCATTGGGGGAAGAAAAATTAGGATCCTCCTGTACAAAGTTGATCGTTCCGCCCAACCCAATGCCGTAGCGCAAGGCATGTGGCCCCTTGAGGATTTCTACTTGCTTGATCCGGTTTAAGGCAATTTGGGATGTTGGCGGGTCCATGCGATTGGGACAGGCCGCAATAGCAGACTGAAGACCATCAATGACAATATTTAATTGCTCATACTTAAATCCTCGCATGACGGGATCAAAAGCAAAAGCCCCACTTTTACGAATCCCGTTAACAACAGGGTTTTGATTTAAAATAGCTCCTGCATCGTGGTGTAAGCGCTCTTGATCCGATATCATGATCCGCTGATCTTTTTCATCCGTTTGTTTTAAAGAAATGACGGTGACCTGTTGCAAATGATAGGCCTGTTCCGTCCGTAAAACCCTTCCCTGCTGCAAAGCGGTTTGGAGTTCTGGGGCTTTTAAGCTCCATTTACCATATAAAACGTGACTGAAATGAATGGACTCTCCTTTTTGAAAGCGAAGGGTGATATTACCAAGTTCATCTGAAACACCGGATTGATCAGCATAGTGATAGGTCAATCCTATGATAGGGACTAAGGTTTGGCGATCGAGTAATTGGATCGTCTGGGCGAACGTTGTGTAAATGAAACTAAACGATAACAGCAGAGCCATTATCCATCGAATTGGTATTGAAAACATATTTTAAAATTTTAATAAATCCCAAGAAACTACCATTGCCTTTCAAGATTTATGTTCCTGAAGGGTAATAGAAAACGAGTGAAGCTAATCGCTTCATTAAATTTCAAGAAAGTGATTTATTAAATTTTTGGAGGATGAAAAAAATCAAGGCTAAGCTGTGAAATCAGTTGTTGAGTTGATGATTGTGTATATTGCCTACAGTTGGGAAAGCTGTCATTTTTGTCTAGCTCAAAAATATCTGGCAAAATGTAGAGGAAAATTTGGAACTCATAGATTATTGAACTCTCATTCTTTTCTTTTTCTTCAGACAATCTGTTTCCTAATACACAAAGCCCATCACATGCCAATTCAGGTTTGTTCTTGTTTTCACAAAGTGCTTCTGCAATTTTGGCTCTATTCAGATAAAACTCTGCTTGAATAATGGAGTAATTCATCCCCATCAAGAGAATCAAAACCGACGTAGCGATATGGAAGAGAGACTTAATCATTTGCAATATGATTGCAAAATAAAAGGAAAAATAAAAAGCCAATGCGACCAAAATCACATTAGCTTTTATATAAGTTTTAAACTATCACAGGAACTAATCCCTTCACCTCATCCTCTAAAGCTTGCAACTGTGCTTTGAAGCTGCTCATCACTTCTTCCGTATCCATACTCCATTGATTCGCCAATTCTCCTGTTTTGTGCGATGGGACACCCACGCTAAATTTTCATAATAACTGAGATAAGTTCTTGCTGTTCCTCGGTTGGTTTAAGCGGTATAGTTGTATAAGTTTTTGAATCTGGAAGGAAAACTTTTATCTGATACATGTTTTTTGTCAGCTCTATTGCTCTTGTTGCAGAAAAACCCGCTTTAGATATTTTTAACATTCTTTCTAGCTCCTTGAAAACTGCATAAGACACAAAACAGATACAGATGTGTGTTTCTATTCTTCTTGGTATACGGTGATAAATAGGTCTTATTCTGATATCAGTTTTACTTATTCGGAAAGCTTTCTCGATATGCCACAGGTTTCCATATGCTGCAATGACTTCAACTGGCTTCATAGACGTGTTTGTCAGATAGCCCTTCAAACCGTCCCATCTAGCATCCATTTCATATTTAGTGTAATCGATAGCTACTTTTATTTCTGATTCCAACTTGAGGTATTTGTTATACCCTCTGTTATTGATCTATTTTTATCTAGTTTCCCGTTTTTAACCTTTTTTTCAAGCTTTTAAGGCCCTTTTCCCGATTATGAGAATCCTTCTTCCTCCGTTTTTCTGAAAAGCTCACAATAAGCCTATAACCATCCTTTTTCACTTCCCTTGGTTTGTCTTCGGTAACCTCCAGTTGTTGGATTTTATTTTTGATTTCAGCACTTTCATTCTTGATTTTACCTCCTAGGACAAACTTGTACCCATTGCTGATGAGTGCATCGATATTGGTCGATGACAGTAAACCTGCATCAGCAATCACAATAGGTTTGTCAATAGAAAACTTCTTTTCAATATTCTTCAATACAGGAATAAGTGTATGCCCTTCATAAGTGCTTCCTTCAAAATATCATACCCCAAGGGGTAGCCATCAGGTCCTACTAGCAACCCTAATTTGATCTGGGGATGCTGATGCTTGCCGTCTTTTGAATAGCCTATTTTCCGTAAATCATCTTCATCTGGCACCTCGAAGTATAACGTAGTCATATCGTAAAAAATAAGGCCGATATTCCCCCCTAAAATATCCTTGAAGTGTTTAAATGTCAACGCTTCAATCCTATCTTTATAATTTCTATGGATCTTATCCATATACCGATAGATGGAATAAACGCTGATTTCCTTGTTCTTGAACCTGGCAAGATAATCGATGGTTTTCAGCTTGGATCCAGGATAAACAAGCCTAGACATGATCAGGTCTCTGAAAAGCTCATCTAATCCGATAGTGTGATACCCTATTGACTCATAAACCTTTCCAAGAATATTATCAGGACCAATAAGCTCTATTTCGCTATTACTTACATTGGAAAGCACAGATTTTAGGTTGGTATCCCTATCATTGGAAAACAGGGAAGCCTGACCCTTCATTTTCTCAATTTCAAGTAAGGCCTGCCTTTCAAGGAGAACAAGCTCTGATTCATCAAAAGAACTGCCTAATGACTTGACAACTTTATTGATTCTGCCTACTTTTTGGATAATCTGTACACTAAAGCTACCGCTAGAATTCCTTTTACGTCTCACAAACATAAACTAAAAATAATCCGAGACACCCAAAAACACAAAATCAATCGAAATAATCCATTAAATTTCAATGACTTAATTTTGAACTAAAGTGTGCCCGCACAAAACAGGAAAACGAGTGAAGCTAATCGCTTCATTAAATTTCAAGAAAGTGATTTATTAAATTTTTGGAGGATGAAAAAAATCAAGGCTAAGCTGTGAAATCAGTTGTTGAGTTGATGATTGTGTATATTGCCTACAGTTGGGAAAGCTGTCATTTTTGTCTAGCTCAAAAATATCTGGCAAAATGTAGAGGAAAATTTGGAACTCATAGATTATTGAACTCTCATTCTTTTCTTTTTCTTCAGACAATCTGTTTCCTAATACACAAAGCCCATCACATGCCAATTCAGGTTTGTTCTTGTTTTCACAAAGTGCTTCTGCAATTTTGGCTCTATTCAGATAAAACTCTGCTTGAATAATGGAGTAATTCATCCCCATCAAGAGAATCAAAACCGACGTAGCGATATGGAAGAGAGACTTAATCATTTGCAATATGATTGCAAAATAAAAGGAAAAATAAAAAGCCAATGCGACCAAAATCACATTAGCTTTTATATAAGTTTTAAACTATCACAGGAACTAATCCCTTCACCTCATCCTCTAAAGCTTGCAACTGTGCTTTGAAGCTGCTCATCACTTCTTCCGTATCCATACTCCATTGATTCGCCAATTCTTTGTAGTAATTCATTCCTTCGAGCAAATTCCCTTTAAACTTTTCCAAGTAGCTAGCGTATTTGGCTGTTTGTTCTGGCAAGGTCTTCTCCATTTCTTTTTGAAGGTGTTGCACATACAACTGCAATTCTTTGATAAATACATGGGGACGCTCAGGGTCTAAAGGCAATTGCAATTTTCCATAGATATGGCCTACCATTTCCTTCAAGCTATAAATTCCTTTAAAATAAGCCAAATTAGGACCTGGACAAATGGTCACTGCTTTTAAATTTCGTGCAGGTACTTCTCCCGCATGCAATATCGCCGGAGCACTTAAGCCTTCACACAGACAATCCTTTTCTAAAACTTCCGTCATTTCCTCTTGTGAAACTTCCCCTGCATTGAATTGCTTCAATTTTAAATGTTGGTATTCTCTGGAGGCTGTACAAATTGGTTTTTCTGAATACTCAGTACTGAATGCTAAAAACTTCTTGTAGCAAGGACTTCCTGCTCTATTTTTTTCGATTCTTGCTTTGCGCTGATCTTCCCCTGTGCTAGTTCTCAGGTTGTTGAAAGGTACTCCCAAGGGCGAGGCATGACTTAAGTAATAGTCTGACTTTTTAGCTTCCAAGATCCGCTGAAGTGTTTCATCATCCACACTGGTGGCTTCTGGCACCAAAAGAAATGGACTTCCCCAGCCGGTCCCATCCAAGGCATAATGGTTTAGTAAAAACTCATTTTCTTGTGCATTCCCAAGGCCCCCTTGATAGGTGATTTTGGGAAGAGTATCGTCTGTGATCAAAAAACGCCCTTTGCTTAAGAGTGCTTGATTACAGCTTTCTCTTAGCAAATCTGCTAAAGACTTCTTATTATTTTTAAATTCTTCCAAAATCGGTCCTGCCAAAATCCCATCCGTTGCAAAGGCATGGCCTCCACAATTTAAGCCAGACTCTATCCTAAACTCGTTGACCCAAATACCTTTTTTAGCTAAAAACCGGCCCTGAATCATTGCAGAACGATAGTCAGAAACTTTCAAAATCACTCCTTTGGCAATAGTACCTGCTTTATCAGGAAAAAAATCCTCAAACTCCTCCAAATAACTGTAAAGCGCTGGATTCAATCCGGCAGAAAACACTACATTTCCTCTGACCTTACTTTTGGCAAAACCTCGCAAAGCTGCCAAAGCATCCGAGTATTCCCGAGGAAGAACCTCTCCTGTCTTGGTCCGATTGATCTTATCCACCTTTGTCATAATGTTGACATCAATGTTTCCCGCTTGGATGAATGTTCGCAATTGCTCTTGTAAAGCGAATCGTTCCTCTCCATTTGCTTCCAACATTTGTCGGTAAATTACCGCATAAGTATGATTACTTGGCAGGAGTTCAAAAAAATTATGAATGCTTGTGGACGATTCAAAGTCCTCTACACGTAGCTGATTTACTTGCTGGTCCACTAAGTCATGCAAAAGGTCCAAATAAGCAGTTACACGTTTGGCTCTATGATCCTCCTCTCCTTCTAAAATCGGGATGTAAGGCACAGCATACTTTCGGGAATAAATTCTCCGCATTTCCTCAAGCAGATGATCATCAACAATGGAAACGACAGATGTAATTCCGAATTTGGCTACTTTCAGTGGAGAGTCTATGGTAAATCCCAATCCCATTACCGGGATATGAAACTGATGCAAAGCTTGATTCATGGCACTAATGATTGTATGAAATAAAAACACAGCTACAAAGAAGGGACTTAACCCTGAGATAAAAGATGATATTCATCAGGCTTTTGAAAAAGTTTGATTTTTTACACAAACGGACAGGAAACAATTCAGAATGTCCGAAATCGTGCATTCATATGACCCTAACCCCGATTTATTGTCATTAGAGGTAGTTTTCAACCACGGCATAAACTTTGAAAAGGTAAATGAAAAACACCGACAATGCTAACTTTCCTCTTGTGGTTGATCCTATGTATCCTTTGCTGGCCCTTGGCCTTGCTCGCATTGATTCTTTACCCGCTGGTTTGGCTACTTTTACTTCCCTTCCGATTGCTTGGATTTGCAGTAAATCTATCATTAAATTTTATTCAGAATTTGGTAATGTTGCCGTTTCGGTTTGTCAAGTAATTCTTTTACAAATCTAATCTGAAAGCATTTGTCATCAGAAGCTGTTCTTCTCAATTTATCCTCATAAATACAAATAGCTTTTACTTTCAATTCACAGCCATAAATATTTGCTGAAACAAGGCTTCCAATTCTTGCCTAACCACGCGGGCATCGAGTTGATTATTTTGTAAATGTCGGGACATTACTTCCATGGAAGCTAAAGGAATCACGCCATTGGTTTGATAAAGCGTATACCTAGTTATGGTACGGTGTTCGGGTTCAGGTATCATTCCAGGCGAACCTGCGAAGGGTGCCGCCATAGCCTCACGGTACTGAAGTTGAGACCCTAAGCCTGAGTTTCGAGAAGGTTTTCTACTGACTACCTGCATATCCAAAAAGTAACTTACACCCAAATTATCATACAAACGTTGAATATTTCTTTCCAAAGAAAAGTCGTTGATCTGAGCTGCTTTTAAATCAAAATCATGCTCATCAATATCCAAAATATCCTGAAATCCCCGCATCCGAACTCCCGTAATCATGGATTCCCTTACTGCTTTGAAATCAGCTTGAGATAAGTTTTGAGGAAAACTGAGCATGATGGATTCCTGTACTCTTAAGTCTATGAAGGGTTGCACATCCACCTTGTTGAGCGCTAATATCTGTCCCCTAGGACTGCAGGCAACTAAACTCAAGAAAAGTAAAAATCCACCGATGTATCGCATACAATTCATTTATTTGTCAACAAACTTACGTGAAAAGCCTTTAATTTTTAAATAATCCCAACAGCATTGGAAGTTTCTATCCAACGTTTAGGAGTCAAAACAAAACTATTTAGTCCTGCTTGTTTCCTAAACCCCTCGAATTCGACGGGATTAAAATTGGGCTTATAAATCTGTTCCCAAAATCCCAGCAATTCTATCGTCTTCCGATTTCTAATCCAATTTTTTACAATATCATCGGTCCTGCTAGCGTCTTTGTACTTTGCTATATCCTTCAGTGAAATAAACTCCTTCAAATCAACCTGATAAAGCGTAATTTTGGTGCCTTTACCATTTATTGATTTTTTCTTTTCATATCCTTTTCGACTAGTTCAAGAATTTCTTAAAAATACGTAACTGTAGGTAGTATATGAATATGCAAATTGAAATTAAACGTTTATTTTTTAAATCTTGGGAATAACGATTGACTAGAATAGATCCATGCGATCCAATCATACGCATCCTCTGTACCCCTCCTATTTTCTCGTATATGCAATGGATTTAGCGTAATACTCAATTTCTTCTAACTTTGTATCTATCAAAAAAACACCTTTCATGTACCGTACTTCTGATGTCGCCTTTCTTTTGTTTTTCTTACTAGGAGTGAACATCAAAAGCCATAGTCAAAATGAGGCTAAACCACTCTTCAATATCATAGAAATCGAAGGCATCACTGTTTTTGGCAAATCGATTGACAACCAAACCAGATGCGTGCATTGGCATTCTGCTTTAGATGTGATTGCCATTAAGTTTAAATGCTGCGATAAATATTATCCCTGCTTTTCTTGTCATGAAGAAGAAGCTGACCATCCACACCAAGTTTGGCCAAAAAATGAATTTGACCAAAAAGCCATTCTTTGTGGAGTAGGTGGACATGAGTTGACCATCCAAGAATACATGGACTCCAACAATACCTGTCCGAAATGTGATGCCAACTTTAATCCAGGGTGTAGCAATCACTATCATCTCTATTTTGATGTTCCAGAAAAAAGGAAAGAAGTAGCCTATTTTGGCATGAGAAGTTTAGGGAAAATTGATAAAAAATCCTTTTAAATTAACTTTTGAAGGATTCCATTCATGTAATTTCCCCCTAGCCCGGAACATTTCCTTTACATCTTCGCTTTTTCTTGTATTCTCAATAGCTTTCTACATGCTGCTAGATCAATTCAACAGAAAACATGACTACCTCCGAATATCCCTGACGGATAGCTGTAATTTCCGTTGTAGCTACTGCATGCCCGATGAGGACATTCAAAGCATGCCCAATGCCCATTTGATGCAGGTGCATGAAATTGAGTTGATCGCAAAGAAATTTGTGGAATTGGGTGTAAAAAAAATACGCCTCACCGGAGGAGAACCCCTCGTTCGTAAGGAATTCCCAAGTATTCTAGAAAAGCTTTCCTCTCTTCCCGTAGAACTCACCATAACCAGTAATGGTGTACTTATTGACCGCTATCTGGAGCAACTCAAAACAGCTGGGGTCAAAAAAGTAAATATCAGTTTAGACACACTTCGTGCAGATACTTTTTTTCAACTGACCAAGCGCGATCAATTCCAAAAAGTCTGGGATAATATACTCCTCCTCCTTACCCATAATTTTCGGGTCAAAGTGAATGTGGTTGCTTTGAATGGCATTATTGAAAGAGAACTCGTCAACTTTGTTCAATTGACTGAACAATATCCACTCCATGTACGCTTTATCGAATTTATGCCCTTCACAGGTAATTATTGGAACAAAGAAAAAGTACTGACGGCTGCCAAAATGCTGGATATGGTCAAAGAACGCTATGAAGTAACCAAACTCCAAGATGCTCCCAACGATACAGCGAAAGCTTACCAAGTTCCTGAGTTTTTAGGAACCTTTGCTTTCATTACGACGATGAGCGAACACTTTTGTGGTACATGCAATAGGATGCGTATTACTGCTGATGGAAAAATGAAAAATTGCCTCTTTGGCAAAGAGGAAATGGATATTCTTGGCGCACTCCGAGCAGGAAAAGATATTGAGCCTTTGATTCGCCAATCTATTTGGAACAAACATGCTGCCCTGGGAGGTCAGTTTACTCCAGATTATACCACAGCAGAAGCAGAGAAGATTGAGAATAGGAGTATGATTAAAATAGGGGGATAGGGGATATTGGGATATTAGGATATTAGGATATTGGGATATTGGGATATTGGGATATTGGGATATTGGGATATTGGGATATTGGGGGATGGAGAGATTTTTGGTGGTAGAGGGAGGAAATAAATGGAAATAGTTTTGGGGATATTGGTGATATTGGATATTGAGATATTGGGGGATGGAGAGATTTTTGGTGGTAGAGGGAGGAAATAAATGGAAATAGTTTTGGGGATATTGGGATATTAGGATATTGGGGGATGGAGAGACTCTTGGTGGTAGAGAGAGGAAATAAATTAATACAAAGTTGAAATAGTGGCTATTAGATAACTTGGCGTTCGTTGCGGAGAACTTTGCGATCGTGGCGAGCACTTAAAACATACACTACCCGAAAAAACAAAAATGATTTCCGTAAAGCAGGCGAAAGAAATTCTTCAACATCAAATCCCTTCCAAAAGAGTGGGTAAAGTTTCATTGAGAGATGCCGCGGGCTTGGTCTGTGGAGAGGATATCTTTTCTCCAATAGATGTCCCAACCTTTGATAATTCTGCCATGGATGGCTATGCCATTGCTTGGGAGCAAGGCATTCAATCATGGGAATTGGAAGGGGAAATAGCTGCTGGTGCAAAAGAAGCAAGCCCATTCGTAGAAGGAAAAGCAGTTCGCATTTTTACAGGTGCACCCATACCCGAGGGTGCAGATACCGTCATTCAGCAGGAATGGGTAACTATTTCTGGAAACACCATTTCACTACACAATCAAGTCCCCGAGAAAGGCATGCATGTTCGAAAAAAAGGTGCTCAAACGCGCATTGGAGATTGTATCCTACCCAAAGGAACTTTCATTACACCCGGTGGAATTGGCTTGCTTGCATCGGTAGGAATGACACAGATTTCGGTTTTTCTTCCTCCACGTGTAACGGTAATCATCACTGGAAGTGAAATCAAAGAAGTGGGAGAAACCCTGGAACATGGTCAAATTTACAATGCCAATGGACCAGTTTTGGAAACTTACTTGAGGCAGGAAGGAATTCAGGAAATGAACTTTATCAGCGTAGAGGATCATGCAGTATCAGTTCAAGAGGCAATCCAAACAGCGCTATCAAACACTGACTTAGTACTTTTATCCGGCGGCATTTCTGTAGGTGACTATGATTTTGTCAAAGAAGGATTGGAAAAAGAGGGTGTGCTGGAGTTGTTTTATAAAATCAAACAAAAGCCTGGGAAACCAATCTTTGCAGGCATCAAAGGGCAGCAGTTAATCTTTGCACTACCTGGCAATCCTGCATCAGTCATTACTTGCTTCAATCAATACGTTAAACCAGCTATTCATCAATGGATGGGTAAAAAGGCTGATTGGGAAAGTAAAACTTTTCTTCCTTTAGCAAGTCCTGTCAAGAAAAGTCCTAACCTAACTTTTTTCCTAAAAGTAAAGATAGCAGACAATCAGGTACAGATTTTACCCGGTCAGGAGTCCTTCAATCTTATCGCATTTGCACAGGCTGATGGATTTACAGAAATCCCTGAAGGGGTGGATTTTCTCGATGCAGGTGAACAAGTAGCTATCTATCTTTGGTAAATATGGAGGCATATAGCTGGATCCTTTATATATTATTACCAACTGTGGCATTTTTGTATGCAGCAGTTGGACATGGAGGCGCGAGTAGCTATTTGATGTTTTTGGCTTTATTCAACTTCGCTCCTGAGCAGATTCGCCCAACAGCTCTGATGCTCAACATTGTGGTCTCATTGATGGCATTTTGGGCATTTAGAGGAACTGTAAAATTTCCAACTAAACTCTTTCTCTCCATTATTCTATTTTCTGTTCCTGCGGCATTTATTGGTGGGAAATTGTCCATAGATGCTGGTCTGTACAGACAAATCCTCGGAGTTTTGCTATTTTTCCCCATTTTACGCTTTCTGAATATTTTCCCCAAATCAACAGAGCCACGGATAGCTGAAAACTGGATTATATCCGCATTTCTTGGTCTAGGAATTGGCTTTGTCTCCGGATTAATTGGTATTGGAGGCGGGATTATTTTATCCCCCATCTTACTCTTACTAGGATGGACAAATATGAAAGAGACCGCTGCTGTCAGTGCATTATTTATCTTCTTCAATTCCATTTCAGGCTTGCTAGGGATCAATGTATCCACCATAGAATTTGACACTCAATTATGGGTTTTAATGCCACTAACCATTGCTGGAGGTGCCTTAGGCGCTTATGTTGGAGCAAAAAAATTCAATTATACTGCCGTGAAATATACACTTACCTTTGTATTGTTTATTGCTGCTGTTAAGTTGATTTGGGGATAGAAAATCATTACTTTAGGGTAAGAATAAACAAAACTATGAACAACTATCAATCAATTATAACAATAGAACCTGGAAAAAGAGGAGGTAAACCTTGCATAAGAGGAATGAGAATAACTGTGGGGGATATATTGACTTGGTTATCTTCTGGGATGTCGATAGAAGAAATTCTTAACGACTATGATGAACTTACGGAACAAGATATTTATGCAGCTTTAAAGTTTGCAGCTGACCGTGAAAATCGAACCACTCAAATTGCTATATGAAACTGCTTTTTGATCAGAATATTTCTCATTCAGATTTGGGTTGTTTTGAAATCTTAAGCATTACAAAAAATTAAACCTTCATGAAAATATTAGCCTTCGGAAAAATAGCTGAAATCATAGGAAAACCACAACTAGAAGTGGATGACTTCCCTACGACCGAAATCTTACTGGGCTTTTTACACCAACAGTTCCCTGCCCTGAAAAACCATAAATTCAGCATCGCAGTCAATAAAAAACAAGTCAACGGAAATGCTCCTATTGCATTAGGAGCAGAAGTCGCTTTGCTACCACCCTTTTCCGGAGGATAAACTATGGATAGATTTGAGCGCCAATATATTCTCCCCGGCTTCGGACCTGCATCCCAACAAAAATTACGAGATGCTTCTGTGCTTGTCGTTGGCGCAGGAGGCTTGGGTTGCCCCGCCCTTCTCTATTTGAGTGCGGCTGGTATTGGAAAAATAGGCATCGTGGACGGGGATGTGGTTTCGTATTCCAATCTCAACAGGCAAGTTCTCTTTGGACAAAAACACAAAGGACTCAATAAAGCTGAAACTGCAGCTAGAGTTATCCAAGAAAAATACGATGATATCACTCTTGAGGCCTATGCTTTTTTCTTGAATAAAGAAAATATCTTAAAACTCATCTCAACCTACGACTTAATAGTCGATGGTTCCGATAACTTTCCTACCCGCTACCTTGTCAACGATACTTGTTTGATTGCGGGAAAACCGTTGGTGTTTGGTGCCATTTATCAAAATGAAGGACAGGTCGCAATTTTCAATGCTCATGGAACATCATCCATCAATTACAGAGACCTCTACCCTACTCCTCCATCTGCCTTTGAAGTTCCCAACTGCAACGAAACTGGCGTACTTGGGGTGCTCCCTGGTGTTATCGGAACGATGATGGCTACTGAGGCAATCAAGTTTCTTAGTGGATTTGGGGAAACATTGGAAGACAAGATGCTTTTCTACAACTTAAGCAATCATGCTTCCTATCAAATTCAGCTTTCAAAAAACCCAGATTCAGAAAACTTAAGACCAAAAAGTAGCCATGAACTCCTTCAAATGAATTATGAGAATTTCTGCGGTTTGGATATCCAAACAGACTGGGAATCCGTAATTGAAATAACAAAAAGAGACCATCCAAGTATACTCGTAGATGTCCGTGAATATGGGGAACAACCAGAATTCGATGAACTCAATTATGTGCAAATACCGTTAGATGAACTTGAAAGAACTTCTCATCCATTGGAGCCATACCAGCAAATCTTTCTATTTTGCCAATCAGGAATTCGAAGCTTAAAAGCCGTGAATATGCTAAAAAAACACTATCCGGATAAAATCATACAATCGATCAGAGGAGGTATCGAATCGTATTTTCAAAATTAACATTGAAATAGTTAGAGAAGATATGTATAGATATTGATGGATATTAACTTCGTGATATTGTGAGGAAATTACAACCAATTAAAAATTAATCTATCTACTGAAAACCAATATCAAAAAATATAGCCTTCGGTAAATATCTCTTAATATCCCTCATTATTTCCACCTTATTTCTACCATATTACTGCGTCTTTGCGTTCCTGTCTACCAACAAGCAGATCTCCGAGAAAAACCAAAATACTCATGGAAAAAACCCGAACCCCAAAAAACATATTCGTTCAAGGCCCTATCGCTCCCGAGAAAATAGCTAAATCCATTGCCAACCATAGCAGCAATACGGCGATTGGCGGACACAGCATTTTCTTAGGCCAAGTAAGGGCCGATGAAAAAGAAGGTGGCATTGTAAAAGCCATTGAATATACTGCTTATGAAGAAATGGCCTTGCAACAGGCTTTCGAAATCCGCGAAGCAGTATTTGCCAAGTATCCTTTGACTTGCATGCACATCTATCACAGTTTGGGAGAAGTGAAGACAGGAGAAATCTGTCTTTTCGTATTTACCTCCTCCAAACATCGCAAAGCTGCCATCGATGCCTGCGAAGAACTCGTCGAGCGCATCAAAAAAGAGCTCCCCATCTGGGGCAAAGAAATTATAGATGATTCGAAATCTGAGTGGAAGGTAAATACTTGAAAATAGACATTGATGGATATTGGATATTTATTGATATTGGATATTAACGAATTCAAATCAAATTTGACCTGCAAAATGGTTTTTATGACCAATTATCAGCTAGTCTAACACTTCTTTAATATCAGTCAATATCCGAAAGAAAATATCAATCAATATCTTATGTCTTCTTACCTCTTATTTCTTGTTTGTAGGTCCCTGAGCCTGTCGAAGGGCTCGCTTCTCATCTCTAACTTCTAACCTCTCGTTTCTATTCTCTCGCTTCTAATCTCTCGCTTCTAACCTCTCAGCCTATGGTCAACATCACACATAAATCCTCCACACTCCGAAAAGCCATTGCACAGGCTATTGTCAAAGTAAGTTCGCAAGAAACCATCACTGCTGTGGTAGAAAAAAAAGTCCCTAAGGGAGACGTATTTGAAATGGCTAAAGTGGCAGGACTTTTTGCAGCGAAGCGTACAGCTGACATGATTCCGGATTGTCACCCACTTCCCATTGAGTTCACTGCTGTGACCTACGAAATCAAAGACTTGGAGATTTTTGTCTTTGTGGAAATTCACACCATCTATAAGACCGGTGTAGAGGTGGAAGCCATGCATGCGGCATCGGTAGTAGCATTGACCATGTATGATATGCTCAAACCGATTGATAAAAATATCAGCATAGAGCAGATTAAGTTGATCCAAAAAAAAGGCGGAAAATCAGATCTTGCTAAAACTATTGGAAAGGATTTGAAGGCTGCTGTCATCGTTTGTTCCGATAGCATTGCTGCTGGACAAAAAGAGGACCAAGCGGGGAAGGTTATCATCCAAAAATTGGAAGCTCTTCAAGTGCAATGTCAGGAATATTCCATCATCCCTGATGCAATAGAAGCCATCCAATCAAAACTTAAAACTCTGGTTACAACGGAAATTGATTTGGTCATCTTTACAGGAGGCACAGGACTTTCTCCTAAAGATGTTACTCCCGAGGCCATCCGTCCATTAATTGAACGCGAAGTGCCGGGTATAGAAGAGGCTATCCGTTCCTATGGTCAGCAGCGTGTACCTACAGCCATGCTGTCCCGTTCAGTTGCAGGAATTATAGGTAACACCCTTGTATTAGCCCTGCCCGGTTCTACCAAAGGTGCCGAAGAATCCATGGATGCGATTTTTCCTGCGGTATTACATGTTTTTAAAGTCTTGGAAGGACCGAGTTATAGGCATTGAAATAAATAGGGATATTAGTAGATATTTGATATTTGGATATTTTAGGGACAGATTTTAGAAATTGCAGTTATTCAACTTTTTTTCATTTTTGCATTCAATAATATCTCATGATGGTTATCCGCTTTTATTCCAGTTGCTAAACAAATGAATAGATTCATTATGCTTTCAAGCATCTGTTGACAGTGGACAGTTGACTGTGGTCCATTATCCGCAATAGATCGGATATTATGTTGACTCTGGCTTAATTGCGGATAATCACATATCTCATTATCAACTAATAGCGATCAATATCCATTAACAATCTTTTCACCACACCAACTACATTATCAATAAATATCCATGACCACCGTGAACTTTTAACATAAAATACATGTATATACATATATTAACATACCAACGAAATGAACACTACAATTAAAAGTTTAAACTGGCGCTATGCAGCCAAACGAATGAACGGAAAAACTGTTCCTGCTGAAAAATTAGAAAATATCTTAGAAGCTATTCGCCTTACCGCAACTTCCAATGGTTTACAACCTTTCACAATCTTGGTTATCGAGGATCAAGAAATGCGTGAAAAATTACATGCAACTGCTGTGAAGCAACCACAAGTAATTGAAGGTTCTCATCTATTGGTGTTTGCCGCTTGGAAAAACATTACTGCTGAACAGATTGATACCTATTTCGATTTAGTATATGAAGAAAGAGGCATGGAGAAAGGTGCTTTAGATCAGTATGCAACCTTCCTAAAGGATCACTTCTCCAAACAAACAGCCCCTGAAATCTTTAATTGGGCTTCTAAGCAGGCCTACATCGCCTTAGGTTCGGCCCTTGTAGCGGCAGCCGAAGAGCAGGTGGACAGCACCCCGATGGAAGGATTCAATCCTGCCGAAGTCGACAGAATCTTAGGTTTGACTGAAAAGGGAATGGGTTCAAGTGCACTTTTATCCTTAGGATTTAGAGACGAACAGGCAGATCATCTTGTAAATGCTAAAAAAATCAGACGGTCAAAAGAGGAATTGTTTGTAAAAATATAAGTTTCAAGTCCCGACCAATTTGGTTGGGATTATTTACTTTTGATAAAACTATTGATGAATTTACTCATGCAAAAAAGAAGTTTTATCAAATCATTGGGCTTAGGGTTAATGGGTCTTCCATTGATTTCTTCCGCGGGACCATTTACATCCAAAAAGCCAACTATTTTACCAAAACCTATTCCAGCAGGAGGAACAATAGGAATCGTAAGTCCTTCTGCTGCTACTGCGGACCGCATGCAATTTCAGTTTGCAAAAGAGACGTTTGAAGAACTGGGCTATCAGGTGGTATTGGGAAAACATGTAAAAAGCAGAAGAGGTCACTTAGCAGGAACGGACCAAGATAGAGCAGATGATCTTAATGACATGTTTAGAAATTCTGCTATCGATGCGATTGTTTGTATACGGGGAGGATCGGGCGCTGCGAGAATACTACCCTTGCTAGATTATCAAATGATCCAACAAAACCCAAAACCTTTACTAGGCTATTCGGATGTTACTGCTTTGCACGCCGCCTTATATTCACAAACGGGACTCATTTCATTTCACGGACCAAATGGAACTGGAAGCTGGAATAGCTTTAATGTAAAACAATTCGAAAGCATATTTGTCAATAAAATTTTACATGACTTTGCAAATGAACAGGTTAAAGGCGATGATTTAATCGTTAAGAATAACCGAACAAGCACAATTTATTCAGGAGTTGTAAAAGGTCGGATATTAGGCGGAAACCTCACAGTATTGTCATCTTTGTCAGGAACCTCCTACTATCCTGATTTTTCAGATGCTATTCTTTTTGTAGAAGATATTGGGGAAGACCCGTATAAAATTGACCGAATGATGAGTACACTTCGGCTCAATGGCACTCTATCCAAGATCAAAGGTTTTATTTTTGGACAATGCACAGATTGCAATCCTAGTGGCGGGTTTGGTTCACTAACTTTAGATGAACTTTGGGAGGACTATATACTTCCATTAGAGATACCGGCTTATAAAGGAGCTATGATAGGCCACATCCCAAAACAATTCATAATACCACATGGTGCAATAGTAACTATGGATGCTGATAAAGGTAGTTTTCAATTAACACAGACAATATTTCAATGATCATGATTCAATCCTTCTTTATTGGCCTTTGTTTAGCTGCCACATTAAACGTAAACATTATGCAAGAAAAGCCAACTCCACCAAGCAATGAACACCTTCGATACCTAGCCCTTGGAGATAGTTACACGATAGGAGAAGGAGTCGCAGAAGAAGAACGATATCCAAATCAAGCAGTAGCTATCTTGCAAGCACAAGGTTTAGAGGTGAATTTATCTCAAATTATTGCCAAAACAGGTTGGACCACGGATGAACTAGTCAAAGGAATAGAGGCTGCTGGAATAGTTGACAACACCTATGACTTGGTCACCTTGCTAATTGGTGTCAATAATCAATATCGTCGAAGAACTGTTGAAAATTACGAAGAAGAATTACAATCATTAATCCATCAAGCAATTGCCTTTGCTAAAGGCAACCCCAAAAGAGTGATTGTTTTGTCTATTCCTGATTGGGGAATCACTCCCTTTGGAAAAGAATCGGGAAGGGACTTAGAGGAAAATTCCATTGCTATAGATACATTCAATGCCACTAAAAAAGCCATCGCAGAGGAACTTGGTGTGTTTTATATTGACATTACAGAAGAATATCGAAACATTGGAGGTCTAGACGAAATGGTGGTAGAAGATAAGCTTCACCCAAGTGGTCTAGTGTATAAAAGTTGGGCAGAAAAACTCAGTCAGGTGATTGTACATCAGATGAAATTTTAAATGAAAAAGCCCCGAAAGCAACATACTTTCGGGGCTATTCACTGGTTTTTTATGCTTTATTTCAAGCTTTTGGCTTGACATTGGAAATCAATGATACTTTTTCGATTGGCTCAGAAGCATTCGAGTAAATTCTTATTACTGAATTTTGCTTACCCATTTTACCCGCAGAATTAAATACGACCTTCAATTCAGCGGAAGAACCTGGTGCTACAGGTTGTCTCGGCCAACTTGGAGCAGTACAACCACAAGTTACGGCAACATTAGAAATCACTAAAGGCGTATCTCCCGTATTTTCGAAAAGAAACACGTGCTCTACCTTATCCCCTTGCGTGATATCACCAAAGTCGATTGATTTTTCTTTAAAACTAATCACTGCACCTTTTGAATCACTTTGAGCCTGAACTGCCACAGCTGTGATCATCATGACCATTAATAGAAAATACTTTTTCATGGTTACTATATTTGGTTTAATTTATTATACACTAATATCGTAAAACTTCTGATGGAAGTTTACTAGAAATACTTCTTTTTTTGCCCTCGTAAGTGCCGTATAAAGCCATCTAACAAACTCTTCGTTGATTTTTTCGTCCGTCAAATAGCCTTGATCAACAAAAACCGCATCCCACTGCCCTCCTTGGGACTTGTGACATGTCAAAGCATATGCAAATTTAATTTGTAATGCTGAAAGATACGGGTCTTTTTTAATTAATTCTTTACGCTCTGTAACATTCGCTACATCCAGATAATCCTCAGAGACCTGTTGATACAACGATCGGTATTGCTCTACACTTAAAGAAGGCAAAGGACTGTGCAAGGTATCTAAGATAACTTTTGCTTCAAAGTAAGGTTCATCTGGATAATCGATTAAGCGTAACTCTAAAGTAGCAAATCTTAAGCCATACAGTTCTTCAAAAGAACGGATTTTAATAATTTCCACAAAATCACCATTCGCAATAAAATTCACAAGCTCGGAATCAGCCATGTAAGTGTAATTGTTTTTGACCACCATCAACAGGTCACCTGCGGAAATTTCATCTTCGTAAAAATGAATCACTTGACGAATGTACTGATTATATTGAACAGCTGATTTGTTGGATCGTGTGATAATGGTGGTATTCTCTATTCCATATTTATCATAGGCATATCTGAGACCGTCTTCCAAACGTTCACCAGTCATTTTAAAAAAATCACTGAATCCCTTCGTGACAAAATGAATATGCAGTTGGTCCTGTTTTAATAGATTTCTCAAAGCAGTTGCATTGAATAAAATACCAGAATCCAGTTGCTGACGCATTACCTCAGTCATTTCCAAGGAGTCTACTTTGAGACGGAAATATCGTTGCAAATAGGAAGGATCTAAGGCGGGACTCAACAATGAACCTACCGGAGGTAATTGTGCAGTATCCCCAACAAAAAGCAAAGAATTGCTGGGAACTTGAAACACAAATTTAATCAAATCAGCAAGTAAACTTCGACCGAAGCTTACTTCATCTGCAAGCATAGACGATTCATCTACAATAAATACAGTGTCTTGATTGTAATTTTTTTGTAATTCGAATCCTTGACCAAGATCACCCGCCTCACCTTTAGGCTTGTAAATAATTTTATGTATAGTAAAAGCAGATTTTCCAGAATAATTCGCCATTATTTTGGCAGCCCTACCCGTAGGAGCTAGTAACATGGATTTTTTTTGAAACCTAGGAAGGACACGAACCAAACTGGATAAAACAGAGGTCTTTCCTGTTCCTGCAAAGCCTTTGAGTACAAAAGCCTGAATGGGTAATTCCTTTTTTTCTAAAAAAACGTCCATTTTAACAAAAAACTTAGCTTGGCCCGCAGTTGGCTCAAAAGGAAAATTTTTCCTTAACAGAATTGAGGGAAGCGGAACAGATGCTTTATCTTGTGGAATCATTGATACGAAGCTACGGCATATATGAGAGATTTGGAAACAGAAATAGTGGAGAAGTTTGGAAACAGATTAAGAACAAGGGTTAATGGCGTCCTGATCAAAGACGAAACGATTCTCTTAATCAAACATCGAATGGCGGAAGGACGCTATTTCTGGAATGTTCCCGGTGGTGGAATGAAGTTTGGATCAAATGCAAGAGACAATTTAAAAAGAGAGTTTTTGGAAGAGACAGGTCTTATCGTGGATGTTGGCAATTTCTTGTGTATCTATGAATACCTTGATGAGCCACTCCATGCAGTTGAATTATATTTTGAAGTACATGCAATAGGTGGTGAATTAAAATTGGGGAAAGATCCCGAATTGGAAAATGACAAACAACTGATCACAGAAATTGCTTATTTGAACCTCGAAAAATTACATTTCATAAAAAAAACAGAAAAACACCGCCTTTTTTGGGAAATAAATGAGCTGAATGAAGTGTTAAAGTGGAAAGGATATTTTAATTTTGAAAATAATTACATAAAATAGCAACTCGAAATCAAACCATCAACCTTATTCAATAGATTAAATTAATCCAACAAATGACGCTAACTAAAATTTTATCGATCGTATTCCTTCTAGGTGCCCTCGGCCTAGGCTTTATGTTATACAAAAGCGTAGACAATGTGATGCAGGAAGAAAAAAGAATTGCTGCCACAGAATCTAGAATAATTGAGAAACTTCAAATGCTCCGAGATGCGCAGATTGCTTATGTTGCGACTCATGGTGAATACGCCGGCAAATGGGATGAATTAAGAAAATTTATTGAAGATGGTAAAATTTGGTTGGTGCAAAGAAGAGAGGAGACCAAGCTTCTAGCCTATGGAAAAGAAGAAACAACTGTTTTTTATGATACATTAGGATCTGTAGGTGTAATGGACTCTTTGTTCAACGAAAGAAGATACCCTAATTTCAACCTTGAAAACCTTCACATTGTACCAGGTTCTGGAGGAAAAGAATTTGAGTTTTTTGCCGATAAAGTAGAGCGTTCACAGCGTCAAATCGGTGTATTTGAAATTAGAGATCCAGATCCAATCAATCCAAAAAGAAGAGCAAACAATAAGGAGAAGGCATTGAGAGTTGGATCTAGAACGGATTCTTCTACTTCAGGTAACTGGGAGTAATCTTGTATACTACCATTAAAAATACGACAGGAAAGTCATTAAGCGATAAATTTGATACACTTGATGTGTCAAGTTTATCGCTTGTTTTGTATAATCATCTGTATGTGCTTTTCTTGAATGATAAAAACAATCAAATATTAGGTGTACACTGGGAGGTTAAAAAAAATATCCAAGCAGTCATCAAAGCAGTTACCTCCCTACCTATTTTTAGCAAGGATTTACCGTTGTCCGTATATTACCACAGTGAATTTTTTGCTTTAGTTCCTGGAGTTATTTATGAACCTGCTCAAAATGATACTTTCCTTCACTTTGCTAGCCCTACCTTACAAGATCATGTAAGTTTCAATACAAGTCTTGAAAGTAATAATTTACAACTAATCGGAGCAATTCCGCAGGAAGTCGCACAACTGCTTTCGTCGGGTAAACAAGAAGTAACCTTACATCATGCAGCAGCCTCCTTTTTAAGTTTAGCTTTGAAGGAAAAGTTTAACCTACTAAATCAAGAAATCTGGGTAAGCATTCAAACCAATTTCCTTTACCTAGCTGCATTTAAAGATCAAGAATTAGTCCTTTTCAATCGATTTGAAGCCACTACAGAGCAAATCATTCTACAATATATTTATGGAATCGCTCACAAGTTATCTTTTGACCCCAAGCTCTTTAGGCTAACCATTTTTGAAAGTGAATTCAATAAACTACCAGTCTCTTGGGGAACTGAGTATTTTAAAAATATAAAAATCACCGTACCCGTTTGTAATCAATTATACCATCAAGGAGCAGATGAATTTAAGCAAACAGGTATATTTGAGTCCTCTTGGATTTTTAATTAATCAATGAATGAAAAAAATAGCCATCTTCCCAGGTTCTTTTGACCCATACACCAATGGACATCATGATATTGTGATGCGTGGCTTGAAAATGTTTGATGAAATCATCATTGGCATTGGCTATAACTCTTCAAAAAAAAACAGATACTTCGACATTGACTTGATGGTCAAAAAGATAGAATCTGTGTATGAAAATGAACCGAGAGTCAAAGTCTTGGTATACAACGAACTCACCTCAAGCCTTGCAAAAAAAATAGGAGCGGATTTTTTATTAAGAGGTCTTAGAAATACCACAGATTTTGAATATGAAAATACCATTTCACAAATGAATCGAAAACTGAAAAAAGATTTAGAAACTGTGTTTTTGATTACTTCTCCTCAGTACTCTGCTATTACTTCTACTATTATTCGTGAGGTTCACAAATTTGAGATAAACGTCAACGAATATTTACCTTATGATTTAGAATCTTAAGCCTTCACTTTTAAAAACTTCTTGTATAAATATCGCATAGACGGATAGGAGTTGACCAGCGCAATCTTAGCATCTTGATGATTCAACCATTTCACTTCTTCTATCCCTTCTTCTTTTTGAGCTTTTAACCCTTCATCAGACACAAGGTCCATTTCAAACCAATAGGTTTTCTTTAAAATACTCTTTCGATTATGCGTATACGTATGCCAAGTTTTGCAGATTTTACGAGTAATCCGGACCTTCACGCCACATTCTTCTTCCACCTCACGTACGGCACATTCTTCAGGACTCTCTCCTTTATCAAACTTACCTTTTGGTAAATCCCACTTTCCTAATCGGTAAATAAACAAAACTTTGTCTTTTTTGGTAACTACACCCCCTGCCGCTTTAATTACTGTAAACCTACTTTTAATAAATGATTTTAACTCCTCACTATCATTTGCAACGATGGTCACCGAATCTAAATTTTTCAATTTCCGAGTTCTTAGAATGTATAACAACCGAATAATAAAGTCTTTGGATGGGTTTGTGATCAGTACATCGTCAAACAATTCCACCGCTAAAGGCAGATCGATAGGAGATTCAAAAATACATTCGAAAGTTCGTTCAGTAGGAAACTCTGTAGGACTTATCAAATCGAGTGGCTTATCATTAACAAAAATCTTCATAGAAATTAGTTTGCTTGGGGGTTGAAATGATAAAATCAAAAATGCATAAAAAAATCATCTACTCACAATACCTAGGAAAAATTTATAGCTTATTTTTGGTTCATGGAAATTTTCAACAAACGTATTGCAGCTGAAATAGCATCTAAATTATTGGAGATTGAAGCTATCAGACTTCAACCTGAAAAACCTTTCACATGGGCTTCAGGATGGAAGTCTCCTATCTATTGCGATAATAGATTATCACTTTCTTTTCCAGAGATTCGATCCCTCATCAAAAATCACTTGTGCACGATCATTAAGGAAAAGTTTCCTTCCACAGAAAGTATTGCAGGGGTAGCAACCGCTGGTATCCCACAGGGAGCCCTAATTGCAGAAGAACTGAATCTTCCCTTTCTTTATGTTCGGTCCAAACCCAAAGGGCATGGCATGGAAAATATGATTGAAGGAAAAGTTACCCCAGGACAAAAAGTAGTAGTTATTGAAGATTTGGTATCGACAGGCGGCTCTTCTTTAAAAGCGGTTCAAGATTTAAGAAATGCCGGATTTGAGGTTTTAGGCATGCTCGCTATCTTCACATATGGTTTTGAGCTTGCTAAATCAAATTTTCAAGAAGCAAAGGTACCCTTAGTTTGCCTAAGTGATTATTCTTCTATGTTGCCCCAAGCATTGGCAAATGATTATATCAATGATGAAACATTAGCATCCCTAGTAGAATGGAGAAAAGATCCTGCTAGTTGGAACCCATGAATATAAATGAAAAGAGACCATTTTAAATGGTCTCTTTTCATTTATTAAGCACCATAATGGTCCTCATAATATTTCTGATAAGTGCCTGAAGTGACATTTTCCAACCATTCCTCGTTAGCTAAGTACCAATCGATCGTCTTTTCGATACCTTCTTCAAATTGAAGACTTGGTTCCCAGCCTAGTTCAGACTGGATTTTGCTTGCATCGATAGCATAGCGTAAATCATGACCTGCTCTGTCTTTCACATATGTAATCAATTGCTCTGATGTACCTATCTCTCTACCCAACTTTTCATCCATTTTCTTACAAAGTAGGCGTACAATATCTATATTCTTCCACTCATTAAATCCGCCTATATTGTAAGTTTCATTTGGCTTACCTTGATGAAATACTACATCAATCGCACGTGCATGATCTACCACAAACAACCAGTCCCTAATATTTTCTCCTTTCCCATATACTGGTAGTGGTTTATTATTTCTAATGTTGTGAATACACAGTGGTATTAATTTTTCAGGAAATTGATTTGGGCCGTAATTATTTGAACAATTAGTAATGACTGTTTTGAGCTTATATGTATTGGCATAGGCTCGCACAAAATGATCTGAGGATGCTTTTGAAGCTGAATAAGGTGACTGTGGGTCATACGGAGTAGTTTCTAAGAAAAATCCCCCATGATCTAGTGAGCCATATACCTCATCTGTGGAAACATGGTAAAATAAATGTTGCTCGTAATCTTTCCAATACGTTTTTGAAGCATTTAAAAGATTGACCGTGCCAATCACATTCGTTTTGACAAAAGCCAAGGGATCAGTAATAGATCTATCCACATGGGATTCTGCTGCTAGGTGGATTACATCGGTGACCTGATGCTTTTCAAATACCCGCTTCAATTCATCCTCATCTTGAATATCCACCTTTTCAAAAACATAATTCGGTTTAGCCTCAATTGACTTTAAGTTCTCCAAATTACCAGCATAGGTGAGGCAATCCAAATTAATGATTTTGTAGTCTGGGTACTTATTCACAAACAACTGTACGACATGACAGCCGATAAATCCAGCTCCTCCAGTAATCAAAATATTTTTTCCCATGTATTTATCTTTTGATTTGTAAGATCACAATGTCTTTGCTCCTTTGGGACATCAAAGCTCTTTATTATAAAACTCTTTGTACCATTCTACAAACTTTGCAACACCTTCTTCCACAGTTGTATCGGGCTTATAACCTGTGTCTCTCATCAAATCTGTTACATCTGCATAAGTAGCGGGTACATCTCCTGCCTGAAGAGGTAACATATTTTTTACAGCAACTTTACCTAAAGCTTTTTCCAACGCTCCAATATAATCCATGAGCTCCACTGGCTGTGAGTTACCAATATTATAGATTTTATAGGGAGCATAAGAGCTTCCTGGGTCTGGATCTGCACCTGTCCAAGACTCATTTTTCCGAGCTGGACGGTCAGCTACTCTAATAATTCCTTCTACAATATCATCTACATACGTGAAGTCACGTTTCATTTTACCAAAATTAAATACATCAATGGGTTCTCCCTTCGTAATAGCTTCAATAAATAAAAACAAAGCCATATCAGGTCTTCCCCATGGTCCGTATACTGTAAAGAATCGTAAGCCTGTTGTTGGTAGTTGAAACAAATTACTATAAGTATGTGCCATCAACTCATTAGACTTTTTGGAGGCTGCATACAAACTTAGCGGATGATCCACATTATCTGATGTAGAAAATGGCATAGTCTCATTCGCTCCGTATACCGAACTTGAAGAAGCATAAACCAAATGTTTCACCCCATGATGTCTACATCCTTCCAAAATATTCACGAAACCAACAATATTGGACTCCACGTAAGCCGAAGGGTTAATCAATGAATATCTAACACCAGCTTGTGCCGCTAAGTTAATGACTACATCAAATTGTTCTTCTTCAAAAAGCTTCATCAACCCTTGGGAATCTGCCAAATCCAATTTTACAAAAGAGTAATTCTCATGCTTGGAAGATACAGCTTTGTTATTGGCGAGTACATCCTCTTTGGATATCCCTGCATAAGCCAATCTTGCAAACTTTAGATTTACATCATAATAATCATTGATCACATCTAGACCTACGACTGTTTCTCCTCTTGCTAAAAGTTTATTGGCTACATGGAAGCCTATAAATCCGGCTGTACCGGTCACTAAATATTTCATATAATTAATGCTTATAAATTTTTTCCTGCCTACAAATTAACACAAATTCAACTTAAATCTGCCTTAACCTCAGAATAAATCTTTCGCCGGATTGGCGGATAAAAGCTCCTCATAAGCTTCACGATAGAATAGCTGAATGTTCCTCCGATTGTAATTTTCAACTACTTGTTGATACAATTGATCGGCAAGCTCCTGCATGAAATCACGTTTGACAAAAGCAAACTCTAAACCTTGCTTCAATGTCTCAATATCTTTTACTGGAAAAACCAATCCCGTTTTACGATTTTGGACGATATCTGTATTGCCCGGGATATCAGAACACAAGATTGGAACCTGCATTGCACCAGCCTCCAGAAGTACGTTGGGGAATCCTTCTCTGTGGGAAGGATGAACGACTAAATCCGCTAGGGCTAAGTAATGTGCGACATGGTCCGTCCAGTCTATTTGAACAATTTTGGGATGATCAGAGATTTTACGCATTACCTCATCCGAAATCGGATTCAGTTCCTGTTCAAATGCTCCTAATAAAACCAATTTGGAATGCTTTATGATTTGAGATTGTAAAAAAGCTTCAACCAATTCTTCAATGCCCTTGTCTTTGACCAATCTGCCAATACAGATTATGATGAATTCATTTTCACCAGGCGTCATACGCATCGTCGCTGCTACCAAGTGATTCTCTGCCAAAGCTTCTCTACTGAATTTTTTTAAATCAATACCGTTGGAGGAACCCTTTCCAATAACCCTTATTTTTCGTTCCCCTACCCATCCTTTTTCTAGAATTAAATTTTTCAGCGAATATGCGTTTGGCCAAACCTCACTTGCATAGCGATAAGTCCATTTTTCAGCCATCTCAAGAAGTGCTTTTTTATTGTCAGAGGCTGCCATATGGGGAAGACCTGCCAGTGTATGAATTCTGATTTTTACCCCAGCGAGTGCTCCGGCTACCATCGCCAATAACCCAGCCTTGGGGGTATGGGAATGAATAATGTCAGGCTTTTCTCTTTTAAAGAGTTTATATAGCAACCACAAGCAATATAAATCTTTGAAAGGTGTGATTTGTCTTGTAAAAGGGATTACCTCATGTCTACATCCTTCATTTTTAATTACTTGCGATAGCTCCTTCCCATCTGAACTGACCATGAGCACATCCCACCCTTGATCTTTCATAAAACGCATTTGACCGGAAAGAAGAAGTTTTAAAGATAAAGGAACCGTTGTAAGACGTATCAGCTTAGGCATGCCAAGTAGTTAAATTCAAAAAGACAAAGATAGGATTTTATGTAGTTTAAATTTCTTCTTCGCAAAAATAAAACCAACTTTAGCTCAATTATTCTTTATCCTTAGAATAACTGTCAGATACGCTTCAATCCTGCAATTCCAATTTATTTTTTAAAAATTTGTATACCTCATCAGCACATATATTAACCCTTTTGCCAAAAGAATCATCCCACTACAGCTGATTGAAATAAGCTTCATCAAAAAACACAAATGGCTACTGGTATGAAAGCGGATATACAAAAACTGAAAATTATACCCCTATAAACCAAGAAAAAAAACTAACTTTCATCTACGTTTCTCAAATGGACCTATAAGATGCTTCAAAACAAAACAATTGCCATCATCGGCTGTGGTAATCTGGGACTTGCCATTGTCAATGGATTGTTGGCTCAAAAAGATTTTTCGCCCCAACAATTACATGTGACAAAAAGAAATCCAAGTAATATCCTCTACTTACAAGATCTGGGAGTACGAGTTCACAGTGATAACTCATTCGCTGCTAAAGAAGCTGACATCGTCATATTGGGAGTAAAACCCTACAATGTCAACAGCATTTTAAAAGAAATAAATCCTGTTTTAAGCCCAACCAAACAGGTTATAGTTTCTTTAGCTACAGGAATCACCCTTGACGAAATGTTTACTGTGCTAGACCCGGCTACTACAGCATTTAGAGCGATGCCCAACATCGCCGCTGATATTCAAGAATCAGTCACATGTATTTGCGGTAAAAATGCCACGTCATCAACCGAAGAAATTGTTAAAGGCTTATTCAACAGCATTGGGTTTAGTATCACCATCGATGAAAGCTTGATGGAAGCAGCAACTGTACTAGGTGCTTGCGGCATTGCCTATGTTTTACGATTTATGAGAGCCATGATACAGGGAGGGATACAAATTGGTTTTGATGCAAAAACTGCTTCTTTGATAGTCAATCAAACAGTCAAAGGGGCTGCTGAGTTGATGATCCAAAAAAATATGCATCCAGAAGAAGCTATTGATAAAGTAACTACCCCGAAAGGATGTACCATCGTAGGCTTGAATGAAATGGAACATCAAGGGTTCTCTGCAGCTATGGTCAGAGGAGTACTTGCTTCCTATCAAAAGATCGAGAAAGTTTAACGGCGAACTTTGTGAAAATATTCCCGATCAAATATCCTCGCATATACATATGACGGTACCTGATCTTTATAGGGTAACAAATCTTTAAACACTTCTTGTTGTGTTGCATGCATCTCCATCATTTGTTCCAGGTCTCGAAAGAAACGGGTTGTTCGAATCGAAAAATCTGGCTTTGGTAGACCGTTTCCTACTTTTGGATAATTCCGCTGAAATCCTGGGGCTAACTGCAGGGCAACTTGAATTTGTTTGGAACAGAGGGTTACTTGAAATAACTGCTTGACAGGAAAATCCACTTTACCAATATTGGCAAGGTAATAATTTTCCATTCCTTTGGAAACTGCGCGATGATCTGGATGTCCGTATAAACCGACTTCCGAGTCGTATGATATCACATAATCTGGACGGTATTTTTCAATCATTTCCTGAGCAAGCTTTTCAAACAATTCTAAAGGAAGATGCTTTAATCCACTATCAGGAAAATTAAGTATTTCCAAAGCTTCTGCATTTAAAAAATTGGCCACTTGTTGCATTTCATTTTTACGAGTTGCACCTAATAACTCCTGAGACACCAAATCCCCAGTGGGCCCATTCTCACCTTGCGTGACATACACCATGTAAATCATGTGCCCCTCATTTTTCAGAAGGTTTAACGTTCCACCAACAGCAATTTCATCATCTGGATGGGCAAAAAAAACCAGTACTCTTTGAGGAGATGTACTAGCAAAAAGTGTTTTTTGAATCGGGATCTCTGAATCATGCAAAAGGCCTCTACCCCACCAAATGGTCCCATAGCTTAGCCCCGCTACTACAAGCATAGATATGATTAGCAAATTGATCAACAAGCGCATGTAAGATTAACCTAAGGTAGAACCTATTCGATTAATCAATTTTTGAGTTGCCTTAACACCCTCCACCTCAGAAAGCTGACTTCCCTCATACTCAATTCCTATATAGCCAGTATAACCTGCATCTTTGACAATTTGAAGCATGCGTTCATAATCAGTTTCTATACAGTTTCCATCTTCATCAAAATCATAACTTTTAGCGCTCACTCCTTTAGCAAATGGCATCATCTCTGCAACACCCAAGTATCGGTCATACTCCTCGATGCACTCTCCTCCCCATTCCGAGCCATTGGATCTACGGATACAGAAATTACCAAAATCAGGCAATGTGCCGCAATTATCCATACCTGTACCTTCAATGACGTCTGCCAACCATCTACCATTGGAGGAATAACTCCCATGATTTTCAACAATCACGTTGATATCAAATGGCTTTGCAAAAGAGGCCAACGATCCGAGGCCTTCTATGGCTGACGCAGCCACTTCCTCAGCAGTACCTCTTCCAAATGCATTGACACGAATGGAATGACATCCTAAAAATTTGGCTGCCTCCACCCATTTTTTATGATTTTCAACAGCTTGATTTCTGGAAGTTTCATCCACATCTCCAAGGTAGCCTTCACCATCAATCATAATCAATAAACTTTGTACCCCAGCATCCTTTGCTCTTGTTTTCATTTCTCCCAAATAGGATAGATCCTTTGCCTTTTCTTTAAAGAAGGCATTGACATATTCTACTGCATCAATTCCAAATTGACTTTTTGTAAATGTGGCAAAATCCAAATTGTCCAACTCTCCTGCAAACAACATCTTATGCAATGACCACTGAGCTAAGGATATGTTAAAAAGTGGGTCTTTCAACACTTCTTTTGACAACTTGTCGGATTCAGCTTGTTTACAAGCTTGAAGAATTAATGGGCTGATGGTAGTACCTAAGCCCAAAAGCCCCATAGATTTAAGAAACGTTCTTCGGTTAGATGATGGTTTCATTGATATTAAAGAGGTTAAATTTTTTCGGAATTTAAAATAAAAAAGTCAGTTAAATAGTACATTCAACTGACTTTCTAAAATATAAACTGAATTTATTTGAGGGTAAGATCCTCTACAATAGCTACAACTTACTTACTGCTTGTTCGAATTTCTAAGTTCTCTCATATTTAATTGAGCCATTTCAAAGCCAGGAGCCAGTTCTAAAGACTGCATAAAAGCAGTCTGTGCTTCTTCCACATTTTTTTCTGCCATGTAAATCAAACCTTTTAAATTTAATGCTGCTGCTTTGATACTTACTTCTTGAGTCGTTTCATCCGCTTTGGTAAAATTTAACATTTCTGTAGAGGATTTGGCATCTTTGACCAGCATATTGGCAGAATTCAATGCTTCTTCAAATCTATCCAATGAAAACTGCATGTAGGCCGTTTTGTAGAGGGAAAATAATGTTCCAGTTAAAAGGTAATGCGATTCAAAGTAAGGCATTGCCCGATCAAATGCACCTAACTGTTCCAGTGAGTACCCTGCAATCTCCAATGCAGCTACATTCTTATCATTTTTTTCCAACAAATCCATCGCACTCACAGCAGCCGACGTAAATTGATTGGAATCAAAATATAAGGTTGCCAAAAGCTCTTGATAGCGAATATTTGTAGGATTGCGCTCAATAAGCTCCATCAGCTTCATCCGTGCTACCGGTAAATCATTGTAGCGCAAGGCTAATTGATACACACGCTGATCTGCTTCGTTTCTTTTTCTCATAGTCTCAGTCTCCGCTTGTTCTTGAGCGAATAATGCTGAGCAGCTTACCATCAGCACGAAAGCTGAAATAAGTATTTTTTTCATAATCGATATTCAGTATTAAATTATTCCTTTTTGCGTCGCTAATTTATGCAATAGTTTCAATGCATCAGCTTTATTATTGTTAATTTGTCCTTCTAGGATTGCTTCTTTGATTTCTTCCTTCAACTCTCCGACCAAACGACCTGGCTGAATATTGAAAATTTCCATAATCTCTTCTCCAGAAACTGGCGGCTGAAAATTCCTGACTTGATCCTTTTCCTCTACTTCAATAATTTTTTGTTCTACTTTATCAAAGTTTGCCAAAATCCGCTGTACTTTATTATTGTTTTTGGAAGTCACATCAGCTCTGCAAAGCTTCATTAGATCATCAATAGCATCTCCTGCATCAAATAATAGCCTTCGAACAGCTGAGTCAGTCACTTTATCTGACACCAAGGCAATCGGGCGTAGATGAAGCTTGACTAATTTTTGTACATATTTCATGCGTTCATCTAGCGGCAACTTCAATCGTCGGAAGATTCCGGGGGTCATGCGTGCCCCTTTATCCTCATGCCCATGGAAAGTCCAACCCACCTTTTCATTGAATCGCTTGGTGGGAGGCTTACCAATATCATGCATAATGGCAGCCCATCGTAGCCACAAATCATCTGTTGATTGACAAATATTATCCAATACTTGCAAGGTGTGGTAGAAATTATCTTTGTGTGATTTATCGCCCACAGAATCCACTCCTTGAAGTTCGACCATTTCAGGAAAAAACTCATGCAAAAGTTTGCCTGCAAAAAGCAATTTGAATCCATAAGATGGCTTCGGAGTTAAAATTATCTTATTTAACTCGTCTATGACCCGCTCATTAGAGATAATTTGTAAACGAGGGGCACTTTGTAACAAAGCGTCGAACGTATCAGGGTCTATATCAAAATTCAGCTGTGCGGCAAAACGAATGGCACGCATCATGCGCAAGGGATCATCGGAGAAAGTAATCATCGGATCCGTAGGTGTACGGATTATCTTTCTTCGGATGTCTTTTATACCATCGAATGGATCAATCAATTGACCAAACGTCTTTTTATTGACCGAGATAGCCATGGCATTGATGGTGAAATCTCGCCTTTCCTGATCTTCCGCAAGACTGCCGTCCTCAACGAGAGGCTTTCTTGAATCTGCACGATAACTTTCTTTACGAGCCCCTACAAATTCTATTTCATAATCATCCAGTCGAATATTGGCTGTTCCGAAGTTTTTGAAGACAGATAAGGGTACATGCTGCGTATAACTCGCCGCCACAGCCTCAGCAAGTCCAATACCCGAACCTACACAAACAAAATCAATATCCTTACATGCCCTACCCATAATAAAATCCCGCACATAGCCTCCAACCACGTAGGTTTCAAGACCTAGTTTGTCAGCTATTTTACCTACTCGGGTAAAAATCTCGTGAGCTTGGAGTGCGTCCTGATAATTCATGCACGGATAATTTTAATATCCCCGTCGGGGCTTAAATACATTTCTTTTGCATTTGGGCTCAATAAGGGAAAATACTCAGCCATTTGGAAATCCGATTCTTTGTGGCTAGCATATTGTAAAATTAAGGATTGACCAAAGCTAAATAGCAACCTATTCCAGACATCACTTTTAATCAATGAAAACTTTACCTGTCCATTTTGACGTGGACCGTTTTGCAACATACGCCCTGCAATCGTATGATAAATTGTGGGCTTAGTAGCAAATTCAACTACATCTAGGGAAACCTCTGAAAACTGTTCTGAGATCGTTCTGATCTGAAAGGTCTCAAACAATAAAAAAATCCCATTAGGATCATCCTTTTGGGAATCCCATGCATTCAAACTTATAAATTCCAAAACCTTCCCATTCCCTTCCTGTATGGAAACTCGACCTTTTTGTTTTAGAACAGCAACAACTTCTTTTATATCCACAAATATTTTTTTGACAAAAATAGGACATATCCTTGGAAGGTTCCCAATATCTCAGTTATTAATCGCTCTTGATACTACAAACTTCACTTTCCAAAGATAAAATCAACAGCCAATTGGGCATGTAATTGGGTTGTGGAAATCAAGCGAATAGGGCTTTCCTCCTGAGTAATTAACAAGGGTAATTCGGTACAACCCAAAATCACACCTTCCGCACCAGCTTCTGAAAGCAATTGAATTTGCTCCAAATAAAATTCTTTTGCTTGTTCAGAAAAGATCCCTTGAGTCAACTCTTTTGAGATAAATTGATGGGATTGAGTGATGGCATCCTCTTTGGGAAGCACTGTCTCAATACCAAACTTATGTTGCAAATAATCAGGAATGAAAGTACCCATGGAGGTAGGTTTATTTGCGAGCAGACCTAGCTTCTGAATGCTAAATGATGCAGCTTCTCTACCGATGGCTTCTCCAATATGCAGGATCGGAATGGATATTTTTGGTTGCACATAGTTATAAACCATATGAGGGGTATTGGCACAGATTACAATTGCTTCTGCACCCGCAGATTCTAATTTATGTGCGATCTCAAGATAAGCCTTGTTTATCCTAGGAATGTCTTGTTCTCGCATTAATTGAATATTCTGACTGTAAATCAGAAGATTCGGATTCTGTGAAACATCCAGATATTGAGCAGAGTATTCATTGATCAGTCGATAATATTCGATCGTGGAGTGCCACGAAGTGCCTCCTATGAGTCCAAGTAATTTCATAAGTTAAAAATAGTGAAGGCTGTTGCATTTAACTAGTGACAAATATTACAGTCTTAGCTGCCGATTTTAAAAAAACAGAATGCTTATAGGGAATAATCAATTACCTTTGTTACTTCACTAATCTAACATCAATTTTCATGAAATTCTTTATTGATACAGCTAACCTAACCGAAATCAGGGAAGCATATGACCTTGGGGTTTTGGATGGAGTAACCACAAATCCATCATTAATGGCCAAAGAAGGTATCTCAGGAGATGAGCGCGTAAAAGCACACTACAAAGCCATCTGTGATATTGTGGATGACAATGTAAGTGCTGAAGTGATTGCTACTGATTTTGATGGAATGATCAAAGAGGGTAAAGAGCTGGCTAAACTTGACGATAAAATAGTTGTAAAAATCCCTATGATCAAGGATGGGGTAAAAGCCATCAAGAGGTTTCACTCTGAGGGTATTCGGACCAACTGTACCCTTATATTTGGACCAGGTCAAGCGCTTTTAGCTGCGAAGGCAGGTGCTACTTATGTATCTCCATTTGTAGGAAGGCTGGACGACATTTCTTATGATGGCCTGGAATTGATTGATCAAATCGTTCAAATCTATCAAAACTATGGGTATGCAACCCAAGTATTAGCAGCATCAATTCGTCACACTATGCACCTGATCAAATGTGCAGAAATCGGTGCTGATGTTGTGACCTGTCCATTGAAAGTTATAACCGGATTATTGAATCATCCGTTAACAGATGCAGGCTTGGCCCAATTCTTGGCAGACCATGCGAAAGCAGCAGGAAAATAAATGCAGGTAGGGAGCATGATCTGATCATGTTTCCCTCCTTTCATTCATGTAATCAACCACCTATGTATATCATCAAAGTAAAAGGAAAAGCGAAAATCCCGGATTACATTCAAATTAGAGATGAAAATTTTGTCTTAGTCGCTTATTTCCGTGCCGATAGACCTATGAAAAACATAGAAAAATTTGGTTTGGAAGGAAAAGAAGAAGCGCTTGAAACCCTCATTAAAGAAATGCCTTTCGGGAAACTACAAAAATTGAGTTTATAACATGATTTTTACAGCCGAGTCAATTATTCATGTGCAGGAAGCACATATTTTTCAAGGGTTGGATGCAGTGTTGCAAAATGTATCCTTCACTATCGAACAAGATGAATTCGTTTTTTTAATTGGAAGAACAGGGAGTGGTAAAAGCTCATTATTGAAGACACTTTATGCTGATTTACCATTGAAAATGGGAAAAGCAGAGATTGTAGGTTACCAACTAGCCGCAATCAAAAACAAAGATGTTCCTTATTTAAGGAGAAAATTAGGGATTGTTTTCCAAGATTTTCAGCTATTCCCAGATAGGACTGTAGCAGATAATTTATTCTTTGTCATGAAAGCTACTGGCTGGAAAGACAAAGAGGCTATGAAAAATAGAATGATTGAAGTTTTGATGCGGGTGGGTCTAGCAGATGCAGCTACTAAAATGCCCCATCAATTATCAGGAGGAGAACAGCAGCGAGTGGTCATTGCAAGAGCATTGTTAAATAAACCATCAATTCTACTTGCCGATGAACCTACAGGTAACTTGGACCCCGATGTAGCAGAAGGTATTTTTCAACTATTTACTGAAATCAATAAAGAAGGTACGGCAATCCTTATGGCTACCCACAACCATGATTTGCTGCGAAAGTATCCTTACCGTGTTCTAAAATGCGAAAAAGGCAAATTATTAGACAGCAAAAAGGACGACATTTCTATCAATACTTCGTACTGATTTATTTCACCCAAGAAACTGTCATTTTGTCCGATTTTTGTTAATTTTGCAAGCTCAAATACAGTATTCATGGAAAACATAATCAAAGATATAGATATCATCAGCCCAGATGAGGCGCAAGCATGTGATTTTAAAACGACGGAAGAGGAGAATACAGGGAAAACTAAAAAACTGTATATAGAATCCTATGGGTGCCAAATGAATTTTTCGGATTCAGAGATTGTCGCCTCCATCATGAAAGAAAATGGATTTGATACCACAGCAGACTTTCAACAAGCCGATGTAATTTTTCTAAATACCTGTTCCATCCGTGAAAAGGCAGAGCAAACGGTACGGAAAAGACTGAGCCAATTTAATGCTATCAAAAAACAAAAACCAGAATTGACAATCGGTGTTTTGGGTTGCATGGCTGAACGACTGAAAGATAAATTACTGGAAGAAGAAAAAATTGTAGATGTGGTCGTTGGACCGGACGCCTACAGGGATTTACCCAATTTAGTAGCTTCTGCTGAAGAAGGAACCAAAGGTGTCAATACATTTCTTTCCCGTGAAGAAACATATGCAGATATTTCTCCTGTACGGTTAAATTCCAATGGCGTTTCGGGGTTTATCTCGATCATGAGAGGCTGTGATAACATGTGTTCTTTTTGTGTAGTGCCTTTTACGAGGGGAAGAGAACGAAGCCGTGATCCTCACTCCATCGTACAGGAAGCTAGGGAATTGTTTGAAAAAGGGTACCGAGAAGTAACTTTACTGGGACAAAATGTAGACTCCTACAAATGGTCTCCAGAAGAAAACAACAAGGCTCGGCTGAACAGAAAAGAAGAAGAAGTTACTACTGTAATCAACTTTGCCCATTTACTAGAAATGGTCGCTCAGATAGACCCACTGTTGCGGATTCGTTTTTCTACTTCACACCCAAAAGACATTACAGATCAAGTGTTGTACACTATCAAAAAGTATGATAACATCTGTAAATACATTCACTTGCCTGTACAAAGTGGAAACTCGAGAGTCTTGGAGCTAATGAATAGAACCTATGATCGCGAATGGTATTTGGACAGAGTACGTGCTATCCGTGAAATACTCGGAGAGGAATGTGGAATTTCTTCTGACATGATTGCTGGTTTCTGCACAGAAACTGAAGAAGAGCACAGAGATACCTTGAGCTTAATGGAGATCGTAAAATATGATTTCTCCTACATGTTTTATTATTCTGAAAGACCAGGAACCTTGGCTGCAAAAAAGTATGCAGATGACATCCCATTGGAAATCAAAAAAAGACGACTTGCCGAAATCATTGAAAAACAAGCTCAACTCTCCTTGGAAAGAAATAAGCTCGATTTAGGTAAAGTATACGAAATCCTGATAGAAGGAACCTCCAAAAGGTCTGAAGATCAATTGAAAGGCAAAAACTCTGCCAATAAAGTAGTCATCATTCCAAACGATGGGACGCTGAAAAAAGGAGATTACGTACATGTACGAATTAAAGATTGCTCAGCAGCTACCCTATTCGGTGAACCCATTGCTTAATCACTCCAACCATGTTTACATCCGCAGAAATACAAAGTGTCAAACAACGATTTGGAATTATTGGCAATAGTCCTTTATTAAATCATGCCATATCTGTAGCTATGCAAGCATCGCCTACAGATATGACTGTATTGATTACAGGAGAAAGTGGCTCGGGAAAAGAATCCTTTTCGAAAATCATCCACTCGCTTAGTATGCGCAAACATGGTAAATTCATTGCCATTAACTGTGGAGCAATCCCTGAAGGTACCATTGATTCAGAATTGTTTGGACACGAAAAAGGATCCTTTACTGGCGCATATGAAGCCAGAAAAGGTTATTTTGAAGTCACTGATGGAGGGAGTATTTTTCTGGATGAAATTGGAGAAATGCCTTTAGGAACTCAAGCACGACTCCTTAGAGTCCTTGAAAACGGTGAATTCATCAAAGTAGGAAGCTCTAAAGTTCAAAAAACAAATGTCCGTGTCATAGCAGCCACCAATGTCAATTTGATCAAAGCTGTTGAAAAAGGCAACTTCAGAGAGGACTTGTATTACAGGCTAAATACGGTACCTATTTTTGTTCCACCCCTACGTGAACGTGGCGAAGATATGGTTTTATTGTTCAGAAAATTCACATCAGACTTTTCGGAAAAATATAGTGTGCGGCCAATTTCTTTAGATGATGATGCCAAAAAACTGCTTATGAGATTCCCTTTCCCAGGTAATATACGGCAGCTCAAAAATATAGCTGAACAGATTTCCCTGTTGGAACAGGAAAGAGAAGTCACAGCGGAAAAGTTAGATAAATACTTACCTAGTGATCAAAATAGGCTCCCTGCTATTTTTGCTAATGGCAATAAAGGGGAGAAGAACAGTGATTTCTCAGAACGGGAAATCCTTTATAAAGTGCTTTTTGAGATGAAAAGGGATATGAATGAGCTAAAAAAACTTGTTCTTGAAGCCTTTCAAGCAGGAAACTTTAACCCCACAATCATCAATAAGCATCAAGAATTATTTGAAGATTTAGAATCACCGATCAGCTTTGAAAAATCAAGCAATGCTTCAAGCAATACTCCAGTCAATGTTCCGTTTGTAATTGATAGTCCTAATTCGAAGGAAAATACAGAAAACTACGAAGATGAAACTATCGAAGATATTATTCATGAAGAAGATGATCACTCTCTTTCTCTCGAAAAGAAAGAAAAAGAAATGATTATTAAAGCATTACAAAAACATAATAACAAACGTAAATATGCTGCGCAGGACTTAGGAATATCCGAGCGTACCTTATATAGAAAAATTAAACAATATGATATTGAGTAAGCGCTTTTGGGTTAACAGTTGGCTACTTTGTTGTAGCTTCATATTGGTTTCCTCCTGTGCAATCAACTATAGCTTCTCGGGAGTCAACATTGATTATGATAAGGTAAAATCCTTTTCAGTAGAAAATTTCTTCAATGATTCTGGTGGAGGACCTGCCAATATGGAGCAGCTATTTACCGAATCCCTAAAAGATTTTTATCAGCGAAACACTCGATTGGAATTGGTAAGAACAAATGGAGATTTACAGTTTTCGGGAGCTATCAATCGGTATAACATTACACCGCAGGCAACTGTGACTACCACAGACCCTAATTTACCGGACAGGGCTGGCCAAATGCGCTTGACCATTGGTATAGAAGTAGAGTACGCAAACACCGTAGAAGAAGAGGAAAGCTTCAAAAGAACATTTTCCTTTTTCAAAGATTATGATCCTCGTACAACTTCTATCTTACAGGTAGAAAGCGTGTTAATAGAAGAAATTTTCGAAAGTATTCTTCAAGACATTTTCACTGCCACCGTTGCTAATTGGTAAAAATTCTTAACTTAGGGATCTTAAATTTAAACAATTGAACCTACAACTACTGTTAGATATCGCATCACGAGCTAATGAACTCCAAAAGGAAGACCTAAGTGAGCTTGTCAAATACAGTCAGGCTTTCCCTTACTTTCAACTTCCAAAAGTACTATTAGCAAAGTTTGAATACGAGCGAACCAATGGTAAAGAAAAAGACTTTTTGGCTTTAGCAGCATTGACAAGCCCAAATAGAAGTTGGCTAAAAGAATTGACTGAAAATAAGCAAGTTTGGAGTGAATTTAACCGATCCTTTACGTTAGAATTAACCAACCTACAGCTTTCCCAAACCAAAAGAAAAGAAGATAACTTCATTGACGATTTGGATGATCAGCTGACCCCTAACCCTAAAAATAACGTAGATCCAGCACAAAAAATAAGTGTGTTAAAAAGATTAGGGGAAGAGCTACACGACAAAAAGGCTTCTGAACAAACAGGAAATACACCTAAAAAAGAAGAAGAAGAAGAAAAATCTTCTAAGATTCCGGAGTCTTTGGCGGAAGAAAAACCTATTGAAAAGGAGCTTAAAACTCAAGAAATCGAAGTAGTAGAATCTGAACCACAGCAAAAGCCAACTAGGAAAAGAAGAAAGGCAGCAGATGAAGATCTGATAGAGAATATTCGTAGACGAGAGAAAAAAGAAATCAAAGACGAAAAGAAAAAAGAGCAAATTGATATCATCAAGGCATTTAGTAAAAAATCGATCAAGTTAGCCACCATCAAAGAAATCGAAGCTAACCATAATCAAAGCGACCTATCTGAAAAAAGTACGCAAATCAATGAGAACTTAATTACTGAATCTTATGCCAAGCTCCTTACAAAACAAAATAAAAAAATGAAGGCCTTAGAAATTTATCAAAAACTTATGGTGAAATTTCCAGATAAAAGCACTTATTTTGCAGACCAAATAAAAAACTTGGAAGATAATTAACTAGCATATGTTTACTTTATTAATCAGCATTATTATTGTCTTAGCCGTATTATTGATTTTAGTAATCCTAGGTCAAGATTCTAAAGGTGGTGTAGGAGCTGCCTTTGGAGGCGGAGCATCTCAAATTATGGGAGTCACCAAGACAGGAAATATCCTCGAAAAATCAACATGGGTTTTGGCGATCGCTATTTTGGTATTGTCTTTAAGTTCTTCAGCATTCTACACCACATCATCAGGTGATCAGTTTTCTTCCCCTAATATTGAAAATGCCCGAAGACAAATTATCTCTCCTTCTACAGATGCAGACAATAGTTTGTTGCCAAGTGTACCAGCTATCGAGACTGAGGAGCCTGTAGAACCTGAGAACAACTAAAAATTATAGAATTTTTATCATAAGAAAGCGGTCCAATAGGTCCGCTTTTTTATTTTTAATCTTGTATAGCTTTCAAAAGAATTCGTTTGGTGATGGGGAGAAAGCTTTCATTCATAGGGATTTGATATTTACTATGGATTCTAAAAGTTGCTGGATTAGGGAGATCTTGATGAGATTTCACCAATTCTAATTTGATATGCTCAAAGGTATGGGCAAATGATCTTTTTACTCTCCGAATCAATTGCATCATGATTCCTTTTAGCGTATCACTAGCTTGCTGGAAGAGGCTAACTTTGTAGCGATAAATATAGATATCTCTAGATGCATCGTGGGTAAGCATTGCGTATCCTTCCCGCTGGTACAATGGAGAGATGCCAACAGGCTCGATTTTCATTTCAGACTCTAGAAAATCATAAATATTTTTCCCCTCCTCAATTGCTTTTTGAAATTTGGGCATAGAAAAGTCAACAATCTCGGTAAGTTGCTTCATAAGTGCATCATCAACCAAGACAGGTTTATAATTTAACTTCATAGCTTCCCAATCGGGACCTTGCAATTGCTTAGGAAATCTGCCATTTAGCTGCTCTTTACTTTCTGCAAAACCTTTCAACCGGGTATAATGATGAATAAGCTCTGCTAACGGCGGATACAATTTTACTTCTTTAAATTGCCCTGACACATGTTTCATGTAAGCAAGAAGGATGTATTTTTTGTATTCAAAATCTATCCATCCTTCAGTAATCCAATTATCTGACAATCTTTCCATAGACCTTCTTTTGTCATAAAATTTACAAAAAACTGTCAACTAAAAAAACTTAACTTGTAAAATTGACAGGAGTTTTTCTGTATCTTTTTTATAAATCCCCCGAACTGTCTCCAAAGACCGACTTAATGTCAGACTTTGATTCAAAATCATGATTGGCATAAATATGGAAGATGGCTGTTTAAACATTTTAAGAACTAACCTTAAACAATTTAATAGTTATGTCAAAAGTTAACATCCAACCTCTTGCAGACAGAGTTCTCGTTGAACCTGCTGCCGCTGAAGAGAAAACTGCTTCCGGTCTTTTTATACCGGATACCGCTAAAGAAAAACCACAAAAAGGTACTGTGGTAGCTGTAGGAAGTGGTAAGAAAGATGAACCATTGACTGTTAAAGTAGGTGACACGGTGTTGTATGGCAAGTATGCCGGTACTGAGCTTTCAGTAGATGGTCAGGATTATCTTATCATGAGAGAATCAGACATCTTTGCTATCATCTAAATCATCTATCAACAAAAATTTAAATCAAGAAAAAAATGGCTAAAGAATTATTTTTCGATACCGACGCGAGAGACAGACTGAAAAAAGGTGTGGACGCTCTTGCAGATGCAGTGAAAGTGACATTAGGACCTAAGGGTAGAAATGTTATCATTGATAAAAAATTTGGTGCTCCTACCATCACTAAAGATGGTGTATCTGTTGCAAAGGAAATTGAATTGGCAGAGCCAATTGAGAATATGGGTGCACAACTTGTAAAAGAAGTAGCTTCCAAGACTGCTGATAATGCGGGTGATGGAACTACTACTGCTACCGTATTGACTCAAGCAATCTTCAATGCTGGTATCAAAAACGTAGCAGCAGGTGCTAACCCAATGGATTTGAAAAGAGGTATTGACAAAGCGGTAGCTGCGGTAGTAGCTGAATTGAAAGCAAACTCTAAAGCTATCTCTACTTCTAAAGAAATCCAGCAAGTAGCAACTGTTTCAGCAAACAATGATGATGAAATCGGCAAAATGATCGCTGATGCCATGGAAAAAGTGGGTAAGGATGGTGTCATTACTGTTGAAGAGGCAAAAGGTACTGAAACTGAAGTGAGAACTGTAGAAGGTATGCAGTTTGACAGAGGATATCTTTCTCCATACTTTGTAACCAATACAGAGAAAATGGAAGCTGAAATGGACAGACCTTACATCTTGATCTATGATAAAAAAATATCGTCCATGAAAGAGTTACTTCCTGTTTTGGAGCCAGTTGCTCAATCTGGAAGACCTTTATTAATCATTGCTGAAGATGTTGATGGTGAAGCATTAGCTACATTAGTAGTAAATAAGATCCGCGGCGCGTTGAAAGTAGCGGCTGTTAAAGCTCCTGGTTTTGGCGATAGAAGAAAAGCAATGTTGGAAGATATTGCCATCCTCACTGGCGGTACTGTAATCTCTGAAGAAAGAGGCTATAAACTCGAAAATGCTACTATCGAATACCTTGGAACTGCTGAGAAAGTAAATATCGACAAAGATAACACGACCATTGTCAATGGATCTGGAGATAGCAGTGCTATTCAAGCTAGAATCAACGAAATCAAAGCCCAAATTGAGAAAACTACCTCAGAATACGATAGAGAAAAATTACAAGAAAGACTTGCTAAATTATCTGGAGGTGTAGCTATCCTATATATTGGTGCTGCCACTGAGGTAGAAATGAAAGAGAAGAAGGATAGAGTGGATGATGCATTACACGCTACAAGAGCAGCTGTACAAGAAGGTGTGGTTGTAGGTGGAGGAGTCGCTTTGGTGAGAGCTTCATCTGCACTTGATGCTATAAAAGGTGACAATGACGACCAAGATACGGGTGTAAATATCATACGTATTGCAATCGAAGCTCCATTGAGAACAATTGTTGAAAATGCTGGTGGTGAAGGTTCTGTTGTTATCAACAAAATCAAAGAAAACACAGGTAATTTTGGATACAATGCTAGAACAGATATCTATGAGGACCTTTTCGAGGCAGGTGTAATTGATCCAACTAAAGTGACTAGGTTAGCGCTGGAAAATGCAGCATCTATTGCAGCATTACTTTTAACTACAGAATGCGTGGTCGCTGATGTCAAAGACGATTCCCCTGCGATGCCTCCAATGGGCGGTGGCGGAATGGGTGGCATGATGTAAGCCAGTAATATTCGATATTTTACCGAAGAGGCATTTGGGTTCCAAATGCCTCTTCTTTTTTTGAATATTCTAATATTTTATTTTCATTTATCTGCATCTCAACATACGATATAACTTTTACTATTATTGTAAATTCCATATCTTGTAAATATTATAAAAAAATAAAACTACTAATTTGAAAAAGTAGATGTTAATTAATCAGCAATAGTAAGTATATTTGACAGTCCCTGAACTTAATACATTAAACATTAAAATCAATGTTTAGATTTTCTGCCATAATTTTGGTCGATGATGACCCTATTAATAATTTAATTAACAAACGACTCATTTCAAAGACCAAGATTTCTGAAAGAGTCGAAGAGTTTCTTGAGGCTGAAAAAGCCTTAGAAAAATTGAAAAATCTTGGAGAAGAGGAAACAGCCCTAATCCTGTTAGATATCAATATGCCCGTAATGAATGGATGGGACTTTTTGAATTACTATGTAGAAAACTTATCGCATAGACCCGATAAGATTGTCATGCTTTCCAGCTCAATTGATTTCCAAGACCGAATCAAAGCTAACTCCTACAGCTGTGTAAAGGGTTTTATTGAAAAGCCCTTGACTCCTGAAAAATTTCAATCGATACTTTAATCAGCTTCAACACACTTTTTTAAGACCATTTAAATATTCCCGCTTTATGTTTCCTTTGATTCATCAAGGGCAAATGTTTACAAACAGACGGTGTTGTTTTAAAAAATTCAACGATTAATCTAATCTGTTTCATTTTTTGTTATTGTAAACAGCTTTTTGTTAGTAAATTTACAATTAATGAAAAAATCAACATTAAATTCGGGTTTTTGTGATTGACTATTTAAGCCAGACTATTGTCCTTAAAATCGGTTCTAATGTACTTACCTTATCTGATGGGACTCCTGATCTAAAAACACTATCGTCTTTGGTGAGCCAAATAGCAGCACTTCACAAGAAAGGAAAAAAAGTGATTGTCACCAGTTCTGGAGCAGTAGCTTTTGGAAGACAAGAGATTGATTTACCGAAAAAACTTGATCCGATCCTGAAGAAGCAGATCTTTGCCTCCACAGGACAAATTCGTCTCATCAATGAATACAAAGCCCTGTTCAAAAAGGAAAATGTACACATTGCCCAAATCTTGGTAACCAAAGAAGATTTCAGAGATCGAAAACATTTTTTGAACATGCGTTCCTGCATACAAGGATTGCTCTCCCAAGATATTATACCTATTATCAATGAAAATGATACGGTAGCAATTACCGAGTTAATGTTCACCGATAATGATGAATTAGCATCGCTTACAGCGGCCATGGTCAATGCGGATACACTTATACTTTTGACAAGTGTAGATGGGGTATACAATGGACCACCCAGCCATCCTGCATCAGAGTTAATTCCATCCATTGAAGGTGTTTTACCTGCATTAGAAAAAGTAGCTACGACTGAAAAGTCATCCTTTGGGCGAGGAGGCATGCTAACCAAGTTGAAGATGGCAATGAAAGCCGCTGATCTTGGCATCCGTGTCATCATTGCCAATGGCAAGCGCAGCGATATTTTACACCAACTATCCACAGTCCCTACTGTGCCTCACACGGTTTTTATACCAAAACCAAAAAAACAGAGCCCTAAAAAATGGCTTGCTTTTGGAGAACATTACTTTAAGGCAGCAGTAGTAATCAATAAAGGAGCCGAGGACATCCTGCTTTCTCAAAATGTAAATTCTTTGCTTCCAGTAGGGATTCAATCGATTCAAGGCACATTTGCCAAAGGAGATATTATAGCCATTAGAAATGAGTCTAACATACAGCTTGGTGTAGGAAAAGCAGAATACAATAGTGAGCAACTTCAAGCCGTCCTAGGACAAAAAAACCAAAAACCATTCATACACTACGACTACTTATATATTGCTCATTATGATTAACTTGGATTCTTTATTTCAACAAACTCAAGATGCGTCCCGTTTACTTAGCGCACTTACGGAGCGCCAGGTTCGTGAGCTTTTGGATACATTAACTTTTCTACTTAATTCCCAAATCGAAGAAATCTTAATTGCAAACCAGCGTGATTTAAGCAAAATGGATGTATCAGATTCTCGGTATGACAGACTATTGCTGACAGAAGATCGGATAAAGGGAATTATCAAAGAAATTAAACAGGTCCAAGAGCTCCCCTCCCCTATTGGTCAGATTTTGGAGGATAAAGTACTGCCAAATGGCCTTCACTTGCAAAAACTTCGAGTTCCCTTAGGGGTCTTGGGTATTATTTACGAATCTAGGCCAAATGTTACGATTGACGTATGTACATTGGCTTTCAAGTCTGGAAACGCCTTGATTTTGAAAGGAGGAACTGATGCACATGAGACAAACACTGCGTTAGTCAACTTGATTCATCAAGCATTGATCCATCATCAGCTACCGACAGCCTGTGTATGCTTACTACCACCTTCTAGAGAGGCTGTACATGCGCTTTTACAGGCAAGGAAATGGGTAGATGTCATCATTCCACGAGGCAGTCAGGGACTTATAGACTTTGTCCGATCCAACTCATTAGTACCGGTAATTGAAACAGGAGCAGGAATCGTACATACTTATATTGATAAGAGTGCTGATCTTGATAAAGCCCGCATGATTGTTGTCAATTCCAAAACAAGAAGACCAAGTGTCTGCAATAGTTTAGATTGCTTGATCATCCATCATGACCGCTTAGCTGATTTGGGAAAATTGATACAGCCATTACTCGAAGCAGGAGTAGAAATATTTGCTGATACAGCAGCCTTCCAAGCATTACATTCTTTAGGAAATCCAAGCATCAAACTTGCCGATTCAGAACATTTTGGAACAGAGTTTTTGTCCTTGAAAATGGCTATTAAAACAGTGGTAACTATCGACGAAGCCATTGCACATATTCATCAGTACAGTTCCAAACATTCGGAAGCTATTGTTGCAGAGGATCAAGAAACCTTACAGCATTTCTTGAGACAGGTAGATGCAGCCGCCGTTTATGCCAATGCCTCTACCGCTTTTACTGATGGTAACCAATTTGGCATGGGAGCTGAAATTGGAATCAGCACACAAAAGCTACATGCTCGAGGTCCTATGGCACTTCCAGAACTCACCAGTTATAAATGGATCATTCGAGGAAACGGGCAAATCAGGTAAGATTAAAACAATTGGGTTGAACAAATGGATAATTGTCTGTAAATTAAACAATTGAAGACAAATACTTTAGAACATGCATTATTTGACTCATTCATCTTCTCCACTTTGGAAAATTTGCTGCTTGCTAGTATTCATGTTGAGTGCATGGGCATGTACAGTAAGTTTAGAGTTTGATGTAGAGGGTTGCCCAAGTATCAAGAGAGTCAATGCAGTGGGAATTGAACAAATATTCTTCTCCCCATTTTCCAACCAACAGCCTGCCAATAGTGATGACACAGTGGCCATTCATGAGTTTCGCTTGAATTTTGAATTGACATTTGAGTCATTTCAACAAGCTCAATTGACACCTTGGCTACCTGGTATTGCCTTCGCTATAGAAGACTGCGAACCAAGATACAGCATTCAGAACATCAGTAATATCATGATTATCCTCAATGAACCCTTTCATGGATTATCAATAGGTACAGATGTAGCTTTTTTATTGAGTACAAATGAAGATGTTCAACTCAATAGGTTACGAGATTTCAGTAATAGCCGGCAGTTTTTTACATTTAGGCTAAACCAATCTATTCAAGGCCCCCAACAACTAAATGCCAATTTGATTGTTTCACTTCGCAATGGTAGCACTTTAAACAGCTCCTTTATCAGTCCTATGATTAAAAATTAACTCTCCTCTACAACTGAATATTTCACCAGTTCTTCCAAAGAAATGTATTGTAATGTTTTTTCATGAGTAGCTTCCAATACAACTTTGGGAGCTAGACCCTCACGATACGCCTCCATCCATCGAGAAGCACATAAGCACCAACGATCTCCAGCTTTTAAGCCTGGAAAAGCCCACTCCGGACGAGGTGTGATCAAATCATTGCCTCTAGGTAAACTAAATTGTAAAAATTCATTGGTCATAATTGCACATACAGTGTGCGTACCAAGATCTTCCTCTCCCGTCTCACAACATCCATTTCTGTAATAACCCGTAAGAGGAGCCATACTACATACAATCAATTTTTCTCCAAATACATTTAAAGCCATAATTTTTTTCTTTCTAAGTAAGGTATCAATTCTTTACATCTGCCCATAAAAAGTGTGTCTATTTATGGTCAATTTTCCTTTATTTTCTAAAACACCAACAACTGACCTCTTAGCTTAATTCGAAATAGTAAACCTCGAATCTTTAACCACCCAAGCCCAATAAATCAACAAGGGGTGGATAACTACTAATCGTACCCATGCTACCCATTCAGGGACACATAACCCATCACCCACGCAAGAGCCGATATGAATGAAATACACATGGGAAGGAATAAATAGGATCATCAATGCGAGAATCAACCATGCTGCGTACTTTCTACTTCGTTCAATACATACACCAATGCTCGCAATCACTTCCAAAGCGCCTGAAATGAAGTTCAAAAATTGAGGATATGGCAAATAATCCGGAATGAGCGGCAGATAAAATTCAGGATTAACAAAGTGATTGATTCCTGCTAGGAGGAAAAACCCACCCAAACTATAGACGATTAGCTTTTTCATTTTATGCGGAAAATCTATGCTGATGATAAGCAGCTTTTAAGATCAAGAAAAAAGGAACCCACCAAATAAGATCATTGGTGATCAACATATATCCAAATGCACCAGGTGCATCTCCAGTAAGGTAATTAAAAACAAAGCCCAAAGGCCCAAAAATTTTCCCCAAAAAACCTACTGCGACAATAGGCCAGTGCTTGATGGGATTATAGCTTGCCCACCAATACCCAAGACCATACACTCCAATAACCATGCCCATACCCTGCCATACCATTGGGTGATTGAGAGGTTCCATTCCAACCAAATAAAAGAACTGTTGGGGAAACAAGACCACCCAAGCGCCCCAAATAATATTATAAATAGCTGCTAATTGTAAGGTGATTTTCATAAACCGATAAACAGGAATCTCTACCAATTAGTTTTGTTTTTGGATAGTTAATAAAAATGTAACATGACAAACCAAGTAAACTAACCCATATGTTGTACTTTGCACTGATAATTAAACCTGCAAGGTTGCAAGGATCGAATAGCATATAAACGATAGATCAGATGAAAAGAAGAGAGTTTTTTAGAAAAGGCGTCTTAAGTACTATAGGATTAGGAGCATTAGGAACTAGTTTTCATGCGTTAGGTTCCATTAAAAATGATCCAAAGCGCCTTGCAAAAAATATTATTTTTTTGGTGAGCGATGGAATGAGCACTGGAACATTGGCCATGACAGACATCTTGCTTCAGAATAAAGAAGGAAGAAGTAGCGAATGGATTAAACTATACGAGGAGAATAAAGTAAGAAGGGCGTTGATGGAGACCGCATCTGCAAATTCATATATCACAGATTCAGCTGCCGCAGGTTCTGCTTGGGGCGGTGGTATGCGGGTAAAAAATGGAGCATTAAATGTTGGTCCAAATGGCGAAAAACCTGTACCAATCCTTCAAAAATTTAAATCGGAAGGAAAATCCGTCGGTTGTGTGACAAGTGTGCAGATTACGCATGCAACACCAGCATCCTTTTGTGTCAATAATTCGAGCAGAAATGCAATGCCTGTCATCGCTGAAAATTATCTTGAATTGAAATTTGACTGCATGCTGGGAGGTGGCCTTAATTATTTTGATGCTCAAAAACGAAATGATAAAAAAGATTTAATTTCTGCCTACAAGGAAGCAGGCTTTGATTTTGTGAAATCCAAAGAAGAGTTATTTGCCCTCAATGGATCAAAACCCATCATGGGGGTGTTTGCGGAGGAAGGTCTACCCTATGCCATTGATCGCGAAAACAATTCAGCAGTTAAAGCTAGCACTCCTTCCCTATCAGAAATGACAGAGACAGCCCTTCAACACTTAAGCAAAAACCCTCAGGGTTTTGTTTTGCAAGTAGAAGGCGGAAAAGTAGACTGGGCAGCTCATGCTAACGATACAGCTGCTCTCTTATATGATCAAGTCGATTTTGATGAAGCTGTAAAAGTAGCAATGGAATTTGCTCAAAAAAATGAGGAAACATTGGTTATTATCACCACTGATCACGGCAATAGCAACCCTGGATTGTTCTACGGCAATCAGGCAAATAGAAATTTTGAAAAACTATTTGCTACTAAAGCATCGAATGAGTGGATTCTCAATCAAATAACTCCCGAATTTTCTACTCGCCAGCTCATTGATTTCGTACAATCACATCAAAACTATGTGATTTCGGAGGAAGATGCTACAACCATCATCCAAGGATTTACCCTAGGAGAAGATGGCCTATACAATACCAATAGACTTCCTGTTGCAAGTTATGCCAAAATACAATCTACTTATACCTCTGTGCAATGGGCAGGAACTAATCACTCGGCAGACCATGTAGAATTAGCTATGTTTGGACCAGGAAGTGAGCTTCTGAAAGGTTTTGTCAGAAACTTTGAGCTTCACAATTTCATGCTGCACGTTGCTGGTATGCCGCAGAGATGGATGGTTTAAATTTGTCCTATTTCTCAGACAAAGACTTCTTATTCTTCCACTGAGGATCATAAGAAAGTTTACTTACTCCATAGAGATAAAGTATTTTTGAATACCTTAACATTAATGGTAAGAGAAGTGCATTACTTATCACAATTGGAATCAAATAAAATGATACTGGAGATCTTCCAAACAATACATTGATTGCAACAAAAATAGTGACCATTAGAGCTACAGAAAAAGCATAGCTTATATACATAGCCCCATAAAAAAAATCTGGCTCAGGTGTCAAAACAGCCTTACAAGTTGGACATTGATGATGTACATTTGTTAATTTCGAATAACTATACAAAGAAGATGGAAATACGTCACCTTCTCTGCAATGAGGGCATTTGCCTGTAAGCATTGCCTTACTTAAACTCACTTCTTTCATAAATTTTAATATAATACAAAATTAAGTAAAAACTATTGCAACATGGTGATTTAAGTCACGTATTAAGACAATGTTCGATTCTTACCTATTTTTACTAATTTTGAACAATGATTAGAAAAATAAGAAATCATATAATTTGTAAAGTGTTTATTTTGTTGACCTTGGTCAATTTTATAAATCTTTCTGCTGATTTCTATACTTCTGATTCTCTTACGAAGAAGAGACACACGTTTGACCCGATTGATACCCTTGCGGAATTAGTTATCGAGTATTTCTTAGATATGGACGACGAAATTATCCCTGATACAGAAGTCCCGCAAGAGCAAAGAAAATTTAAAGATCTCAAACTTTATCATCAAACATTTGAAATTATCCAATTATTAGACATTACATCTTTTGAACAAAAACTTTTTAGTTTTTATTTCAATCTTTTTGAAAGTATCAAATTGGATATCCACTCCCCTCCTCCAAAGCTAATTTTTTTAAAGCTTATTTTATTCTGATCACAAAAAAATCTTTTAATACCTCCAAAGAACCTCTCAATCACAAGAGTTGGTTGGTATGATTCATTAAAAGCTCCCAAAATTTAAAAAGAGCTTGATAAAAATTAGTTGAAAAATGAAAATTAAAGTTATCACCACTGTATTGGTAATGGTGTGTTTGACTGTCACCAAAGTTGTAAGTCAAAATGATCATATACTAATTGATAGTACAAAAATAGAGCGAATGCTCTTAGATAGTTTATTTATTGCTGAAATTGAGCAACCCAAAGGAAATTTAAAACCTAAAGTCCTACATGCAGAACCACTCTACATTGATTTAATTAGAGATTTGGGAGCGAGAAGAGGGGAACGGGAATGGAACCTAGGTGTTGGGATGACCGATCGCAGGGGATATGACGAATATGAGGGACTCATCGAATATGAATGGGCTCCGATTGACCGACTGGGTTTCGAAATTGAGGTGCCTGTTACGCTCTATTCTTGGAGAAATAGTCTTAACTCAGACATTCCTCGACCTGCCAACCGTATTGAATCAATTAAGCTTGCCACACAATGGTCCTTTCTAGTGTCGGAAAAAGCAAAAACTACGCTAGCCCTTGGCTATATCCACGAATTTGAATTTGTGGATTTACATAAACTTGGACGCGATGGAGAGTTATTCAAGGGAAATATTTACAATCCTTTTTTTATAGCTGCCAAAAGATGGGGTAGTAATTACCATACCTTGATATATACCGGTCCTAGGATAGAAAAACTATTTGACCAGCGCAGAGAAATTGCCTATGAAATCCATACCAATTTTCACTACATGATTACTGGTACCCGTAATTTTATCGGGGTTGAAATCAATAAAGAGATTCATAATGGTAAACTGGAAACTGTTCTTAGACCACAAATGCGTGTCGGATTAGCCGAAAATCTTATGATTGGCATCGTGACTGGGATTCCCGTGGGAAATAGAGAAAATATGGGCTTAAGTTCATTTATGCGAATTATTTATGAACCGCATTTTAAAACTTTCAATTGACCTGAATTCTGCCTGCTAGTATCTGGGATCTTATAAAAAAGCCCGATTTCTTACATGAGAATCGGGCTTTTTTACTCTATAAGAGTAGATAGATTTTCAAAACTGCTTAGGAACTATCCCTCTACCAAACATGTCATTGACTTCATCCAAATCATAATCTTTACCTTTCCCCCAACGAAGGAGTTCATCAAAGGTGTAAATTTCAGTGGTATCCAAATCTTTCACCTTAAAGTCTGATCCTGACAGCTTTGCTAATACTTCTAATTTTCTCTTTTCTCCATTATTGGTAAAGCTATAGACCCTTCCAACTCTGAGACTATCCAGTGACATGGCCATTATAAAGGGAGATTTAATAGGTTGATTCGTTTGATAGGTCCAGGGCAATACTGTTGATGACAAGCCAAACAAGTTTCTACTAACATTTTATAGTTTGAAATCAGCTCCTCCTGACTACTATTTTCCATGTATTTTAAGCTTTCTAAGTAGGCTTTCCCCATCAGCTCGAACGTAGCTGTCTTAACAGCCGGATTGGTAGGCCTTGCGGTCAAGAGTTCTTGATGCTGGGCAACATATCCTTTGATTGCCTCTCCTTTTTCTACTGCATGTTTGATTTCTTCCATATCCTCAAACATGGAGCGCATCAACAATGCCAAGGGAGCATCTTCATTGGGATATTTTGTGCTTAGTACTTTCTGTTCTCCTTTTTGTGAACATCCCAAAAGTATAATGAAAGCTACCGCTAATGGAACAAAAGATTTATGCATTTTCTTGGATAATTACTCCAACTGCTTCAAATGCATATTCCACCTTAGGGTTGGTAATTGCATCTATTTCTTCTTGAGACTTACCTGCATCTTCAGCATAATGCTTGAGAGTTGCTACATCTGTAAACTTTTTAGATGCAACACCTTCGATGATAACTGGATATCCATGAGCATTTTTAGGAACAAAAAAACCATAATCTTTAAAGGTTACCCGCATCGTTTCTCCGTTTGGCAGATCTATTGTCATCCAACACCCCTTCATAGAACATACATCCTTTATTTCCCCGATTACCTTCCCTTCAAATTCACCCGAATCTTCTAAGGTAGTCACTAAGCTTTCAAGTGTAAGAGCCCCTGATTCGGATATTTTATCTCCAAACATACCTACAGGCAGTTCCTCTTTTCCTTCTTCTTCAACAGTTTTGGTTTCGGACTGACAAGCTAGCAAGCTTAGGCCCAAAAGAATGCTAAGTAATTTTTTCATAGTATGTGCTTTTTTCAATCAAAACTACTGACTGATTCCAAATAAAGCAATGAAATACAATAGACTATTTTAACTTTTCGGCAAAAGCGGCTCGGAATTTCTCAACCTTAGGTCGAATGACAAATTGACAATAGGGTTGCATGCCATTATCTTTAAAGTAATTTTGGTGATAATCCTCTGCCACAAAGAAATTTGAAAAAGGAGTAATTTCAGTAACTATCGGCCTATTGAATGCCCCAGATTCATTAAGCCTTTTTTTGTAAAACTCTGCTTTTTCCTGCTGTTCTTTGTTATGAAAGAACACTGCAGAACGATATTGAGGACCCACATCTGCACCTTGTCGATTCAAAGTAGTAGGGTCATGTGTTGACCAAAATATTTCCAATACATCCTCAAAACTAAGGACATTAGGATCATAAAAGAATTGAATTACCTCAGCATGACCGGTGGTACCTGTTGTAATCTGTCTGTAACTGGGATTATTTACATGGCCACCACTGTAACCTGACTTCACTTGAGTTACACCTTTTAGGTCTTGGTAAATGGCCTCAATGCACCAAAAACATCCGGAGCCTAAAGTTGCCACCTCCATATTTTCAGGGACTTCAACACTTGTTTTAGGTAAATCTTGCATAGATTTTTGTTGTTTGCTTACTTACTGACCACATGTAATAGAAATCAGCATACTTAGAGAAATAAAGAGTAGAGAGAATTTCATACAGGAAAAACTCTAAAACCGCTCTATAAGTTTATTTTTTTCTTGAAATCCTAACTGGACCTTTTGGTTCAGTCGATGGATCAATGGCATTGCCTTTTTGTGTAACGAGTATTAAGCCCTCCCGATACATTTCCATCATCTCCTCTCTTACATCTTGCATAAACAACTCCCAATCCTGTGGAAAAATCCAACGTACAACTTCCGATGGACAAAAAGACCGGTCGTGACGCATCCGAATCATTTCAAAAATTGCTTGACGAAGAGGATTAGGTTCTATGCTTTGATTCAATTGTTTCAAAATTTCATTTTTTGCAAATCATAACAAATACAGGCGGAAAGTTTGTTAATGTAAAATGGATAGTCATATGCTTAAAAAACTTTCTAAATTCAAACCTTAATAAATACGAATAGCAAATTTGAATCATAGCTCCATTCGAGCTCAACGCATCCAGACTATGCTGATAAATGGCGTCTTTTTCTTCTTTTTCAATTAAACTAAAAGGAAGAGAAGAAAAAATTAAATCAGCTTTACGACCTTGTAGATAGTTGCTAACATTTGCAGCCGAATCGCAAATTACATGAATATTGCTTTGGCTAAATTCCTCATTCAAATTATCACAGAAAAACTTATTGACTTCAAAGATAAATAACTCAGTGCCTGGTACCATTCTTTCAACAATCCCCCTTGAAATACTTCCATCTCCTCCTCCCATTTCAACAATTACTTTTGCCTCTTTGAAATTGGCATAAGAAAGCATTTTTTTAACTAATCTCTTAGAGCTAAAAGAAATAGCTCCCGTCGTTGATATATTTGCATATAACTCTTTCAATAAAGCGGTTTTATTACTCATATTTTTTGACTACTGAAGTTAGTTTAGGCAAGGATTTCGCTACTAGCCAGATCTCTGCAAAGCTTATTATACAACAAAACTAAATAAACCTTTTAATCCTTAGCACTAGCTCATTGGGATTGAAAGGTTTAGTAATAAAATCACTGGCACCCAGTTTAAATGCTTGCTGTACAGAGCTTTCTTCATCACCTAAAGCAGAAAAAACCAAGACAGGGGTATCAGGATAATTTTTTTTAACCCAATAGGTCACTTCAAGGCCAGACTTAAAAGGCACCATCAAATCTGTTAGAACCAAATCAGGCTTCACTTCTTCAAAAGCTTTCAAAGCATGATCTCCATCTCGGGATATATACACTTGGTATCCCTCTTTTTTGAGTTTGAAATCGACCATCTTTAGTATCAGCTCATCATCCTCGATCACCAGTATTTTCTTCATTATTCTTAGGGAGACGACTAAATTATGCTAGAGCAAACAAGTTTGACCTCTACATTCTTAAACTTAAATTACAAATTTAAAAGAATAATCCAATCAGTAACCGTTTATCGGCAGTGATTTAGTAAGATGTTAGAATTTGTAATTAATTGTCACAGAAAATTCAAACTCCTGCTGTGTTCTTCCTGGAAAAAATTCCTGATAGTTATACGTAGCCTGTACACCGGCAACAAAGGTATTAGCAAGCAAACGATGATAGCCTACTCCTGCTCGATAAGAATCCAATGCAAGACGATTTTCAAACTGTCCAAGTGTAGGCCTCTCATCCGGAGAGGTCCCATATCCTAAAATTACCGTAGCAAAATCAAAACGACTATCGATAAAGTACCTGTAAACCAATGTGAATGCTGGATAAAAATCCTCCTCTTCATTTTGAATAAATGCCCTCAGGTTTAACCAACTGGATCCAATGTATTTTCCTCCACCCAATACTACCGAACGGAAATTCCTCCTACCCTCTGGAGGGTTGACGCTATTGTACCGCAGGCCCGCTTCCCATTCCCAACCTTTATCCAAATTCTGGAAAAAAGAATAGGAATAACGTTGTTCCGGGAACACCAAAGATGAACTAAATGCTACGCCAGCGTAAGAATAAGAACGTTTACCAGTGAAGAAATAGGATTCAAGTTCATACTGCACACCTGAATCAATGGATTGACCTGCACTCAGACGATTAGCATAATTGACCCTTCCTATAAAAGAACCCCATCGCCTTTCTCGAATGTACTGAGCACCTACCAAATGCCAAGGCCCTACACCATCACGATCAAATGCAGTAATGGAATAATTAATACCAACCCGTTGATTGTCTAATCTCAATTCCAAATTATTCAACTGTTGACGCAAATCGGAATCTTCTGGAAATCGCTGTACAAGTGTCTTCAGGTAATCAAATTCTGTACGGATATCATCATCCAAACGGATCAATCCGAGCTTTAACCTGTAAAATTGTCCCTTTTCTGGAAATTGTTGAATGGCTTGATCAACCACCTTCAGACCAGCTTCCATTTCCCCTTCTTCCAATTCTAACCCAACAAGGTAGGTATAGGCATCCTCATATGCCGTACTTTTTTTCAAGACATAATTGAGAAAATAACGAGCACTATCTGCCTGTCCTGTAAATCGATAAAGTCTTCCCAATAACAAATGAAAATCCAAATAATCAGGAGCTAAAGAAGCACCTTGTCTTGCCATAGCAATTGCTTTTGGATAATCCTTCTCTTGGTTGGTTACTTGGATTGCTGCAATCAAAAGACTGTCCGTATCCACTTGCTCTTGTTGGCCATGTGCACCCACAATAAACACCAAACCCAATGACAGGGAAATACTAAGTTTTAGAAATATGCGTTTCATCCAATGTCTTTTTTTTAGCTGTAGTAAACCCTTGTCTTTGCATGTTGCCCCACTTCTGTTCTTTGTTGGTCAAGAAATGGAAATATCCCTTCATCGCTGCATACACATTGAAAGGGTGGTAAGCTATTGGCTCCAATATTGCTTTCCAAACTAACTGAAACACTTCTCTTTTCCGACTGTAATGACCATAAAACACCTCATCCCACAATACAGATAAAAGTGTTACAGTCAGATAAAAGAGATAAACAACCCCTGTTGCTTTTACAAAATAAGGAGTATTCACATCAATTAAGAAGAAGCTTAAAATCAACACTGTTAAGCCCAATACTTCCAATATCGGCACCAAAAACTCGTATAACCAAAAATAGGGTAGAATTAAAAAAGCTGTTTTTCCATATTTTCGCTTAAATAACATGTCTTTGTGAAGGTATAAGGTTTGAATCAAGCCCCTTGCCCAACGTACCCGTTGCCGAATCAGTACCTCCCGTGTAGCAGGCACCTCTGTCCAACACAAGGATTCCGGAATGTAGGTGATTTTGAAAGGCAGTTGATTATCATACATGTGTTTCCGCATTCGTGTGATCAATTCCATGTCCTCACCAAGGGATTTATGCCAATAGCCTCCTGCTTTGATTGCAATTTCTTTGTCAAATAAACCAAGCCCACCGGACACCAACAAAAGTCCATTAATTTCATTCCAGGCCATCCTTCCCATTAGAAAAGCACGAATATATTCCAACTCTTGAAAAGAGGCCCACCAATTTTGAGGAAAACGGATTTTCATCATAAACCCATCCTTGACTTCGCAGGAATTGGACGCACGGATCGCTGCACCCGAAGCAATAGTCCTACTTTTAGAGGTCATAAATGGTTTTGCCAATTTCATGATGGTATCGCTTCTCAGAATACAATCTACGTCAGTACACAAAAACAATGGATGCTTGGCTGAATTGATACCAGCATTGGAAGCATCAGCCTTACTTTTTCCATTTTCTTTATCCACTACCAGCAATTTTGAGTACACTGGATTGGTAGATTTATAATGTCCTCTAACAGGGCGAGTGGGAATTTTCTCCTCATAATAAAAATTAACCTTTACCAACTCAAATTCCCTGATCAACTTATCTAACGTATCATCTGTGCTTCCATCATTGATAATGACCACTTCAAAATTAGGATAGTTAAGTGAAAGGAGTGAACGAACATTATAAATTATATTCAGCCCTTCATTAAAAGCAGGAGCTACAATAGATACGCCTACCAAATTGTTGGACTTCACCAATACTTCATCTTTAATAGTGTACTTGGCATTATTATATCGCTTAATTGCCAAAAAAGAACCAACTGCCATGGCCACATACACTAATATGTAAATACTGGCATATCCTGTGATAAAAAGCTCAAAAAACTTTAAGAATATTTCGAAAATCTCTCTCATTGGGTCAAGTAAGGGTCTAATACATGTGCTTTGGCTGCTTGCAAATACTCGTTGGGTTCAAAACTACGCTCCTTAAAATCCATATCCAAAGACGAAAGAGCATACATGGCAGCAATGACAACTTCAGATGTCTGCGGGCGTTGAATTAATTCTAACAAAAATGACACCGCATCCTCACTTCCAATTTCACCGAGTGTTTTGATAATTTCCAATTGATTCTCCTCTATCTCCTGCGCAAATATGCGTCTAAGTGTTGGTTCTGTCTCCACCAAAAACAATCGCCTGCATGCCTGAATAGCAGCCAATCGAACTTTTGGATTTTCTGCTTCAAGAATCTTCACAATCCCATCCGCACAACTCAAGTCATTGTAATACACAATCAGTTTAACTGCAAAAATCAACTGACTGGGCTCTTGAAAATTTAACCAAGAAGCTAAATTTGAAGGCTTTTTGATTTTCTTTCGCTGAATAATCTCCAAGATATTTAAGCCCTCAACCAAACTAATGGTTTCAGAATATTCTTCCAAGACAGTTAAAGGCCCATCATCGGCCAAGGATATATAAGTGATTAAGGCAGAAGATCGGAGATTAGGATTCTTAGAGGCAATCAGTTTTTTAACCATTGACAATTTTCCTCCATACTTTAGCTCTCTCCAATAATATAAACCCTTTGTTTTATAGAACCAAAATGGAGACTTTACCAACGCTAAGGTGTAATCCTGCAAGCCTAATTTGAAGTAAATAGAGAGCAACTTAGATTTTACCTCTCCCTTGAAATTTCTGTCCAAATCAATAATGTTTTGAATCAATAAATCTCTACACCAATTTTGATTGATCGGTACTTTTTTCTTGAACTTGTTGATTTGCTCATCATAGCCTTTCTCTGATTGATCATCAGAAAAAATAAGCTCTGATAAAAAATTGTTGATTTTGTTTTGTAGGATCTTTCGACGACTTCCTGAGCGGAATTTTCTTGATCTGACAATATATAATTGAAAGAGCAAGTACATTACTGAAAGTAGTAAAACAACTAAAGCGACATTCAGCACGTGAGATAAATATGCACCATCCCGAAAACGGATGAAATCATCTACTAAACTGAATGTCGCTAAGATATAAGCGGACGAATAAGTCATCATAATCTACTGGGATAGCCTTCAATTGTCCTAATATATATAGATAAAGACAACAATCTCCCAAAACTTTTATTTAATCCCTCATTAATCGCTTAACACGAACAGATAATTCATTGGGATTAAATGGCTTAGGTATAAAATCCGCAGCTCCTAATTCAAATGCTTTAATTACAGTCCCTTCTTCTTCACCCAGTGAACTTAATACTATCACTGGGATTTTTGGGTTAATTTTCTTGGAATAGTTCAGAATTTCTATTCCATCTTTATGAGGCATCATTACATCTGTAATGATTAGGTCATGTATTCCTTGCTCTATAGCAGAAAAACCAGTTAGACCATCGTCAACAGTTGTAACATTGTATCCTTCTTTATTCAACCTGAAGCGCACCAAGCTCGAAATAAGCTTATCATCTTCTATTATTAGTACGTTTTTCATGGCTTCTATCGTTTAAGTCTTGTTCTATGATCTAAAGGTAAATAAGAAAAAAACAAAAAACAATGCAATTAAAACGAAGAAAATTAAAATTATTTTTGGTAAAAATACAAATAACCTAATTTGTATTACATGTTGAATTATTTGCCGTTCCTCAAATAATGCGTCAAAAAAAATAAAAAAATTTTTTTACTCTTCTTTTCCGAAGTAGATTTCAGATACCAAAAACAATTAAACCACCAATTTCTGATGATATCCCAATCAAATTCAATCAAAAATTTAGGGTTGATTATTTTATTGCTTTTCTTCCAGGTAGCTGTAGTATTCGCTCAAAGTGATCCTACGGCGCAGAAGAGAGTTAGTGGCACTTATGTCATTCAAAATATCAACCTGATCGCTTCCCCGGGAAGCACTCCCCTACAAACCTCTATCGTCATCAAAGATGGCCTAATAGTAGAAGTCGGTTCGGCAGCCAAAGTACCCCTAGAAGCTCAAATTATCAAAGGAGATTCGCTCTATGCCTATCCTGCGTTTATTGATGCTTTCTCAACGGTAGGTGTTACAAGACCAGCAGATCCTGAAAGACCGGCCAACTTCATTCCTTCTCAGCCATCGGATGAAATCGCAGGTATCACTCCATGGAGACAGGTATTGGACTATTATGATGCCTCCAACAATAGCATCAATGATTGGAGAAAACTTGGGTTTGCGATCGCCCATGTTGGCCCCGAAGGTGGGATGATTCCAGGAAAAACCGCAATAGTAACGTATGGTGGACCTAATTCTACCAATATTATTACTAGAAATACTGCACTAATTGCCAAACTCAGGAATTCGGGAGGTGGACGAAGTCTATATCCTGGCACTACACTCGGTGTGATGGCGAAATTTAGAGACGTATATAAGAATACTGAACTTTCTGCCAAACATGACCAAGTGTTTGCATCAACCTCTGGAATTAATCGGCCTGAGAGAAATAAGACCTACGAAGCGATGTATCCGGTAATCAACAAGCAAATCCCGGTACTTTTTGAAGTGAACAACGATTTAGATGCACGAAGAGCATTGATGCTTCAAAAAGAGCTAGGTTTCAAATTGGGATTGGTCGGTCTTCAAGAGTCTGACAATTTAATCGACGAAATCAAACGAACTGGTAGCATGGCTATTTTAAGCTTAAAATTACCAGATAATGCCGCTTCCAAAGCAAAAAAAGATGAATTGACTGAAGAAGGAAAAGAGCGATTAACAAGAGTTGAAGATGCTTATCAGCGAGCGTTAGGTCAAGCAGCTTCTTTTGAGAAGGAAGGAGTTCCTTTCGCATTTGCAAGTGTTGGAATAAGACCCAATGATTTTATGAAAAATCTAGAGCTTATGATCAAAGCTGGTCTTTCTGAAAAAGCTGCCTTAGCTGCTCTCACTACCAATCCCGCTTCTATGTTGGGAATTTCTAGATTTGCAGGAACTGTGGAAAAAGGTAAACTAGCCAATCTTATCCTTTCCACAGGTCCATTGTTTACGGAAAATACGCAAATCAAACATGTCATAGCAGACGGGTTTATTTTTAATTATGAAATCAAAACCACCAAAAAGGAATCGAATGGAAATGGTGGTACTGGCTCTGCTGATTTATCAGGTTCATGGGAGTATATTTCTGAAACACCTGCAGGAAGTGGCAGTGGCATGATGGAGATTAAAAAAGAAGGCTCTTCCTATGTAGGTACTATCACTTATGATAGTCCAACGGGCGGAGGTAAGGACACCGCTGAAATGAAAAATATTACTTTCTCTAATAACGAATTAAAATTCTCTTTTGGAGTGTCGGCAGCGGGGATGAGTTTAGATGTCAATGTCAGCGGGCTGGTGGATGGAAGTAATTACTCCGGTAGTTTATCTATTGCTGATTTTGGAAGCTTTCCGTTAACAGCTACAAAAAAACCTAACCAACTCAATTAAGCATTCATGACTATGAAAAAGATATTTCAAGCATTCTTGATCAGTCTCTTACCCATGAGCTGGTCAGTAGCACAAACACCCACAGGCTCAGTCCTTATTAAAAATGCCCATGTCCTTACAGTTACCCAAGGAGATTTGGAAAATACCGATGTCTTGGTGGAAAATGGAGTCATAAAAAAAATCGGGAAAAATCTGTCAGCAACAAATATTGAAGTCATTGATGCATCTGGCTTGTATCTCATGCCTGGCATAATTGATGCGCATTCTCACGTGGCTTTGGATGCCGTAAATGAAGCGACTGCTCCTATTACATCTGAGGTAAAAATGGCAGATGTAGTCAATCCGTATGACATTGGATTGTATCGAGCCCTCGCTGGTGGAGTCACTATCTCTCATGCCATGCATGGTTCTGCCAATGCAATTGGCGGACAAAACATTACGCTTAAGCATCGCTATGGCTCAGGTAATCCAGAAGATCTTTTTATGAAAGAAGCTCCAAGAACGATTAAGTTTGCTCTAGGAGAAAACCCAACCAGAGTTCATGGTAGGGGCAATGGTATCCAACCACGCACACGAATGGGTGTAGATGCAGTTATTCGAAACGGTTTCAATGAAGCTATCCAATACAAAAAATCATGGGAGGATTACAATAAGGCATTGAAAGTAAAAGGTGCCTCACCTGTACCACCGAAATATAACGAGCGCCTACAAACCCTTGCTGATATTCTAGATGGAGATATCATCATTCACTGTCACTCATACAGAGCAGATGAGATCTATGCATTAATCAATACCTGTAGAGAGTTTGGTGTTACAAATATTGTATTTTCCCATGTGAATGAAGGATTCAAAGTAGCCCCCGAGTTAGCAGCTTATACCATGGGAGCTTCTGTATTTGCAGACTGGTGGGCTTATAAATTTGAGGTATACTATTCTACTGCATACAATGCAGCCATTTTGACTAGAAATAATGTAATTACTTCTATCAACTCAGATTCTGGAGAGTTAATCAGACACTTGTACCACGAAGCAGGAAAGGCACAACGCTACGGTGAATTGACAGATGAAGAAACTCTCGCATTGATTACTATCAATCCTGCTAAACAATTGGGGATCGCTGATAAAGTGGGTTCTATAGAAGAAGGCAAACAAGCGGATTTGGTACTCTTTAATGAACACCCACTGTCCGTATATGCCATTCCTCAAATGACTTTTGTAGATGGTGTCAAATACTTCGATATCAAGGCAGATGACAACGATATGCGCTTGCGTGTAAGTGCTTCTGAAATCGTTGAACCTATCTTCCTAAAAGAGCATGATCACCGTTGTATGCATGGTGTAGATTTCTTCTTCACCAATTTTGGTAGAAACCTATTTAACCATTCACATTAATGCAATTCCCAAACACAAGAAAAATGAAAAAGTTACTATACATAGCACTCAGTTTGGTTTTGCTTCCGTTTATGGGATTTGCTCAATTTGACGGAGAGTTTGTCAAACCAAAAAATGGTCGTTTTTTATTACAAAATGCAACCATTATAACCGTGACCAATGGCACCATTCAAAACGGAAGTGTATTGTTGGCAGATGGTAAAATACAAGCCATAGGGCAACAAGTTAACCCCGGCGATGCGGAAGTCATTGATTGCACAGGTCTATTTATTTATCCAGGCCTGATCGATGGAGGTAGTAGATTAGGGCTAGTAGAAGTAGGCTCATTGGCCGAAACTCAAGATTATGCCGAAATAGGTTCTGTAACACCTAACATGGAGGCTCTAGTGGCTGTCAATCCTAACTCCGTAGCAATTCCTGTAACGCGGGTTTCCGGTGTAACCACTACACTCACCATGCCCTCTGGAGGTTTATTCCCCGGGACAGCCGCTTTGATTAACTTAAATGGATATACACCAGATCAAATGTTTGCCGGCTTCAAAGGCGTGGTAATGAACTTTCCTTCTTCCGCAAGAAGAAGTACTTGGGATAGAAGAAGTGATGACGATATCAAAAAAGAATTTGACAAAGCGCAGGAAACCTTAAATGAGATTTGGGAAAAGGCCACTACCTACCATCGCTTGAAAACTGCTGGCGCTACCTTAGAATACTACCCCGAAATGGAACAGCTTTCAAAAGTAGTAGCAGGAGAGCTACCTTTATTGGTGGAAGTAAATGCTGCTGCTGACATATTAAAGGCTATTGATTGGATAACATCTAAAGAAGTAAAAGCCATCTTGACAGGCGTAGCAGAAGGCTGGAGAGTAGCAGACAAAATAGCTGCTGCAAAGTTACCAGTAGTAACTGGCCCCATGCTATCTATCCCAACCAGACAATCAGACAGATACGACGCCGCTTACACTAACCCGGGCAAAATGGCCAAAGCAGGTGTAAAAGTTGCCATCAGAGCCAATGATGCCGAAAATACCAGAAATCTTCCATTCAATGCAGGATTTGCCGCTGCTTATGGCATGGGTAAAGAAGAAGCTTTGAAAGCAGTGACTATCTACCCTGCTGAAATTTTTGGAGTTGCCGACAGATTGGGTTCATTGGAGGTAGGAAAGGATGCCACGCTATTGGTTGCAACCGGCGATCCATTTGAAACCCGTACGCAAATCAGACATGTGTTTATCGACGGCTACAGAGTCCCAATGAGCAACAGACACATTAAATTATATCAGGAGTTCTTGGAGCGCTCGCCTGGTTTGGAGAAGAATTAAATCAATTTTAACAATAAAGCGGTGAAGAAATTCATCGCTTTTTTTTTATCTTCGACTAATCAAAAAACTCACACTCATGATTGTATCTACTACACCTTCTTTAGAAGGTTATGCTATTACAGAATACCTTGGAATTGTTTCTGGTGAAACCATTATTGGTGCTAATGTATTTAAGGATTTCTTTGCAAGTATCACAGATATCGTAGGTGGACGCGCAGGTGCTTATGAACGCGTACTCAGAGAGGCTAAAACCACCGCCATGGCTGAAATGCAAATGCAAGCCCGAGCCTTTGGTGCCAATGCGATTGTAGGCATAGACTTGGACTATGAAACCATACGAGACGGAATGCTAATGGTAACAGCCGCCGGAACAGCCGTAAAAATCACAAAATTATAGTAGCACACAACAATTCTACCTGAATTGACCTTTAACGTATCAATTTATTTGATAGCAACACAGTACCCTCAAGCATACCATAATTAACTCTAACTTGTGTATCGAACCAACAAAAAACTACTCATAGTCCCGAGTAGTTTTTTTGTGTCTCAATTTTCAAATTCCTTACTTTTTCACTAAATTAGTAGACTAACATTTTTCTTTATATGATGAATCCAAGAATTCCAGAGGGGCCTTTAGATAAAAAATGGGAATGGTACATTGCAAAAGCCCGTCTGATCAATCCAGCCAACCGCAGGAAATATAAAGTAATTGTCGTAGGGACAGGCTTGGCAGGTAGTGCCATTGCTGCAAGTATGGCAGAACTCGGTTTTCAATGTGAGGTATTTACCTATCATGAAAGCCCCCGTAGAGCCCATAGTGTAGCAGCTCAAGGAGGCATCAATGCTGCTAAAGGTTACAAAAATGACGGGGACAGTGTGTGGCGTATGTTTTACGACACCCTCAAAGGAGGTGATTTTCGGTCGAGGGAAGCCAATGTTTTCCGAATGGCAGAGTGCTCCATGGCCTTGATAGACCAAGCCGTAGCACAAGGAGTACCTTTTGCGAGGGAATATGGAGGCTATCTAAGCAACAGATCTTTTGGAGGAGTGCAAGTTAGCCGTACATTCTACGCTCGAGGTCAGACTGGACAGCAATTGCTGCAAGGGGCCTACCAAGCCTTGATGCGACAAGTTGCATTACAGCAAGTTCAACTGAATACCTGTCATGAAATGATGGATTTGGTCTTGGAGAATGGAAAAGCTAAAGGAATTATTGCTAGAAATTTGGAAACTGGAGAGCTCAGTACTCATCAAGCAGATGCCGTGATTTTAGCAACCGGAGGATATGGCAAGATTTACTACCTTTCTACACTTGCAATGAATTGTAATGGCTCAGCCATCTGGAGAGCGCATAGAAAAGGGGCTTATTTTGCTGCTCCAAGTTGGACACAATTTCATCCTACTTCCCTACCTCAACTGGGAAATCATCAATCCAAATTGACCTTGATGTCGGAGTCTCTTCGCAATGATGGAAGAATCTGGGTACCGCTCAAAGCCCACGATACAAGAGCTCCTCAAGATATACCAGAAGAAGAAAGGGATTATTACCTTGAACGAAAGTATCCTTCCTATGGAAACCTTGCTCCCAGAGACATTTCCTCCCGTGCTGCAAAAGAGCAAATTGATGCAGGTAAAGGAGTAGGACCCATGAAAAATGCTGTGTACTTGGATTTCCAGACAGCTATTCAACGAGATGGAAAAGAAACCATCCAAAAACGCTATGGCAATCTATTCGATATGTATGAAAAGATTACGGGGGTCAACACTTATAGCTCCCCCATGCTGATATCACCGTCCGCTCATTTCTCGATGGGAGGATTATGGGTAGATTACGAATTACAAAGCACCATCCCGGGTTTATTTGTTCTAGGAGAAGCAAATTTTGCAGATCATGGAGCCAATAGGCTAGGTGCCAACTCCCTGCTACAAGCATGTGTGGATGGGTATTTTATTGCTCCGCATACAGTCATGAATTACCTAGCAGGGGAAAAGCCTTCCGAAACTCCACATCATGAATTTGGCACTATCGAACGCTTAGAAACCGAAAAACGAATCCAACGATTGCTTCAGATCGGCGGTAATAAAACTGCCGAACAATTCCACAGAGCATTAGGAACCATCCTTACCAAAGAATGTGGGCTAGCTCGTGAAAAATCCGTCATGGAAGCAGGACTTGAAAAAATCAAAGCCCTGCAACAAGAATTCTACACCCATTTAAAAGTCCCCGGTAATGCCAAACAATTGAACATGGAATTGGAAAAAGCCGCCCGAGTTGAAGACTATTTAGAACTTGCTCAGTTAATCTTCCACGATGCTTTGCAACGCGAGGAATCCTGTGGCGCACACTTTAGAGTAGAACATCAAACTCCCGGAGGAGAAGCCAAAAGGGATGATTTAAACTATCAATTTGTATCTGCATGGGAATATGCAGATGGCAACTTTAAACTCCACAAGGAAGACTTACATTTTGAATTTATCAAACCACAAGAACGTACCTACACCTGATGATGAAACTAACATTAAAAATATGGAGACAAGCATCCAATGTATCCAAAGGATCATTTGAAACGTATGAGTTGATTGATTTACATCCAGAGATGTCAGTACCAGAGATGTTGGATGTGTTAAATGAGCAGCTCATTTTGGAAGGCAAGGAACCTGTAGCATTTGACTCAGATTGTAGAGAAGGTATCTGTGGACAATGTGGCTTTGTTATCAATGGAAATATTCATAGCCCGGAAAAAGGTGTGACTACTTGTCAAACCCATTTGAGAAGTTTTAAAAGTGGAGAAACTTTAGTCATCGAGCCTTTCCGTGCCAAAGCCTTCCCCATCAAAAAAGACCTTTGTATAGACCGGAGAGCTTTTGATCGTATCATCATGGCCGGTGGCTACATCAGTGTCAATACAGGGCAAGCTCCTGAAGCTAACAGTACCCGAATCTCACATGAATTAGCCGAAGAAGCTTTTGACTCAGCTGCATGTATCGGTTGTGGTGCTTGTGTAGCTATGTGTAAAAATGCCAGTGCAGCTCTCTTTACAGGGGCCAAAATCAGTCATTTAGCCATGTTGCCACAAGGAAGTGTAGAAGCTGGTAAGCGCGTCAAATCCATGGTAGCTCAAATGGATGCGGAAGGCTTTGGCTCTTGCACCATGACCAAAGCCTGTGAAGCAGTCTGTCCACAAGGGATTTCTGTTGCGAATATCGTACGGATGAATTCAGAATATTGGAAAGCTTAAAAAAATATTTAGTAATCGTTGGATAATCCAAATTCCAACTATTACTTTGCAGTATCCTTTCACTTTTTAGTGCTTGGATTTATATAGAAGAGGCGAGAGACAGGCTCTGAGACCCTCTGGCAACCATCCGTGTGGAAAGGTGCCAATTCCTGCCGATTGGAATATCTCCCTTCGGAACTATAAATTCAACAGTTATGATACGTATACCCATACAGCATTAACACATCTTATTCAAAAGCAAACGATTAATCCTATTCGTTTCTTCCATTGGCTTTGGGCCAATCGCATTTACTTGTGTTACATCTTCTTAGTTTACCTTTCCCATGAATTTGATCAGCAGTTATTATACCATCGATATGAGTCAAGATACCTTTATCCATCGTGAATCCTTTACACTAGAATCCGGAGAAGTTTTACCCGAATTTGAGTTATCCTATACGACCATGGGTAATCTCAATGCTTCCAAAGACAATGTGATATGGGTTATCCATGCATTAACAGGCGATGCAAAGGTATCAGATTGGTGGAGTGGACTCATCGGTGAGGACCGCTTCTATGATCCATCCAAGCATTTTATTATCTGTGCTAATTTATTGGGTTCCAGTTATGGCAGTACCTCTCCCCTTTCAGTGAACCCAATTACCGGAGATTTCTATTATTATGACTTCCCGCATGTCACACCCCGAGATATGGCGAATTCTTTGGACTTGCTGAGACAACATCTTGAAATTGAGAGCATAGACACCATTATTGGTGGTTCCTTGGGAGGTCAAGTAGGATTGGAATGGTCATATCTCCTCCAAGATCGAGTTAGACACAGCATTATCATAGCATCTAATGCCAAAGCTACGCCATGGATACGGGGCTTTAACGAAACGCAGCGAATGGCCATCGCTTCTGATTGTACCTGGGGCGAACGGCAGCCAAATGCTGGCAAAGAAGGCCTCAAGACAGCACGCGCCATAGCCATGCTTTCCTATCGGCATCCCAAAGATTTTGAACTCAAACAAGAAGATCAAGAAGAAAAACTGGACAACTACCGCATCTCCTCTTACCTCCAATACCAAGGTCAGAAACTTTCCCAGCGCTTCAATGCTTTTTCTTACTGGGCCTTGAGCAAATCGATGGACTCCCATGACTTGGGAAGAAAAAGAGGCGGACTGACATTAGCCTTACAACAAATACCTAGCAAGGTTTTGGCCATTGGGGTGGATACCGATATGCTGTTTTTAAAGGAAGAATCCCAATTCATTGCTAAGAATGTACCCAAAGGAACCTATCGGGAAATTAGCTCTCATTTGGGACATGATGCATTTCTTATAGAATATGAACAAATGAGTTATATTCTCAGTAGTTTCTATTTAGAAGATACGCTTTGAGGGTTACTTGGTAATCAAAAGCTCGAAGACCAATACGCCCTCTTCTATATCCGCTCGGTTGGGATGTGTCGTGCAAACCCACATTCCTGCCAGATCGGAATAAAGTAATTGAGGATTGTAGGAATTTGAAGGAAACAAGAATTCACCTTGCTTTTCATAGGTAGAGTTCACCAAAATCATTCCCCATTTGGAAGGAATAAATTCCATTCCAAAAACCTCTTCTTCAGGTTTTTCCTCAAACTTTACAATTCTAGCAAGCAATTGCTGTTTTGGTAATGGAAAGAGCTCCCAATAAGCATCTGAATAATTTAACAACCGCATAATTTCATCCATATCTTCAAAAATATCTTTTGAAGAGGAAGGAGGCATAGGGGAAAATTGACTAAAAGAAACTTCTTTTTGCAGCAATTCTCCTTCTTGGAAGGCCCAAATATCCTTAAAATTGTGATTGATGATTACTGCACCATTCAGTCCTCTAAATAAGGTAGGCATGATATTTTTATTCAGGTTAGTTCCTAAAAAATCGGTAGAGTAAGTGGAAACAACACTGATTTCATTCGATTCCAAATCCAAACGAAGCAAATTAGGTGTTTTTTGAATTTCTTCTACACTTAAGGTATTCCAAGCAAATGTCAACGGTGCCGCAGGAAAGTAAATACTAGATTCCTCCACAATAAAATTAAAATTCAAAAGTGAAACATTTTGAGCCAAAAGCCTCTCAGTGGGTATAGAAACCCGTTGAAGAATAGTGCCTTCTGCATCGAATTGAATTAGTTTATCGCCAAAAGTCGAAACCCAAAATGACTCATCATACCCCCATTGAATATCCTGTCTAGGTCCGTCTAAACCATCTGGACCATCTTCTTCTAACTTGATAACCAAAGGAGATGCATCCTCAATGTCCTTATAAATGGCAATTTCCGAAGTAGGATTGTTAATCACTAAGATGTTGCCAGCGGGCGACACCCTCCATCCAAGATTAAACTGTCCCCAACCTTCTGGTAACTGGAGCTGCTTGGTTTGTCCTGTCAATTCAAAAATGAGCGCATCGATTTTGTCGGATTTAGTACCACAGGATAGCAGCAGCAATCCAATTACAGCGAAGAAAAAGTGTCGAATCATCGTTTTTAATTTAAATTTAAAAATTAAGTTTCAACTATGCAACTAATTTTTTAACCACTTACATGTACAGACATAAGCTCAAACAAATTTCATTGGACAAATCTTACTTTTTTACTAGTTTAATCCCATGAAATTCACACAAATCAAAGAAATTTGCTTGTACATTTCCGATTTGGATTTGGCAGAGGATTTCTATGGTGACACGTTGGAAATGCCCATGATTTCAAAAGTAAGTGGAAGGCATATTTTCTTTCGCTGTGGTACTTCTGTCTTACTATGCTTTATTCCTGAGGTGACAGCTAAAGAGACTTCACTCCCAGCGCATTATGCTAAAGGCAAGCAGCACATCGCATTCGAAGTCAATAAAAAAGATTATCTACAAACAAAATCAAAGCTATTGGCTAAGGGCATCAATATCACACATGAACAAGGCTGGAGAGATAATCTTCAAAGTTTTTATTTTGAAGACCCTTTTGGGCACGTATTGGAGATCGTACCCAAAGGAATTTGGGAATATTAGGGCATTACCTGCAAAAACTTTCGGGGAAGGTTTACTAGCATATTTTGAGCAATCCCTGGAATGCGGATGATGAAATAGTCCTTATTCCCTTTATTGATGCACTCCCCTTCCATTCCTTCCAAAGCACCTCCTACAATTTTCACTAGCTGACCTTTTTCTATTTCACCAGATTCGGTCTCAACTGCTACACCTGTTTCCAAAATCCGTTGAATGGTTTTGATTTCTTCCTCTCGTACAGTAGCATGCTCACCTGCAAAATGAACAAACTTCACAGCACCAGGTACCTGCAAGGATTCCCAAAGATTGGTTCTGCTTGTTTTAACAAACAAATACCCATTGAATAGGGCTTTTTGAACTTTCTTTTTACGATCAGACCATTGACGCAACTCTTCTATCAATGGCAAGTACACTTCCAATCCTTTTTCTTGTAATCGTTGCGCCACTTTCTTCTCCGCTCGGGAGGTTGTATATAGCACAAACCAATTCAAATCACTCATAATTTTTATTCCTAGCAGCTTCAAAAGTAATCAAAAAAGAAGTCTCTTTCCACGTCCTTAAAAGTAAAAAACCCTTGAGCTATTATCTCAAGGGTTTAAACAATTAAAAACCACCAACCTTTATTAAATCATGTTATTTAAATCTGCGAATAAGCATATTCAGTTTGTCCGCCAACAAATACATGACAGGTACAATTACTAACGTAAGGAAGGTTGCAAAGGTTAGACCAAATATTACAGTCCATGCCATCGGTCCCCAGAAATCTGCATTATCTCCTCCAATATAGAATTGTGGATCAAATTCACTCAGCAATGTAGCAAAGTTGATATTCATCCCGATAGCAAGTGGGATAAGTCCTAGTACAGTTGTAATTGCTGTCAGCAATACTGGTCTTAGCCTAGTTTTACCACCCTGAATAATACTATTCAGCAACTCTTGGTAAGAAAGGTATTCACCTTCTTTGATTCCTAGTTCCTCTCTTCTTCGCTCACGCACCAAATTGGTATAGTCAATCAAGACGATGGCATTGTTGACAACGACACCCGCTAAGGAAATGATTCCAATACCAGTCATAATTACCACAAAATCCATGTTGAAAATAACTAGGCCTAAGAATACACCAATGGTACTCAGGACAACTGAAGCCATAATGATAAATGGTGTGGTTACCGAATTAAACTGAGCGACAATAATCAGGAATATTACAGAAACAGCAATAAACAAGGCTCTCATCAAAAACTCCGTAGATTTTGCTTGTTCTTCCTGTTCACCTGTGAATTTAACCGATATTCCATCCGGAACGGAGTAGTTGGCAACAAGCTGCTTCAATTCATTATTGATCTCTGTAGGATTGTATCCATCTAATACATTGGAGAAGATGGTAATAACCTTGTTCAAATCTTTACGTTTGACCGATCCAAATGTAGAGCCATACTCTAATTTAGCAACTGCTGAAATAGGCACTTCTTTTTTGTTACCTAGCTTATCACGGAAATTGATTTTCTTATTTACAAGTGATGCCAAATCATAGCGATATTCATCTTTCAACCGGAGTTGAATTGGGAAATCATCCTCACCCTCTTTAAACTTGGAAACTTCCTGTCCAAACAAAGCTGTTCTCAATTCAGTGGCAATCTGAGAAGTTGATAATCCGAATCTACGGGCATTCTCCCGATCAATATTCAATACTACTTCTGGACTTCCAAGCTCTAAATCAGATTTTAATTCTTCAATACCAGGAATATTTGCCGAAATCAATGCTTCTCTTAACTGACCTTCAAAAACAATTAATTTTCCAAAGTCCTCGCCGCTTACTTCAATATTGATTGGCTTGCCTACAGGGGGGCCATTCGTTTGCTTATCTACTGTAATCAAAACACCTGGATATTGATCCGCTAACTCACGGATTTCTTCCATGATTTTGTTCGTATTTACCCCTTGACGATATTGATATTCGACAAAGCTGATAGTGACTTTTGCCTTGTGGGGCGTATTAGCAGTACTCGGCCCTTCGGACTGATCTCCTGTTCCTTGACCCACTTGGGAAATGATGGACTCCACAACGGCACTGTAAGGTTCCATCAAGGTCAAAAGCTCATCTTCCATACCGATCATAAAATCATTGGTAGCCTCTGTATCTGTACCTATAGGATTTTCAATGAATACATTTACCAAAGAAGGCTGATTATCAGGGAAAAAGAGCACTTTCGGTGAGCGAACTCCCAATAATACAATTGATAAAACTAACAGAAGATTAATGCCCGCAAAAAAGAAGTAAGGGTTCTTACCTCTAAGTGCAAAAACCAGCGTGTTTTCATACAATGTTTCCAATTTGACCAAAAACACATTTTGAAACCATCGGATCGCAGGCCTTAATGCATAGACATTAAAAACTGTCAGAATGGCTACTATAGTGAATAAGTTCCCAAATGTAATGGATCCAGCCAAGTAGCTAATGATACCCATCACACCAAAAACTATAGCTATCAATACATTTTTAGTTTTGGGTTTTACAGACTCCACTTCCTGCACTTTCATAAATAAGGATGTCAACACAGGATTGACAACCAAGGCTACAAATAGCGAGGAAGAAAGCACAATTATCAGGGTGATCGGGAGATACTTCATAAACTCTCCAATAATATCATCCCAAAAAGCCAACGGCATAAATGCTGCCAACGTGGTAGCCGTAGAAGTAATGATTGGCCATGCAACTTCCCCCACACCCTCTTTGGCAGCTCGTATGGGACTCTTTCCTTCCTGCATTAAGCGATAGATATTTTCTACCACTACAATTCCATTGTCCACCAACATTCCCAAAGCCAAAATCAGGGCAAACAAAACCATCAAATTAAGGGTAATGCCAAAAGAGTTGAGGACTAAGAATGAAATAAACATAGAGAGTGGAATCGCTATTCCAACAAATAAGGCATTTCTAAATCCAAGGAAAAACATCAAAACCAATACCACCAGGATAACACCAAATATGATAGAGTTTTCCAAGTCATTGACTTGTGCACGTGTTGTTTTTGATTGATCATTGGTAATGCTTACTTCCAAGTCGGGTGGGAATCTGTTAGATTTTGCATCGTCAATAATCAGCTTGATTTTATCAGCAGCGTCTAATAAATTTTCTCCACTCCTCTTCACCACATTGACAGTCACTACCGGAAGTTTGTTGCTACGTGCATATGACTCCCGTTCTTTATAGGTATCTCTTACCTCAGCAACATCTGAGAGGTAAACTATTTTTTGACTTTCTGTTTTAACAATGATACCATTGAGTTCATCAGGAGTTTTAAATTCTCCTGTTATTCTCAAAGAGCGCCTAAACTGCCCATCTAAAATATTCCCTCCTGAAATAGTGACATTTTCTTGAGCAACTGCCTCTGAAATATCAGAAAAAGCAACTCCTAAGGCCTCCATCTTGAATATGTCAGCATCTATTCTGATTTCGCGCTCCACCGTCCCACGAAGCTCTGCCTTCGAAATCTCTGGAAGCTTCTCGATTTCATCTTCCAAAAATTCCCCAAATTTCTTGAGCTCTTCCTCTGTATAATTCCCCGAAAGGTTGACATTCATGATAGGGAAATCCGAAGTATTTACTTCAATGACATCCGGATCCTGATCCAAATCAGAGGGCAACTCACTTTTGGATTTATCAACTGCATCCTTAACATCCTGAATTGCTTTGGAAATTTCAACACCAGGGTTGAATTCGACAACTACGGATGAGAAATCCTGAACAGAAGTAGACTTGATACTCTTGACGTTATTGATGGATTTTAACTCTTTTTCAATAGGTCTAGTAATCAAATTCTCCATATCTACAGGAGAGTTGCCCGGATAAGCCGTACCCACATATACAGTAGGAATGACGATTTCAGGAAAAGATTCCTTGGGCATGGTTCGGTACGCCAAAATACCCAAGACTGTAATAATCACCGCTAAGATGACAACCGATGTCTGATTATCTACCGAGAGGGAGCTCAGCCCAAACTCTCTGATTATTTTTTTTGATTGATTCTCTTGAGACATAACTGCTTATTGTGCAATAGTAACTGAAAAATTATCCCCTACTTCTCTAAACCCTTTATCAACCAAGGTTTCGGTTCCTGTCAAACCCTCTAGGATTTCAGAACGGTCCTTGTAGGTTCTTCCACGTTGGATATATCGTTTTTTACTCAAGCCATCTTCTACGATAAATACATATTCACCCTTATTATCCTGCAAAATCAAGTAATTGGGAACTTTCACTGCTTGCGCTACTTCATAATCTTTGATTTTAAGTACCGAAATCATATTGGGCTTCACATTAGGGAGATTTGGTAAAAAGACCTCCACTTTAAATGTTCTATTCGTCGGATTGATAATGGAGCCTACAGCAGAAACCTTTGTCCTAAAGGCTTCATTGATAGATGGAAATGAAATCTCCACAGAGTCACCTTTACTGATCACACCAATATAACGTTCTGAAACATCAGCCTCTACGTATAAATCACTAACTCCTACAAACTGGAACATGGGAGAACCTGGTTGAACCAATTCACCTAACCGCACTTGAACAGTTTCCACCGTTCCACTAAATGGTGCGCGAATGAGTGTTTTTGACTCTTGTGTACGCAAGCTTGCTAGACTTTTCTCAAGTGTTTCTTTTCGGTTTTTAGCTTCTAGATACTGAATTTCGGTCCCAATTTGTTGATTCCATAAGCGCTCCTGCTTATCAAACACAATGCTTGCTAACTCCAATTGCTTTTGAAGTTCTTCAATATTTCTAACGATCGATTCAGCATCAATCCTCGCCATTACCTGTCCTTTGTTTACCTGCATACCTTCAATGGCAATTACTTCCACAGCTCTCCCTGATAATTCACTGGATATGCTAACATTCTTTTTGGATAAGACAGAACCTGCTACTTCAACATAATTCTCAAACTTTCCGAGGGATGGTGAGATAACAGAAACAAGTACAGGTTTTCTATTCGCGATACCAAACTCAGGATCGAGCAATGAAATTTCTTTTTCCAGTGCTTCAATTTTTAACCGAAGTTCATTGGATTCATTCTTAAGTGCAGATAACTCATCTTTTTTTAGTGTGAGCTCATCTTTTTTCCCGCAGGAAAAAACAAATACTACTAAAAGCAGCAAAATAACGGATGAATAGGTTTTCATATGTGTGTTGGTGTATATCCTTATATTAGTTTTCATTACAATAATCCCAGAGCTTTTTCTAAATCTACTTTAGCAATTAAGGCATCATATAATGCCGCGAAATAGTTATTCTCTGCTTCTTTCAATGCTGAGTCGGCATCCACTACTTCGAGATTTGAGCCAACTCCCTCTTGAAATTTAATTTTAGCCATTTCAAATACTTCTGTTGCCAACTCAATATTTTCGGTCTGCAACTGAAGAGTCGCAACGGAGTTTTGCAAATTAACTTTAGCTTGATAAACCTCTACTTCGAAAGAGTTTTTCAAAAAAGTTTGTTGATTTTCCAATTGCCTTAACTGCACCCTATTCTGTTGGATTCGCGCAGCTTTGGAAAAGCCATCGAAAATTGGAATAGTCAAATTAACACCTACAAAGGCAGCTGTAAACCAATCACTACTGTATAAATCTGGTAATAGCAAAGAGGCGCCGGACCTATTGTAGGTTAAAAAAGCATTTAAACGAGGCATGTACTGAATTTGATTATTCTTTAAATCCAAACGGGTCAAATCCATATTCGTCTTCAACTGATCCAATTCTACCCTTCTAGTCAGGTCAGTAGTCAAGAGCTCAGTGACTTCAGCTAAATTATTAAAATCACGAATAGTCTCTGCCAATTCAATCGTGTAATCCGATGGAAGTCCCATTTGTAGTTTCAAGATCTCCACACTAATTGCAGTAGCAGCAACAATTTTATCCAATTCTGTTTTCAGATTATTTCGCTGCACTTTGGTTCTGCTAACGTCAATCTTTTCAACAAAACCAGCCTCATAGAGAGCTTCTGTTTCTCTAAGCAAGGTTTCTACACGATCTAAATTTACCTGAAAAATGCGTCTACGCTCATCGTTTACCAAGACGGTAAAATAGGCCTTTTTTACTGTCTCTCGTACGTCGATCTCTGCTTTTTCTTTATCAAACGCAGTCAAGATATTTAAAGTCTTGGCTGCTTTCAAACCTACAAAGTAGGAACCATCAAAGATCATCTGATCTACTCTGACACCTAAACCTGATTGAAAATCAACCCCAAACCTTAAGCCTACTACTTCTGATGGGTTATCTGGATTAAACCCAGGAGATCCCGGCACATTCGGCAAAAAGATTAGTGGAATAGCAGCATTATACGTAAAATCAAACGTTCCATTAATCTGCGGTAGACCCGTAGCCAAATTCTGACGAATGATTGCTTTAGATGCCAACAACTCCAAAGCTGCATTTTTAGCATCGGGATTATTTTGTAGGGCATAGGATATTGCCTCCTCGAGGGTAAAAACCACGGTATTTTGAGCCGATAGTTGCGGAGGACTGACAAGTTGGAATAGCAACAACAGCGTTATTGCAAGCCCTTTAATCAAGGTTTTCATGCGGTGGTGTGTTTTTGGTTTAGATATGCTTGTTTTCCTGAATCGGTTAATATGCCATATAAGAAGTGCTCAAACACCTCCAAATGCAATTCGATTAAATTAAATTTTGAAGGAGGAAACTTGATGGGATCAAATAAACTGTCCATTTGCTCCATTCTTAGAAAGGCAAGAATTTCAGAATTAATTTCTGCTCTGAACATTCCCTCTTCTTTGCCTTTATCCAATACTTCCACAATTTCTTTGAAGACAAACTCTTGTTTGAATTCTTCAAACAATTGCCAGCACTGTGGAAAGTAGCGCTGAATTTCATTCATTACTAAGGGGTTGAAGTCTGCAAAACGTTTCCTAATGTAAGCACTCATCCCTACCATATGCGCAATCACCCCCTGATCCAGTCCTGGGTACTCTCCTAGTTTGCATTTATCCTTTTCCAGAGCCTGAGAAAAGGTCTCGAATACCAACTGATTTTTATCTGCAAACTCTTGGTAAATGGTTTTTTTTGAAATACCAGCTTGTCTTGCAATATCATCCATGGTAACAGACCTGACCCCAAACTTCATGAATAAGTCTTCAGCAGTTTCTATAATTTTTTCTTTGGTCTCCATTTGGGTGCAAATTTGAGAAATTAAACTCAGGAAACTATCAGTAGGTTCAAAGTTTCTTAAGTTTTTTTCAATATTTTTTTCTGAGAAACAAAAATTAACTTTTAACAACTAATGACAAAATGGTATAAAATTGGATTTAACAAAATTAAATTCCATGTATAAACAAAAAATACCCTTTATATTTCACTGTGAAAATAGAATAATTCCTTTAATTTTGAATTATGAAAACTTCCTTTCTAAAGACCAGTTTTGGTAATTTGGCCTACTACAAATATGGAAATGGTAGCAATATGTATTTGCTTTTTCATGGTTTTGGTCAAAGTAGCAAAGCTTATCAGTCATTTTTACCACTCAGACAAGCAGATGAAACCTATTTAGTTATCGATGTTTTCTATCATGGACAAAGCAGTTGGAACAGTGTGCAGCAAAAATTGACCAAAGAAATCTGGAGAGCAATTCTTTTGCAATTGATGCAGGAAGAAAATTTTGAAAAATTCCATTTGGTAGGCTACAGCATGGGAGGTAAGTTCTGCTTGGTAAGCTATGAATTGTTCCCCAATTATGTGCAATCACTATTATTGATGGCTCCAGATGGGATAAAAACAGGTTTTTGGTACAACATGGCCACCTTCCCTGGGATATTTAACCGCTTATTCCAACATGTGGTCTTCCATCCCGCGCGATTCTTCAAAACGATGGATGTTCTGCATCGCATGGGACTGTTGGAATCCAGCTTTATCAAATTTGTAAAATCCCAAATGCATACGCGTACCATGCGAGCGCAAGTTTATTTTACTTGGAATGTCTTTAAAACAATGCAACCAGATTTGTCTAGCATAATCCGACATCTTCGAATGAGTAGCACGCCCATCACCTTGGTAACAGGGAAGTACGATAAAATGGTGACTTCAGAGAATTTGCAAAAGTTCAGCTCAAAAATCCCGCAAATCCGACGCTTAGTTTTGGAGTCTGGTCACAATACCTTGATAGATGACTACACAAAGATCCATTTGAAAGCATAAAAAAAGCGGGCCTAAACCCGCTTTTCTATTAATACATAAAGTATTCTTGTTCTAGACCTTTAAATTGCTCGTGCATGTGCCATACTGGCCTGTAGTAGGTATTAGTCAACCGTGCACCAACAGCTCCCTCAGTTACCAAACTTAATGCAGCAGCCAATCTAAACTCCTGAGGATCTCCCCAATTTCTTGTCAAGTCATCACCTGCTCTAACAGCTGGGACAAAACCTTCAAAGTAATCGGCATCTCCATTGGCGTTGGCGATAGAAAAAGTGATGAGCTCAATCAAAATATTATTATCAGTAAGTACTCTATTGGCTACTCCAATAGATCCAACAGGTTTTCCGAAAGTGTTATCCCCAATTATTACTGTATTCACAAAAGGACGTAAACTATTTATCACTAACTCGGAAGCAGATGCAGATGATCTCGAAGTAATAAATACTATCCTATTGAGGTTGAGTGAACCAACTTTTCTAAACGTAGCACTTTCATTTCTCTGAACTTGATTAGGTCCCCATCTATAGGTGTACATCACTTGACCATTTGCCGAATTGGGAGCGACTAGATTCAATATTTGCTCTGCTACTGAAACCAATCCTCCTCCGTTATATCGCAAATCAATAATCAATTCATCGATATTAGCAGCTTGGAATCTTCCAAAGGACTCATCTACTTCATTACTTCTTCCCGGAGTACCACCTGGAGTGGCTCTGAAATTTTCATACACCCAATACCCGATTTTCTTTCCTCCCATTTCAAATATACTTTCATGAGCCACTGAATTAGCAGCAAAAGCTGTTTTTGGGATGGTTCGAGTAATCTCAGACCCATCTGCTAATCTGAATTTGAATGTATTGGTTACACCAACTTGATTGGGTCCTAGATCAATTGAATAACTTCCGTTAGGGTTTCTAAAAGAAGGAATGGTTCTACCATTGATTTCAATAATTTCCCAGCCTCTTTGCCATCCATCTTGTCCTGCAGGTCCCGTGCGTGTAACTGAAGCTAAAAAGAGACGCTCCTCCTGATTAAATGCAATACGAATACCATGGACTCCAGACACGTTACCCACGATTTGATCAGCTCTAGCTTGCGCAGTAGTAAAACTAGTAAAACGGTCTAAAGGTCTAAACCTCAAAGCCTCCAATACTTCCTCTTTTGTAGAAAATTCACTTGGATCGATTCTTAAGGGGAGTTCATTAGTCCAATAGTAAAACTCACGCATAGTTTCAAACACAGCCAACTTCACTTGATCTTCTTGGTTCACCTGTGGAACCTCTTCCTCTTTAGGTTCACAAGCAGCGAAGATGGTTAACGCTGCTACTATTAATGACCAAATTTTTAAACGCTTCATACAACAATTAACTTTTAATAAATAAATACGAAATTATTTTGGGTTTGGATTAAATTACAAAATCATAAACTACAACTTTGTGCCATTTGTTCTTGTTTTCTTCTACAAATGCAAGATGCATAGGATCTACTTGGTATTCTTGCTCATCCGACACACTGTCGAAGAAAAAAGTGCAAGCAATGGAATAACTACTATCAATGACATCCCTAGAGACTGTTTCCGCGGGGGTTCCGATATAAAACTTCCTTACTGTTTGAATGGAAGCAAGCTTTTTTGCTTCTTGGATAAATTCTTGAATAGTCACTTCTTCATTCAACCAAAAAAACACCTGATGAATCATCGGTTGTTCGGGTGTCGAAGAAAAACTTACATTCGGGAGTGTCAGAAGTGCACCTCCGATCGCCGCCTTTTGAATAAACTTTCTTCTACTACTCATTCCTAAATTTTTTAGGAAAATAGGAGATTTTTTCTTTGGTTATCAAACCTTTTTTCGAAAATTTATTCCAGGAGAACAATTACGCACCTTATCAAAAAAGATTATTTCGCAATACTCCCTTTACGCTATCAAATATTCCGCAACAAACAATCCTCCGATAAAGAGGTTCACCATAAACCCTCACTCAAGATATTCGTAGGTACAGCAAAAGAAATCCATTGAATAAGGGTACCAACAGTTGTGATCCACATGAAAACGAAACCAAAAAAAAGAACACTTGCCTTTTTCACCCTCATTCCAACCATCCTTATCCTTGCAATGATGAATCATACCGTCGATGAGCAAATCGAATTTATTGAAAACAAAGCATTGCGAACTGTTTCTACTGTTCCTGCCTCTTGGCAGGGTACACCTATGGATACGAAAGGTAATTTTGTCAATTTATATCAACCCTTTGAGGATAGTTTCTCTGACCTCATCAAATGGCAGCTATCAAAAAATCCCTTGAAGGAAGCGAAGAATAATGAAGAAAGACGGTTATCAAAAGATTTTGACTCTTCTATCCTCGGTTCACAAGAAGACTACCTCATTTGGCTAGGCCATGCCAGCTATTTGATTCAGGTAAATGGAAAGGTGTTACTCATTGATCCATTCTTGGAAAAAAACACCTTCCTCAAGAGAGAATCTCCCGAGGTACTGCAAGTTGAGGACCTTCCTAAGATTGATTACCTATTGCTGTCTCATAACCATCGGGACCATATCGACAAAGCCACCATCCAAAAACTCTTGAAATTACAGCCGGGAGTAGAAGTGCTGACTGGATTGAAAGTAGGTGATGTGATTGGTAAGTGGGGAGATTTTGGCCGTATTCAGGAAGCTGGATGGTTTCAGGAATATGCTACATCGGATAGTTCCCTGCAAATAGTCTATGTCCCGTCAAGACACTGGTCTCGAAGATGGCTATGGGATCTGAACGAGAATCTTTGGGGTGGTTTTTGGATTCAATCTGGCGATAAAAGCATTTACTTTATGGGTGATTCTGGTTTTGGTCCACATTTCGAGGATATCAGACAGGTTATGGGGCAACCTGATTATTGCCTGATGGGCGTGGGTGCTTTCCGACCGGAGTGGTTTATGAACCAAGCCCATATCAGCCCTACGGATGCCATCCAAGCATTCAATATTTTAGGTGGCTCCTATTTTATTCCCATGCACTATGGCACCTTTGATTTATCAGATGAGCCGCGGATGGAGCCTTGGGATATTTTGGTAACTAATCAAGGAAAATTGAACGGAGAATTGGTAGAACCGATTTTGGGGAAGAATCTACTAAGATAAACAGCTAAAAATTGATATACTAAGCACCATTTAATGTAATTATTAAAGGACAAATCGATTCTTACAAGGAACAGCAGTTTGGGCTTGGTGATTTTTTTGAATCAACACTATATACTCATGCCCAAACGCTTGAAAAGAATCCTCTATTTAACATCCGTTATGATAATGTTCGATGTCTTCCAATGAAGAAGTTCCCATATACGGTCCATTATACCGTTGATGAAATAAATTACAAGGTCGTTCTAAGGCCTGTTTTCCATACCACACGGAATAATATAAAATTAGGGCAATATTGACATAGTTTGGCAAGCATTCTACGAACGAAATAAACTCTCTACGTATACTCCCTACTTTGGTAATAAAAACTTAACAATAAATCTAGTTGTAAACTCAACTATTTTTTTGATATTTATAATTAAGAAAATTTTAAAGCCAAATGAAAGCCAGCTACCCAATTATTTTACTTTTAATTCTCGGAATAGTTTCATCCTGTCAAGAACCCGAAAATCCAGTAGAACCAACCATAGCACTTGAAAAGTTTGAACGATTTGGAGACCCACACTTCAACTTTCGGAGTTCTATTGTGAATAACATCAAAGTAATTGATAATCAGTTGTTTTTTAGTCATGTAAGTAATCCGGGATTCATTAACCCTGACATGACTGTAAATCAACTGTGCTGTGCACGACCAAATCAAATGGAATTCCGACAAAGTTTAACCAAACAATACATTGGTGCAGTAGACCGGAATCTATTTGGATTTTACATTTTTCGAAATCAAGGCAATGGAGGTGTGGGACTTCTTGATTTCAATCGCCTGATAAAAGTACCGGGAGGCAGAGCAAAAGTATCCTCAATTCCAAATCGATTAAAAAATTTCGATATCAATAATGGAAAATTATTGGCTGCTGTTGATTTGATTGGAGAGACATTTGAAAGAGCTATTTATCTATTTGACATTGAGAATAATACAAATTTTGTTGGAGTAGTCCCTGACACAACTGTAATCAAGATTACTCCACCAGCCATTGAAAACTCTACAATTGAGGGGTTAAATATAATTCAGCAGATAGACGCTTTTCAAGATGGATGGCTGGTTTCTACAATCAATCAAAATTTCTTTGTTGCCCCTGACGGAAGTACCACTCCGTTTGAATTGAGGGATGCCAACGGTAATTTTACCCCCTACTACGGACATGTATTCACATCTGATGGACGATTACTCGTGAAGACATTCAGAAATCTTTTCATTTCCCCTAGCGGTAGCATAGATGACTTGGAGCTGAGGGTTACCTTTAACAGTTTAATCGAATTCTTTATTCATGAGGACCGCTTAGCAATATGGTTATCAGGATCATCTATTTTATCGGAAGTTGAGAATTTCGACAGCTTAGATCCTGAACTATTTAAAATCAGACTATTGAATTCCGAAGGGATCAACTTTTCTCAATTGTTTGCTCTTCAAAAATTTCAAGGAAAAGTTTTTGCAGCTACCAATCAAGGGCTTTTTACCAAAAGTCTAGAAAGTTTCTGGGACTCTGCTCCCGAAAATGATCCTGCCCTTTCAGCTGAGCAATTGTTGAATGGGATAGCGTTTCATTGAAGCTTATCTCTTTTCCCAGGTTGAATAAATTATGGGTGGGTCTATCGAAAAATCAATCCGAGCATCCCACTCATAATTAATGGGCCAGTCTTTAAACACTTTCCCGGCTTTGTAAAGAAACTTCAGTTCCCACCTATCAGGATTTGGAATCCAGCCTTTTGAGGGATTTAGTTTAATCATTGCCTCGGTTAAGGATTTGTTCACTTCATAGTTCCCTGCTATTACTCCCAAGCCTTCGTGGTGTGGCTCTAAAGAGAAAGTACCTTTGGCTGTGGAACCCAGTTCCATGGCTAAAATATTTGGAAAAGAGGGTTCAAAAGCTAACCTAACTTGCTTTTCACCATCATAAAAAACCAAACTTTTCAGCTCCTCTTGTCCATCACGCAGTATTAATTCTAACGCATGATGTTCTTGGGGTTTTAGCTCATTCCCATGCTGATCAGGATTCAACATCAGAATCCATGGATTTTCCGAATATCTTGCAAAATACATCCAAGTTCCATCCATAGGTATGGGTAACTTATCTAGCTTTCTTTCTTCTCCATCAATAGACACCTGCTGCTCAGTGGCTTTTCGCCTGATGAAATAAAAATCCTCCAGCCATACTAAAGGCATGGAAGAAGGATTGATAGCAGCATCTCCCATTGGAGCCAACAAGCCAAATGGCTTTCTCGATTTCGAATTACTCTCTCTTAAATGGATAGCAATCGCTCTTCCCCATTTATCCATAAAATTGATTGCTACCTGAACTCCATGATCAGTAATTTCAAACAAATCCTCTTGGAAATCTACTGCTACCATATCACCCAGTCCTTTTCCTGCTATGTTAAATTTTGCCGGGTTTAGATTTAGACTTTTTGCATGATACACATCAATATGCATATCCTTTCTCCAAGCGATCACCAGCAAACCCACTCCATTGATAGAATCATTGAAAAATTGAGGTTCTAAACCAACATAGTGCTCATCGGGATCCTTTTCAAAATTTACCAGAAGTAATCTTTCCATCGGATCCGCTTCAAAACTGAAAGGATTGATGAACGCTTTTGCCTCTACGGTATCATACCTAGCCAAAATTTCTTCATTGGAAATCGTTTTTTCAGAACAAGAGCTGATTAAGAATAAAAAAAGGATAGCGTATTTCATCATCTTGAGAATTGGTTGTCTTCCAAAGTTAAACAGGTCTATTTGTATCTTACCTTTAACATATCATCTCAAACCATGACTTTCGTCAGCAAAAAATTAATTGAATATTGATTTAAAAAGAAAAACCCGGCTGATTTTTAAAACCTGCCGGGCCTAATTTATCACTAAGCGTGGATTAAAGACAATGTTCTAAGAATCAAAGCCTGTCCCGAGAATCGGGAAGACAAGAACCAAGAAGCAAGATCCCAAGTGAAAAGTGTCAAAGGAGGAAAACCATTAAGGAATTAAGAGGATTAAGGACTTCCACCTCCCAACACTATTCACTCAATCAACTAGTCACTAATCATTTACTAAGTGAAGAGTGTCAAAGGAGGAAAACTAGTAAGGAAGTAAGAGTATTAAGATTTTCCAACTCCCAATACTATTCACTCAATCAACTAGTCACTAGTCATTTACTAAGTGAAGATTGTCAAAGGAGGAAAACCATTAAGGTATTAAGAGTATTAAGATTTCCCAACTCCCAACACTATTCACTCAATCAACTAGTCACTAATCATTTACTAAGTGAAGAGTGTCAAAGGAGGAAAACTAGTAAGGAAGTAAGAGTATTAAGATTTTCCAATTCCCAATACTATTCACTCAATCAACTAGTCACTAGTCATTTACTAAGTGAAGATTGTCAAAGAAGGAAAACTAGTAAGGAATTAAGGGGATTAAGGACTTCCACCTCCCCTCACTACTCACTCAATCAACTAATCACTAGTTACCTAATCAACTAATCAGTGCTAACTGTTCACTTTTCACTGTCAACTGTTCACTCACCCCTACTTCACATACAACTGATTAAACAACATCTTAAACGTATTGTGTGCTTGAGCTCGGAAGGTGATTTCTGGTCCAAAGGCATAGAACTTTCCTTTTCCAACCGGAGCTTCAAAAGCAACTACCCCATTTCTCAAGTAGCCTTCACCCCATGCCCAACCGGACACTAGTGGAGACTCTGTTCCAAACCATGCCAATGGTTTCACACCTTGAAGCAAAGCATTAGGAGCCAGGTTAAATACCGGGCTGTTATTGAAGACCATATTGGCTGATTCACCCATGCCCCAGTTGGCTGCATGTGTGCCATCCAAATGAGCTTTCAAAATACTCCCAGGGATATAATACTTATCTCCACTCAGTGGTCGCTCACGTCCATCAGGCAATTTCTCTACCAAGGCATTACTAACCGGCAACTGGAATTCATACGCAAAAGCAGTAGAAGCTCCAACTGCAACGATAGAACCTCCTGCTTCCATAAATGCTTTCAAAGCAGGTACGGTTTTCTCTTTGGTCACATTTCCAATCAAAGCATGATATTCTGCTGCTACGCCTTCTTCTCTCACAGCACCACCCCAGTTTCTGACTGTTCCCGGAGATCCAGCACCAATGAATAAAATGACATCGTATTTCGCTTTCAAGTTACCCGCATCCAATTCTTTTGGATACACCACATTGAAGGCAAAATTGTACTGCTCCAACATCCAACGAACCCAACCTGAAGGCATGGATCCTCCATAGTGATCAAAAAGCGCTACACGGGCCGGTTTGATAGCAACTGTAGGAGATGGTCTAGAAGCTGACACTACGTTGATTCCATAAGTGGATGCAGCTTTCTCAATCGCCGCTCTATTGCCACTGACAAAGAAGCTTCCAGCTGGCAAACCTGCATGAGCAGTGGTAGTTCTGGAAACATTCACACCTGCCTTTAACAAATCATTAACAGCTATGAAAGCATTATTCCCTCGGACATCAATCAAAAATCCTGAGCCTGATGGCATGCGAGTAGGTGTAAATGGCTGCACTTCGCCGTAAGCGATGGCTTCAAATGGCCCCTCAAATCCTTCCAAGATACGGTCAAATTCAACGCCCATTTGCAAGGCTAAACTCCAACCTGCTGCATCATAAGGCCTTTTGGGAGGGCCACCTGGATATTCAAAGTCATTGGGATGATCCTGTGGCTCAAACATATCCAATACATGAGGACGGAATGCCTGAGCTGATTTGACCACATAAGATCCCGCTGGATATTGTTTTCCATTGACAGTGAAAGCAGCGGTAGCCTTATGCACCTGAACGCCTGACTTGATCAAGGCATTGACAAATCGAGTAGCTGTAGGAAAATCTGCCTGATTAGCTGGTAAAATAAACCCTCTTGGATCACGCAATGCTGGATTTCTATACACAGAGTCGAAAAACTGTACCGGTAATCCACTTCTCATACCATAGAAAGCAGCTTCAGGATCATCGGCCTGTCTTTGCTGACGGCTTTTATTAAAGGCCTCCTGAACAGCCGCTGCTCTTTTGGGATATTTCGTCCAATGGTCCATATTCCCTCTGTCGATGGCGTTCTTACCCATGGTGTAAATATTCATCAGCAAGGCATCCGCATTTCTACTTGCATAATCCAATACGGCCATATTCATGGACACAGAGTAATCAATTGATTTTTTGAAATTCCAAGGTTGCGGCTCAATCGGAAAAGGAGTTGCATGCGTAGGAATCAAGCGATCAGGGACCAATGGAATAGTAGAAGGCGTTGGGCCACCGGTAGTCTCTGTCAAAATCCCGATGATATTATGGAAATAAGGAGTAGTTCTCAAGCCACCATTCCACCAAGAAGAAAATACCGAGCCACCTAAACGAGTGTAACCTGGTTTATTTTCTGCATTTAGTCGGTTGATCATCGCCGAACCAACACCATCCAGCGAAGTCATGATCAAAGGATCAAAAACATGGTTGAAAGGATCGCGGTAAGGAGGGCCGGCTACGACTGTTCCAGCCGGAGAAGTTTGATGGTGATTATAGACAATCTGAGGAATCCACTCTACATACATTTGTCTGGAAACATGGGTAGTCTCCTTCATATTGTTCATAAAAAAATCACGGTTATTATCATGTCCCACATATTTTTGATACATGTAAGGCGTACTCATATTTCGTTTGCTTACATCGCTAGGCCCCATATACCAATCCGTGACGATATCCTGACCATCCGGATTCACCTGCAACATCAGAATAATCAGATCATCCAAAAAGCGTAACACCTCCGGATCATTGCTGCTTACTAATTCATAAAACGTTGGGATCAGCTGATGGGAAGCCACAGTTTCTGTACTATGCAGGCCCCCGTCAATCCAAATCACCGGCTTGCCTTCCGCTACCAAAGCTTTGGCTTCCTGCGGAGTAACCTCTGCCCTGCCTAATTTTTGGGATATTTCTTGGTAACGGGCCAGATTTTGATGGTTTCTAGGAGAAGTGATAATCATCATCGGCATTTGCTTGCCCATTTCTGTTTCACCGATTTCCACGTATTTCACACGATCGGATAATGCAGAAACTTTACGGAAATAGGCATCCATATCCGTAAACGTAACTAACTTATAATCATCTCCTATTTCGAAACCAAAGTGCTCTTTTGGTGTAGGTATTTGTTGGGCTACCGCCTGCTGAAGGATCAGCGAAAACAATAGAAATCCCCAAAGGTAAATTTTTCTCATAGCGTATCAAATTAGGTATATCCGAAGGTACAATTCACAAACTCCTCTTCAAAATTAGCCCTGCTAATCGGGCGAAATAAGGGTTAATTGGTAAAGAATGTGCATGCATCCCTTTGTCATTGGCTTGGTGTTCCCAAAGCCTTAGATGGAACATAGGTTTCAAAGGGATATTCCCTCGGCAAAACCTCCACTCCACTTGTGATTTTTATAGGAATCTGACCAGGATAGGTGACTTCTACAAAGTATCCTGTGTAGCCTATTTCAGGAGTAGGAATCTGAATTTCGTAGCGACCACTTTCATTGATCAAGACCTCAGAAGCTGTCCAATGAGGGCCAAAGCGATCAATCATAAAGTTTCGCTCCTTTTCATTGCTCGCCGACCACAACTTGATGGAAGCTGGCTTTTGATTCGGATCTGTTTGTAACACAATGGAATTATCTTGGATACTCCACTCATAGGTAGGTCTAGAGGATTGATTCAAAATAGAAGCATAAAAGGACAATACATTTGCCAAAGCATCAGAATTCCGTAAATCATGCCCATAATTGGGTACATACATCAAGTGCTTTTCACCGGGCAACTCATCCCAGTAAAACTTCCAACTATCCGGCTGAAAAAATTCATCACCAGCTGCATTAACGATTAATTTGGGTATATCTGCAAACTTCTCTTTGAATGAATAGGGCTCGGTAATGGAAAGTAAGCGCTCAAACTCTAGGGAACCTTGCCAGTCCATGATATCCTCATTGACATAAGAAGTGACCGCCGGAGCCCAATACCCATAGTTCCTCCAATGGTGCTGAAATGATTCCTCCAAATTCAAAAGATCAATTACAATAGGCGCCATGGCCACCACTCGCTTGTCAACAGCAGCCGTAGTCCAGGTAGTCCAACCTCTTTTAGATGCCCCCGAAACCACAAAATGGTTCAATGGAAGTTCGTACTTTTCTCCCACTATTTCCACCACCACATCCATGGCCAGCTTAGCAGCTTTGGTCATAGGCAAGCGCAAAAGCCATCTAGCATCTTCATCCTTAGCACCACCTTCCATAAACTTCCTCCAACCATAAGCGATGATATCATCTTCGTAGCGAGGGCCTTTGTCATCATCCAAAAACGTCAGTGGCTGAAAAGGAACATTGTGAATTTCTGCAGCCACCGAATTCGTGCGAAGGGCGGCTTCTAAAATGATGGGATTGGGTTCTTCTGGCAAAGGTGATTCTATCGCGCCTCCCCCTATCCACAAGAAGCCTGTTTCAAAACTGGCATTTTTGGGAACTACGAAAGAAACATAATGCCACCACTCGGTTTCATTTACTTCCTCGGTAGTCAACCATGTCTGAGAGACCATGCGTACCACATGGTAATCATAGGCTTCATTGCTGGTAGAATGTACCAATTCATAAGAAAAAGCTGGATCATCTGCCATCACATAGGCCTCCAACAAGTGAAAGCTATCCACGGAAGAACTGGGGATGACTTCAACCTTACTGGTACATGCCCACAAAGAAAAGAAAAGTACAAAGGCTATCGAAAATCGTCGGGTCAATTGTCGGTTCATATCGTCTTGATTTTAAAGACAAAAGATACTGGAAAAAAATCAAAACTGGAAAACTCCGTATTTTCAGATTAAAAAAATATCAAAAATGGAATGACCATTTATTTCAACATGCAGGAGACTTTCCCTTCAGCAAATCATTAAAACACATTTTAAACTATATGACAAGAGGCTTTGTGCCTTAGAGCCTTCGTGGCATTTTAAGCCACAAAGACACTAAGTCACAAAGGATAAAACCTAAATTAGTAATTTACTTGAGCTACAAAACTGAATTTTTATTTTTCAGAAAGCCGCTTTAGTTAGAGAAATGATATGCATCAATGAAACTCATAATCCACTCCTGTCACTTGGGACAATAAAGTAGCCGGAGCATCCAATGCCCGAGCATCTCCTCTTGGAGTTGGAGATACAGGAGAATTTGCTTCTAGGTAAGCCAACATCACTCCATGTAGGGTATGTTCTGTATTTTGCACATTTTTCACATTGTTCATTCTACAAACTACATCCGCAGGATCTCCTTCTCGTTCGCAAGCAGATATTGTATAGGTTTTATTCAAATCAACAGGTTCTCCTTTGATAATCATGGACTGCACCCGCTTTCCTTGTTCACCAAAAGCATTGAAGGTAATCTCCATACCCTTGAACTTAGTCACCCAACCTCCAAAACGTCTATTGGCATCCTCTGCAAAAACGTTGTTTAACTCCACTTCCATCCAATCCATCAATTGCTGCCCAGTAACCTCACCTACACGCACGATGGAATCTACTGGAAGCATATCGTACACATTGCCTCTTGTAATCGGAATATTTCCGGTTTCATCGGGAGTGACGTTTGGAGGACAGAAACGGAAACCATTAGACAACGCAATATCTACATCGGGCAACTGCCATTTCACAGCATCCACTACCATGGTGTCAATAGGATTTTCAATAACAAAATACCTATAAAGCGGAATCGTACTGTAACCAACTACCCGATTGATTTCCTCTTTGAATGGCTTTTCTACTTCCTCCACAATTCTACTGATGCGAGGGGAAGGTTCAATCGTATCAGCCAACACATCCAATAATTCGTAAGTTTCGCCAACAACTTTTCCATCGTTCACCTGCAACTCCAATTTCCCTAAAAATGACCCAAAAGCACCCGGCTGCACCACTTTGGCATATTTCCCTTGGATAGGCTTGCGAACGCGTTCATGGGTATCCGCTCCCAAGATATAATCTACCCCTTCACAAGCTGGATTATTTGAAAGTGCTATTTCTTGAGAAAGTCCGATATGAGACATAATCGCTACAAAAGCACATCCTTCCTGATTTCTCAATACATCTACATAATGCGCTAAGTTAGCTTCTGGTCTGGTGAAAATAATTCCTTCGCTGTATCCTGGAGACTGTCTTCTTGGAACCAAATGATCATTGTATCCAATAAAACCAAACTTCACCCCATTCACGGTCCAGATATGGTAGGGAGGAAAAATCAATTCTCCACGCTCTCCATTACCCAAATCATGGTACATATTGGCACAAACTTTCCCTGCTGTCAAAGCACCCATGAGTTTCTGCATGGGCTTTTTATTGTACACAACCTCCCAGTTGCCAGGCGAATACAAATCATAAGACATAGCGTTCAAAATGGGTACTATCGCTTCGCCTTTGGTTTTGACAGAAAGCATAGATCCCTGAAACATATCCCCTGTATCTACCAAAAACGAATGCGCTGCTTGTGCTCGTTGCTGTTGAATAAAGGCATGCATATTGGCATAGCCTCCAGCTTTTTTAAAGACTTTTTCTCCATTCTCCCAATACAGTTCATCGTGAGGATGAATCTGACAATGCACATCGGTGGTCTGTAAAATTGTAACTTTAAATGCAGCAGGTGGATCCATTTCTCCAGAAACTATCTGATTGTCAGTATTGCTACTGCAAGAAGATTGCAGTGCTCCTGCTCCTATCAATCCTGTTCCTGCACTCAGTGCGCCTAGTTTCTTTAGAAATGATCGTTTGGTTAGGTTCATACGTGGGTGTTGTTAATGATTTTAATTGAATTTAATACCTTTTCAGGAAAATCCATGCTGCAACGACAACCATAGACTTCCCCAAATTAGGTAATGATTCAAAAGTCTACTTTTTAAGTGAGCTTTTCTGTGACAAATATTACAAGGTTCTCACAGATCGATCGGATCTTGGCGGATTTGAATAGATTTTGAATTTTAGATTTTAGATTTTAGATTTTAGATTTTAGATCTGTGGAAATCCACGAGCCATGCAAGTAAATTAAAAAACTGTCCATTTAACTACCTTAACCACACTATCTCCCAAGCAACTCCTCATTCTGTGCCAATCTGTGAAATCTGTGGACTTTTTTACCGGTAAGAAAGCAAAGGTTTACGGAGAGATCACAGAGTTTTTCAAGCCTCTAATCCAACCAAAATCCTTCGTGCAATTTCGTGTCATTCGTGGACCTTTTTATTTTAGAGTTAAGATTTTAGATTTTAGATTGGTGGAAATCCACGAGCCATGCGAGCAAATTAAAAAACTATCCATTTAACTAACTTAACCTTAACCACACTATCTCCCAAGCAACCCCTCATTCTGTGCCAATCTGTGAAATATGTGGACTTTTTGAACCGCCAAAGAAGTAAAGGTTTAGGCAGAGAATACAAAATTTTTCCAGCTTGTAAGCTATGACCACCATCTTAATCTCCAACAAAATCCTTCGTGCAATTTCGTGCCATTCGTGGACCTTTTTATTTTAGAGTTAAGATTTTAGATTTTAGATTTGTGGAAATCCACGAGCCATGCGAGCAAATTAAAAAACTATCCATTTAACTAACTTAACCTTATCCTCACCATCTCCCAAAATCCTTCGTGTCATTCGTGGACCTTTTTATTTTAGAGTTAAGATTTTAGATTTTAAGATTTGTGGAAATCCACGAGCCATGCGAGCAAATCCAACTAAACAAAAATAACCAGCTAATCCTATTTAATACGAACAACTCCAAATAACCACCTATCTTTGTCAATCTGTGGACTTTTTTACCGCTAAGAAAGCAAAGGTTTACGGAGAGATCACAGAGTTTTTCAAGCCTCTAATCCAACCAAAATCCTTCGTGCAATTTCGTGCCATTCGTGGACTATAACTTTGTGCCCTCGTGCCTTAGTGGCAAAAATTCGAGATGTAAAGCATCTACATCATCCGCGTTCCATCTCCAATTTTTTCCTTAAATTTAGATCTGCGTTCAATCCGCCATATCCGTTTTATCTGTGAGAACTAAAAACCTATGAGAAAATCCGTTTTACTCTGGATCTTTATTTTGATCCAACTATTCCCTGCCATTGCTCAACAGCCGTTAGAAAATTCCTTGTTGTGGAAAATTTCTGACAATGGACTCGAGCAGCCATCCTATCTTTTCGGCACCATTCATGTGATTTGTCCGGAAGATTTTAAAATGGACGAGCGCATCCTTTCGGCCTTGCAATCCAGCAAAAAAATTGTCTTGGAATTGAACATGTCCGACCCTATGCTGGTGCAGGAAATGCAGCAAAACTCTATGAATGCTGATTTCTACAATATTCAAAATGAATTTGACCCCGAAGCCCAAGCAGCATTAGATGCATTTCTATCGGATAACTATGGCATGGGCTTGGCACAAATCGGGATTATGAAACCGTTCATTCTATCCACTATGGTACTGATGAAGCAACTCCCTTGTGAAACACCCGATAGCTATGAGCTCTTTTTTACCAATAAATCCCAAGAATGGAAGATTCCTATGGAAGGTTTGGAAACTGCTACTTATCAGATCAGTCTTTTTGATAAAATACCGTTAGAACGTCAGATTGCAGATTTGTCTAACATGATTCTTACCGATGCCAGTGCTGAGGAATTCAAAGGTATGGTAGATGCCTATACAGCAGAAGATCTGGGTAAACTTCAAGAAATTATTACTGCCGATGGATTGACAGGTGAATATGGAGCGATTTTAATCGACCAACGTAACCTAGATTGGATCCCAAAAATTGAGCAACTGATCAAACAAGAAAGCACCTTTATCGCAGTTGGCGCAGGCCATCTCCCCTCCGAAAAAGGAGTCATCCAACTCCTCCGAAATGCAGGTTACACTGTTGAACCGGTACGATAAATACATAAGAGCCTGGACTAGCGTTGTCCAGGCTTGTATTTTTTACGGGCATGTTGCTCCACATCTTCCCGATAATAGAAGACATCTTTAAATTGGGCCTGGGTGTACATCTCCGCCTGATCTACAAAATGAGGAGAAAAAGGATTCCCTGACTGTCCCCCTGCCAAGATGGATTTGGCTTTTACTTTCTCACCAAACTCCACGGCTGCTACAAAGCTATTGCCCACATTCCCATAAAAGCGTTTGGTATTTGGATAAGCCCGACTCCCATAAGCGGCTAAAGAACCCCACATGGATGAATTAAATCCTACAGGTAAACTTGGCAACTCGTCATAAAACTTCCCCTGAATGGCATTCGTCACCCGTTGAAATCGGTTGATCTCTCCCCAAGGCGTATTCCATTGACCAAAATCTTCACCTAATTTGGCTACAGCTTTATCCAATGCATCGATCAATTGCTTCTGAGTTAAATGCTCCGCCAAATAATCAAATACATAAGCATCCCAAGGTCTATCTAAACCTCTACCCATTCCCATCAATTGATTGCCCCAAAAGACCGCTACTGATGTGGCTACCGAATTCACATGGGTTTTCAGATCCCAAGCGACTAGTGTATCCACTGCTGATTGAAGCTGCGATTTCCTTGGATCACTTACAGGTAATTCATCGAAAGCCTTTTTCAACACAGGTACCAATGGCTCAAAAGCTACTATATGCGGATCATAAGCCAATTCATAGATCATGGATTCAATGGTCCATTTTCTAGGCTGTTCCAAAATTCGGACCGCATTGATGCCCCGAGCATTTTCTACATCCCATGCCACATAAGCAGGGAAATCTGAACGCTTCGGACTAGCCTTTCCAAGTGCATTAAATGGGTCAGAATTACAGTGCTGAATCCACCCGGTCATTGGATTTTCTAGGTAAAGTAACTCTGAAACGTCGTGTAAACCTTGCCAATCAGTAGCCGGGTTACTGCCATCTACCACTCCTCTCCAATCAAAAGAGGGATCTCTTCTAGGAACAAAATTCCCGTGGTAATACACAATATTCCCGTCTCTATCAGCATACATGGTACTATTGGAACTGTTGGTTTTCAGGTCCATGATCGCCCTAAACTCCTGATGATTGGTAGTTTTGGTACGGAGATAAGATTGAGTGAGTGCCTTCTCTCGTTCCACCATCAACGCAATGGCAACCCACTTTCCATCCTCTTCTCTGATAACGGGACCATGATGGCTGTAGTAAGCCGTAATAGTTCTCTTGAATTGTCGTCCATCTTCCTTGTAAGTCAATGCTATCGGCTTTTCCATCAGAGGTCTCCACTCCTCTCCAAATTTGTAATGATACCTCCCATTTCTTTGCTCCACTGTCAGAGCAAAGTGGTCTATTGCATCAGCCTTGGCGGAAGTATGCATCCAACCATTATACTCATTAAAACCCTGGTAGATAAAAAACTGTCCCCAAGTCACCGCTCCATAAGCATTTAATCCTTCCTCACTGACCATGTGAACTTCCGGTCTAAAATAAAAAGACGTATGCGGGTTGATCATCAATAAAGCATTCCCTGTTGATGACAGCTGAGGTGCAATGGCAAAACCATTGGAACCTTTGGGTTCTTCGTCAAAATTACGTTCTTGATAAACGAGTGAAGCCTGAAATTCTTTATCATAAAAAGCCTTCAGTTGATTTACAGAAATGGTTTCAATATCTCCTCCTATACTTCCTTCCGAAAATGTCAAGGCCATCCATGGTTCGAATTTGGTGATCAGTTTGGGGTTGACTTCGGGATGAGTATGTAGAAAGAAATTAATCCCATCTGCCCAAGCATCCATCAATTGTTTCAACCATTCCGGTGCTTGTTGATACTCTTTTTTGACCACTGCCTCATCGATATACAACTTCATCCGAAAATCGGCATATAACTCCTTCACCCCTTCCACTTCCGCCATTCTACCCATGGCTGTGATATAATTCATTTCCACTCGGTTGAAATCATCCTCGCATTGTGCATAAATCATCCCAAAAACCGCATCTGCATCTGTTTTGCCATAAATATGCGGTACTCCAAATCCATCCCTAAAAATCTCGACCTGCGAAGCCCTTTGCTCCCATCGCTGTACATCCGACAATTGGGCAATACTGGGGAAGGTAATAAGTGAGCAACAAAAAATGACAACAAGCAAAAGAATCTTTTGAAAGTAAGAGGGGTGTATCATGGGTATTAATTTTTCAATTGGAATGCTTAAGATAAGAACTTATCGGAAAGCTACCTAAAAGCATGATTTGGATGCAATACTTTTTGATAATTGGTAATTTTCAAAAGCTATTCCGTCATGGGAACGCGGATGAGACGGATGCAAGCAGGCGCGGATTGGAAACTGATTTTAGATTTTAGAGGGCAGATTGTAGATGTAGAAATCTCGCAGAATACACAGAAAGCGCAGAAAAACCATGGTAGAAAATTAGTGAAATCTCGAGCCAGCAAGCTAAAATTCATAGACATAGGCAATTAATTAAAAGTAAAAGCCAACTATTTAAAAGCAAACTCCCATAAAAACCCTTCGTGTAATTAGTGCCATTCGTGGACTTTTTTCTGTCTCTCGCAGAAAGCACCGAAACCAAAGGAAATTATGACAAAATATTAGTGGAATCGCGAGCTAGCGAGCTAAAATTTGTAGCATAGGCAATTAATTAAAAGCAAAAGCCAGCTATTTAAAATCAAACTCCTATGACACCCTTCGTGTAATTAGTGCCATTCGTGAACCTTTTCATTTTAGATTTTAGTTGTGGATTCGTGGAAATCCCCGAGCCTTGCGAGCAAATTAAAAAAGTCAACCCAATCATAACATCCTTCCTACCCCCAAAAAGACTATCAATTTACCTCTATCTGTGAAAATCTGCGTAATCTGTGGACCTTTCTACTTTAGATTTTAGAAGGTAGATTTTAAATTTAAACTCGTATTTATTCATGCCATTTGTGGACTTTTTTCTGTCTCTCGCAGAAAGCACCGAAAGCATAGAAAAATGATAACAGAAAATTAGTGAAATCTCGAGCCAGCGAGCTAAAATTCATAGACATAGGCAATCAATTAAAAGCAAAAGCCAACTATTTAAAACCAAACTCCCATAAAAACCCTTCGTGTAATTAGTGCCATTCGTGGACTTTTTTCTGTCTCTCGCAGAAAGCACCGAAACCAAAGGAAATTATGACAAAATATTAGTGGAATCGCGAGCTAGCGAGCTAAAATTTGTAGCATAGGCAATTAATTAAAAGCAAAAGCCAGCTATTTAAAATCAAACTCCTATGACACCCTTCGTGTAATTAGTGCCATTCGTGGACCTTTTCATTTTAGATTTTACAGGGTAGATTTTAGATTGAGTTCGTATAAATAGTGCCATTCGTGGGCCTACAAAAAAAAGGAGGACGGGTTTCCCCTATCCTCCTTCATCCTTTCAGTAATTTATGAAATCGTGGACCCAGGCGCAACACCTTCATGTGGCTGCAATAACTTCAAACTACCATCCTTGTCTTCCGCCATCAAGATCATCCCCTCGGAATCAATCCCCATCATCTTTCGAGGCGCCAAGTTGATCAACATCACCACCTGCTTGCCTACCAAATCTTCTGGTTTGAAATGCTCAGCAACACCACTCAGTACTGTGCGCTGCCCAAGTCCTGTATCTACCGTCAATTTTAATAATTTTTTGGATTTTGGCATAGGCTCAGCAGTCAGCACTTTCACCACCCGCATATCTAATTTTACAAAATCGTCATAGGTAATCAACTCCTTCATCGGTGCTGCAGGCGCTGTTTCCATAGCATTCTTCTTCTTGGTATCTAATAATTTATTGACTTGCTGCTCTACTGTTTGATCCTCAATTTTCTCAAACAACAAGGCTGCTTGATTCAACACATTTCCTTCCAACAACAAATCAGACTTTCCTGCATCTTTCCAAGTCAGTCCATTCAACTCAAACATGTCATATATCTTTTTCGCCGTAAATGGCAAGAAAGGTTCGGCCACCACAGCTAAGTTCGCAGCAATATTCAAGGCAATATTCAAGACCGTGGCTGTTCTCTCTGGATCGGTTTTGATCGATTTCCAAGGTTCGGTTTCAGCCAAGTACTTATTACCCATCCTAGCAAAATCCATCACCAAAGACAAAGCCTCACGGAATCTATAACGCTCAATCGAATCCGCAATCCGATCAGGGAATCCGGCCATTTCTTCCAAGACATCTCTGTCCACCGCTTCCAGTTTACCCAAAGCAGGAACTTTCCCGTCAAAAAACTTATGGGTCAATACGACTGCACGGTTGACAAAATTGCCGAAGATGGCCACCAACTCAGAGTTATTTCTTCCTTGAAAGTCCTTCCAAGTAAAGTCATTATCCTTGGTTTCTGGGGCATTAGCGGTCAATACATAACGAAGCACATCCTGTTTTCCTGGGAATTCTTCCAAGTATTCATGCAACCATACGGCCCAGTTTCTGGAAGTAGAAATTTTATCACCTTCCAAATTCAAGAATTCATTCGCAGGCACATTATCAGGCAATACGTATCCCCCATGTGTTTTCAAAATGGCAGGAAAAATGATGCAGTGGAATACAATATTGTCTTTGCCGATAAAATGCACCAATTTGGTATCCTGATCTTTCCAGTAGGGTTCCCAATCTTTTCCGTGTTCAGCTGCCCATTCTTTGGTGGATGAGATGTAGCCAATCGGTGCATCAAACCAAACATACAATACTTTACCTTCGGCACCTTCAACGGGAACAGGAATCCCCCAGTCCATATCTCGAGTCATAGAACGCGCCTGTAAACCATCTCCTGCTTCCAACCAAGAACGACACTGACCCAAAACATTGTTTTTCCAATCTCCTTGATGTTCTTCCAAAATCCAGTTTTTCAAGAAATCGGTATAACGGGCCAAATCCAAAAACCAATGCTTGGTATCCTTCATCACCGGGCTGCTGCCTGATAATTTAGATTTAGGATTCAACAAATCAGTTGGACTCAAAGAAGATCCACATTTCTCACACTGATCTCCGTAGGCATGTTCGTAGCCACACTTAGGACAAGTTCCTTCGATGTAGCGATCTGCCAAAAACTGACCTGCCTCTTCATCGTAATACTGCTGCGTAATTTGCTCCAAAAACTCCCCTTTCTCATACAAATCTTTGAAAAACTCTGAAGCTGTCTCATGATGAATCGGTGCAGATGTTCGGGAGTAATGATCAAAACTTATTCCAAACTCCTGAAAACTCTTTTTCATCATTTCATGATAGCGGTCGACTACATCCTGAGGACTGATACCTTCTTTTTTTGCCTTAATCGTAATAGCCACCCCATGTTCATCCGAACCACAGATATAGGCCACATTCCGCTCTCGTAAACGAAGATAGCGTGCATAAATATCCGAGGGAATGTAACACCCTGCCAAGTGCCCAATATGCAAGGGTCCATTGGCGTAAGGTAAAGCAGAGGTAATGGTATATCGTTTAAATGTTTTCATCTTGCAATTGTAATAGTGATGCTGAAAGACCCTTAGGTCGATTGAAATTCCTTCCGGGCTTCATCTGTGAGAATCCCTTGGAAAATAATTTGTATGGCTTGATCGTATTTGTCAGCTGTGCTGATATTCATTTGCTTTTGCATTTCGGCCGGAAACTGCTCCAAAAAATGACTGTCGATCAGACTTTGAATGGCTGCCGCATAAAGGCAAACCACTAAACTAATATTTATATGGGGAAGTATAAACCCCTGACTTACGCCCTCTTGAATCAATTTTTGAAAACGAAGAAAAGCAGACTCGCGGATGTAGGTTTGTAATTCAGCCCATATTTCCGTCGCATGTTCCCGCAAATCATCAAGTAATTCCGGATTAATCGGGGCCAAATCTGCTGCCACCGTAGTGAGCAAGGATTTAAGTTTCCCTGTAAATGGAATGTATTTGTTATCCAATAAGGTCTCTACTTTAAGAGACAACCTGGTTTTTAAAATATCAAAAGAGGCTGCCAGCAGCTCTAGTTTGCCGGGAAAGTATTTATAAAGGGTCTTTTTACTCATGGACAACTCCTGCGCGATATCATCCATGGTAGTATTTTTGTACCCCTGCTTCAAAAACAACTTGTACGCAACTTCTAATATTTTGGACTCTATTTCGGTCTTTTTACTCATGGTATCTGGGAAGTGGGCAAATATAAGAAATGAGCTTGATTTCTATGGTATGATTTTATTTGATCGTTGTGGAGAAATCTTTGGCCGTTGAAATCCTTCACGCTATTTTTGGAGTTTACTGCATACATTAACGATCACCAACGTATGACTTCACAAGAGGCTCAACTCCGTATATCCGAACTTAGCAATCAGATCAATTATCATAATCAGCTTTATTACAACGAAGACCGAAGCGAAATATCAGATTTCGAGTTTGATCAGTTGTTGCAGGAACTGATTACTTTGGAGACGCAGTTCCCTGAATTTTTGGATGCTGACAGCCCTTCCCAACGGGTAGGTGGTACGATTACCAAGGAATTTGAAACTGTGGAACACGAGTATCGCATGCTATCTTTGGGTAACACCTACTCTCCAGAGGAACTACTAGCTTTTGATGAGCGAGTAGCCAAGGGATTGGGGCATCGAAACTATGAGTATTTCTGCGAATTGAAATTCGATGGAGTTGCAATCAGTTTAGTATATGAAAATGGAAGGCTTATCCGTGCGGTAACCCGGGGAGATGGTACCAAAGGGGATGTGGTCACCGAGAATATCAAAACCATCCGAAACATCCCTTTACACATCAAAGGTGACAAGGTTCCTGAAAAATTTGAAGTACGAGGAGAGATCTTTTTGCCTCGAAAGGAATTTGACAAAATCAATGCCGAGCGCGAAGCTAACGGAGAGGCACTCTTGGCAAACCCAAGAAATGCAGCCTCGGGAACTGTCAAAATGCAAGACAGCAGTATCGTGGCCAAGCGAAGACTCAATTGTTACTTTTATCAATTGTTGGGAGAGGAAATTGGGGTTGAAGAACACGATAAAGCTATTCACCAACTGGAACAGTGGGGTTTCAATGTCTCCCCTACTTATGCCAAATGTTTGAGTGTTCAAGATGTATTATCCTACATCAACGAGTGGCAAGAAAAGCGTTTTGAATTGCCTTTGGACACTGATGGGGTAGTTTTAAAAGTTAATAATTACGATCAACGGGAGGAATTAGGCTTCACAGCAAAGATTCCTCGTTGGGCCATTGCTTATAAATACCAAGCAGAATCTGCCATCAGTCAATTACTATCCATTACCTATCAGGTTGGCAGAACAGGAGCAATTACACCTGTAGCTAATTTGGCACCTGTGCACTTAGCAGGAACAACGGTAAAACGCGCCTCCTTACACAATGCCAATGAAATCGAACGCTTAGGTTTACACGAAGGAGATTGGGTGTCCATTGAAAAAGGCGGTGAAATCATCCCTAAAATAACTACCGTCATTTCTGAAAAACGGAAAACCGATGCGAAACCAATCGCCTATATTCAACATTGCCCAGAATGTCACACCGAACTGACCCGAAAAGAAGGGGAAGCAAAGCATTACTGTCCTAATCATGCCGGATGTCCTCCACAGATTTTGGGACGAATCGAACACTTCCTGCATAAGCGCGCCATGGACATTGATTCTTTGGGCACAGAACGCATCAAAACGCTTATTGATCAAGGATATATTAAAAACTACGCCGACCTGTATGAACTGGAAACACAAAAAGACCGATTACTCGGTCTGGAAATGTCTCAGGATCAATATCAGAAAACGGAGGAAGGGTACTTATACATTTCTTTGTTGAAAGCCTTTTTTGCGTTAACAGAAGGAATATCCCTCAGTGCTATCCAAAAATTCCTAGCCGAAGAACAGGAAAAGAGTTTGGAGGAAACGCTCAAATCCTTTGAGTTATTTATCCGCAAAAGCAATAAAAAGGTTGCTCAAAATACCGGAAACTTACTTTTGCTCAAAGATCATATTCATTATGCTGCACTTCCTACTTTGGAAGAATATGTTCCTGTGAGTGCGGTTTTGAAAGTTTTGTTGGGATCGCGGGTGAGTTTGGAAGAGTTGTTACGAGTAAGTGCACATTGTTCAACCGTTCATGCGGTTTTACTTGAACTCAATCTCGACTTACCTTCCGAAGTGGAAGACCGAATCAAAAAACTCAAAGCCAATACCTTTCAGGAAGGAGTAATTTCCAACATGATGGAAGGGATTGAAAAATCAAAACAACAGGGATTTCCTAAGGTTCTCTTTGCCTTGGGGATACGAAATATCGGAGAAAATACAGCTCAGATTTTAGCTAAGGAATTCAAGAGCATAGATGCTTTAAAAACTGCCTCAGCGGAAGCCCTATTGGCTGTCAATGGTGTAGGAGAAACCTTGGTGCAAAGTATTCAAGAGTTTTTCGGAGAACAAGAAAACTTGACCATCATTGAGCGCTTACGTGGACATGGACTCAGTTTAGACATGCAAGAAGAAGTGCGTGTTTTGGATAGCAATCAATTGGAAGGAATGAAGATTTTGGCATCCGGTAAATTGAACCATTTCAAACGGGATGAAATTATAGATTTTATAGAATCAAATGGCGGCACCTATGTTAAGGCAGTGTCAAAAAGTTTGGATTTTATTATTGAAGGTGAAGACATGGGGCCTAGTAAAAAGGAAAAAGCTGAAAAATTGGGTGTAAAAATGATTTCAGAAGAGGAATTCATGAAGATGGTCGGTAAATCCTAAGGTATGAAGTGGATAAAAGACCTTCTTGTCAACTGGCGATTGAAACAGCTATTGAAGAAAGTAGACCTTCATCAAAGAGGAATTACAGTACCAACTGAAATCAAAACCATTGGGATACTAGCGGAAAACTTCGATGCATTGGAAGAAGCCAAAATATTGATCCGCAAAGAATGGGGGCTCAAAGTTCGAATCATCGCCTATCATTATAGTGAAGAAAATTCTACTCAGATCGAGGCCTTTTCTCATAAACACTTCACATGGTCAGGGTTGCCTTCTGACCGTCTGAATAATTTTATGGATGAACAATTGGATTTTATCTTAGTTTCATCTGCCAAACTGAATCCCTATTTACGATATTTGTTGCTGACAAAGAAAGACAGCTTTGCTATTGGCTTCTATTCCTCCCAAAACAAACCCTATTTTGATCTGATGCTAGCCTATGATGCAAGCAGCGATCTTTCGGGAAATTTAAATTTATTGATAGAATATTTATTAAAAATAAAACGCGCATGTTAACATTAAGAGGCACAGGTGTGGCCCTTATCACCCCTTTCAACGAGGATTATAGCATAGATTTCACGGGATTAGATCGAGTGGTCAATCATGTGATTGATGGAGGCGTAGACTATTTGGTAGTGTTAGGAACTACTGGAGAAAGCGTTACTCTTACCAAAGAAGAAAAAAAGGAAGTGCTCAAAGCAGTTAAAGTAAGCAATGCTGGCAGAGTTCCTTTAGTCTACGGATGCGGTGGAAACAATACACAAGCAGTGTTGGAAGATCTGAAAGGCATTGATTTTGAAGGAATTTCAGCAATTCTTTCGGTAAGTCCTTACTACAATAAGCCCACGCAGGCAGGTATCATTGCCCATTATACCGCTATTGCAGATGAAAGTCCAGTTCCGGTGATTTTATACAATGTACCGGGTAGAACTATGTCCAATTTGAGTTGGAGCACTACCATAAAATTAGCTGCTCACCCCAATATCATTGGAATGAAAGAGGCGAGCAGTGACATGTCCCAGTGCATGCGCATTGCTTCCAAGATGCCTAAAGACTTCTTGTTGATTTCCGGTGACGATATCTTGACACCAGCTATGCGTTTGATGGGAGGTGCAGGCGTAATATCCGTATTGGCCAACGCCTATCCTGCCCTATTCAAAACCATCGCCCACGGCACCTTGGAAGAAGCCAACGACGCTGCCTTCCAAATGCTTGACATCAATCCATTGATGTACGAAGAAGCCAACCCAGTTGGTGTGAAGGCCTTGATGGCCATTTTAGGACTTTGCGGCGATCAGGTAAGATTGCCATTATTGAGAGCTTCGGAGTCCTTGAAAGAGAGGATTAAGGGGGAGTTGATTTGATGAAAAATTGAAATACTTTTGTTGACAATGACTAGTTAAATAAAGGGCTTTGGCGAATAAACCAAGGCCTTTTTTTTATAACAATTCATAAACATGAACTGAAACAAGTTATTTTTCACCATTGAAGAAAACTGTGTCCATCAATTTAGGAACATCAAAAATTTAAAACGAATAGTTTTCTTTTAGGCAGTTAACTAATATCTTTAAGAAGTCAAGACATTTTTATTTTTTCCATGGATAAAAAACGGTTAACTGAGCGGGATATCTGCACAAAATTTATCACACCTGCCATAGTGAAGGCTGGATGGGATATTCAGAAGCAAATCCGTGAAGAAGTATTTTTCACTGATGGAAGAATCATCGTACAAGGCTCTCTTCATACAAGAGGAGTAAGAAAACGTGCCGATTATATCTTGTACTATAAAAAAGATAATCCTATAGCCATCATTGAAGCAAAAGATAACAAACATAGCGTAGGTACAGGCATGCAACAAGCCTTAGAATATGCTGAAATACTCCAACTCCCATTTGTATTTACCTCCAATGGGGACTCTTTTGTTTTTCATGATAAAACCAACGAGGAGGTACGAGAAAAAGAAATCAGCTTGGATGAATTCCCTTCTCCTGAACGATTATGGGAGAAATATCTCAAGCATCGAAATCTTGAAAGCACTGAAGCAAGAAAGATAGTAGAGCAAGATTACTACACTGATGATTCGGGTATGAATCTTCGCTATTACCAAGCAAATGCAGTCAATCGAGCTATGGAAGCCATTGCCCGTGGGCAAAATAGAGTCCTATTAGTTATGGCAACTGGAACGGGGAAAACTTTTACTGCCTTCAACTTAATCTGGCGCTTGTGGAAAGCTGGCATCAAAAAGCGGATTCTATTTCTAGCAGACAGAAATGCCCTTCTTACACAAACAAAAAACGGCGACTTCTCCCCTTTCGGAAATGATATCATGCATATCATAAAGAATCGAAAAATTGATAAATCATACCAAATTTATTTTGCCCTCTATCAAGGACTGACAAGTAACGAGGAGGAAAAAAATGCTTATAAGGAATTCAGTAGAGACTTTTTTGACCTAATTGTAGTCGATGAGTGTCACAGAGGATCGGCTTCCGAAGCTTCTGCTTGGCGAGAGGTTTTAGAATATTTTGAAGGGGCTACCCAAATAGGTATGACAGCCACTCCAAAAGAAACCAAGGACATCTCCAATATGGATTATTATGGGGAACCTGTATACACGTATTCCCTCAAACAGGGAATTATGGATGGATTTTTGGCACCTTATAAAGTTGTCAGGATCACAACCAACCTAGATGAAGGCTGGCGGCCTAGTGCGGGGATGTTAGATAAATATGGCCATGAAATCAAAGACCGTATCTATAACCTGAAAGACTATGACCGGAATATGGTCATCGATCAAAGGACTCAGCTAATTGCAGAAAAAATTACCGAATTTTTGAAAGCCACCGATCGGTTTGCCAAAACTATTGTCTTTTGTATAGACATAGAACATGCACAACGCATGCGACAGGCATTGATAAACGCCAATGCTGACCTAGTCTCAAAACACCCGCATTATGTTGTCAAGATCACTGGAGATGATGAAGTAGGCAAAAGGGAGTTGGACAATTTTACAGATGTGGAAGAGCGATTCCCTGTAATCGCAACCACTTCAAAAATGCTAACTACTGGTATTGACACCAAGATGGTGAAGCTGATAGTACTTGAAGCAAATATTGCTTCCATGACAGAATTCAAACAGATCGTAGGCAGAGGTACAAGGATCAGAGAAGCCGAAGGAAAGCTCTATTTTACGATTATGGATTTCAGAAAAGCTACCAATCTATTTGCTGATCCGGAATTCGATGGAGATCCTGTTCAGATTTACGAACCTGGAATTGATGATTCACCGGTACCTCCAGCCTATCCTGAATATGATGAAGAAAACAATGAGTCTGATAATATATTTGGAGAACCCGAACCTCCTGAGTTTGGAACAAATCCTCCAGACATCCTTATTCACGAACCTGACCCAGATTTTGAACCTAAGAAATACTATGTCAACGATGTAGAGGTTTCTGTCATCAATCAACGTATTCAATATTTTGGAGCGGATGGACGATTGATCACAGAGTCTTTGAAAGATTATACTCGCAAAAACATAGATCAAAACTTCAGCTCTCTGGACGTATTCATTCAGCGCTGGACAGCAGCAAACAAAAAAGAAGTTTTGCTTGCCGAATTAGCCGAACAGGGGATTTTATTGGAAGCACTTCGGGAGGAAGTAGGCAAAGAAATGGATGATTTTGACCTGATCTGTCATATTGCTTTTGACCAACCTGCCTTGACGCGAAAGGAAAGAGCAGAACAAGTGCGCAAAAGAAATTACTTTGCCAAGTACGGTGATAAAGCTCAGGCGGTGCTCAACGCACTTTTGGATAAATATGAACAAGAAGGGATCACAACTATCGAACAAGGCTCTATCCTCAAAGTTCAGCCGCTCAATAAATTAGGCTCACCTGTGGAGTTAGTGAGAGCTTTTGGGAATGGGAAGGATTTTGAAAATGCAATCAAGGAATTGGAAAAGGAAATTTATCAGATAGCTTAATGAAGTCCTTAAATATTTAGCTAGGAAGATGAGCACATATTCACAGATTTATATTCAAATAGTAATAGCCGTTAAAGGACGGTATAGTTTAATCTCTCAGACTTGGGAGGAAGAATTGTATAAATACATCACAGGAATAATCACAAATAAGGGACAAAAATTAATTGCAATTAATGGAATGCCGGACCATGTTCATATTTTAATAGGTATGAAACCGTCGTGTTGCTTATCGGATTTGGTTCGAGAAGTAAAAAAGGCGTCGAATGCATTTGTAAATGAAAAGAGATTTATCAGATCAAAATTTGAATGGCAAGAAGGCTTTGGTGCTTTCTCCTATTCTCAATCTTCATTGAATCATGTGATTGCATATATTCAAAATCAAAAAGAACATCATAAGAAAAAAACATTCAAAGAAGAATACATTGATTTCTTGAAAAAATTTGAAGTTGATTATAATTCAGCGTATTTATTTAAATGGATAGAGGAAGAGGATTAGGTAGATTTGACCTTGAAAAGGTCACATGTTTATAAAAATGTAAAAATGATAATCGATATCCCGACCTCGAAGAGGTCACATGTTTATAGAAATGGATAAATAACCAACGATATTTTGACCTCGAAGAGGTCACATGTTTATAGAAATAGATCCTCCCATGATCCATTCGACCCCTTCGGGGTCGAACCATTAATCATCGTAGGGAATGTTGCTATAAACATATGATCCCATTCGGGATCAAAATCGAAATGTTAAAGACATTTCTCCAAAAAGGTACATTTAAAATTCCCTTAGGGGTAAATACAAAAAATTTAAAACAGAAAATGACCACAATTACCACCAATATCAAAGGCATCCGCGACATCATGCGGAAGGACACAGGAGTAGATGGGGATGCACAACGCATCTCGCAAATGGTCTGGATGCTCTTTATGAAGATTTTTGCAGATAAGGAAGAAGAATGGGAAATCACCATCGAAGGCTATCAAAGCCCCATTCCTGACCAATTCAAATGGCAAAACTGGGCAGCCAATGAAGAAGGCCTGACCGGCGATGCATTGATGGACTTTGTCAACAATGAGTTGTTTCCAGCCTTGAAAGAACTGGATTTCAGCATCAGTCCTCAGGCCAAGATCATCCGATCTGTATTTGAGGACACCTACAACTATATGAAAAACGGAACGCTCTTCCGTCAGGTGATCAATCAAATCAACCGCATCGATTTCAACAGTTCCAAAGACCGTCATTTGTTCAATGACCTCTACGAAACGATTCTAAAAGAACTGCAATCCGCTGGTTCATCAGGTGAATATTACACCCCTCGGGCGGTGACACAGTTTATGGTGGATATCATCAATCCCCAACTCAAGGAAACCGTTCTCGATCCGGCTTCTGGTACGGGAGGATTCCTTACTTGCACCATAGACCATAAGAAGAAATTGGTACAAAACGACCAAGACGAGCGTGACCTGCAAGCCACCATCCGTGGAATAGAAAAGAAGCCCCTACCCCATTTGCTCTGCACGACTAACCTGATGCTGCATGGCTTTGATGTGCCTGCGGTGCGGAGAGATAATCTCCTCAGCAAACCTTATGCAGACTGGGGTGCAAGAGATAAGGTAGATATCATTTTGACCAACCCTCCTTTTGGCGGAGTGGAAGAAGATGGGACGGAAACCAATTTCCCCCAGAAGTTCCGAACCAAGGAAACAGCCGATCTATTCTTGGCCTTGATTATCCGCTTGCTGAAAGATGGCGGAAGATGCGCCGTGGTCTTGCCAGATGGGACGCTCTTTGGTGAAGGTGTCAAAACCCGCATCAAAGAAGAACTAATGGAACGCTGCAACCTGCACACCATCGTGCGTCTGCCCAATGGCGTGTTCAACCCCTACACAGGGATCAAAACCAATTTGCTCTTCTTTGAAAAAGGGCAACAGACCAAAGACATCTGGTACTTTGATCATCCCTATCCAGATGGAGTGAAGAGCTACAACAAAGGCAAACCAATCCATATCAAGGAATTTGATTTGGAAAAAGCTTGGTGGAGTGATCGGGAAAATGAAGCTTATAGCCAATATGCCTGGAAGGTTTCCGCTGAAGAGATCAAAAACCGAGGCTACAACCTGGATATCAAAAACCCACATCAGGTAGCCGACGACTTGGAAAGCCCTGAAATCCTGCTGAAGAAATATCAAGCAACAGAAAAGAAGATCTCAAACATTCAAGACGAGATTATCAAAGTCTTAACAGAAGCCTTACGCTAAGCCATGCAGTTATTAGAACATTTTAAAGAACTGACCCTGCATCCCAAAAATGCGGAAGAGCTAAAAGGGTTGATTTTGCAATTGGCAGTGCAAGGGAAATTGACTAGGCAATGGAGGGAGGAGAATGTAGATGTGGAATCTGCTTCGATTTTATTGGAAAGAATTAATAAAGAGAAAGAAAGACTTATAAGGGAAAATAAGATTAAGAAGGATAAAATATATCCTAAAATATCTAAAGAAGAAATTCCTTTTAATCTACCCGAAAGCTGGGCATGGAGCAGACTAGGTAATTATACCCATAATTTTGGACAGAAAACTCCAGATAAAGAATTTGAATATATTGACGTAGCGTCTATTGATAATCAATTTGGGGTTATAAAAAATGAGCTAAATATTCTTTCGCCAAGTGACGCTCCCTCAAGAGCAAGAAAAATTGTAGAGAAGGGGTGTGTAATTTATTCTACTGTTCGACCTTATCTTTTGAATATTGCAGTTGTGGACAGAGAGTTTTCTTACAAAGCTATCGCAAGTACAGCTTTTGCAATTCTTAATCCTGTTCTAGGATGCTCCGAGATTTACTTGTATCATGTTTTACGATCATACTTTTTTATTGAGTATGTTGAAAGCTGCATGAAAGGTGTAGCATATCCAGCAATTAACGATGCTAATCTTCTTGTTGGTCTGATTCCAATCCCACCCCTCGAAGAACAAAAAGCCATTGTAGAAGTAGTCAATCAATTGTTTGCAGAAGTGGAGCAATTGGAAGAATTGACAAAAGAGCGGATTCAGTTGAAGTCAGATTTTGTGACTTCTACCTTGAATCAGTTGACCCAAGCAGCAGAACAGGATACCGCTAGTCAGTGGATATTTTTACAGCAGCATTTCGGTACCTTTTTTACCGAAAAGGAAAACATCAAAAAACTCCGAGAAGGCATATTGCAATTGGCTGTTCAGGGGAAGTTGACACGAGATTGGCGTACCCATCGACAAACTCAGGGATTACCAATCGAACACGCATCTACCCTACTTGAAAAAATCAAGGCAGAGAAAGAGCAACTGATCAAGGAGAAAAAAATCAAAAAAGAAAAGCCACTTCCTGAGATTTCGGAGGAGGAGATACCTTATGAATTGCCTGAGGGGTGGGTTTGGTGTAGATGGGTTGACCTTTTAGGATGTGTGAATTACCCTATGAAAAGAGGACCGTTTGGTAGCTCTTTAAGAAAAGATGATTTTGTTGAAATTGGCATAAGAGTCTTTGAACAATACAATCCAATAAATGATGACCCACATTGGATGAGATATTTTATCACAGAAGAGAAATATGAATCTATGAAAGGATTTACGGCCAAGGCTGGAGATTTTCTTATTAGCTGTTCTGGTGCAACACTAGGTAGAATAGTCTATTTGCCAAAAGGAACCGTTACTGGAATTATAAACCAAGCTTTACTAAAATTAACTCTAAACCGAGATTTAATTTTAGCTGAATATTTTCTAAAGCTTTTTAGATCCAAATATATCCAAGAACTAATTTGGCAAAAGGCTCAGGGAATGGCTCAACCAAATATGGTTGGGGTAAAGGAACTAAAAAATATATTAATCCCATTACCACCACTAGATGAACAAAAAGCCATTGTAGAAAAAGTCAATGCATTAATGGCACTCTGCGATAAACTAGAACAAGAAATAGATACCCATCAAACTACGGAAGAAGAATGGATGCAGAGTTGTTTGAGGGGGGTAGTGGAGAGATAATTATAATTATACAACTATTAACCAATTTAAAAACACTGTATGGAAAAGAAAGAAAAAAGCTACAAATCATCATTTTACACATTCAATTTAAATTTGAAATCAAATAAAAGAAAAGGTGGAGAAACTTTCAGGAAAATTATTCTTGAAACAGAGTATTCTAGGAAGGGTGTACAAATGCGTGCAAATACAATTATGTATTTTAGAAATGTTTTCACAAGTAGCGTAGATGGAAAAGATGTTGTCTATGGAATAATTTCCAGAAATATTAATGTTGAAGGATTGGAATGGAAGGATAGAGAGACAGCGGAATTAGTTGATGTTCATATACCAAAAGGGGCAGTACCTGGCTTAAAAGAAGTCTATTTTGCATATACTCCTGATCATCACAGAGTAGTAGTTCAGGCAAAATCAAATTTTAGTCCAAATATAATTAAGGAATTCTTTCAAATATTCTTCAACAATTTTCTGGAAAAAGAAGGTGAACATCTTGATATTATAATTCAACAAGATAAAGATAGTTTAGAGGTCTTAGAAAAGGCAAAAAAAATCTCCAAAGTATTTATAAAACTGACTTTTACAAATGATGATTTCAAAAAGGAATCTGAAGATTTAATGGATAGGCTTATTAGAGAATCTGGATTTGGTGATTTAGAAATTACTGGAAAAAGCAGTGGCAATTCTGAAATAGATCTAAATGGTGATTTGGTAAATGGTTCATTAGGTTTAGCAACTGAAAATGGTTTTGCTCAAGTTAGTTACACTGATCGATCTGGCAAAAAACAGAAACTAAACACTTTAAAACACCCACAAATTTTCCAAATTGAACTAACGAATAACACTTCTCCATTAGTATTTGCAATAGAAGCGATAAAAAATCTTTTTAAATTTAGAAATGAAAAAGCCGATTAAAGAACTTCACAGTGGGGATTTTAAAACCCTGCTTTTTATTTACGATATAAAAATAATTAGAAAGAGTAAGCCTTTTTGGTTTTCAATTGTAATCTCAATATTTATTTTGCTACTAACTATTAGGGTTGAATTATTCGACATTTTTAAATTCTTGATAAATTCTGGATATAAAATAATTCCTTCCATACTTGGATTAGCATTTGCTTCTTTTGGAATCATAATTTCGGTTTCGAATTCAAACCCTATTTCACGTCTAATTGATAATGACACCTCGGAATTTAATGATAATATGAACCTAGGGATATCTACTTTTCAAAAGGTATTAGCTATTATTTCATGGGCCATTATCATTCAATCTATATTTCTAATTATATTAATTTTAGTAGATTTTACAATAACGCTCGAATTGAAGTCTATTTTCTGCGAACCACTAATTTCGAATATTTTTAACCACGTAGTTTTGTTCTTGTTCTCATTTCTCTTTTTCTATTCTATTTTATTGATACCTAGAACTCTACTTAATCTCTTTAATTATGGGCAATTAATTAATTTTGTTTCTATCATTGAAAAACTTTCTAAGAAAAATGAATAGTTTAAAACTCAATACACTTTATATCTCATTGTGAATTAGTATTTGTTATGGACAACCAAATATCAATCATTATATCAAGCTTGGCATTAGTCATATCAGGTTTAGCCTATTTCCGTGGCAGAAATATTGACCTTCAGAACCAACTATATTTGAAAAAGCTGGATGCTTATGAGGCCATTATCGGGGAGTTTCAAAAAGTGATTTCCATTTTACAGAAGTCCATTGAAAAAATCAATTCACTTGAGTTCTCCAATAAGCCAATTGGAAATCTTGTAGAACTGAATGAACTATCACTTCAAATTGATTCAGAAATCGATAATAGCAGAAATGAGATTGCAAAGAAATCAGCTTGTTTTTCAAATAAATTTATTGAAGAAATTCTATCTAAAGTAGATACATTATATGGTGAAATAAATGTCAATACTTTGACAAACAAGCAAAAAATAGAGGGTGAACTTGAATCTCACCTGAAATTGCAGATTGATAATTTTGAGTCACTAATCAATCAAATGAGAGATGAATTAGGGCTTGATCATTTCAACCAAAAACTTCTAAAAAGAGTTAAAAAAGGTAACTTTAGACTTGATATTTAAATCCTAAATATACTTCTCCAACTCCACATAAGGCATTTCATCATAAGTCTGCCCATTAAGTTCTCTACCAGCTTTTTTCTTGTTCTTCCCTCCCCATTGTTTGAAGAAGAAAGCAACTTTAGCTGTTTGGCATTGCTCCTGAATATCCAATACCCAATCTGGATTCATAGGTCTTGCTTTGTGTCCACTTTCCCCTCCGACTATGACCCAGTCGATACCGTTTAGGTTCATATTTGATAGTGCACCAATCAAGGGTTCGCAGGATAGGAATTTTACTCTAGCACCCGTTTGACGGAGAAAGTCTATTCTGTCGAGAACTCTTTCGTCTTCGACAGAAACACCCATCCAGATATTGTGTGACCAAGGTAAAAGATGACTGATTTCAGCAAGACGATCAGCCCGCTTGGTGAGAACTTGGAAAACATGTTGTCCATTATCTTTCATAACTTGAAACACTTTCTGAATAAATTCCAAAGGTACATCTTTGTGAAACAAGTCAGACATTGAGTTCACAAACACCACCTTTGATTTTTTCCAAGTATATGGGATGCCCAAGGCATCTTCATGAATCCTCACCTTCTTAAATCCATCCTTATACTTTTCTACTCCCATGGCTTTAAGTCGCTTGGTCATGACTTCTGCATAACAGAATTTACATCCTGCTGAGATCTTGGTACAGCCTGTGACAGGATTCCATGTCAATTCAGTCCATTCGATTGAGGTTTGTGCCATTTTGGGTCAGATTAGTTGGATTGATATTTGATTAGGTCTTCTGTAAAATTCGTTATAATTTATGTAATAAGAGCCCTTTCTAACTTTTTGTCCGTCATTTGATGTCACACTAATTTTATTCTGAGAAGCAAGCCCCTTCAAAACTTCTACCGCATGCGTAGGCCTAAATCCCTGATGAAGGGTAGCTTGATAAATTTCTCCATTCGTTCTCGGTTCTTTCAAATAGGAATGAAAGAAACTCTCTAACTTATTTACCTTATCGGCTTTAGAAGGAGTAAATAGTGTTGGTGCATCAGGATTCTTATAACTCCATCCCCTTCCCTGCTCAGAATCAATTTCCCATTTGGCTTCAAGCATTTTATCAAAACCATAAATGTGACTGGTAAAAAAGAAAAGACAAAAATATTGGTTGGAATCTCTTGAGATGATAAATGTGTCCACGAAAAAATCATCACCAAGATAATTTCGAAAGGCTGATTTCAGGTTCTCAATGAAATCAATTCCTGTAGAAGAATTTGGCCATTTATCTTTCGGAACCAAATCCTCTATGAAAGCTTGTAGTGCCGTGGGAATCCCTTTTCTCTCAAACCTAAACATAAATTGTGTAGGCAGAAACAGTAAAACTTCTGTTTTTTTGGTCTGTAAAATTGATCTGATTTGAAAAGCTCTAACATCTTTATATCCATAGGGGTCAATAAAGACAAAGGCTTTGGCTTTCTTTGATTTGGACATTTGGGCCACTACCCGTGGCACAGCTTCAGCATAATCCACGTTTCGGAATCTCAAATCACCAAAAATGGGGTAATGCAACTTTTTGCTTTCTACAATAGATTTGACTTTTTCTGTCTTCCAAGTTTCCAGGTCGTTGAATACACAATCCACTTGGATAATCTTATGCTTGCCAGCTTGATTCCTATAGTAGATGTCTTTGATGGCCTTCAAAAAAATGATTGGACTCCCCTCTCCGCCATTTTCATAAATCCCTTCCCCACAAAACAAATCGTAGAGATGGACTTTTTCAATGCCTGCTGCCCTGCTCAAGATGTTTAGGTATTTTTGAATATACAAATTGAGCAATCTTACTTTTACCTCCGAATGCTCAAACATGGACGACTGTGACTCTTTCATAAAAAGTTTTGAAAAATTAAACTAAGGCTAATTTAATGAAAAAGTTTGTAAAAAATCATTCCAACTATTTTTTTCTAAAAAATCAATAATCATCGATTACGAGAGTTAATAATTTTTAAATTTACCTTAATGGTCAAAAAAACGGAATGGATTATACAAGATTAAACAAACAGTCGATTATTCTGTCTTTTGCGAATGAGATTGCAGCAAGAATTATCAAAAAAAGCATTAAAAAATTACAAAGAATAACTATAATCCTCTCTGGAGATGATTCTGGTTTGGTAAATTCATGGGATGAGATATGTGTTCAGATCCAAGGGGAGTATTCATTTGATTGGGAGGCATATGAATTTATGATAGATAACCACTTGAAGGAAGAAACAAAAAAGCTCACCACTCATGAACAATTTGCAATTTGGCTGCAAACTGATAATGGGGTTTACTACGATGAGGAAGAAGATGAAAACCCTGAGTTTATAGAAGAAGATATACTCCAATATCTAAAAATCGTGCTTTTAAAAGAGGCTGGAAGTTGGAGTAATGACAGAATTAGGAGGTATTTAAATTAGAGGCGACTAGAAGAAAGCAGATTGGAAAGTTTAGATGGGGTCAACAAAAATCTAAAATCTGTTTAATTGAGCTCTAAAACCCGACCTCAAAGAGGTCACATGTTTATAGCTAACATCAACCCAACTAGCCTCATTCGACCCCAGTCGGGGTCGCACATACCCTAGACGCATTCCGTGCTATAAACATGTGATCCCGTTGGGATCAAGAGAAAATCGAAAAATTAGCGTCATAAAATGAATGAAATATGTACCCGACCTCAAAGAGGTCACATGTTTATAGCTAACATCAACCCAACTAGCCTCATTCGACCCCAGTCGGGGTCGCACATACCCAATACGTATTTCGGAAAATAAACATCTAATCCCCTTGAGATCTATACAAAATAAAAAAGACGGCCTTTCAGCCGTCTTTTTTCATTATCAATCATTCTCATTGAATCACTTCACATCAAATCGATCCAAATTCATCACTTTATCCCATGCTTTGATGAAATCCTTCACGAATTTCTCTTTGGAATCGTCTTGTGCATAGACTTCGGCGATGGCTCTTAATTGTGAGTTGGAACCGAATACCAAATCTACTCGGGTACCTGTCCACTTCACCTGACCGGTCTTTCTATCCCTACCTTCGAAGGTATCGGCTTCTTTGCTGGACTGATTCCACGCAATGCCCATATCCACCAAGTTTACAAAGAAATCATTGGTCAACTGACCTGGGGTATGGGTAAATACTCCATGGGTAGAACCATTGTAGTTGGCCCCCAAAGCTCGCATACCACCGACCAAGACAGTCATTTCAGGTGCACTTAAGGTCAGCAACTGTGCTTTATCTAGTAGCATTTCCTCATCAGGAACTGTGAAGGAAGCCTTTCTGTAATTTCTAAAGCCATCTGCTTCCGGATTCAATACTGCAAAAGATTCCACATCCGTCAATTCCTGGGTAGTATCATTTCTACCTGCTGTAAATGGAACCGTTACATCAAAACCAGCATCCTTAGCTGCTTTTTCAACTGCGGCACATCCGCCCAAAACAATCAAATCGGCTAAAGAAACTTTTTTATTGCCAGCCTGAGCAGCATTGAATTCCTGCTGTACTTTTTCCAAGGTTCCCAGTACTTTGCTTAATTGCTCGGGCATATTTACCTGCCAGAATTTCTGAGGTGCTAATCGGATACGCGCACCATTCGCACCACCTCTTAAGTCCGAACCTCTAAAGGTAGACGCAGCAGACCAAGCTGTGTACACTAGCTCGGAAACAGTCAGACCTGACGCGAGGATAGTTGCTTTCAAGGAGGCAACATCTGCATCATTGATCACTTCGAAATCTACCGCAGGAATTGGGTCTTGCCAGATCAAATCTTCGGCAGGAACTTCAGAACCTAAATAGCGGGTTTTTGGTCCCATGTCTCGATGCGTCAATTTAAACCAAGCCCTAGTAAAGGCATCGGCAAATTCTTCTGGATTTTTGTGGAAATGCTCAGAGATCTTGCGATAGGAAGGATCCTCACGCATAGCCATATCCGCAGTAGTCATCATGATACCCACTTTCAAAGAAGTATCTTCTGCATCCGGCGCATGATCTTCTGGCTTCAGATTTTTAGGAACCCACTGATGTGCTCCCGCGGGACTTTTGCTCAATTCCCACTCATAGCCAAACAATACATCGAAATAGCTCATATCCCAAGTAGTTGGTGTAGGCGTCCATGCACCTTCAATGCCTGAAGTGATGGCATCTCTACCCTTCCCACTCTTAAAAGAACTCTTCCATCCAAAGCCCATCTGCTCCATCGGTGCTCCTTCTGGTTCTACACCCACCAAAGCAGCATCTCCTGCACCATGAGCCTTTCCAAAGGTATGGCCACCTGCGGTCAAGGCTACGGTTTCATAATCATTCATTGCCATGCGAGCAAATGTCTCACGGATATCTTTTGCGGAAGCCAGTGGGTCTGGATTACCATCAGGTCCTTCTGGATTCACATAGATCAACCCCATCTGCACTGCTGCCAATGGATTCTCCAAATTTCTTTCTCCTGTGTAGCGCTTATTTCCTAACCAGGTATCCTCAGCTCCCCAGTAGATATCTTCTTCTGGCTGAAAAATATCTTCTCTACCTCCAGAGAAACCAAACGTTGGAAGTCCCATAGACTCAATTGCAACGTTTCCTGCCAAAATAAATAAGTCAGCCCAAGAGATCTTATTTCCATATTTCTGCTTGATTGGCCATAGCAATCTTCTAGCCTTATCCAAGTTGCCATTATCCGGCCAGCTATTCAAAGGAGCAAATCGCTGATTACCGGTGTTGGCACCTCCACGTCCATCTCCTGTACGATAAGTTCCTGCCGCATGCCAGGCCATTCGGATCATAAAGGGTCCATAATGACCATAATCAGCCGGCCACCAGTCCTGAGAAGTAGTCAAAACCTCCTCTAAGTCTTTTTTCAATTGTGGCAAATCTACTTTTTTGAATTCCTCGGCATAGTTAAAATCCTCTCCCAATGGATTAGACTTCGGCGTATGCTGATGCAAAATATTCAGATTCAATTGATTGGGCCACCAATCTTTATTCATAGTACCGCCCGCTCCTACTTTGGTATTTGCTCCGTGCATGACAGGACATTTGCCTGCAGCGCCATTACTTGCTTGAGTGGCATGATCGTGATGTTTATCCATAATTTTTTTGTTTATAGAGGGTTTATGTTTGCTAAAATAACAATTATTTTTCTGTATGCAAATTAAAATACGATTGATAAAATCTATAAACAATCGATTTTTTATGCATTGACGCTTGTAGCTTTACAAATAAACTTTTACCAGTGAACAAATTCACCAATTATTTAAGTTGAATTGAAACAAACGTTCATAGATAACTCTATATCCTACGGGAAAAACCCACTTGGGGGTTTAGCAAATGAAATTTTACTGGCTATTTCTTCTCTTTTCAAAAAACCAACACTCTAGATTTCTTAGTTACGCACAAAAGATTATATTTTTGTCGTATGCAAGATGCACTTTCATTAATCGTTTTAAATAGGCTTATCAGAGACACTTTAGATACTCAGCTTGAACCTAGCTATTGGGTGATTGCCGAGATAGGTGAACTCAAGGTGGGGCATAATGGTCATGCCTATTTAGAATTACTTGAAAAACAAGGGAATCAAACCTTGGCTAAAATTCGGGCAAACATTTGGTCATATAGTTACCGAGGCATTTCCTCCAAATTTGAACAAGCTACTGGTCAACGATTGCAAGCTTCGATGAAAATTTTGGCATTGGTTTCTGTAACCTTTCACGAAATTTATGGAATCAGCTTACATATCAAAGATGTAGATCCAAACTTCACGTTAGGAGAACGTGCGAAAAATAGGCAGGTCACCATAGACCGTCTACAACGAGAAGGATTGATCGATAAAAACAAACAACTCATACTCCCTTCTGTTCCTCAGCGAATTGCTGTCATCAGCTCTCCCAATGCTGCTGGTTACGAAGACTTTATCAATCAATTGGAAAATAATCCCTACGGCTACCAAATACACACCACCCTGTTTCCTGCCCTTATGCAAGGCGCAGAAGCAGCAACATCTATTCGAACTGCCCTACAAAAAGCTATTCTTGGGAAAAAGTTCCAGGCTATAGTAGTAGTCCGCGGGGGTGGGTCTTCGTTAGATCTTGAATGCTTTGATGAATATGAACTTGCTAGGGACTTGGCAGTGTGTCCTATTCCAGTTTTGACGGGAATTGGACATGAGCGAGATGAAAGCGTTGCGGACCTTGTCGCTCATACTAAACTTAAAACCCCCACCGCAGTAGCGGCTTTTCTATTGGATGGTTTTTTGGCATTTGAAGAACATATAGTTATGCTTCATAAACGAATGGAACGAAGTACGATGATGCAAACACAAAACAATTTTAAGCTCATCCAACAGCTGGGACTGTATGTGAAAAGTTTGGCAAGACAAGAATTGAAACAAGAGGAAAAAAGCATTGATCAGTTGCACTATCAAATCAAGTCTTGGAGTTTACAGGAGCTAAAAATTCAACAACTCAAAGTTCATGAACAAAGCTCCCTTCTATCCAAAACATGGGGCCAGTTAATCGAGAGAGAACAAAAAAGCCTTACTCAACTACAAAGAGACATCATTCGTTTAGATCCTGAAGAGCATTTTAAAAGAGGGTATACCCGATCAGAAATAAATGGAGTACCTTTGCACACTACTCAACCTAGGGCGGGCGATCAGTTGACAACCTACGGAATTAAACAAAAAATCGAAAGTATTATTAAATCAACAACCGATTATGGAAATTCAAAATCTTAGTTATGATTCAGCAATTAAGCGTATTCAGGAAATTGTAGAAACACTGGAAAAAGGAGAAAAGGGAATAGATGAGCTTACAGCATTGGTGAAAGAAGCCTCTGATCTCATGAAGTTTTGCAGAAAAAAGCTTCGCACAACAGAAGAGGAAGTTAATCTTGCCCTGGGTGACGATTTTGAAAATTAACAGCGCTTGCTATTTAAAACACGGGAGGGTTCAAGGTAATTAGCTCAAGCAGCTATTTTTTTCAAAACCAAAATTTTTTGGTCTCTAAATTGTAGAGATGAGTGTGATTCTATTTTTCTTATAATTAAACACCGGTTACAATGCAGTTACATCTTGCAAAGAATAGTTTTTTGATTTTAATCTTTTGGGGAGTAACTCTCACTCTTCATGCCCAAAGTTTTTATAAAGAATTGACTCCAAGAACAAGCGTGTTGTCAATAGGAGTTGGTCCCTCGTTTATTTATGCGGATAATGGGGCTCAATATCACCAAAAAAATTTCGAAATCAATCCTGCTGCAAGTATTGCTTACATACTTCGATTTCACAATCATTGGGGATTACAAACAACTACTGGTCTCCAAATTATTGAAAGCGGAGGAACCCCTGGCTTAGCCCCTATTAGACGATGGCAAGAGACTGGAGGAGCCTTTCGTTTCAATGGGCTTGCTTATTTTGCTGATGTTATGCCTACTTTCTACTTGATGCCATATTTCAATCACATGAACAGACCTTTAGTAAATATTTACGTCGGTACTGGCATCGGAATAATTCATGTGGACAGAAAGGAATATTTTAGCTTTGATCCATCCGAACAACCTAGCAAAGCAAGCATTACTAGCGGGTACATTCCTGTACGGGGAGGAATAGATTTAAAACTCAGTTCTTTTTCCGACTTAAGTTTAGAGGGCACTATTCTTTTTTCCTTTTCTGATTATTTAGATGGGAATGCCGGATATAATAGTTTTTATGATCATTTGTTTCAAATGCAAATCAAATACAAGTACTTGTTTAACAGAAAATAGAGATCACTTACTTGACTTTATACCACTCTACCGTACGTCCTATCATTGAAAAGCCTACAAAACCTCTGACTTCAAGGGTTTCATTGTTTTTCTTTTTGATCACACAGGAATAGCTCTTACCATTTCTAGGATCATAAATTTGCCCATTTTCCCAAGTACCATTCTTAAATTGAAAACCTTCAATCAATCTCATCCCTAGTATTGGCCTATTGCGCTTACTTTTATCCGTGTTATTAGTATCTAGTATAGGCTTTCCGTTTTCTGTAGGCTGCTCCAACCATACTACCTTTCCTGAGTACAGGTTTCCTTCTTTGAATATTTCGATTTTTGCATCCCGCTCTGTGGTGTACCATTCTCCTAAAATTTCATCTCCTTGCTGCGCAAATAAAGCTGATTGGATAAAAAAGAAAACGAATCCTAAGACGATTTTATTAAACATATGCATAAGTTTGTGGTAGTAAAAAGAGGCTTTTACACATACAAACGCATAAGTTTTCAAATTGTTAAACAGAATACTTTCCAAACTTTACAGAATTTTAGTACCATGCAGACCTACACTTGGGAAGGTATAGATTTTCAATTACTGCCTGAAAAGGCACTGTTTATTCCTGAGGATAAATGTCTTCTCCTGGCAGATACACACTTTGGCAAGGCCGCACATTTCAGAAAAGCAGGTATACCAATTCCAGAAAGTTTGCATCAGGAAGACCTATTGATTATTGAAAAACTTCTGAATACTTGGAGACCAAGCCACGTGTACTTTTTAGGGGATTTGTTTCATAGTGATCTGAATGAATCTTGGTTTGCATTGGAAGATTTTTTAGATCAATTTCCTGAGACTTGTTTTACACTTATCAAAGGTAACCATGATATCCTTCCTCCTGCTATTTATCAATCGACTCGATGGGAGATTGTGCCTGAAAAACTGGAGCTAGGAAAGTTGGTTTTAACACATGAACCTATGAAAGATGTTCCCTTAACAAAGTTTAACCTTTGTGGGCATATTCATCCGGGGATTCGATTGCATGGAAATGGCAGGCAAAGAATTTCGTTACCTTGCTTTTTTATCAGCCCAAATCAACTCATACTCCCTGCTTTTGGTAGATTTACAGGTCTCCACATACTTCCTTGTACCAAAAATAACCAAGCATACGTTGTTACAGGAAAGAAAGTAGTAGAAGCTAATTTAAAGGCTTAGATTTGTTTAATCGACCGTCCTGAGTAATTTTGACATTTATATTTTCAAACCATGAGCCGCAATCAAAGGAAAAAGACGAAACTAGGTAGATTCAAATTCGCCTCCGTGCTATTCAGCACTACACTATCGCTTTTTATTTTAGGTTTGTTTGGGGTGATTGTGATCCAAGCCAAAACCTTAACCAAGATTATCCGGGAAAATATTGAAGTACAAGTCTTCCTCAATAAAAATCTTAGCGAAAAAGATATCCAAAAGATCAGTGACATGCTAAAATCCAAACCCTACATCATCCAAAAAGAAGATGGGACGGGCTTTCAGTATATCTCTCAAGAGGAGGCTGCTAAGGAGTTTTTAGAAAGCACTGGGGAAGATTTCACGAAGTTTCTTGACGATAACCCATTAAGAGACTCCTTTACCTTGGCAATTGCTGAAGAATACCAAACTTCGGAACTCATTACTGATATTGTGGAGGAATTACGTTTGATTGATGGTGTATTTGAAGTAACATACATGGCTGATTTGGTGGAATCCATCAATCAAAATTTAACCAAAGTAGCCTTAGTGCTGGGAGGGTTTATTGTAATCTTGATTTTTACGGTCATTATGCTGATCAACAATACCATCAAGCTTGCACTATTCTCTCAACGATTCCTTATCAGAAGTATGCAATTGGTTGGGGCTACTCGTGGTTTTATCCGCATGCCGTTCCTATCACGTGCTTTTCTATTCGGAATAGCTTCGGGAATCCTAGCTTCTGCTCTTTTATACGGGATTATTGAATACATAAAAGCTAATATTGATGGTTTTGCGTTACTACAAGACTATACCCTACTGTATGGTTTATTTGGTAGCTTAGTCATCATTGGCGTAATACTTTCTGTATTTAGTACCTTACAAGCGGTTAACAAATATTTAAACATGTCTTTGGACGATCTATACTAAAATGGAACACTCTCATATGCCTTTTTCGAAAAAAAATTATCAATTGATGCTCATAGGACTTGCCATCATCACTTTGGGATTTGTGCTCATAGGTCTTGATAATGAACCTCATGGTTTTGGCTTTTTAGGTCTCGTGCTTGGACCCATCGTAACATTAGCAGGATTTATCTTCCAGTTTTACGCTATTTTCCATAAACCATCCAATAAGTAATCATGGATTTTATTGATGCAATCATCCTTGGAATCATTCAAGGATTGACTGAGTTTTTACCAGTTTCTTCCAGTGGACATCTTGAACTCGCTAGTGCCTTACTTGGCGATAGCAAATTGCCCGAGGAAAGTCTTTTATTCACTGTGGTACTGCATGCAGCTACTGCATTAGCCACCATTGTTGTTTTTAGAAAAGACATACTGGAGATTTTAGGAGGACTGATCAAGTTTAAGTGGAATGAGGAAACTCAATTCTCAGTAAAAATCATCCTATCCATGATCCCCGCAGTCATCATAGGCTTGTTTTTTGAAGAAGAATTGGAACAGTTTTTTGGGGGGAAAATCATGTTTGTAGGTTTTATGCTACTCGTAACCGCTACTCTGCTTTTTTTGGCAGATAAAGCAAAAAATACCAACAAAAATGTAGGGTTTACCAATGCTGTTTTGGTAGGTATTGCACAAGCTATCGCTATGTTACCAGGGATTTCCCGCTCAGGAGCCACTATTTCCGCATCAGTTCTCCTTGGAATTGATAAAAATAAGGCCGCTCGCTTTTCATTCTTAATGGTAGTCCCTTTGATTTTGGGAAAAATGGCCAAAGATATCTTGGATGGGGCTCTGACATACAACAGTGATAGTATTGGATATCTTTCGGTAGGTTTTGTAGCGGCATTTATATCCGGATATTTTGCATGTACCATCATGATTGCCCTCGTGCGCAAGAGTAAATTGACCTACTTTGCTATTTACTGTACCGTTGTTGGCTTGATTGCAATTGCCGCAGGATTCTACAATTCTTAATTTATTTCAATGGAACAAGTACCTTACGGAGAAGTTTTTTTGATCAATAAACCACTGGAATGGACTTCCTTTGATGTAGTCAAAAAAGTAAGAAATGCACTTCAAATAAAAAAAGTCGGACATGCAGGTACCTTAGACCCTTTGGCAACTGGCTTACTTATCGTTTGTGCAGGTAAGATGACCAAGTCCATTGAGCTCTTTATGGGCCAAGAAAAAGAATATACTGGTACTTTTGTTTTGGGAGCTACCACCGAAAGTTTTGACTTAGAAAAAGAAGTGATTGCAATTGCAGATCCCTCCCATATCACATTAGAAGACGTAAAAGATGCCGCAGCGAAGTTAACAGGAGATATCATGCAAATACCTCCCATGCATTCTGCTATCAAAATAGATGGGAAAAGGGTCTATGAAGCAGCAAGAAAGGGACAGGAAATACTCATTAACCCTCGGCCAGTGACAGTGTCAATTTTTGAAATTACAAAATTTGAAAACCCTGTCATTCACTTTCGGATTGTATGTAGCAAAGGAACATATATTAGAAGTTTAGCTCGTGACTTAGGAGTAAGCCTTGGTGTTGGAGCCTATATGTCCTCTCTTTGTCGAACAAGAATCGGTGATTTCCTGTTGGAAAATAGTGAAGACTTACCATCATTGATTTCAAAAATTAAGGAACGAGCCGTATGAGGATTTACGAAGGTTTAGCTGATTTTTCTCCTATCAAAAATGCCGTAGTGACAAGCGGTACATTTGATGGAGTTCATTTAGGCCATCAAAAAATCCTTCGTCGCATTCGTTCCATTGCTGATGAAATCGCTGGTGAAACTGTTTTGATCACATTTTGGCCTCATCCTAGGCTAGTTTTGCAACCAGAGAATCATCAATTACGCTTACTCAGTACTTTTGAAGAAAAGACAGCTCTTCTACGGAATGCTGGTATTGATCACTTACTAACCATTCCTTTCACTAGGGAATTCTCCAACCTCAGCTCCGAGGAGTTTATTCAAAAAATTCTGATTGACGGAATCAATACAGAAAAACTTGTAATTGGCTACGATCACCGCTTTGGAAAAAATAGAGAAGGAGGTTTTGATTACTTAAAGGCTAATTTGGCATACTACCCTTTTGACTTGGAAGAAATTGCAAGGGAAGATGTAGACGATGTAGGTGTATCGAGCACTAAGATCAGAAAAGCCCTAGAAGTAGGAAAAGTAGAGGTAGCCAACGAATATTTGGGAAGAGACTACGAGCTGAATGGGATCATCATCAAAGGGCAGCAATTGGGTCGATCTATTGGCTTCCCAACAGCCAATATCCATATCCCTCACGATTATAAACTAATCCCAGCTGACGGCGTATATGCAGTTGAAGTTCGTGTGGAAGGCCTTCGTTACCAAGGCATGTTGAATATCGGTAACCGTCCTACAGTCAATGGAAACTCACGCACAATAGAGGTAAATATATTTGAATTTAGCGGGGATTTATATGATAAACGTGTTAGCGTCTATTTAAAATCTTATCTTCGCTCAGAAGTAAAATTTGAAGGATTGGATTCATTGAAAGCTCAGTTGGAGCAGGACAGGTTAACAGCATTGCAAATATTGACCAATCAATTAACTAAATCCAAATAACACATGATCAATAAAACTGTAGCGAATGCAGCAGAAGCGGTAAAAGATGTTTTTTCCGACGATGTGCTGATGTTTGGCGGTTTTGGATTATCCGGATTACCGGAAAATTCCATAGCTGCACTCCTAGAAAAAGACCTGAGCGGCCTCACCTGTATTTCTAATAATGCTGGTGTAGATGATTTTGGTATCGGTCTGATGCTCAAAAAACGCATGGTTAAAAAAATGATTTCCAGCTATGTAGGTGAAAATGCTGAGTTTGAACGTCAGCTACTCAGCGGGGAGTTGGAAGTAGAATTGATCCCTCAAGGGACACTTGCAGAACGCGTACGTGCGGGAGGAGCAGGAATTCCTGCCTTTTTTACTCCTGCAGGTGTGGGTACAGAAGTGGCTGAGGGAAAAGAAATCCGTGAGTTTGATGGAAAATTATACTTGATGGAAAGATGGCTGAGAGCTGACTTTTCATTTGTGAAAGCTTGGAAAGGAGATACTGCTGGTAACCTGATCTTCAAAGGAACTGCCAGAAACTTTAATCCTATGATGGCTGCTGCAGGAAGAATTACAATCGCTGAGGTGGAAGAATTGGTTCCGGCTGGCGAGTTGGATCCTAATCAAATCCATACCCCTGGAATTTATGTGCAACGGATATTCCAAGGTGTAAACTACGAGAAGAGAATCGAACAACGAACCATCAGAAAATCCTAAGAGCCATGTTATCAAAAGATCAAATAGCCCAACGCATCGCCCGAGAGGTGAAAGGAGGACAATACATCAATCTAGGCATTGGAATCCCTACTTTAGTAGCCAACTACATTCCTGAAGACTTGGAGGTAGTATTACAGTCAGAGAATGGCTTGTTAGGGATCGGTCCATTTCCTACGGAGGATGCCATTGATCCCGACTTAATCAATGCTGGGAAGCAGACCATTACCATGGCCAAAGGTTCGGCTTTATTCAGTTCTGCGGAGTCGTTTGCGATGATTCGTGGGGGTCATGTTCAGTTGACCATTCTAGGTGCCATGGAAGTCTCTGAAAATGGAGATATCGCCAACTGGAAAATCCCTGGAAAGATGGTGAAGGGCATGGGAGGAGCGATGGATTTGGTAGCATCCGCCGATAATATCATCGTAGCCATGCAGCATTGCAGTAAGGATGGTAAATCCAAATTATTGAAAGAATGTAGCCTTCCGATTACGGGTATTCGTTGTGTGAAGAAAATTGTATCCGATCTAGCAGTGCTTGATGTACTTCCTGAGGGAGGTTTCAAATTATTGGAACGTGCACCAGGAATCAGCGTAGAAGAAATCATTGCCAAGACAGAAGGTAGACTGATTGTAGAAGGTGAAATTCCTGAAATGAAATTTGATTAGTTAATCCACGGTATACATTAAAAAAACCGAGCCGCAGAGCTCGGTTTTTACTTTTTACACCTTTTTTGGAGGAAGGTCAAATGCAACCGCTGTATGTTCAAAACCATTGCGATGAGAGCCATCACAAAATGGTTTATTGTTGGAAAGTCCACATCTGCAAAGTCCTAAAACCGTCCTACCTTGAAGACCATAAGTGTTCCCTTGGTTATCGACTATCTCGAAGTCCCCTTCAATCTTAAGAGAACCATTTGGATTAACTGTTATTTTTGTTGACATCGTGCGTAATTTTTTATCCAAATACGCTAAAGAATCCCTAATTTCAAACACTCAACGTAAATGATTTGGGAAATAACTTAGTTTGGTCTCGGAACAAGTATCCTAGAAGTCAAGTATGAAACACCATTTCGAATAGGTACACCTCCGAGATTTACGATTACCTCACCACCAGATCCATCTACTACAAATCCCCTCGGGGGAGCGGTTGTTCGTCGCAGCACTATTGGTAAGCCTGATATAGTTCTAAATAGGTGATCCCCTTCTGGAAGATTATCAAACCGAACTACCTCATTGATGACATGATAGGATAAAAATTCCTCTAAAGTCTCTTTTCCTACTATCTCAATAGCCTCTTCCACTGAATCTGCATTATTCGCCTCGCGAAAAGCCAGAAAAGCAGCAGGTGAAGGTTCAAATAATGTAATTCCTTGAATTTGCTCCAATGACTCCCAAAACTCAGGAATAGCATCCAAAAACAGATCCATATCCGTATTTTGAAGATTTCTTAGATGTTCGGTTAATGTAAGTTCTTGTTCCTCAACCTCAGCCTGTGGTTCATCATCTGAAACACAAGCACCCAATGTAGTAAATCCAAGAACTACCAATAAACTGAAGTAATTTTTTAGGTTTAGCATACTATTTATTCGTTGGTTTATGAATTAATAATCGAATAAAATAGCCAAAGGTTACAAATTTGACTAAAAAAAACACCAAATCTTAATTGATACCCAGAAAGGATACTAACGCTGACTTGGTGAATCACTAAATTTTACTTGTAAATTTGACGTGGCTATTGAAAGTCTTCTGCTGCGTCAAACGCTGCTATCAATGGAATTTTTTTACTTTTTCTTGCTCTGCAACTGTTGAGAAATCTTTACTCAATCGCTCGGCATAATCATCCAATAACTGTAAAACCCGCTCTTTAGAATCGGACTTGACAATCAAGCCTGCATGATAGTCTAATGGAACTCTAAAGCAAACTTCCGAATCACTGAACCCAGAGAGATCTGGATGTTGAAACTTGGAAAGTGTCAACACAATACCTGCATATCCCTTTTTGACAGATGGCAAGGTGTACGAGAGATTTTTAACCTTAGCATCTTCTATTCTGGCCCACTCAGCCCACAAACTTATATCTGAAGCAGCTTCTACCATCTCAGCAAGATGTGCACCTCCTACTCTGGATGAAGTTTCTAAAAAGTAAATTTTTCCATCTTCCCTTCCTTTGATAAACTCTGTATGAGCTGCACCGCTTTTCATCCCAAAAGCCTTCATGACTTGCTTATTGGCTTTTTGGATAGCCTTGTCATCAGCAGAACCATACGCTACATTAGCACTCCGGAAAATACCACCACCTTGAGAAATCTCCATCGGTGTAGCTAAATAGCGAGAAACTGTGCAGAAAATTACTTTATCATCTAAATTTAAGCTATCAGCATGGTACACATCACCAGGCATAAATTGCTCTACTAAATAGCGAACACGGTTATCCCCTAATTCGTGAATAGTTGCCCAAAGGCTATCCTTATCATGCACTTTAATGATACCATGTGCAGAAGCCTCAGAACGAGGTTTCAATACCCATGGAGCTGGAACAGTATCTGCAAAATGATTAATTTCTTCATCGTTGAAAAGCGGAGAAAAAGGAGGAACCAACACTCCTTCATCTTTGGCTTTCATACGCATTGCCAGCTTATCCCGGAAATACCTTCCAGTGGTCTGACCCATACCCGGAATCCGTAAGCTTTCCCGTAAGAAAGTGGCTTTTTCTACGTCATAATCATCCAAAGCTACGATTGCATCAATCTTATTCGCCTTCATTACACCCGCCACGCCTATCAGCAACCGATCTAGATCCCAATCCAAGTCCTGACCAGGCATGTAAAAAACCTCGTCAAGATCTTCGTGTGGCCAAGGACTATCTTTCAATTTTTCTGTAGTCACCAAGAACACTTTGTTCCCAGCTTTTTTCAAGGATGATAGAAAAGCACCTCCTTTAAAATAATTGGAGATACATAAAAAGGTTTTATGGTTGTCACTCATGGTTATAAATTTTCCAACAATTTAAGGAATAAATGCACACCGTACGCAGTTGCATGCTTGGTTTTTGCAAATTCTGAATCTCCAAATGCTGTCCCAGCAATATCTATATGAGCATATGCCGGATGTTTTTCAGTAAAAAACTCCAAAAATTTAGCCGCAGTAATTGCTCCAGCAAATGGTTTTCCATGGTAGTTTTTGATATCAGCTATCTCTGAATCCATTTCTGATTGATAGCTATCCCACATAGGCAAAGGCCACATCCGCTCCCCCACTGCATCCCCTGCCTTTTGCAAATCTTTGACTAATGAATCATTTTTTGAAAACAAAGCAGCACAAGAATAACCGAATGTACCAACTGTACTCCCTGTCAAAGTAGCAAAATCAATCAATATTTCCGGAGCATAATTTTTCACCATATAACTCAATCCATCTGCCAAAATCAAGCGGCCTTCTGCATCAGTATCTATCACTTCAATGGTCTTTCCACTGTAACTTCCAATGACATCTGAAGGTAGATAGGCGTTGGAGTCAATTGCATTTTCTACACAGGGAACAATTGCTGTCAGTCTATGAGGCACCTTTAAAGATGCGGCTAATTGCATGGCTCCTAAAACAGTAGCTGCCCCCCCCATGTCACACTTCATATGGACCATCCCTTGGGTTTTGATATTTAAGCCTCCTGTATCAAAAGTGACCCCTTTACCTACTAAGCCAATATGCTTTTCGGGGTTTTCAGGCACATAGTCAAGAATGATAAATCGAGGAGGACGATTGCTTGCCCGACCTACTGCTAAAAATGCATGAAGCCCTTTTTCCAGCGCCTGATGTTCATCAAATACTTCAACTGCTACATTATACTGGGCACCCATACGATTAGCCCAGTCAGCCAAGTATTGAGGAGTTACCGTATTGGCTGGTAGATCTACTAGCTTGAACGTCTCCAATTGCGCATGGGCTATTTTTTCACCTCTGTCGATAGCTTCTTCCGTTTGAGAGATATTGCTCAAACATACAAAAGAAACCATGTCCAAATGATTAGACCCAAGATCATCTGTCTTAAAATGAGACAAACGATACGAACCTAACTTTAATCCTGAAACTGCTGCTTCTAGGAACCAATCCTCAGAAAAATTGGATAAATCAAGTACAATTTCACCCTCTAATAAGGATGATTGCTTGGCTGTCAATCTACGAAAACTATTTTGAATAGTCTTAAATTCAGGCGAGCTACCCAACCCCACAAAAATAAACAAGCGTCCATCTTGAACTAATGAGTATACCGTGTCTTTTTTACCCGTAAAAAGGGAACTTTTGAGTTCCAAAGATTGATCATTCCATGAATATCGGATGCTATCCGCTTCTACACAAGGAATAATAATTGTGTTGGAAACCGATTTTGCAGTCTCCAGGTATATTGAAAATTTCATAGCATATATTTTTATTCTTCTTCTAAATCACCTAGCTCATCCCCTGCCCGGTCTGCAAAAAACAGCCACTCCACTGCTTTTGGGAATTCATCACTCCAATAAGTTTCAGAGTGCTTTCCCTCCATATTAATCGAAAGCTGTATATTCATGTTGGCCTGAGCGGCTTCATGTTTCAATAATTTTTTGCGGAATTTCTTGACATGTTTGACCATCGTCTCTGATTCATCCCCTCCTGCATAGAGATAAATTTTAGTTTCCATAGGCTCAAAAACATCCAAAAAAGAAAATTTCAATTTTGGAATAACCCAAAGCGAGGGGGAAAACACCATTAACTTACCAAATACCTCCGGATACATAAGACCAGAAAAAATAGTAATCAATCCACCCATCGAACTACCTCCAATTCCTGTGAACTCACGTTCAGGCTTGGTACGAAAACTTTTATCCACAAAAGGCTTTAAGGTGTCGGCCAAAAAACGCATATACTTTTTCCCCTGCCCCTCTCCTAATAGCGTTTTTCCAACATTGTATTCTATAACCCGCTCCTTTTCTGCATGTTCTACAGCAATGACAATGATCTTTCCAATACCATAGTCGGACATAACGGCCAACTTCTTATCTATTTGCCAATTTCCGTAAGGCGAATTTTCATTGAATAAATTTTGTGCATCCTGCAAATACAAGACTGGATAATGCTCCTCCGAAGTATCGTAATCATGTGGCAATAGTGCCCACACCTTACGTTTTTTCTTCAATTGAGGAATTTCAAAGCCATCCGAAATCAAATGAACTCGTGGTAATTGAGAAGGTCTGTATGGCAACCAGTTTTTACGCCAGCGAGGAACAAACTCTTGTTGAATACCTGTAGTTTTTCGACAAGAACGGTTGGGGGTTTTATTACCATAGCGATCAATCTCTACTTCTGACCAGTCCCCTTTGGTAAATTTGTAAATCAATTCCTCCGGAAAAATAAAATCAGGAGAAAATTGGTAGCTATATTCACCTGTCTCCAAACGCTTCATCATGTAGCGTCTATCCTGCGTCTGCCAATTGTTAAAATTGCCTGATAAATAGACTGGACGATGATCATCTTCACCTGTTTGGAGCAGAATAATCAGTCGATCTGAAGTCTCCATATCATCGGGTGTGGCTTGGATAGACTGTGGGCTATCTGATTGCATGAATACGCGTTTGTTAAATTACTAGTTAGAATCTTACTGGTGACAACCTGTTCAAAGGTTCTTGAATCATGATATAAGACTCACCTTCCTTCGCATGGCAGGCATTACAGGCAGATGTAAAAGCTTGGAAACCTTTAATAAACATTTCTTTATCTTTTGCTTCAATGATTTCCTCTATTGCAGGGATCGCTTCTTCCATAAAGGCTTCCGCAGAGGCTGCACGAACAGGCCTTCTTTTCAATCCATCCTCCATCGCTTCAATGATATGCTCGATTTGATGCTCTGCATATCCCCAGTTCTCATCCATCCCTGCCCAATACAGTTCAGAGTATCTGTAAGAAACCTCCACCATAGTTTTACTAAAACCACCTAATTGATGGGCTATTTCATCAAATTTTTCATCATTGGTTCCTGAAAGCCATCCATCTTCTCCATGAGAAGAGGTGCTATCTGTTTGACTAGGTTGACAATACTGAAATAGCACAAGTGCTGCAGCTGCAAATAGATATTTTTTCATGGTATTATTAAGGTGTTTTTTAATTGCAATGAGTGAACAGCGGCAACTCCCGCCGTTTCAGTTCGAAGTCTAGATCTCCCAAGTGAACAGGGAAGAAAGTGATAATCAAAGGCCATAGCTACTTCTTCTTTTGAAAAGTCTCCTTCTGGTCCTATTAAGACAATATAGGATTGATTTGGTTCAGCTTTCTCATACAAATGTCGGGTATTATCCTCGTCCAAATAAGCAATGAAGCGCTGATAGCTGTCCAATCTAGACTCTTTTAAGATTTCTTCTAAAGGTCTTAAGCCATTAAGAATAGGGAAATGGAATTTCAAACTTTGCTTACAAGCCGCAATCATTTTCTTTTCCAATCGATCCATTTTTAAGAATACCCGTTCGGAGTGTTTGGATTCAATAAATGAGATTTCATGAACTCCGATCTCTGTAATCTTTTCCAACATCCACTCCATACGGTCGAGGTTTTTTGTTGGACAGATAGCCAAATGTATGTAAAAATCATCTTGAGGTTGATATAAGCGCTGCTCAACTATAATCTTTGCTCTTTTAGGATCAGCATCCAAGATGGCTCCATGTACCAAACAACCCTTTCCGTCTGTAAACTGCACTTGATCACCTTTAGTTTTACGCAGTACTTTGATCAAATGGCGGGATTCCTCTTGATCGAGTTCAAAAGTACTATCTAAAGATTTTTCGTGGTAGAACAGCTGCATAAGTTAGAAAGGAAATACTCGTTGTGTACGTGTACTATTAAATACAACATCAGGCTTTAAAAATACGCAGTCTTATCGGGAGTGCCAATCAAATGAGGGGATAAAAAAAAGCGCAGTTCTTGAGAAACTGCGCTTTTGATCACTAACCTTTATAAACTAATTAACCTTTTATTAATTTCTTAGCCTTTGGAGATTTCCATATTTACGGTTTTGCCCTTGATGGTATTATTTTTCATCACTTTGATGATATGATCCGCATCCTTGGATGGCACATCTACAAATGAGAAGTTATCAAAGATATCAATCCCTCCGATACTTCTACCAGAAACACCTGATTCTCCAGCAATAGCACCTACAATATCATTGGGACGTACACGGTCTTTTTTACCTAGATTGATAAATAGTCGCGCCATTCCCGGCTCTCTAACTGCTTTTTCTCTTGAACCTCTTCTTTCAGGACGATCCCCGCTTCTTTCAGAACGCTCAGTTCGCTCACGACGAGCACCTCTTTCTGGTCTGCTACCTCTTTCAGAACGATCACGTTCTCTTCCACCACGCTCAGTACGCTCTCTGCTGCTTCGCTCTCTTCCAAGATCAATTTCAAAGTTTTGATCTTCCATCTCATGAACAGCATCAGCCATTTGGATTTTGATCAATCCCATCATCACTTGTTCCATTGTCAAGCCTTCAGCAAGCATTTGACCAATGGTTTCTTCATAGAAACTATTGTCATCTTCCTTGCTCAATTGCGTATACACATCCTTTATCAATTGATCCTTCTTCAGTTGGATCAAATCCTTGACGCTCGGAGGAGACATTTTGGTGATAGAAGTCTTGATAAACTTTTCCAAATCTCTCAATTTGAACATGTCTTTTCTACCAGTTGCAAAACTGATAGCAGCTCCAGACTTACCAGCACGACCTGTTCTTCCGATTCTGTGTACGTAGTTTTCCTCATCCAATGGCAAATCGTAGTTGAAAACTGCTTCTACGTTGTCTACATCTATACCTCTTGCCGCTACATCCGTAGCAACTAATACAGATACATGACCTTTACGGAATTTAGCCATCACTTTGCTTCGCTGTGCTTGGGATAAATCTCCGTGCAAAGCTTCAGCCATGATTCCTCTTGCAATTAACTCTTCTGTTACTTCATCTGTTGTACGCTTTGTGTTGCAGAATACAACACTTAAAGCAAACTGATTTAAGTTAATTAATCGAGACATCAACTCAAGCTTCAATGGGGACTTCACCTCATAATATACTTGAGAGATATTTTCTACCGTTAGTTCTTTTCTTAAAACCTTAACGATTTCCGGATTATTTTGATATTTCTTAGTCAAATCCAAGATAGGCTTAGCCATCGTGGCAGAGAAAAATACCGTTTGTCTTTCATCTGGACAGTCGCTCAAGATTCTTTCGATATCGTCTCTGAAACCCATATCCAACATTTCATCCGCTTCGTCCAACACGATCATACCTACGTGTTCCAGTTTTAGTGTACCACGCTCCATGTGATCCATGATACGGCCTGGTGTACCGACTACAATCTGAACTCCTTTTCTTAAGGATTTGATTTGCCTGTCGATTGCTTCTCCACCGTAAATACAAGTGGAAGAAAGACCTCTTTTATATTTAGCTAATTTTACGATCTCTCCTTCTACTTGTACAGCAAGTTCACGAGTAGGACATAAAATAAGCGCCTGAGGCTTGTTGAAAGACACATCTATTTGATCAATGATAGGAATAGCAAAAGAAGCTGTCTTACCAGTTCCAGTTTGCGCCTGTCCAATGACATCACGCCCGCTAAGCAACAAAGGGATAGATTGTGTTTGAATGGTAGAAGGATGGGTATAGCCCATATCTTCTACTGCCTTAAGGATCTCTGCGGATACCCCAAGGTCTGAGAATAATAATTCTTTTTCCATGAAATTTGCCTTACTTTTCTCAACCATGTACTCCTGAAGTAACCCAAGTCAAGCGACAGTAAGGAACCACGGTTAGAAAAATGTTATTGTTTAATTCGGGTGCAAAGTTAAAGACAATAATTTGTATTACCAAACAACGATTAAAAACTTTTAGAATATTGTTAGGTTAAACAGCTGCATTTTTTTTAAAAATTTTGTAATGACACGCAAGAAGCAATAAAGGCCAAAGCTTATTTCATTTGCTTGGCCTTTACCTTTAGAGATTACATATACTTCGCTGAGAGATTATTTACCGTAGAAATATATTCTTCTTCGGCCTCTTGCTTATCTTTTCCTTTCAAAGCTAGCCAAGCATTGTATTTGGCCGCTGCTACAAAATCAAATCCTCCGGGACGTTCGCCTGTGTTGTCTCCCTCGGTTGCTTGTTTGTAAAGACTATATAATTTAAGCAGCTCTTCATTGGAAGGCTTGCTTGTAAATTTTTTAGTCAACGCTACTGCGTCTTCTAATGTAATTGCGCTCATAAGAAACTCATTTAATATTTTTGGGTTTCCAAATATACATAAATTTTTCACTTCCTATCAAGTGGAAATGGGGTAAAAAAAGAAAGGCCTTGTTACCATATAACAGGCCTTTCTTTCAACGTTTTGGAATGAACAATCTATACTTATCTTCTGTTCATAGATACGTAATCCCTTTCAGTTTCACCGGTGTAAATCTGACGAGGTCTTCCGATTGGTTCACCATTTTCTCTCATTTCTTTCCACTGAGCAATCCATCCTGGAAGACGGCCCAATGCAAAAAGCACGGTAAACATATCAGTAGGAATACCTAAGGCTCTGTAAATAATTCCAGAATAGAAATCTACGTTTGGATATAAGTTTCTATCAATGAAATATTGATCATTCAATGCGGCATATTCCAATTCTTTGGCAATATCCAAAACTGGATCATTGACACCCAACTTACTCAATACGTCATCAGCAGCCTTTTTGATGATTTTTGCTCTAGGATCAAAGTTTTTGTACACTCTGTGTCCAAAGCCCATCAAACGGAATGGATCATTCTTATCTTTTGCTTTATTCAAGTATTTCTGAGCATCACCACCGTCAGCCTTAATAGCTTCAAGCATTTCGATAACTGCCTGATTGGCACCGCCGTGCAAAGGACCCCACAAGGCATTTATCCCTGCTGAAATCGCAGCATAAATACTTGCTTGAGAAGAACCTACAATACGTACCGTTGAGGTTGAACAGTTTTGCTCATGATCGGCGTGCAAAATCAGCAATTGATCCAAAGCTTTGGCTACCACAGGGTCTACATCGTAACGCTCTGCAGGTAAGGCAAACATCATTTTCAAAAAGTTTGAACAATAATCTAAGCTATTATCAGGATAATTCACCGGATGACCTACCTCATTTTTGTAAGCCCAAGCTGCAAAAGTTGGCATTTTAGCCAACAGGCGGATGATACTTAAATTTACAGCCTCCTCATTTCTATTAGGGTCCAAAGACTCTGGATAGAATGCTGTCAAAGAACATATCAAGGAAGACAACACACCCATTGGGTGAGAATTGGAGGGGAAACCATCCAAAATCTTTTTGATATCTTCATGTACAAGTGTATGAGTAGTGATATCTCTACTGAATTTTTCATATTCTTGTTGAGTTGGCAGTGAACCGTAAATCAAAAGATAAGCTACCTCCAAGAACGAGGACTTTTCGGCTAGATCTTCTATCCTGTAACCTCTGTATCTCAATATTCCTTGTTCACCATCCAAAAAAGTAATGGAGCTGGTCGTAGAACCCGTATTTTTAAATCCTGGGTCGATCGTAATCAGTCCGGACTGTGCACGAAGTTTTGCGATATCAATCGCCTTTTCGTTTTCCGTACCTCCAATAACAGGGAGTTCATACTCCTTGCCTGCATAAGATAACTTAGCAATTTCAGACATATATATTTTATTTATTGACAGTTTATTGTTTTCCTTGACCTTTTAACTTCTTCTGAGCCCTTAAGTTAGTAAAAACGGGTATTTTTTACACGAATTATTACACGAGCTACTCCTAGATGTGTATAAGTATAAAAAACACCTATTTTTAACGTTTGATTATACTCCAAACAAACCTTTGGAAATTAGCGAAATTTAGCTGTTTTAGTTGGCTACGCAAACCAAATAACCAACGATTATGAGTTCAAAAGGTTGTTGTCTTACTATAGTTTTTTAGCATAAAAAAAGCCCCTAAGGGCTCTTATTACTTACAGAAATGCTGAAAAACCTCTACTAAGTGGTCTCCGATCATTTTTGCATTTCTACCTTCGATGTGATGTCTTTCAATGAAATGAACCAATTCACCATCTTTAAACAAAGCCATGGAGGGCGAGGAAGGAGGATATGGCATGTGCATTTCTCTTACTTTTGCAACAGCATCTCTATCATTTCCTGCAAATACAGTTGCTAAAGTATCTGGTTTCGCTTCACTTTGATCCAATGCAAAGCGAACCCCAGGTCGGGCAGCACCTGCGGCACAACCGCAGACAGAATTGATCACAATAAAGGTAGTACCTTTATGATCTTTCAAATGATTTTCTACATCTTCAGCAGTTCTAAATTCCTGAAAACCAACAGTAGTCAATTCAGAACGCATGGGGGCTATTAAATCCTCTGGATACATATTTATGGATATTTATTTTTAAAGAAATCCTAATTCAAGTTTTGCCGCTTCTGACATCATATCCTGCGAATAAGGAGGATCAAAAGTCAACTCCATCTCCACATGATTGACGCCTTGTATGTGTTGGATCTTGTCCTTGATCTCCGAAGGAATAAATTCAGCAGAAGGACAGTTGGGAGAAGTCAAAGTCATCAGCACATACACATTATTAACCGGATAAATGCTGATTTCATAAATCAATCCCAATTCATACACATCAACAGGGATTTCAGGATCATAGACCAACTTTATGGCAGCAATCACTTTTTCCTTTAATTCCTGAGATGGTATTTCTTGTACAGTTGTTGTGGTTTCTGACATATTAAATTCCTGCGTTTAATTTAGCATCGAATGCTAAAGCATATAATTTCATCTGCTTAATCATAGAAGCCAAGCCATTGGAGCGTTGTGAACCAATAATAGAACCCATACCGATTTTATCAATGAAATAAAGATCAGCATAAGCTATTTCAGCAGGCTTCCTATCGGAAAGTACCCTGATCAACAGACTGATCAATCCTTTGGTAATGTCCGTATTTGAATCTGCCTGATACTGGATTTTTCCTTCTTTTTCACTTGCGGTCAACCAAACTTTCGATTGACAGCCTTTGATGATATGTTCATCTATTTTTTGTTCTTCAGGAAAATCATCTAAGCCTGCACCCAATTCCATGATATAAAATATTGTAGACTCTTTATCATCCCCTAGGATCTCAAATTCACTGATGATTTCCTCCTGAACTTCTTTGATATCTCTCATTTGTTTTTAATTCGTGCAATTTTTTGTACAGCTTCTGCCAAGGCATCGATTTCAGCTTTGGTATTGTAAACAGCAAACGAAGCCCTTACAGTTCCCTCCAAGCCCAATCGTTTCATTAACGGCTGGGTACAATGGTGCCCCGTTCTTACTGCAATTCCTTTGGCATCAAGCATAACACCTACATCAAATGGATGCATTCCCTGAATAGAAAAAGAAAGTACACTCACTTTATCTTTTGCCACCCCCACTGGGATGAAGCCCTTGATATCAGACAATTTCTCCACTGCATACCTCAGCAACTCATCTTCATGAGCTTTGATAGCACCTTTTCCCAATTCTTGAATAAATTCAAGCGCCTTTTTAAATGCAATCACATCTCCGATGTTCGGAGTTCCTGCTTCAAACTTAAAAGGGATATCATTAAAGGTGGTGCCTTCAAAACTCACTTCTTTAATCATCTCTCCCCCACCCTGATAAGGTGGCATAGATTCTAAAACTTCCCGCTTTCCATAAAGAATACCTAATCCGGTTGGTCCATATAATTTATGTGCTGAAAATGCTAAGAAATCACAATCTAAATCCTGAACATCGATATCCAAGTGGGAAGTGGACTGCGCTCCATCTAATAAAACCTTGGCGCCAACTTTATGGGCGTGGCTTATGATTTCCTTTACAGGATTGATTGTTCCCAAAGCATTGGAAGCATGCACCACACTGACGAATTTTGTTCGCTCAGATGTCAACTTTACAAACTCCTCAAAAATTAGCTCACCTTGATCATTGATAGGAATGATTTTAAGCACTGCCCCTTTTTCTTCACAGAGCATTTGCCAAGGCACAATGTTGGAGTGGTGCTCCAGTGTGGAAATTATTATTTCATCACCAGCACCAATAAACTTACGACCAAACGTAGCCGCAACTAAATTGATACTTTCTGTGGTACCTTTGGTCAAGATAATTTCAGCAGATTCTCGTGCATTGATGAATGCACGTACTGCTTCTCTGGTACTTTCAAAATAATTGGTAGATCTATCTGCCAATGCATGCGCTCCCCTATGAATATTCGCATTATCCTTTTCGTAATAGTCAGAGATGGCATCAATGACCGATTGAGGCTTTTGCGTGGTGGCTGCATTATCCAAATAAATAAGAGGCTTGCCATGCACTTCTTGATGAAGGATGGGAAACAAGCCTCTTAACTTTTCTATATCTAAAGACATTTTTAATTTAAAACTGAGTTCCTAATCGCTCCACAACTAGGTTAGTGATGTAAGCTTTGAAAGGCTCATCAGAGATAAACTCCAATACTTCACCTGCAAATGCATACAGCAACATTCCCTTCGCTTGTGTTTTATCCAATCCCCTCGCCTGTAAGTAAAACAGGGCTTCTTCATCCAACTGTCCGGTAGTACATCCGTGAGAACATTTTACATCATCTGCCCAAATTTCTAATTGTGGCTTGGTATTGATAATGGCATTCTCCGAAAGTAAAATATTGTTGTTTTGCTGGAACGCATTGGTTTTTTGAGCATCCTGCCTAACGAAAATTTTCCCGTTGAAAACTCCCCTAGAACTATCAGTCAAAATTCCTTTATACAATTCATTGGAAACCGCGTGTGGCTTGGTGTGGTCCACATTGGTGTGATTATCCACATGGACTTTTCCATTCAATAAATACAAACCATACATATTCCCCTCGCATCCTGAATCCAATAAATTCAGCGTAAGATTGTTACGGATCATATCTGCAGCCAAAGAAATTTTCACAGAAGTAAAAACTGAATCCCTGTGTATATCAGTTTCTAGCGTATCCATAACAATGGCATTAGAAGATTGATTTTGGAGTCTAAAGAAATTTACATGGCTAGCTGCACCAACTCTTACTTCTGTTAGCGCATTTGAGAAATATACGCCATCTTCTAAGTCAACTGTATATTCCAGCAAGGTAACCTGAGCAACTTCATCTACCTCAACCAATAATCGAGGCATCAAGATTTGACCGTCGCTAGGTTGATTCAAATGAAGCAATAAAACAGGCTTTTCGATCACTTTACCTTTGGCAACTCTGATCTTTATTACCTCCTGAAATGCAACTGTGTTTAAATCTGCAAACGCATCTTTACCAGGTTTGGCTATACTACCAACCAAAGCATCCTCCTTCACACTACTTACTTGATATTCTTGCGAAATGGAAGAAAGCTCTTGATTCCAAAAACCATTGGTAAACACGAGCACATCTCCGTCAAAATCAGCAAAAATATGTGCATCAACAGACGATTGATCCAAAGAGAAAGATTTGGCGAATGCGGTATTTGTCAGCGCATTTTCCAGTTTTTTAGTCAGATTGGTAAACTTGTATTCTTCCGCTTTGGGAGCTGGGAAGCCCGTAGTCTCCAAATTTTCCAGAGCAAGTTGTCGGACAGACTGAAAGCCATCAGCAGCTTGCAAAAGAGATTGAACCTGATTGTATAATTTACTTGTCGTCGCTATTGTCATCATTGGTTTAAGATTTATACAGAGGCAGATTCAACTTCTTCCTTGATCCAATCGTATCCCTTTTCTTCCAATTCCAGTGCAAGTTCTTTGGTACCAGATTTCACAATACGGCCTTTATATAATACGTGTACATAATCCGGAACAATGTAATCCAATAGACGCTGATAATGAGTGACTACGATGGTGGCCGTTTTCTCATTTTTCAATTTATTGACACCGTTAGAAACGATTCTTAAAGCATCGATATCCAAACCAGAATCTGTCTCATCCAAGATGGAAAGTGTAGGTTCCAACATAGCCATTTGGAAGATTTCATTTCTCTTCTTTTCACCACCGGAAAAACCTTCATTCAGTGACCTGCTCATTAATTTTTGATCAATTTCCACTAATTGCATTTTTTCCTTCATCATGGACAAAAACTTAACGGCATCTAATGGGTCTAAACCTCTGTGCTCTCTTACTTGATTCACAGCTGTTCTTAAAAAATTAGTGGTAGATACGCCCGGGATTTCAACTGGGTACTGGAATGCCAAGAAAACACCTTCTCTAGCTCTTTCTTCCGGAGCCATCTCCAATAAATCTTTGTTTTGGAATACAACTTCACCTTCCGTAATTTCATACTCTTCTCTACCTGCCAAAACAGATGCTAGGGTAGATTTACCGGAGCCGTTGGGCCCCATGATTGCATGTACTTCTCCTGCTTTAACTTCAAGATTGATGCCTCTTAAGATTTCATTTCCTTCAATGGAGGCATGAAGATTTTTTATAGATAACATAGGTATGTAGTTTTCAAATAGTTAGATTAACCGACAGAGCCTTCCAAGGTTAAGGCAAGTAATTTTTGAGCTTCTACTGCAAACTCCATAGGAAGTTGGTTCAAAACTTCTTTCGCATATCCATTCACAATCAATGCTACAGCATCCTCTGTGGAAATGCCTCGCTGATTACAATAGAATAATTGATCTTCTCCGATTTTCGAAGTGGTTGCCTCATGTTCTACCTTAGCGGAAGAGTTTTGTATATCAATGTAAGGGAACGTATGAGCACCACATCTGTCACCCATTAATAAGGAGTCGCATTGGGAGAAATTACGTGCATTGTCGGCACGTTTCATGACTTGCACTTGTCCCCTGTAAGAATTTTGAGATTTACCAGCAGAAATTCCTTTCGATACAATTCTAGAACGTGTGTTTTTCCCGATGTGGATCATTTTTGTCCCTGTATCTGCCTGCTGATAGTTATTAGTTACAGCGACTGAGTAAAACTCACCTACGGAATGATCACCTTTTAATATACAAGACGGGTACTTCCATGTAACGGCCGAACCTGTTTCTACTTGGGTCCAAGATATTTTAGAATAATCTCCTGCACAGATTCCTCGTTTCGTAACAAAATTGTAGATTCCGCCCTTTCCTTCCTTGTCTCCCGGGAACCAATTCTGAACGGTGGAGTATTTTACTTCCGCATGCTTATCAGCATAAATTTCAACTACTGCTGCGTGTAATTGATTTTCATCGCGCTGAGGAGCTGTACAGCCTTCCAAATAGGATACATAGGAATTCTCATCTGCAATAATTAATGTTCGCTCAAATTGCCCTGTATTCGCTGCATTAATTCTGAAATAAGTTGATAACTCCATCGGGCAACGTACGCCTTTGGGGATATAACAAAAAGATCCGTCTGAAAACACCGCCGAATTTAGTGCTGCATAATAATTGTCAGCAACAGGTACAACAGAGCCCAAATATTTCTTGACCAATTCGGGATGTTCCTTCACCGCTTCACTGAAAGAACAGAAGATGATTCCTAGCTTAGATAAAGTGTCTTTAAAAGTGGTTCCAACAGATACTGAATCTAATACCGCATCTACTGCAATTCCCTGCAGGCGTTTCTGCTCATTAAGATTGATACCCAAACGTTCGTAAATCTGCAATAATTCAGGATCAATTTCATCCAAACTTTTAGGCTTATTCGCTTGCTTAGGAGCCGAATAATATCTGACAGCTTGAAGATCTATCTTAGGATAATGAACATTTGCCCACGTTGGCTCCTTCATGGCTTGCCAAACTTTAAAAGCTTTCAATCTCCATTCTAGCATCCATTCAGGTTCCTCTTTTTTTGCAGAAATCCATCGTACGATATCTTCGTTGAGACCGAGAGGGGCTTCATCTGCTTCAAGTGCGACAGACCAGCCATGCTCGTATTCTTTTGATGTTAATTCTTCCAGTATTTGATTATCCTTGCTCATTGGGCTGAATTATTTAGACTAATTACATTTTATGGTGTGAATGTACAACACAATTGGAAAAATTATTGTTCACAAGCACAAAAAAAATCATAAAAAAAAGTAACAAAGATCACATATCAACCTCATATTGAGTAGAATAAAAAATTAAAGGGCTAAATTTAAACAATTCAGCCCTTTCCTTATAGTGATACAGTTTCTAAGAATAATTAAAAAAATGTTTTATTTGGATTTAATCTAAATAATTTATTTTTACTTGTCAAAAAACTGAATTGGACGATTAATGCTTTCCTCCAAGACAATCAATGTTTCCGTACGATCGATTCCATCCACCTTTTGAATATTATCCAAAACGGTTCGAAGATGATTGGTGTCTTTACAAATGATTTTAGCAAAAATTGAATAATTGCCAGTTGTATAATAAGCGTTGATGACCTCTGGAATCTGCTTTAACATTTCTATTACATTATCATACAAGCTACTTTTCTCAAGATAAATACCTAAAAATGCAGATATATCATACCCTAATTTTGCGAAATCTATATTTAGAGTAGCACTTTTTACCACTCCCATATCTTCCAACTTACGCATACGCACATGCACAGTCCCTGAAGAAACAAATACCTTTTTTGCAATTTCTGTATAAGGAGTCTTTGCATCTTGGTTTAATAATGAAATGATCTTGAGATCAACATTATCAATATCTGAAATTTTATCCATTTTTTATAGGTGATTTTGAAGTCGTGTTAATAAAACCATGCGTAAATTATGAAACAGTTAAAAATTTACAAAATTTATTTTTCAATTTGCATTTTAAATTTAAACCCTTTTATTTTGACGTTGCTTTCGATTCAAATATTTAATTTGAGAAGTAATTAGATTGTCAAAATTAAATATTGTTTCTACGCCAAATGCTTCAACCTAGAAGCTTTACATAGTTCTGAAACTTTTAATCTCTAAAGTTATATTTGGGTTTATATTCTGAAAAGAGTCTTGTCTATGGCAAGACTTTTTTGTTGCCTTTTTTTTGATATAAAATGCAAATTTATTTGTTTGAAAAGTTTTTTGATGTATTTTTACATCATCAAAGCAGAGAAAAAGCCATGTCACTCTTCATAAAAATATTGACCACCGGAGTTTTAGCAGTATTCACTTCTCTAAGTGTACTAGGTTCCAACCTTGGGAACGGTTCAGCAGAAAAAGATGGATATGTTGCTTTGAAACCAATTTCAACCATTTCTGCTACTTCAACCTCTGAGAGTTTTATTTGTGAATGGGCTTGGCCTGAACATACTCTTGATGTAATTGACAGTCATTTGCCTTTTATATTTAGAACAAAAAAAGCTGCTGAATTAGATGAATTAAAAATAGTGGTAAATATCAATTCTAAAGGAAAAATTATTGGATTTGATTTAATGACCGAAAATGTTGACAAAGGGACTAAAGAACGAGTTGCTCATGTGTTGAGAAAATTACCTAATGCTCAACCAGTACCTGGATTTACAAGCTACAGCGATACATCTTTTGAATTGCTCATCAGTTACTAATTGAGTACAACTCATCAACGATCCTCGACGAAAGTCGGGGATTTTTTTTTGAATGGTTATGAAAGCAGTTACCCTGCGCTTATTTTTAAGGAAATGTAAACCAATCCTATGATGAGAAAACTTTACTGTACTTTGCTCGCTATCCTAATAGGAAGTAGTGGGCTCTATGCTCAGGAATACGGGAAGTCTTTTCCTGAACAAGATCCTAAGTCCAAATTTTACACTGTTGCAGGAGAACGGCACGGACAATCCTTTTTCAAAAAATATGAATTTCCCGAAGTGGAATACACTCCTGGTGACAAACTAACCTTTGATATCTACCACACACCGGATGTAATGTATCATTGGTACAGACTATGGGCCGAAAAATATCCAGATATCACCGAACTCTATGAAGTTGCCCGTTCATTTGAAGGCCGTCCCATCTTGCAGATGACTATTACCAATAAAAAAACCGGCAAACATACCAATAAGCCGGCTGCATTCTTTGAAGGAGGAAGACATGGAGGTGAAGTTACTGCCAGTGAAGCGGTCTTATGGCTGACGCAGTATTTGTTGGAAAATTATGGTAAAGATCCCGAAATTACACATTTGATCGATACTAAAACTATCTATGTACGTCCACAAAATAACCCGGACGGCACTAATATGTACCTATTTTCTGAGCAGCGAAACAGAAGTACCGTTCGCCCCTTTGATGTAGATGGTGACGGATTATATGATGAAGATCCAGAAGAAGATCTCAACGGTGACGGTGTTATCCATATGATGCGTAAAAAAGCAGTAACTGCAGAGGAAAAAGAGAAAGCAAACTATATCATCGATCCTAGAGATCCTAAAAAGCGCCTGATGAAACGTGTTTTGGATGGTAAAGGCGAATACTTGATGTACACCGAGGGTATAGACAATGATGGAGACGGGCGATTCAATGAAGATGGAATTGGCGGCTTAGATCTGCATAGAAATTATCCGGAAAACTGGAGACCCAATACGCGCGAAGAGGCTACAGGAAGGGGTTACACCCAGTTTGGAGCGGGAGAATATCCCCTCAGCGAAATAGAAACAAGAGCTACCTTCTTATGGCTTATTAAGCACCCAAACATTTCCGTAGTCAACTCCTTGGATACGCGCGTTCCCATGCACCTAAGACCACCATCTACTTCCAGCAGTGCAGAGTCTATGTTTGAAAAAGATCGAAAGATTTACGAATACTACGATAGCCTCGGCATGAGTATCACTGGCTACCCTTGGGCAGGTGATGTATATGAAACCTACAGTACACGTGGTGGATTCAATCGCCTAACAGGTGATCCGTTAAAACCAAACCCTCTTTTTGGTCATGGACCTGATTTTGGTTACTTCTATTATGGGGCTATCTGGTATGGCGATGAACTCTGGAATAATGGCGCCATGAAAGACTATGATGGTGACGGAATTTTAGATGATTACGATGCCCTCCGCTGGGATGATGAGGAAAATGGTAGCAGAGGATTCAAAGTATGGGAGAAATTCATGCACCCACAATTGGGCGAAGTAGAAATCGGTGGTTTCCACCCCAAATTTTTCTCCCAAAATGGCCCACCTTGGCAATTGGAAGGATGGATTAAAAAACAATCCTTATTCAATGTAGCCATGGCCATGGATTTGCCGGAGCTGATTATGGAAGACCCTATCGTACAAAAAATCGGGAATGAGTACGAGATCACTGTCAAGTGGAAAAATGTCGGTAAACTTCCCGTAGCGCTTGACCAAGCAAAACGTGTGAAAATCGTACAGGAAGACCGAGTAATGCTGGAGTTTGACAAAGAGCTGACCAAAGGCCATGAAAAAGCAATCGTGCAAATCAGCGAACCAAGTTTATACGATAAAACAATCTACGCTGGCTATACAGAAGCTGGTGAAGAAAAAGAAGTGAAGTTCCGTGTTAAAGTCAACCAAAAAGACCCTATAAAAGCCAAAGTAAAGTTGCTTTCTACGAGAGGTGGTTACTTGGAGCAAGAAGTTACGCTTCAATAATTCAAAATGAAAAATCTTCGAGGTTGAAAAAAGACTTCCGAAGCTGTTGACTCCCCTTTAGACCTGTCAGGTTTTGAAAACCTGACAGGTCTAAAGGGGATTTTAAATTTGTTTTTTTAAATGTTTAGCAGTAGTTCCTTGTACATGACACCTCTTACAATGGGTATTGTTAACTTTGTTTGATGAGTCTTACAAATGAAAAAAACTTTCATTACCAGAATCTGAAAACCTTGAAGTCTATTGAAGAAAAAAGCTATGGTTTTTAATGTCATCCTCAAATTATCATCGAATTAGAACTTTGCGATCGTTGCATCATCCTTTGGATTCGTTGCAAGAAACCCTTCATGGCCAACGATTCGGCACCGTATGCTTCTCCAAAATCCTCAAGGCATCCTCTTGGACAGGTAGCAGCTTTTGAGCTTTCCAGATCGTATCTCGGGCAAATCTCCTAGCCTCTTCCACATCTACGATAGGGTACGGATAATCCACCCCAAGCGTAAATCCCAACATCTGCTGTTCCATAACAGTCATTTTCCAAGGCTCGTGATAGTATGGTGCTTTCAAATTTGCCAACTCAGGGACCCATTTTTTAATAAACGTTCCCTCTGGATCGTGTTCTTGAGATTGCTTCACTGGATTATAAATCCGAACTGTATTGATACCTGTCACACCTGCCTGCATCTGAAATTGGGGAAAATGAATCCCAGGCTCAAAGTCCAAGAATTGATTAGCCAAATGCACCTCCCCTGTTCTCCAATCCTGCCAGAGATGATGGGTTAAAAAAGACACTAACATAGCGCGCATACGGAAATTCAAATAGCCAGTCTCCACTACACAGCGCATACAGGCATCTACCATAGGAATCCCGGTCTGTCCATTTTTCCAAGCTTCAACTTTACGCTCATCGAAAGGCTTCACTAGCTCATCAAAGCCACGGTTGACGTGTTCAAATTCCATTCTACACTCAGATTCAAATTTTTGGATAAAGTGGCAATGCCATCGTAGCCTAGATTGAAAATTTGTTAGGTTCCGGACAAATTTTTTCATTTTCTTAATCCGTTCGGCCTCTTGATATACTTGACGAATAGACAAATTCCCCCAAGCCAAGTACGGTGATAAACGGCTGCATCCCCTCCTACTCAATTCTGGCTTAGAAATATGCCGGTTATAATTAGCAGCCCTTTCCGCAAAAAACGAATCAAAATATCGCCTGGCAGTACTCGGGCCACCTTTTTGCATCTGAGGAACCGGTATTTTCCAAACCTCAGGAATGGATAAAGATTCAATGCGTTCATTGACTGCTTTGGGTAAAGTATAGATGATAGCTTTTTTCAAGTTTGGATGAACCTGAGGGGAAGACATTTGCGCATACCATTCTTGGGACCATTTGGACCTACTTTTTCTACCACGCTTGACTCCTTGCTGCCGATATTCAAGCCAGCCAATTCTAGATTCCTTGAAAAAATGTTGCATTTGTTTATCCCGATCATACGTTACTTTCAGGCCTGTTTCTATATGAGAATAGACTGCAACAACCCTATACATAGTTGCCAACGATTGAAAAACATGGATAGGATCTGCATAGAACACGTGAATGCGTGCATCGTAGGGCTTTAAAGAATTGTTGAGATCTTCCAAACTTTCCCATACAAAGCGCCAATGCCTGGCATCACTTTGAGGTGCCCCAACAAGATTTGGCTCAAAAATATAAAGTAAGATCACAGGCAATCCTGCCTCGCAGGCTGCTGCTAGGGCTTCATGATCTTCTAAGCGTAAATCTCGCTTAAACCATACAATCGAAACTTTTTGCATCAATGATCAAACAAAGAAGCCTTTTCAAAGTTTTGCGAGTATGGAAAAAATTAAGGAACTCAGCCCCGAAGACATAGATCGGATTGTGGAGATGGCTTGGGAAGACCGTACACCCTTTGATGCCATTGAATTACAATTTGGTGTTGCCGAACAAGAAGTAATCCAACTCATGCGCAGAGAAATGAAGGCAAGTTCCTTCAAAATGTGGCGCGAACGTGTACAAGGACGCAAAACCAAACACATTGCCAAAGCACCCGATAATTTGCTACGCTTTAAATCCAATCAGCAGCGGAAAATTACTTTTAATAAAATCAGTAAGCGGAAATAAAAAAAGCTAGAAGAATAAAAAAACCCGGCAGGTTTTTTAAACCTGCCGGGTTTGGTCTCTTACACAAAGACTATTCTACCCCTCAATCTCCTTCACTAATTCCGCATACCAATCTGGGCCAAAGTGGCGGACTAATGCATCTTTGAGGAAAATATACAAGGGTACTCCCAATTTTTGCCCCAATACACAGGCGGCACTGCAAATATCCCAGCGATCGTAATTTAAGGCCTCAAATTCATCGTATTTTTTAATGCGGATAGGATACAAATGACAGCTAATAGGTTTTTGAAAATCAGTTTTGCCATCCTTATGCGCCTGTTCGATGCCACATTTTAAGACTCCTTTTTCATCATACAAGGCATAAGCACACTCTCTATTTTCTCCGATAGTAGGTGTACCTTTGTCTCCGTCTTTATCGATCACCCAAGTTCCCTGTTTTTCTATGACCGCTCTCCCCTCCGGTGTTATGTAATCTTTGATAGCAGGATATATTTTTTCTAAAATTTCTGTTTCATGATCCTCCAAGGGAGCTCCTGCATCTCCTTCTACACAACAGGCCCCTTTACATTTTTCCAGATCGCAAACAAAAAACTGTTCCTTTATATCGTCGCTGATCACAGCATTCCCAACCAATATCATAATCCTAAATTTTTACAAATGTAGAGAGATTTACAGAAAGCCTACTTATTTTTTCCTTACATACACATCTTTGGAGAGGGTTGCTATGGTGTTGCCATCTTTATCCACCACTTTACATGGGAAAGTAAATACCTTTTTACCCAAGGAATCCACTTCTTCACGAATATTTTCAATATCCTGCGTAGTCAAAGAAAATTCCGCATAAACAGTCCCCTTCCCTGGCTTTACAAAATCAATGCATGCCGCCTTATCCCACACAATATATTCTTTCCCTAAATTGATGATGAGGATAAACATAAAAAAAGGATCACACATGGCATACAGCGAGCCACCAAATGCCGTGCCTACCAAATTGCGATTGTACCAAGTTAAGTTAAGCCGAACTTTAAAATAGGTAAAAGATTCATTGTAATCGATCACCCGAATGCCTGAAAACAGATAGGGAGGGTAAAAATTCAGTAATTTGATCAATCGAATGTACTTCTTTTTGGCTTTGGGATTCATAGCATGGATTCAACTTAAGATTACGAACTTACAAAAACTAAGGTGAGCAAAAAAAAGAACCGCTCCAAATGAATGGAACGGTTCAACCCAGCACTATGAAGAAAAGCTTTTAAAGCCTTTATGATAGTAGAACAGCTTCGCTTTATTTTTGTTTCGAACAGTAGAAAAAATATTTATTTTTTTTTCATTACGTGTTAGAAACCAAGTTAAAACATGCAAACATGACAGCCTAGGCTCATTTCTACAAATACTCTTATTAGACATCAGGAGAGTTAGAACCTAAACTCATATCCCGCTGTAATGAATCTAGGCAGACCTAAGCGAATTCCTTCTGGCCTTCTAGATGCAATAAAACGTTCGTTTGTTAAATTTTTGATTGTCAAATTAAATCGTGAATTCCACTTTTTAACATCATAGATCAAGGTAGCATCAATGGTGGTAAATGCTGGCATCAATCCTATGCGGCCATCAAAACGCGGTTCTACTGTATTCAATTGATCTGTAAATTGCTGGCCAACATGATTTAATGTCAGACGTCCTCCAAAACCCATTTCCGTTTCAAGAGTCAATGCTGTATTAATCAACCATTCTGGAGCGTAGGGAGTCCTAAGGCCTCTAACATTCACCTCATTAATGATTCGATCAGCACCAAAAACTGAATTAACATAGGTAATATTTGCATCATAAAATAAGTTGGTCTTTTCCCAATTGAGTAACTTTGAAAGCTCAAAATTCACCATCGCCTCTACCCCCTCATGGAGTGTTCGTCCAGCGTTAACAACTCCAAAACCAGCACCACCCAACGATTGGGCAACAGGAATAATCTGATTACTGAAATCCATTCGAAAACCTGCTACTTCAACAAATAACCAAGGGGTGAATTGAGAACGCATCCCCAACTCAATGTTAACAGAAGATTCAGCATCTAAATCCAATGCTTGACCTTCACCCGTAACTGCATCTTGTAATCTTGGAGGACCAAAACCCCTATGTACTCCACCAAATATATTCACTTTAGTAGAAGGACGGTAGTTGAATCCCGCTCCTGGAATAAACTCACTGACCACATTGGTTCCTACCAAAACAGTATCTATGACAACTCCCCCAAAAGGTCTTCTTAAAATATCTCGTTCTGCAACATAATTTTCATAGCGAAGACCAACATTTACATCAAACTTTGATGAGATATTGGTAGTATTTTGAAAATATCCGCTCAATGCATGACCTGTCCTGATTTCATCTTCTCGTAAATCACCACTGCGAACACCAGCCTTGGTACCGTTGATCCGTCGCACAAAAGCTCTTTCATAATGAAGGCGAACTCCGGTAATTAATTCATTTTTCAAGTTAAACAAATTGTGATTAGCCTCGATCCTAGGTTCGATTCCTGCCACCTCGTAGGTACGATCCCGATTTCCTGTACCGTCTCTCATGAAAATAGCCCCACCAGGAACTTCCACGTCCCCCCATACTACGCCTGTCCAATTCGCAGGAGGGGTATTGTTAATGTTTTGAGAAAAATCCTGTCTACTCCAATTACGAATGGTCGAGTATCCGTAAGCAATAGTCCTAAGCTTTACATGCTCGTTGATTCTATATTGATGTGATAAACTCAAAGAAAGCCGTCTAACATCCAACCTATCATCGGGAGATAAATGAGTAAAATCATTTCCTCCTCTGTCAAACATCAATTGATTTAGGCCTATGTAGGTAGTATTGGAGGTTTCCTCATAAACGCCAATTTTCATACCCAACTCAGACCGTTCATTTAGATCAAAAAGAAATTTTGCATTCAAATCTGTCAAACCAAAGGTTGTTGGGCCTAAGTTATCCGCACTTCTTCTCAACAGACTCACATGATAACCTGTATTACCTACTGTATTTCCATAATTGACCAACCCTGAAAAATAACCACCCTGTCCCCCTTGGATGTTGATTCTGCCTTGAGACGATTCTGGAGGATTCGCAGTAATAAAATTGACAACCCCCCCTACTGTACGAGGTCCATAGAGAATCTGACCGGAACCCTTCAATATCTCCATTCCTTCCATGCGATCTACTGGAGGGGTGTAGTACATCTCAGGCTCTCCATAGGGATTCAAAGCAACAGGAACTCCATCCTCCATAATCAATATGGAGCGACTCATGTTAGGATCCAAACCGCGGATACCCATACTCAAACGCATGCCAGTGAGGTCATCTTCTACCACATTGACCCCCGGGGTGCGTCGCAATGCCTCTGCAATACTGATCGGATTGACAAAATCAAGTTCCCGTCTGTCTATATAGTTTACTGATCCTGGAGTTTTTGAAAATAAGCGATCTTTGCTTGAAATGATTGTTATTTCAGGCATATCAACACCTATCTCAGAAAAAATAACTTCCAATTCCTGAATTTGACCATTGATGATCTCGACCTTTCTAGTCTCCGAGCGATACCCTACCGCTGATACTTTGATTTCATAGGTACCGTTGGGAATATTCACAAGTGAAAATACTCCATTGATATCTGCCACCGCTCCTTTGATGGTGCCGAGAACCTGAATGTTTGCAAAAGGAACTGGGTCACCACTTTGGGCTCGGATAATTCCTTTCACCACTTCCTCATCCTCATCAACAGTATAATATTCCGAATTGTATTCAATGCTATGCGCTTTCACAACCTGTACAAAAGCTAGTGTGAAAATTATTGCTAAAATATTTTGTATAGCGATTCTCATCTTATTTAGATTAAATTCAATTAACGATGCAAAAGTATAGTCTATTTAAACTTAATCCAAATAAGAATCAGATCTCTTTCATTGATTCTTTCTATATATTAACTATTTTGATGGAAATCATTAATAAAGATTATAGACTAAAATCAAGCTTGCTGTCATTGGCGTTGATTTTTTTCATTTACAGGATAAATGATATTTAAAAATGATGGCATTGTTGTCCATTTGTCACTTCTCAAGACTCAGCTGAGCCTTGTCATTAAACTTCATACAGGTGTGTTACAAATAAAAATATTAACTTACTTTGCAAGATGCAAGCCGATCTGTCGCTGTCCCATGTACGGGAGAGAGGAAAGTCCGGGCAACACAGAGCACCATACTTCCTAACGGGAAGGGGGCTTACTAGAGATGGTAGGTCTACAGACAGTGCCACAGAAAACAAACCGTCCCGATAGCTATCGGGATAAGGGTGAAAAGGTGGGGTAAGAGCCCACCGGGTTTTTGGTGACAAAGACTGCAGGGTAAACCTTATGGGTTGAAAGACCAAATAGGTCCCGCGCCGAATTAAATTTCGGGAAAGGTGGCTCGCCTTTGTGCGGGATGGGTAGGTCGATGGAGTCTTGGTGCAAATCAAGACCTAGATAAATGACAGATGCCTCGCAAGAGGAACAGAACCCGGCTTATAGGCTTGCATTTTTCTTTGCATTTGATCAATTAGGGATATGTCAAAAATTTTGATTATCGATGACGAAAAAGTCATTAGAGCTACTTTAAAAGAAATTTTAGAGTATGAGAAGTACCAAGTAGATGAGGCTCCTGATGGAGAAATTGGTTTGAAAAAGATCATTGAGGAGGATTATGACCTTGTCTTATGTGATATCAAAATGCCTAAAATGGACGGTATGGAGGTTTTAGAAAAGGCAAAAGAACTTGAGAAAAACCCCCAATTCATCATGATTTCTGCACATGGAAGCATTGAAACCGCTGTAGAAGCCACTAAAAAAGGCGCTTTTGACTTTGTACCCAAACCGCCGGATCTTAATCGTTTGCTATTGACCGTAAGGAATGCCCTAGACAAAAAAAACTTGGTTTCCGAGACGAAGGTCCTGAAGAAGAAATTATCCCAAAAATTGGATATGGTGGGAAATTCTTCAGCTATCCAAGATGTGAAAAATACGATAGAAAAAGTTGCACCTACCGATGCACGGGTTTTGATTACTGGACCCAATGGGACAGGAAAAGAATTGGTGGCGCATTGGCTGCATGCCAAAAGTAACAGGTCCCAAGCACCCTTTATTGCCGTAAACTGTGCGGCAATTCCAGCCGAATTGATTGAAAGTGAATTATTTGGTCATGAAAAAGGCGCTTTCACATCGGCTATAAAACAAAGAGTAGGGAAGTTTGAACAGGCTAACGGAGGGACTCTGTTTTTGGATGAAATTGGAGATATGAGTTTATCCGCTCAATCAAAGGTACTTCGGGCACTTCAAGAACATAAAGTTACGCGTGTTGGAGGAGATAAGGATATCAAAGTAGATGTTCGTGTATTAGCAGCGACCAACAAAGACCTTAAAAAAGAAATTGAAGAGGGTAAATTCAGGGAAGACTTATATCATAGATTAAGTGTTATTTTGATTCAAGTACCTGCATTAAAAGAGCGGGTAGAAGACATCCCGGAATTGGTTGATAAATTCTTGGGAGATATCGCCGCAGATTATGGTACAAGCCAAAAGAGCATTTCAGCCGATGCCATCAAAGAATTACAAAAATTTTCTTGGACAGGCAATATACGGGAGCTGAGAAACGTAGTCGAACGCTTAGTGATATTGGGAGAAAAAACAATTTCTCTAGACGATGTAAAAAAATATGCTGACTATTAAAAGTCAGCATATTTTTTATCCTTTTACTTCCTGATTATCAGTTACTTTAGCGTAAGCTGGACATGGTTTACTTGCCGCACATGAAGAAAGCGCAAAAATAGCCAATGCCATAACAATAATTCCAAACCTTTTCATATAGTTACTATTTTGTGTCAAATATGTCTAATTCGATCAAGATATACAAGAATTAATTCACCATTAAATTACACCCGCGCGTTTCACTGTTATCAAACCTACCCAATACTTCCAATTTCCCCACTTCATCAAACCTGCCTAAATCCTGGGTTTCAATAAATGAACAGGAGTGAAAATTGGCTAAATCGATTACATTTATTCCCCCTGTGCTACGGGTGGTGTACGATAATGGGTCATTGATGTCGCGCAACAAAATCCGCATGCTTGGAGGCAAGGTATATTTTCCCTCTCCTTTGGAATAGGCTTGAGAAAGCAATTCCGTCATTCCATACTCCGAATGAATCTGCTTCACTTTATACGCGTCTTTGAGAATATCATGAACTTCCTCGCGGATCATTTCTTTTCTTCTCCCTTTCATTCCCCCCGTTTCCATCACAATCAAATTGTTCATTTGGGGGATTTTTTCGAATTTTTCTGCCAAATCCAATAAAGCGAAGGTCACTCCCAATAATAAAACTTGCTTGTCAGTCCCAGCTAAAAGCTGCAATTGATCGAGCAATCGGTCGTGGTCGTAAAGATAAAATCCGGAATAGCTGCTTTCCGAATGAAGTATAAAATCTTCTGCCATTGCAACTAATGAACTCCCCTCCCGCTCTAAATATGCAGGCAATAAAGCCAAGACATGAAACTTATTCAAAGCTCCATATTCCTTTTCGAAGATCCTGCGCGCATGCTGCAAATAAAATGCTTTAGACCAATAGTAATGCTTGCTTGTGATCATTCCTGTAGTCCCTGAACTGGAAAAGAACCCTTCCTCCTGCTCTTCTCCTAAGCAATAAACCTTGTTGTCTTTAAAAAACTGTATAGGTAAAAAGGGGATTTCTTCTAAAGTATGAATAGTTTGTGCTGAAATATTGCGATGAAATAGGTATTTTTTGTAAACAGGATTGTGCAATGCCTGAAAATAAAATACCCGAAGAGCTAAGGACTCAAAATTTTCCTCTGTGATATTAATTAAATCAGCTTCAAAACTTTTGAAATATTTCATCGTTTTATAATTTGTCCTCGGAAATTTCAGCAATTTTACGTTTTATTCGTGAATGTAAAGATACAAGCGCATGCGAAGCCTAAAAAATTATCTTTTTATCGTAGCCATATTACTCTTGGGAGTGGGTTGTGTCAACGCCCCTGAAAATTTCCCAACGGTCCCTGAAATCAATTTTGAAAGTGTTGAATTTGTACCCACAGCTGGAGCAGACTCCTTAATCATCCGTATTGGATTTAAAGATGCGGAGGGAGATTTAGGACTCAATCCAACGGAGATAGACCCACCATTCAATCCTATCAACTTTCGAAGGACACCTCAAGGAGCTTTGATTTTTTTCAGCAATAGACCTGCTGAGGCCCCCAACTTCAATCCATTGGATTGGATAATCAACCCATTGGTCAATAATGTCATCGTCAGAGACACTGTATGGGTAGAACAAAACGAAAATCATAATAATATCTTCGTTCGGTTCTTCATCAAGCGAAATGGTCAATTTTCTGAATTCCGTTGGCAGGATCCACCTTTTTTCACATCGTTCAATGGACGTTTTCCGCGAATACTCAACAGCAACACCGGTCAAGCGGTTGAAGGAAGTATCCAATATGCCATGCAATCTTTCGGTTGGGAATCTATTTTTAGAAATGATACCATCCGAATTGATGTTCAAATCCAAGACCGTTCGCTTCATAGAAGCAATATTGCCTCTTCGCCAGAAGTCACGCTCAATCAAATAAGGCGACGCTAAGGAATTGCTTATTACCGTATGTGTCTAGAAAAGTCAATTAATCGATCGACTGCTTCTTCCAATACATCGTCTTCTTTTGCAAAGCAAAATCGTAACTGTTTGTGATCTTTTTTTTCATGATAGAATGATGAAACAGGGATTGCCGCAACTTTTGCTTGTACGGTCATCTTTTTTGCCAATTCATAGTCCGCTTCTTTACTCAGATGACCATAAGATACGGTTTGAAAAAAACTACCCTCTGCTGGTGTAAACTTAAACTTGGTTTCTCGTAATCCCTTTAAAAAAAGGTTTCGCTTAGATTCATAAAACTCTCCGACGTGTAAATAACGGGTTGGGTCCACCATGAAATCCGCTAAAGCAAACTGAAATGGGGTAGCCGTACTGAAAGTTACATACTGATGAATTTTCCGGAACTCTTTGGTCAACTGAACAGGGGCCAAACAATAGCCGATTTTCCAACCTGTCACATGAAAAGTTTTACCCAAGGAGCCACAGACAAAGGTTTTCTGCTGAAGAGATTCAAACATGCATGGAGAAAGGTGCTTGCGTTCATCAAATAATATATGATCGTAGACCTCATCGCTGATAATATAAATCTCTCGTTCACCTATCAATTCACTCAAGGTTTCAAAATCAGCTTTTTTCCATACATAGCCACCTGGGTTATGTGGATTGTTGATGATAATTGCCTTGGTTCGTTCACTGATGGCATCTTTTACTTGTTGCCAGTCTACACTAAAATCTTTGGCATGTAGCTGCACATAGACAGGCAGCCCCCCGCTGAGTTGGATGGCTGGCACATAACTATCGTAGGCTGGTTCTAAGACAATCACTTCATCTCCAGGCTGCACTACCGTCGTGATTGCTACAAACAAAGCCTCGGTTGCTCCAGAGACGACTGTTATTTCGGTTTCCATATCAAAATTTACACCATAGAGATTCTTGGATTTCTCTTCAATCCGTTGCCTTAGCAGCCCTACCCCATGCATAGGGGCATACTGATTGTATCCTTTTTGCATATATTCAGCTACCAAATCTTGCAGGTAAGGATAACAATCAAAACCAGGAAATCCTTGAGCCAGGTTGATGGCTTCATAGGTATTGGCTAAGTTGGTCATTACAGTAAAGATTGTCGTCTCAACTTGAGGTAATTTAGATCTAAACATGGATGATAAGGGTTTACTTGCCTAAAATTAAGCAATGTCTTCTTCTAAAAAAACAAGTCAATCAATCTTAAACGCTTAAGTTTTATCACCCTTTTTTTGGTGGTTTTTTCATTAGAAATTCCTAGCGCTAGCGAACAGATCGCCATTCAGCGAACCATTTCAATTGATAGAAAAAATGGTTAATTGAGGGATTTTAGCTACTTTTGCGCGGTTCAATTTGAAATAAACCCAAATTTTTAACAATGAGAAATATAAAATTGGTAGAAGTACGCTCGGAAATTGCAGCCGGGACCCGAGGGGCTAGTCTAGGGATAGATGCCTTAAAAATTGCTAGTTTGGATAAAACATCTGATTTTTTTACAAAATTTGAACCCGTCCATGTTGCCGACGCCAATAATTTTCTCTTTCGTGGCAATAAATACCCCCATGCAAAATACATCGATGGCGTATACCACGTTTTGAAAAATGTCTACAGTACCATCGAGACCTTGCGTTTGGAGAAAATGTTCCCTATTGTCCTTGCAGGAGACCATTCCACAGCAGCGGGAACAATCATGGGCATCAAAGCAGCCCACCCTCAGTTGCGGTTAGGGGTCATTTGGATTGATGCGCATGCCGATTTACATACCCCGTTTACCACGCCCTCGGGAAACATGCACGGAATGCCTTTGGCGATGTGCATACAGACGGACAACTTGGATTGTCAAGTGAATCAACCTTCTGAAGACACGCTCCTTTTTTGGGATAAAATCAAAGTTATAGGCGGCGACTATCCGAAAGTCTACCCAAAAGACATTGTTTTTATCTCCGTTAGGGATACCGAACAACCCGAGGACTACCTGATTGATAAATATGGCATCAAAAACTTTAAAACAGAGGAGGTAAGGGAAAAAGGAGTATCACAAATCGCACAAGAAGCACTGGAAATCTTGAAAGATTGTGATCAAATTTATATTTCCTTTGATGTAGATAGTTTAGATTCTTCCATCTCAGTAGGGACAGGAACCCCTGTTCCCAATGGGCTGACCGTAGACGAGGCGTTGAACCTGAATGCTAAACTCATCAAAGATAAGCGTGTATGCTGTTGGGAAATTGTAGAAGTTAACCCAACTTTGGACACTGAAAACCTAATGGCTGAAAATGCATTTGATATCTTAGAAGCCACCACCAAATCACTTGTAGATCACTTTTAACATATGAGCTTAGAACAAGGAATACTCACATCCATTCAACAGGCATTTGCTGAACTGTATGATCATCCACTAGCTGTAGAAGACTTACAGTTGCAACCCACCCGTAAGGAATTTGAAGGAAGCTACACTTTTGTAGTATTTCCCTATTTGAAAGTAACCAAACTTAATCCCGAGGCTACTGCAAAAGCACTGGGAGATTATTTGGTGAATTCTTGCGAGTCAGTCACAGCCTACAATGTTGTCAAAGGATTCTTAAACCTTGTTATCAACCAACGTTCCTGGCTAGATATTTTCAACAATCTCTTGGCAAAGCCAACAGTCGGACAGCTACCTGCCAATGGCAAAAAGGTTATGGTAGAGTACAGTAGTCCCAACACCAATAAGCCGCTTCATTTAGGTCATTTAAGAAATAATTTTCTAGGCTTCTCCGTAGCTGAAATCATGAAAGCTACCGGATATGAAGTCATCAAAGCCAACTTGGTCAACGACCGCGGTATCCACATCTGTAAATCCATGGTAGCATACAAGCACCTAGGGAATGAAGAGACCCCAAGCAGTAGCGGACTCAAAGGAGATCATTTGGCAGGAAAGTATTATGTCCTTTTTGACAAAACCTACAAAAATCAAATCGCTGAATTGATCGCTGATGGGTTTTCTGAAGAAGATGCCAAAAAAAATGCTCCCTGGATGCTGGAAGCTCAGGAAATGCTTCGCATGTGGGAACAAGGAGACGCCGCAGTCGTGGGGTTATGGAAATTGATGAATGGCTGGGTGTACGAAGGTTTCGACGCTACTTACAAAAGAATGGGGGTTAGTTTTGATAAGTTTTACTACGAATCAGACACCTACCTTTTAGGCAAAGACATTGTGGAGGAGGGATTGGCTAAAGGTGTCTTTTTCAAAAAAGAAAATGGCTCAATTTGGGTTGACTTGACTGACGAAGGTTTAGATGAGAAATTGGTTTTAAGAGCGGATGGCACTTCTGTGTATATCACCCAAGATATGGGTACTGCAGACCTTAAATACCAAGACTTTCAGATTGATAAATCCGTCTATGTTGTTGGCAATGAACAGGACTACCATTTTGATGTTCTCTTTAAAATCATGCGAAAACTGGGTCGTTCTTATGGCGCAGGTCTCTATCACCTTTCTTATGGAATGGTAGATCTACCTACCGGAAAGATGAAATCCCGTGAAGGCACGGTCGTGGATGCAGATGATTTGATTCAGGAAATGATAGATACTGCAGAATCCCATACCAAGGAATTGGGTAAAATAGATGGATTTTCAGATGAGCAAGCAGCTGAATTGTACGAAACATTGGGATTGGGCGCACTAAAATACTTCCTTCTGAAAGTTGACCCTAAAAAGCGAATGCTGTTTAACCCTCAGGAATCCATCGAATTTCAAGGTAATACAGGTCCTTTTATTCAGTATTCGCATGCGCGCATAGCTTCTATATTGCGTAAAGCTAAGCAGATTGGCGTTTCCTATCAATCAGATGCCTTTGCTAATGTATCAAGCATACAGGATTCTGAACGGGATTTGATCAGCATGCTACATGATTTTGAAAAAAAATTAATTCAAGCATCAGAAGACTATTCTCCAGCCATTTTGGCTCAATATCTTTTTGACTTGGCGAAAGAATACAACCACTTTTATGCAGACCTTCCTATTTTCAACGAACAGGAAAAGGCGATCCAATCTTTCCGAATTGCACTCTCTTTCCAAACCGCCCAAACAATCAAACGCGGGATGGAGTTATTAGGTATACAAGTTCCAGAACGAATGTAATATGAAGAAACTACTCTTTTTATCAGCTATGATTGTTTTTGCTTGCACTTCCAGTGTTCAAAAACAAAATCCAGAAACAATTACTACACTAGACCAATTACTTATGGAAAAATCCATTTACGATTTTAAAATGAAGGACATCAACGGGGATGAAGTAGATTTCTCCCAGTTTAAAGGTCAAAAATTGCTTCTTGTGAATGTTGCCTCCAAATGCGGATATACTCCTCAGTATGAAGATTTGCAAAAATTGCACGAGCAGTATGGCGAACAAGTAACGATCATAGGGTTCCCGGCCAACAATTTTGGAGGTCAAGAACCTGGCACTAACGAGCAAATCAAGGAATTTTGTTCATCCAAGTTTGGAGTAACTTTTACCATGATGGATAAAATATCCGTCAAAGGAGCCGACAAGCATCCTTTGTACAGATGGCTTTCGGATAAGGATATGAATGGTTGGAATGACAAAGAGCCATCGTGGAATTTTTGTAAATATTTTATCGATGAAAATGGAGAATTGGTGAAATTCTTTCCTTCATCCGTAAAACCCACTGACCAACAAATAGTGGATTTGATAAAAGCCTGATAATTAATTTAATAAATCATACCTTAGAGCCAAGCGACTATTCACTATTGATTTTGTGAATATCACTTGGCTCTACTTACAAGCACCTCTTGTCTTACACGCCCTATCTGTGGAAACAGCACTGACGAATAAAAAACAAGCTTGGCTTCATGCCCTTCGATTACGTACGCTTCCTTTAGCCTTGTCCAGCATTTTTCTTGGAAGCTTTGTCGCTCATTTCTTTGGAGACATGCATTGGGAGGTATTGGTACTCGCTTCCCTCACAACCACTTTTTTACAGATCTTATCCAACTTAGCCAATGATTATGGTGACTCTGTTCATGGAGCTGATAGTAAGGAGCGAGAAGGACCTATCCGGGCAGTTCAATCCGGAGTAATCTCTCTACCCGAGATGAAGCGAGCCATGATCCTGTGTGGGATATTATCCTTTATTTCCGGCATCATACTCCTATTGGTAGCTCTCCAAAATTGGAAGCTCATCGTGCTATTCATTGGTTTTGGCCTTACTGCGATTTATGCAGCCATCACCTATACTTCAGGGAAAAATCCTTATGGCTACATAGGATTAGGAGATATTTCGGTATTTATATTTTTTGGCCTTTTAGGGGTAGTTGGCACCTTCTTTCTCCATAATTTACAAGTGAATGCAGGGGTTTGGTTACCTGCCATATCTTTAGGGTTGTTTAGTACAGCAGTTCTCAATATCAATAATATCCGAGACATTCCATCTGATACGCTGGCTGGAAAACGATCCATTCCTGTCAGAATCGGAAGAAAGCGAGCCGTTCAGTACAATTGGTTATTGATTCTTGGAGGGAATATGCTTTTACTCGTTTTTGCATTCGTGTATCAAGCTTGGGGTACATTGGCGGCTTTACTTGCCTTTCCTCTTATGCTATCCGTTGCAAAAGGGGTACAACGGGAAAAAGAGGCCTCTAAAATTGATCCTATGCTTAAAAAAATGGCTATTTCTACGCTTTTGTGGGTATTGGGATTTGGTTTAGGGCTCTATTTCATAAAATAAGTCGGGGTTAATTCCTTTATTTTTCGGTATTTTTTGTAATTTCCATGGTTAATAAACCAAACCCATATGAAGACTATTCTTGTTCCTTATGATTTTTCGACACAGGCCGGCTTTGCCTTAAATTTCGCAACCAAGTTAGCTGAAAAAACAAAAAATAAACTCGAACTGCTCCACGTGATCGAATTGCCAACACCTACAAGTTTCAGCTCTTTTGGAGAAGCAGGAGGCATGAGCAGTGAGACTGCTAACATATTCATGATTGAGCTCATAGATAAGCGAAAAAAACAAATGGCAGAGTTGGAAGAAACATACAAGGATGCAGCATTCCAATTCGAAACTAAAATGGTTTTCGGAAATCCATTTGCAGGGATAGCCAAAGAAATCGTAGATGCAGACGCGGATATTGTAGTCATGGGAAGCAAAGGTTCTTCTGGAATAGAGGAAGTATTGATTGGGTCCAATACTGAAAAAGTGGTCCGGAATGCTGCTTGTCCAGTCTTAACGATCAAGTCAGCCATCCTACCAGACGAAATTCAACAAATAGTTTTCGCTTCTGATTTTAATGAAGTTCCTTCCAACGTAGTAGAACGCCTGAAAGCTTCTTTGGCTGTAATTGATGCCACATTGCATTTGGTAAAAATAAATACACCGAGCATGTTTGAACACAGCAGGGTGTCTACCCAAAAAATGGAAGCGTTTACCAAAGAATTCAATCTACAAGTGAGTTCCATGAAAATTTACAATGCTCCTTCAGAAGAAGAAGGAATCGTAGATTATGCCGACGATATTAAAGCTGATATGATCGCTATGGCCACTACAGGGAGAACAGGTTTTCTACACCTTTTGACAGGTAGCATTGCAGAAGATGTAGTAAACTCCGCAATCAGGCCCGTATGGACGATGAAAGCAAAAAAATAACATGAGTAAAAAAAAGAACAACGATTGGAAAAAACGAGATGGAGTAGTTTACTCCACTTCGGATAACTTTGAATTCAACCTTTTAGCAGACGAGGAGGTAGCAACCCTCCCTCCTGCCAAGCAACAATTGAAAGTTCAGTTGGATAAAAAAGCAAGGGCAGGAAAACAGGTCACTTTGATTACAGGATTTGTTGGAACTGAGGAGGATTTACAAACACTCGGGAAGCTCTTGAAAAATAAATGCGGGGTCGGTGGTTCTGCCAAGGATGGAGAAATCCTCCTCCAAGGAGACCTTCGAGATAAAACCCTGGATCTTCTGCTCAAAGAAGGTTACAAAGCAAAAAAATCAGGAGGGTAATCCCTCCTTTTCTTTTATTCAACCATCCATGATGAATCGTCTGATTTACGCTTTTGAGTTGCTGCTGCTCCTTCCCTTTTTTCCATTTCTTTATTGGAAAGGAAAGAGTCTAAGGGAGCAAGTACAGCGACTGCCCCAACATTCTACCTATTTGAAACTGTCTAACTCCCATGCTTCCAAACGGGTATTGGTCATAGGGGAATCTACCGCTGCGGGGGTAGGCGCAAGTAGCCCCGAAACAACCTTTGCCGCACGTCTTTTTGAAGCAAGTAAAGGGGATTTTGAAGTGCTCAATTTGGGGAAAAATGGACTCAAAGCAGCAAGACTGCCCCGCTTACTCACGCATGCCAAGCCAGATATCCCCACATCATTTGATCGGGTGATTATTTTGATTGGAGCCAACGATTGCTTCAAATTCACCCCTCCCGGTAAATTCCGAAAAGAATTGAAAGCATTCATTGAAATCTTTGAACAGCTTGATAGTACCCAAATGGTATTTATTCCTGCCATTGCTCCCGTCAATCATTTCCCCGCCATTCCCGCTTTGTTACGCTTTTTCTTAGGAGTACATCGGTATATATTGAACAAAGAAATCTATCGATTAAGTAAAAACCTCCATAAACTCTACTTTCACGATTGGAAAACAAGCTTCACTGATGAGTTTTTTGCAAGCGACGGAATTCATCCTTCGGATTTGGGGTATGAAAAAATGGCAGAAGAAGCATACCGATTTATAAAAGGGTGACCCCGCAAGAGCCACCCCTTTAACAAAAAATGCCTAACCATTTAAAAAAAAATCCAGCCAAATACATATACGAAACCGATAATTGATTTGGATTGCAGGTATCAAAAAAAATGGAGAAACTAGCACGATTTTTTTCAATTCTTGGACACCCGCTGTTGGTAGGACCTGCCTATGTGGGATTGATGGCATTCGACAAGTTAAGCACGCATCAAGCGCTCCTTTTATTGGGAATGGTCTTAGGCGTCGTTACCATTCCCATCATCATCCATAATTTTTATAAAGTCAAAAAAGGGAGTTACACCAACTTTGATGTATCTCAACGGGAACAGCGAAAAGGCTTTTATCCCTTTTTATTAGGGCTATTTAGTTGCATCAATTTGCTTATTTATTATTTAGATTTTCCTCAAGAGGTAAGTGTTCAAACAGGAGTTTTTACAGGAATGTTGCTTCTCTCTTTTGCCATCAACTATGTTTTGAAAGCATCACTGCATACAGCCATCCTATTTTATATCTGCTTCAGTTTGCTTCATTTAGATCTGCTATGGGTAGTCGGCTTACTTATCTTTGCCGTCCTTACCGCTTGGTCCAGAGTCTATACTCAAAAACATCAAGTATCTGAAGTACTGGTAGGTGGCGTTTTGGGTGCTGTTTTTGGCTTTTTGGCTTTGCAGATTTAATAGTTTGAAGGGGTAGAAACCAAATCGATACCTGGCAGGTTTTCGAAACCTGCCAGGTCTGAAATTAGAGATTCAGAAGCTGTTGGTTCTGAGATTTCTCAAAATTATCGTTTGGATTCATTAAAATACCCTGATCAGGGTATTGCAACTACAAACTAATTTTTAAAACTTACAGGACTTATGAATTTTATATTGACAGTTTGTGTCAGTAATTTTATTTATATGGAAGCAGTTTTTACCTTACACAAAAATAATAGTTATGAGGTTCAAAATAAATCTATCAAGAATAAGTAGAGGAAAATTTATTCCAATTAACTATCAATACGAATTATCGTCTGTCATTTATAAAATCATCAATAATTCAGATAGTGATTTCGCGAAATTTTTGCATGAAACAGGCTACTCCGTCAAGGGGAATAGTTTCAAACTCTTTACTTTTTCTCAGATAAAGTTTGATAAAAGCAAGGTATACACAAGCGAGCAGCGAATCGAACATCAGGGTGAATTTGCTTATTTTTTTATAAGTTTTTTGGTAGATAAAGCAGCCGAAGAATTTGTCAAGGGCTTATTTATTTACCAAAAGATTAGCATAGGTGATAAAATTTCTAGGGTTGATTTTGAAGTAGTAGGGATAGAAGGCTGTACACCACCAGTATTTCAAGAAAGAATGAACTATCGCTGCATTTCTCCTTTGCTAATTAAGCAAAAAAGAGCCGATGGAGGTGAGAACTACTTAGAGCCTGAACATGCCCTTTACAAAGAAATTCTAATTCAAAATCTATGCAATAAGGCTCTTGCATTTGCATTAACCATTGAACATAAATTTTTGACAGAATCGATTCCTGCTTGTGAACTAGTGGTCAATGGAAAAATCTATAAAAAAGGAATACGTATCAAACAGCATACTCAAATGGCCTCTCACCTTATAGGGTATATGTTTGAATTTGAACTAACTGCACCGCTAGAACTTCATGAAATAGGCTTTTATGCCGGTTTTGGACATTTAGGCAGTCAGGGTTTTGGGTGTGTGGAGGTGAAAGATTGAGAAAAATGATTGAATTAAATAGATGCAATAATACTGTTAAGAGTAAAGTCTATTTAAATTGACTAATCACAATAAACGATACCTAACAAAAAAGAATGACCAAATAAATGAAGAAATTATTGAATTTGGGGCTTCTGAGGAGGCCGAGTAAAAAAAATTAAAGTTAAAAATATGAGATTAAATATAAAACTTAGCCAAAATACTGAATCAGTTCCTTTCGATTATCAAAGAAGTCTTGTTGGCACATTCCATAAATGGCTTGGAGAAAACCATGTTCACGATGATATTTCTCTGTATTCTCTGTCGTGGCTAATGGGTGGTAAAATTGATAAAAAAAGTTTTGATTTTAAAAATGGTGCCTATTGGCAAATCAGTTCTTATGATACAGCTTTGATTAAAACACTTATCAAAGGAATTCAGCATGATCCTGAATTGAATTTTGGAATGAGAGTCAAAGAAGTATCGATTATGACTGAACCAACAGTTGAGTCTATCCAAAGATTTTACTTAAACAGCCCCATATTCATTAAGAGGAAATTAGAAGATAGAGTGCATCATTATACATTCTCTGATGCTGAATCAGGGCTTTATATGACTCAAACCCTACAAGTGAAACTCGAAAAGGCAGGTCTTGACCCAAATGGTGTAAAGGTCTATTTTGACTCTACATATCAAAAACCAAGTACCAAGATGATCAATTATAATGGCATCAAGTGCAGAGCGAGTATTTGTCCCGTGATTCTTGAAGGGAGTGAAGAACAGCTCAAATTCGCTTGGAATGTGGGCATTGGGAATAGTACTGGAATTGGATTTGGCTCTTTAAAATAAAAGGTATGACATACTATGTAGTAAAATATTCTGGCCCCTTTGGTTTCATTAAACCTTGGACGGCAGTTAGAGACAGTGAAACATTTAGTCAACAATTTTTAACTCCATCTATAGTGGAGGGAATTGAAAAGAAATTGTTTCCAGAATTACTTGGTAATGAAGGTATCCATAAAATAATCGGTCATAGATTGTCTTATGATCAAGTAAGTGGACAACAAGAAGTAATTCAAACGAGAGGCTGGAATTCAACTAGAAAAGGGAAAGAATTTCTTTTTGACAGACCTAAAGCAATCTTGATACGTGGAGTTTTACAAAACCCGACCCTATTACTAGCTTTTACATCTAAAGAAGATGCATCTAATGCGGCTAAACAGCATGTTTGCCTTTGTAGAAACGAGGATGTAATGTATCCAGATTCTATCATCAAAACTACCAAAGAAGCATTTGAAGGAGATGAAGATAAATTCCCTGGTTTCGAGTTGGTTTTCGGGAAAAATGATAAATCATTTTTAGTCGGGTATCATAGGCTGAACAATAAACCCATGTATGGCTGGATTAGAGTAGTAGGACAACCCGTAACCAACTTCTGATGGAACATCTTCTTGCCAAATCTGCTCCAGAATACACTTCCTTAAAAGATCATCTTTTACACGTGTCCTATGCCGCAAAAGCATTTGCCAACTATCTAAAGATGGATGAATTAGTAGCATTCAATGGTGCAATCCTACATGATTTGGGAAAGGCTCACCCTGAGTTTCAAAGAAGAGTTAAAGGAAACGGACAAAATAGCAAAGTATTCAGACATGAAATAAGTTCTCTTCTTTTCTTATCCGTGTTTCCAGAATCAGAATATTCGGCTTTATTGGATATGGTTATCGCCCATCATAAATCAGCCAAAAATGATGCTGGAGACAAAGGGTTGCTGGACTTGGAAAACGGATATGACTATATTGACTTTCATGTTGGTAATTGGGAGCAATGGGCTCCAGAAGCGTTTAGACTAATACAAGAGATTGGAATACAGTGTGCTCCATTTGGTGAGAAAGAAGCTCGCCACAACCTTTCATACGCTATATCTTATTGCAAAAAGCAAACGAAAACCAGAGGGTATTCAAAGTGGAGAGGCTTGCTAATGGGATCAGATCACTTTGCTTCGGCTTTGATTAATGATACAGAGCAAAAGCTTAGCAAGGCTTTTAAGACACCAAATCTTTCATTCTATAACCGTTCACATCCACTTTATCCGCTTTCCTTTAAAGAAACGGCTTCATCAAAGAAACATACCTTGGTTGTGGCCAGTACAGGTGCAGGCAAAACAGACTATCTTTTCAAAAGAACCCAGGGACGGGTTTTTTATACTCTTCCGTTTCAGGCTTCTATCAACGCCATGTTTAAACGGGTGTACATGGACCTAAAAATGGACAATCCTGACTTGGATATACGAGTTCTCCATTCTGCTTCCATGGTCGTCAGACAAAATGGTAAAGAAGAGGAAAGTGTCTTACAACCACTTTTCGGTTCAGCAATTAAAATTCTAACTCCCCATCAACTAGCAGCCATTGCCTTTGGAATGAAAGGTTATGAAGCCATGCTGTTAGATTTAAAAGGCTGTGATTTCATTTTAGATGAAATCCATACCTACACTGGGATATCCCAAGCAATCGTATTGAAATTGGTTCAGATCCTTAAGGAGCTTGACTGCTCCATTCATATAGGTACGGCCACCATGCCTACAAAACTATATCAGAAAATAGTAGAAGAATTGGGTGAGGATATTTTGTTAGAGAAACTGACCCTCGAAGAGTTGGATGAATTTGATAGACATACCTTATACAAAATCAATTCATTTGAAGAGAGTTTGCCAAAAATCAGCCAAGCCATTGAAGAAGATAAAAAAAATTTGGTAGTCTTTAACCGTGTCGCAAGAGCGCAGGAAGCCTATGACCAATTAAAAGTAATGTATCCCGAAATCCCAATCCTTTTGCTCCACAGTCGCTTTAAAAGAGGCGATAGAAATTTTAAGGAGAAACAACTACTAGGCTTGGATGAGGACGGAAATCCAAACGGTGAATTCAATACTTCTACCAAGGCATGTATTGTCGTATCTACTCAGATCGTAGAAGTAAGTCTGGATATCAGTTTTGACCTTATGGTAACTGAGACAGCACCTATCGATGCTATGATACAGCGCTTTGGTAGAGTAAACAGAAAAAGAACCAAGGACACTATAGGGAAAACCAAACCCATCTATATAATCGCACCTCCAGAAAATAAAAACGATGCCTTGCCTTATGATTTGGAAGTGCTTAAAAGATCCTATGAAGTTTTAGAGGATAGCCAGGTTTTAAAGGAAAGGGATTTGCAAGGTAAAATTGACTATGTATTTCCAGAGATTGATTTTATGGATATAGAAGAACATGCTGTATTCAAATCTGATGGCAGAATTACCATTGACAAACTTACTCACAGAAGCAAGTCCATTCTATTTGAATTACTCGAAATAGACAGTGTATCCTGTATTTGTGAAGGAGATTTGGAGATGTATGAAAATACTGATTTTGAAAAGAGACTAGAGCTAGAGATTCCAGTAAGGTATTTTGCGGTGAGAGGAATGAACCAAGTACAAAAAGGAAATAAGCCCTTTATCATACCTGATAAAGCATATGATTTTGAAATTGGCTTAGATGTAAAGAAAATCAGAGAAAACAACTTTGATGTAAATAACCAAATATTATGATCACAGCAGTTATCGGTAAAACATTTCTAAATGCATACAACGAGAAGTATGCTAAAGAACTTTCCCCAAAAGAGTTTTTTGAGCTAGAATACTGGGAATTATTTTATAATCATTCCAAATACATGCAATGGGTGACCAATTCTCCTTTTGTGCAAATGAAAAGTGGGCAAAAACCACATTTACTTTCGGTAGATGAAAGGATTGAAAAACTGGTAAACTTGTTTGAAAAGGCTGGAAATGAAATTCCCGATGCCAGTTTTGCTTTGGGATATCCAGCTTCTGAGGCTAAGGAGTATGCCAGCACTTCTGGCTTGGTCAGTGATGTAATCATTCCTGTGGATGAAGATGAAGTTTATCTTTCGTGGATCGGCAGTGGGCTGGGAATTACGGTTGCTGGTGGCTTTACGATACTTTTTGACAATTCTGAAATCACCTTACACACCTTTGAAGGCTGGAAGGTTTACCGAAAGTATTTGAACGACCCTACTTTAGAAAAGCTTCGTGGGAATCAGATTAACACTTGGAATGGGCAGTGGTTGACCTATTCTCTCAATCCTGAAGAGTACCGAGAGGACTTTGATTTTTCGGAACTTACCAATCAGAAAATTTTTAAAGTTGATACTAATCTGGCAGAAGTTGCCACAGTAAATTGGAGTCAACTATTCTTTAGCCTATCTACCCAATTCCCTGATCGTGAAATGATGGGCTATGTGTATGGGTTCGGGCAGACTAATAAAACGATAGGATTTATCCCATTTCAACTTAAGTCAGGAGGAAATATCAAGGAAGTTTATCAGAAACTGTTTGGAGAATTTAAAATCAATAAAAAGGAATTTGAAAGCCTTTTTGGGATGCATATCAAGCGAGCTTGTGAATTAGGTAGTATTGGTTTGCGGGCTTTACGTCCTGACAGTTTAAAAAAATACATGACTGAGGAAAAAAATTTAACCTTCAAAAAAGAAGAAGACACAATAAATTATCACGCATACAAAACCTGGTTAGTCGCTATGTTAACACGAAACAAAGAAGAAATCACAGACTATACCCCCAAATTGGCTGAGGTCATTTTGCGGTATAGAAATACCGGAAAAGGCATGTCAAGAGTCACACTGGTAGAAAAGGAAATGTTTACATCCAAATCCAAAAGGGGATTTATAGAGTCATTGACACTTATGATCCCTGATCTGGAAGAGGAAGATTTAGAAACACTAAAAACGCTAAAAGACGAAGTACACCTGATGACCAACGAGGAATTTGGCTACTTTTTAACGCTTTTAAAATTTGATTACGCTTACCAACAAAAGAAATCATAACCATAAACAATCAAAAAATGAATACTATTTATATAAGAACTTTAAAGAGAGCTGAGCACACCGTTTTCAATGTGGCCAATGGGCAAAAGTACTACTATGATGTTCAGTTTAACAAGAGAATTCCTTTTTCCAGTGGACAACAGGTAAAGCGTTCATTGATTGACGCCCTTTGCGAGGCGATTGACCAAATCCCGTCGCCTACGACCTTTCTGTTTGAGGTAGACAAACAGAAGAAACTTAAAGAAGGAGAGGTTTATGGAACATGTGACCCTACATATGCCGATCAACTATTTGGAGGCTGGATGAAAGCTTCAAAAGGTGGTGGAGAAAGAACGCTAAAAAGAAGAAGTCCTCTGTCCATTTCTGCCATGAGGGCATTACACCCATTATTAGCTGGATTAGACTCCAACGGAGGAGAAGCTGGCTCGTTTGACAGAAGTGAACGCTCGAATAATGCCGTGATTATTCGGGATGATAAAGGGAATATTCTAACTGACGAAGAAATCGATATCGTTTTGAAAACCGAAGGAAATACAGATAGAAGCCTAGGAAGAAAATGGCTGAATCCTGCTGAAAGGGCAACAGGCCTCTTCGTATTTGACATTGCAATTGATTTGAGGAGACTTTTTTCTGTTAGCACCAATCAGTTGGAGCCGGAGATGGCAGATGCTACAATAGCCAAACTGAAAGAGGAAGGCTGGATTGAATCCAAAAATGTGTTTGGTCCTTGCCTAGTCGCTCCTAAATCAATAAGGGAAGAATGGATCAAAGGTTTGGCGCATGCTATAATTAACTGGCGAATCACTTCTAACCAATCTAGAACCTTTAGCTTAATGGACACCCTCGCCGTCTCCATTAG